>NZ_JBMSDV010000015.1:0-1052 GCF_049445855.1 Variovorax sp. VNK109 | reverse complement strand
CCCAATCAGCCCGGCTTCAACATCCTGCGGCTCGGCTACATCGAGTATCAGGTCGTGGATCTGGAGCGTTCGCGTGATTTCTACGTTGACGTCATCGGCCTCTTCGAGACATCCAGGGACGCCGATGCTGTCTACCTGCGTGCCATCGAGGATCGCGATCATCATTGCGTGGTACTTCGTCGCGCGCCCAAACCCGGCATCGGTCATTTCGCGTTCAAGGTCAGCAATGAGCAGGATCTGGTGGCGCTGGAGGCCAAGTACCGGGGCCTCGGTTGTCCTGTGCGCTGGTTTGCGCCCGGCGAACGCATGGCGCAGGGCCGCACGCTGCTCGTCCAGGATCCGCTGGGGTTTCCGGTGGCCTATTACGCGGCCATGGAGCCGGTCGAGTGGCTGCTGCAGAAATACCACCTGCATCGCCACGGTTGTCCCACACGGCTGGATCACGTCAACGTACTGACGCCGGACGCCCACAAGGGCTATGACTGGTACTGCGGCGAACTCGGCTTTCGCCCGGCGGAACTCACCGAATCCGCGCCACCCGAATCGCGCATCTGGGCCAGCTGGCTGTACCGGAAATCCACCGTTCATGACATCGCCGTCATGACCGGGAACGGCCCGGCAGTGCACCATGCGGGTTTCTCCCTGATGGAGCCGATGGGCGTCATCCGCGCTTGCGATGCGCTGGCCGGCGCCGGCTATGCCGACAACATCGAGCGCGGCCCTGCGCGCCACGGGATCTCCAACGCGTTGTTCGTCTACGTGCGCGACCCCGATGGCAACCGCTTCGAGCTCTACACCGGCGACTACCTCACCACCGACCGCGATGCTGCGCCCGTGCGCTGGCTGCTGGACAACCCGCGTCGCCAGACGCTGTGGGGCCCGCCGCCGCCGCGGCGCTGGTTCGAGGAATCGATGAGCGTCGCGCACATCGAGACCGGCGCCATCATGGAGCCGCAGCCGGCGCTGATGCAATCCGTTCCCAAATACGTGCTCGATTGAGAGCACGGCAGTCACACATGAAACGCAAGATCATCATTCCCCCCACGGGCCTG
>NZ_JBMSDV010000014.1:0-1193 GCF_049445855.1 Variovorax sp. VNK109 | reverse complement strand
TTACTCCATGATCTTGGCGACGACGCCGGCGCCCACGGTCTTGCCGCCTTCGCGGATGGCAAAGCGCAGGCCTTCTTCCATGGCGATCGGGGCGATCAGCTTCACCGTGATCGTCACGTTGTCGCCAGGCATCACCATTTCCTTGTCCTTGGGCAACTCGATCGCACCCGTCACGTCCGTCGTGCGGAAGTAGAACTGGGGACGGTAGTTGTTGAAGAACGGCGTGTGACGGCCACCTTCGTCCTTGCTCAGCACATACACCTCGGCCGTGAAGTGCGTGTGCGGCTTGATCGAGCCGGGCTTGCACAGCACCTGGCCGCGCTGCACTTCCTCGCGCTTGGTGCCGCGCAGCAGGATACCCACGTTGTCGCCCGCCTGGCCCTGGTCCAGCAGCTTGCGGAACATTTCCACGCCCGTGCAGGTCGTCTTCACCGTCGGGGTGATGCCCACGATCTCGATTTCCTCGCCAACCTTCACGATGCCGCGTTCCACGCGGCCCGTCACCACCGTGCCGCGACCGGAGATCGAGAACACGTCTTCCACCGGCATCAGGAACGCACCGTCCACCGCGCGCTCGGGCGTGGGGATGTAGCTGTCCAGCGCATCGGCCAGCTTCATGATCGCGCCTTCGCCCAGCTCGCCCTTGTCGCCTTCCATCGCCAGCTTCGCCGAGCCCTTGATGATCGGGGTGTCGTCGCCAGGGAAGTCGTACTTGGACAGCAGCTCGCGCACTTCCATTTCAACCAGCTCCAGCAGCTCGGCGTCGTCCACCATGTCGCACTTGTTCAGGAACACGATGATGTAGGGCACGCCCACCTGGCGGGCCAGCAGGATGTGCTCGCGCGTCTGGGGCATCGGGCCGTCAGCGGCCGAGCACACCAGGATGGCGCCGTCCATCTGGGCAGCACCCGTGATCATGTTCTTCACATAGTCGGCGTGGCCCGGGCAGTCCACGTGCGCATAGTGGCGGTTGGCCGTCTCGTATTCCACGTGCGCCGTGTTGATCGTGATGCCGCGCGCCTTCTCTTCCGGCGCCGCGTCGATCTGGTCGTACGCCTTCGCCTCGCCACCGAACTTCGTGGACAGCACCGTCGTGATCGCCGCCGTCAGCGTCGTCTTGCCATGGTCCACGTGACCGATCGTGCCCACGTTCACGTGCGGCTTCGTACGCTCAAACTTGCCTTTTGCCATTT
>NZ_JBMSDV010000013.1:0-1685 GCF_049445855.1 Variovorax sp. VNK109 | reverse complement strand
GGGCCGAGGCTGTGTGCAAACGCGCAGTAGCCGCTCGGCATTGAAGTCCTGACCGACCATCACCTCTCATCCAGTGCTTTGAGGTGCCAGAACGGCGATTTGGAGCTTCATGAGGCCCCGTTTCGCCGTGTTGGAGGGCATATGAAGGCCTCAAACCCCCGCCAGGCGCATCGCCTTCATCGTTCTGGTCATACCCAGGATGCTCATCACCCGCTTGAGGTTGTAAGCCAGCACATGCAGGCTCATCTCGGTGGCCACATGCGCCTTCGTGCGCATCAGGAAGTGCACCGACCCCATCCAGTGCTTGAGTGTTCCGAACACATGCTCGATCGTTGATCGCCGCAAAGTCATCGCCTCGGGCATGCAGTCCATGCGCAGCTGCATCCGCTGCAGCACCTGCTCGTGCTCCCACCTGCGGATGCGCCGGTTGGACGATGTCGTGCATTGCTGCTTGAGCGGGCACTTCGGGCACGCACTTGACCAGTACACACGGGTGTTCTGACCATCCTCCATGCGCGTGAACCGATGGATCGCCCGCTGGCCTGCCGGGCATTGATACTCGTCATCCCGGGCGATGTAGATGAAGTCCGCCTTGCCGAAGCGCCCGTGCGCCTTGGCATTGGAGGTCGCCGTCCTGGGCACGAAGGCAGCAATGCCTGCGTCCTCGCACGCCTTGATCTCCTGTCCATTGAAGTAGCCGCGGTCTGCAAACGCCCTCAGCCGCTTCTTGCCCATCGCCTCGCGGGCCGCCTTGGCCATCTTGCTCAGTTGGCCCCTGTCGTGTCCGACGTTGGTGACCTCGTGCGCGACGATCAGGTGGTGCCTGCCGTCGACCGCAGCCTGCACGTTGTAGCCCACGATCCCCGTGCTCTTGCCCGACTGCAGCATCGAGCGTGCATCCGCATCGGTGAGCGATCTCTGGTGATCCGGCTCGTCCTGCAACTGCTGCTTGATCTCATCGAGTCTCTTCATCTGCTCGCGCAGTTTGCCGATCTTCGCGTGCAGGCGATCTGCACGCAGCTCCAGCTCGGGCGGCTGGGTCCGGTCCGCCGTCTCCAGTGCATCCAGGTAGCGCTGGATGCTCTGCTCGATCTGCTCCTTCCTCGCCTCGATCTTGCCCGGCGAGTAGTTTCGATCCCGGCTGTTGACCGCCTTGAACTTGCTGCCATCGATCGCCACCGTGTCCTGGCCGAACAGCTTGAGTTGCCGGCAAAGCTCGACGAACTGGCGGCACGCGCCCCGGATGCCCTTGCCGTTGTCGTGCCGGAAGTCGGCAATCGTCTTGAAGTCTGGTGTGAGATGGCCCAGTAGCCACATCAACTCGATATTGCGACGTGCCTCCCTCTCCAGGCGCCGGCTGGACTGGACGCGGTTCAAGTATCCGTAGATGTACAGCTTCAGAAGCACAGCCGGGTGGTAGCCAGGTCGGCCCGTCGCAGCTGGATCAGCATCAAAGCCCAGTACCTTCAAATCCAGTGCTTCAACGAAAGCGTCCACCACCCGCACCGCGTTGTCTTCACCAACGTAGTCTTCAAGACACTGCGGCAGCAGCGCCACCTGATGCCGGTCCGCCCCTTCAATGAATCGCTTCATGCGCCACCTCGCTTGAGCAACGGTGGCCGGATTCTAGTTTTACGCGCTCAGCACCGGAAGGGTTTTCACACAGCCTCGGCCCAAAGCGGACG
>NZ_JBMSDV010000012.1:0-2219 GCF_049445855.1 Variovorax sp. VNK109 | reverse complement strand
TGCGGCCAATGGCAATCGGCCGAATCTGGTTCTCGATCCAGTTGTTGTCCACGGGCAGCTGTCCGTCATCGACGAACCGGGTCAAAGCCTCCCAGCGCCGCAAGCTGTAGTCCAGCGCTTTGGCGCTTGCCGAGCCTTCCGGCACCTTCTGGCGTTGCAGCACCATCCACTGGTGCAAGGCATCAAGCAGCGGCTTCGTTTGTTGTTGCCGGATGGTTTGGCGCTGATCGGTCGCAATCTCCTTGACCTCACGCTCGATCTCGTAGACCCGCGCGAACTGCTGCAGCGCGACCTCGGCGATCTGGCTTTGGTTCGCCGCGTGCAAATCGAAGAACTTGCGCCGCGCGTGCGCCAGGCAGCCGACCTCGGTCACACCACTTGCGATCAAGGCCTTGTAGCCGCTGAAGTCGTCACAGGTGAGGCTGCCTCTCCAGTCGCCCAGGAAGCGCCGGGCGTGTTCGCCCGAGCGCGATTCGCAGAAGTCGTAGACGACCGCCTTGATGTTCTCGAAGGCGCCCGTGGCATAGGCCCATAGGTACGCCCGGTGCGCCTTGCCGTTGCCCGGCTTGAGCATGGACACCGGCGTCTCGTCGGCATGCAGCACGCGGCGCTGCAGCAGCTCTGTCCTCATGGCGTCAACCAGTGGCTGCAACTGCACGCCACACGAGCCCACCCATTGCGCCAGCGTGGAGCGGGGGATGGCTAGGCCGGCGCGGCCGAAGATCGCTTCCTGGCGGTACAGCGGCAGGTGGTCGGCGTACTTGGCCACCAGCACTTGCGCCAGTAGCCCAGTGGTAGGGATGCCTTTGTCGATGATGTGAGGATCGACAGGCACCTGGTGAATCGTCTCGCACTGGGCACAGGCCCACTTGCCCCGGATGTGGCGCTCCACCGTGAACACGCCGGGCGCGTAGTCCAGCTTCTCGGCCACGTCCTCGCCGATGCGCTTCATCTGGCAACCGCAGGCGCAGGTGGTGGACTCGGGCTCGTGGCGGATCTCGCGCCGCGACAGGTTGGCCGGCAGGGGTGCGCGTTTGGGGACTTGCTTGTCTTGGCGGCCTGCCACTGGCGGCGTGGCCTGCTCGATCTCATCGGCCACCGCCTGCAGGTCCTCATCCAGCGATTCATCGAGCAGGCTCTTCTGCTCGGCGCTGAAGCGCTCCGACTGTGCGGCGAACTTCATGCGCTTGAGCAGTGCGTTCTCGTGCGTGAGCTTGTCGATCTGCGCCTGCTTGAAGACCGCCTCTTGGCCCTGGCGTGCGATCACGCCGTCTCGCTCGGCCAGCTCACCCATCAACGACAGCAGGGCCGCTCGCATCTGCTGCGGCTCCAGGGTGTCAAGGTGGTCTGCGGTGATCACGGGAGAAGATGATGCGGCTAACATCACATTCGCGCATCGGTGCAAGCGCTGATTGCCTGGCCAACGACCGGAGCACTCAAAGTACAGTGATGACTCCAGCCTCGCCGACGTTCTTCCAGGGCAGGCCCAGCACGAGCGCATCGAACTGCGTTCGGCTGAGTGTGGCGGTGGTGGCGGCATCGCGCGGCCAGACGAACTTGCCGCTATTCAGGCGCCGGGCCGCCAGCCAGACACCGATGCCGTCGTGCACCAGCACCTTCATGCGGTTGGCTCGTCGATTGGCGAACAGATAGGCGTGGTGTGGGCGCGCTGCGCCAAAGACAGCCACTACCCGGGCGAGCGCCGTCTCGGTGCCTGCTCGCATGTCCAGCGGCTCGGTGGAGAGCCACAGCGCATCAATGCGGATCATCGGAGCCAGTCGCGCAGCCACGCTGCACATGACGCTGCATCTTCCAGGGGCCAGTTCACGGTGACTACGCTGGCGCTGCGCCGAACATCAACGCGAATCGCACGCGACACGGGCGGCGAGCTGGTCTCGGTTGCTGGGAGCTGTTCAACTGGTGGAGGCAGATTCAGCGCAACGAACTCATTCCGGGGCGCTGGCAACAGGGAGTCTGCTTGCTCGCGCATCCAGCGATGAACGATGTTGGCGTTGATTCCGTGTGCAAGCGCTACGCCGGCCACTGACGCGCCGGAGACCTGGCATTCGGCCACGATCTGGCCTTTAAGTTCCGGGGAGTAGTAGTGCCGCTTGGGGCGCTGGGCGATCGTGTCGTTCGCCATAGTGTGCGTGATGTTCATCGTGCACACGATGCCTCGACACTGGGTCTATCTCAAGATGGGATTGCCGGACGCTTAC
>NZ_JBMSDV010000011.1:0-7508 GCF_049445855.1 Variovorax sp. VNK109 | reverse complement strand
CGGGGAGTAGTAGTGCCGCTTGGGGCGCTGGGCGATCGTGTCGTTCGCCATAGTGTGCGTGATGTTCATCGTGCACACGATGCCTCGACACTGGGTCTATCTCAAGATGGGATTGCCGGACGCTTACCGCGAATCAACCAGAGCGCCAAGTCAAGGTGCCCCATCGATGCGCCTGCCGTCACCGTCCGGCCAGACGAAACGATCATTAGCGATTCATCTAGGAGTATGCGCGGATAGCGCTGCCGGAATAGCGGACCCAGCCACCAAGTGGTTGTAGCTTCACCGTCATCGAGGAGACCTGCATTCGCGAGCACAAATGTTCCAACGCAAGAAGCGGCAATCGCCGAGCCCGATGCGTGCCATGCTCGCAGTTGCTCCGCGGCGTCGAGGACGTCACGTCCCGCGAGCGCGGGCACCAAGCTATCGGGGGTTGTGGTGCTAAGTGCTGGGACAACCACCATATCCGGCTCGACGCCGAGTGGAATAGATTGAACGGGAATCCCAAGTCCGCGACCAGATCGCACCCTCTTTCGCACTCCTGCGATGTATATCTCGAGCACAAGGCACTACCGTACTGCTGCTTGGCAAACTTCTGAGGGAGCCCAAACGCATCGAGTAAGACTGAAACCGGTCTCGAAAGCGCTGTTCAAGAACAAGAGCAAATATCTACATGGTGCAATCAATACAGAGTTGACCGGTTGCGACCCTATCATCTCTTCAGACGCCGAAAAGCAATTGATCCATGGATGGCGCGAACGATGCCAAAACTGTCGCATATGCCTATCTCTATCCATAACAACGAGATGTAAACTTAATCGTAGTGTGTCGCTATCAGTATCAAAATAGCCCACCGCGCCTCCTAGTTTCTAATTCCTTTGGCAACGACCTTAAGAACGCAAACTGGCGTTACAGGAACCGTATTATCAAAAATAAAGTGAGTGTCAATTGAAGCGTATCTGCATCCTACTGCTGGCCCTTGCGAGCTATCTGATCCCATTGACCTCGTCAGCTCAAGCAATACAACCCACTACGCCGACGACGAAAATCCTTGCCGTCGGCACTATCAACGCGGGAAGCGAGCAGTCGAAGGTCCTTGCCCTCATGCCGAACGAAATTCGCGAAACGGTCAATCTTTACCTCGCTGGCCGGATCGATCAGTGGTATTCGCTTGCAGATCGGACTGGTGTCGTGTTTGTGCTCAATATGACCGACCTTGAAGCGGCGCACGCAATGCTCGAGCAACTTCCTCTGGGGAGGGCGCACTACATGAGTTTCGACCTCTTGCGGATCGGCCCCCTGAACCCGTTGCACTGGCTGGCGGGCGTTGAACCCACCAAGAAATGAGGATTCGCACGTCGCGTTGACGACCACAGTGCGCAGCGACGAGTGGGGTCATCCACCTCCTTCTGAACGGCGCACTGACAGTGGGTCATCGCACAAGCGGGTATCGGAGCTAGTTCCCAGTCGCTTCCTATCAGGTTTCGTGCGGCCTGATTTCCAACAGGCAAAGGCGCGGATGCCGCGGCACCACCGACAGCGATATTTCCGCGTAAGCGATAGCGCAGCCTCGCCGAAAGGTCGACATGGATTCCGCCTAGCGCGTACCAGTAGATATTTTGTCGCCATTGAGTGGAAAGTTGGCGTTTCCGCCCCTTCGTCGAAGCTGCTTGTACTTCTACATTCGCTCAGGCACTCCGGCGTCCCTGGAGCGCAGGTCTCGGGCATGCACGGGGCTGCAAGTTCAATCAAATCAGATTAAAGACTGGCTCATCGTGGATCGTCGTCTCTTGTTTCTCGCCCTTGGCATGTTCGCGCTTGGCACCGACAGTTTCGTCGTGGCCGGTGTCCTTCCGCAGATTGCCCACGGATTTGGCGTCAGCATCGGGGCGGCTGGACAGATGACGACGATCTACGCGCTGACGAACGGAGCCTTAGCTCCAGTGATCGCCGCATTTGCCTCAGGCGTTTCACGAAAAAGGTTGTTGCTGACAGGACTTGTCATCTTCGTCCTAGCCAACCTGGGCACGGCAATCGCTCCGAATTTTGCCGTTGCGATGATCATGCGAGCTATCGCCGGTGCAGCAGCTGCCATGTTTTCGACAACCGCAATCAGCTCAGCGATGGTCATCGTGCCTCGAGAGCGGCAAGGTGCAGCAATCGCCGTCGTGATCGCCGGGCTATCCATATCGACCGCGCTTGGAGCACCATTGGGAGCGCTCATTGGAGGACTAAGCGATTGGCGTTGGACGATGGTCTTCGTCGCAGTTCTTGCAGCCGCTTCCGCCGCCGGCGTCGGCGCGTTCTTGAAGCAGATTCCTGTGCTCCCGCCTGTCTCATTGTCTCAACGGCTCGCACCTTTGGCGGACAGGAGAGTGGGATTGACGCTGGCCAGTACCTTTCTGTTCTTTACCGCCGCCTTCACAATCTACACGTATCTCTCCGTAGTATTTCAAAGGGTTACCGGCGGTAGCACCGCGATCTTGAGCGGGCTCCTCGTGCTGTGGGGCGTCGCGGGAACTGTGTCGAACGTCCTGGTCGGCCGATGGGTAGACGCGATTGGAAATCGGAAGGTGCTCGTAACGATGCTGACATTAGTCACAGTGGACTTCATTCTCCTTCCTTGGTCCAGTGCGGCGCTCTGGAGCTCAATCATTGCGATCGTTGTTTGGGGCTTCTGCGGTTGGGGGATGCTGGTCCCACAGCAACACCGCATCGTTGGCATAGCCCCAACCATCGCACCCGTGGTGCTCGGCCTCAACAACTCTGCCACCTTCCTCGGGACCACTGCGGCGGGCGTACTCGGGGCGTTTGGCATCGACCTCATGGGGGTATCAAATCTAGGATTTCTCGCAGCGGGCTTTGGCGCAGCCTCGCTACTATTTGCGGAACTGGCAGGCAGGGCGATCCACTGGACGAACCTGAGACGCGAAGCGACAGCTTAATATATCTAAGAGTCTGTTATAGCTTTCAGTAGCATTTAGAGCAAGCTATAGTTCGCCCTATAGTCCTGACAATTTTACGTGGCCCGATGGCCTATTTTGGAATCTAAGAATGAATGATCTTCTCAAAAAAATGCTGGGAGCACACGGAGGCCTGGAACGTTGGCAGACTATCCGAAAGATAAGCGCCGACTTCTCTCCTAGTGGAATTGCACTCGTGGCGCGCGGCCAAGAAGCATTCACGAAGATGTCTACGCGCGTCGATGTCGACACACGAGCGCAAAGGGTGAGCATTTTCCCGTTTATTCACCTGAATCAGAGAGCCCGATACGAGCCCTATCGCACGCTTGTCGAATCGAGCGATGGTCGGGTACTTGAAAAGCTTGAGCGCCCACGCGCTTCATTTGGGAACTCGGCAGCAGGCGCGAAGTGGAGCGCAAACCAACTAGCTTATTTTATTGGCTGCGCTCTTTGGACGTACTTCACGCTCCCGTTCTCGCTTGTGGGGCATGGCGTGATAGTGCGCCAAGGCGAGCTGTGGACAGAATCGGCCGAGGAGATCTGGCAAACGCTCGAACTTACATTTCCCGAGGCATACGCCACCCATTCTTCGCAGCAGACTATATACATCGACGCATCTGGCTTGATCAGGCGGCACGATTACTCCTTGGAAATCGCTGGGAATAGCAAGGCCGCGCACTACCTCTTAGACTATCAAGTGTTCGACGGATTCGCGTTTCCTACCAAGCGGCGTATTTTCCTGCGGGATGAACGTCGGCCATTGAAGGACAGACTGGTCATCCAGGCGGACCTCGGAAACTACGAACTTACCTACTGAGCCAAGCCAAACGTCTTCCTCGTACCGCGACCACCGACGGCGCGGGTTGGTGTTGCCGATTTCGGGCTTACCTAGTAGTTTCTCAGATCGCCAAGCCCTCAAAAGACTAGCCGCCCGTGACTTTTTTCGGTCACCGAGGTATGGGCCTGGTTCGCGGCAACGAACTCCCGGACAGGAGGTAGCTGCTCTCGGGACGAGACGTCGCGAGTCGGACCGACAAAAGATGGCATTTGGGTGACGCCGCCGGCCCGCAGGTGGCGTGATAGCTTAGAGGCATCGCTTGGATTAACTTGTCCAACTAACGCCGCCAAGGCCTCGATAAGCTTCTTGCACCTCGCCGATCCTCACCCCGAAAGGTCTCCACGTGCGCGACGACAACTTCATGCTCACCCAGACTGCATCCGACACCCCTGTCGGCCGATTGTTCCGACATTTTTGGCTCCCTGCTCTCCTGTCGAGCGAGCTGCCACGGCCAGACTGTCCTCCGGTTCGCGTCCGCATCCTCGGCGAGAATCTGGTCGCGTTTCGCGACAGCGACAATCGGGTCGGCTTGCTCGACGCTCACTGCCCGCATCGGCGCGCTGAGTTGTACTATGGGCGAAATGAGCAAGGTGGATTGCGTTGCATTTATCACGGCTGGAAATTCGATGTGAATGGCAGCTGCGTCGATATTCCAACCGAGGAGAACGGCTGCGAGTTAGCCAAGAGCCGGCCGGTGGCTGCGTACCCGGTGATCGAGCAGGGGGGAGTCGTTTGGGTCTGGATGGGACCGCCCGAACGGCAGCCCGCTCCGCCGGAATTCGACTTCTGCACCCTTCCCCTTTCACATGTGTACATATCAAAATGTCTGATGAAATGCAACTACCTCCAGGCACTTGAAGGAAGCATCGACTATTCGCACATCTCCTTTCTGCACAAAGAATCCGCTGGCGGTGCCGATGTCTTTGGGATTGGGGAACTGATCCGCTTCGCCAACGATGACGGGAAGCCCACGATATCCACTACCCCTACCGCCTACGGTATGCGAATCGCCGCGCGCCGAAATGCTGGGGACGATGCCTATTTCTGGCGGATCGCGCGCTGGCTTGCACCTGCCTTCGTGGTTGTGCCAACGGAAGTTGGCAATGTCTGTCGCGCCAATGCTTTTATCCCAATAGACGATGAGAACTGCTGGTGGTACCGCATCCGCTACCACCAAGACCGCCCGCTCACAAAATCTGAGATTAGCGGGTACAGCGATGGTGCGTTCGACTATGCCGAGCTCATACCTGGCACATTCAATCCTCGTGGAAGCCGGGAGAACGACTACCTTCAGGATCGCGAAAAGCAGAGCAAGTCATTTACGGGAATCCCGAGTGCGCAGTTGCAGGATCTGGCCATTCAAGAGAGCCAGGGAAAGATTCATGACCGGAGTCTCGAGAAGCTAGTCAAGTCGGATTTTCCGCTTGTACAGTGCCGCCGGACATTGCTTCGGTTGGCGAGTGAGCTTGAACAGGGGGCTGCCTTTGCTATGTCTTCCGACGCAGGCCTATTTCGCGGCAAGGCATATGCGACAACTCGCCCGCGTGACCTGCCCCTAGAGGCGATACTCGACGAGCTTCAATTCGACTGACTATGTCGGACCCCCACAGGGATTAAGAGGAGACACAGATGAACTTCGACTCGTACGTCCGACGCGTTCTTCGCAGCCTGCTGGCAGCGTCCTTGGTCGCATCGGGCATATCCGTCTATGCACAGCTGGCGTCGTCACGCCCGGTCACCATCGTGGTGCCTTTTCCCGCTGGCGGAACACCCGATCTCGCTGCACGCCTGCTGAGTCAAGGGATGTCGATCGCACTCAACCAGCCGGTCTTGGTCGATCCTAAGCCAGGCGCGAACGGCGCAATAGGTACCGCCTATGTCGCGCAGGCCGCATCCGACGGCTACACGTTGTTGCTTGCTACCCTGAGCCACGTCACCAATCCCCTGCTGCAGGCCGATGTTCGCTGGAATCCCGTGGCCGACTTTTCCGGGGTCGCGATGCTTGCCACCGCGCCAGTGGTCGCGGTTGTCCCATCCTCGCTCAAGGTCGAAAGCCTCCGCGCTTTCGTGGCGCTTGCGCGCTCTAAGCCTGGCAAGCTCAACTACCTGATGCCCGGACTGGGAACATCGATGCACCTGAACACGGAACTGCTCAAGCGCGCGGCCAATATGGACATCGTCGCGATTCCGTACAAGGGGACGCCACAGGGACTGCCGCAACTGCTGCAAGGTGACCTGGCGTTCGCAATGCTGCCACTCTCCACCGCTTTGCCCTACATCAAATCGGGCAAGCTTAAGGCGCTGGCGGTCGTTGCTGCGAAGCGACTGGATTTGATCCCGAACGTGCCTACACTGGCCGAGGAAGGCTACTCTCAAGCGCAAGTTCTTTCCTGGTATGCGCTACTCGCACCGGCTAGAACCCCGGGACCTGTGCTCGATCAACTCAATCATGCCGCTGCACAGGCTTTGCGGGATCCGACGATCCAACAGCGCCTCGAGGATCTTGGCATCTATCCCGAGGCAGCAGGATCACCCGCCGAGGTCGACAGGATGCTGAAAGCGGAATCGCGGCGATGGGAGGCTTCCTTCGTGGAAATGAAGCTGGAAAAGCAGTGATGCACTGCCCCGCGACTTAGGAGGCATGCTTGACGCTTCAGCAACTCCGAGATTTTGTTGCGTCGGTCGAGCACGGTTCCCTAAGGCGGGCGGCCCATGCGGAAGGCAAGAGCGAAGCCTCTCTGTCCAAGTCTATCAAGCGGCTCGAGATTTCCGTTGGAACCGAGTTGCTGCGCCGCGGCGCTCTCGGTATATCGTTGACTGAGGCCGGGAAGGTGCTGCTGGCTCGCGCCCAACTCATCTTGTCCGAGGTCGAGCTGGCCCAATTAGAGGTCTCTCCGGGTGGCAAGGGACAACGCTCGGTCTCGTTCGGCGCGTCTCCGCTCGCCGGGTTTTTACTCGCGCCCGCCGCCTTGCGCGAATTCCGACATCGCCACAGCGGAGTGGTCGTCCGTTGCGCAAGTGGTCCGTATTCCCGACTCGTGTCGGAGTTGCTGACCGGCAAGCTCGACTTCATCGTGTGCCCGATGCTGGACGGCGTAGTGGATACCTCGCTCGATACTCAGGTCATTTCGCGGCATCAATCAGTGATAATTGCTCGCGTGGACCATCCACTTCGAGGCGCCACGCGACTGCGTGATCTTTCGAATTGCGACTGGATCGTATGCGGGCCTTTGGAGCATGGCGACTCGAGCCTTGCTTCTATGTTCAGAAATATCGGGCTGCCGCGGCCCCATGTCGCAATGGTCTGCGAATCCTTCGTTGATGCCGTTGCGAATGTCGCGGACTCCGATCTGCTGGCACTGTGCCCACCGGCAGCAGATGCCGTCGGACAAGGCAAGGTAGCTTCAATCGCGGTCGTCGACCGGCAACCGATCCAGGATGTCCTGCTCATGCGCCGCCGCGACAGCATACTGTCCGGCTCGGCATTTGCTCTCTATTCGATCTTCGAGAAGGGCGCTAGCCCGCGACCGCCATCGAGCCACTGAGAATAGGCAACACGTGTTCATCATTTTTTGCGCCGTTTAGGGGTCTCCTCGTTTTCAGTGCAATAAGTGACGGTACGAAAAGCTAGCACTGGCGCGGAGGTGGTGTTGGTAGATCGTTGATTTCATTGACTTTCCTGTTCACTTTCAAATCTGCGATTCGTGGCG
>NZ_JBMSDV010000010.1:0-16184 GCF_049445855.1 Variovorax sp. VNK109 | reverse complement strand
CCAGCGCCGGTAACTGTGCGTGGTCACGCCCTCGCGCTGGCAGAACGTGCTGACAGGCTCCCCGCTGGACGCATGCCGCCGCAGCAGCTCCTGCCATGCCTCGCTGCCCAGACGCCGTCGCTTGATGCCTTCCATTTCGCCTGCTCCTTGACCGTTGTCGATGCAGGCATTCTGGGCAGCGGCGGATCGGAAGGGAAGGACGCCGCTGGCTTACCGCTTACGCTCATGCGCAAGTGGCGCGTGGTTCCTCACCCTGCGTACTTTCTCGGGTGGTCGCGGACCTCGTGCCGCCTATGTAGTCAAGCTGTTTTCCCGCGAAATGAGCTGGGTAGCGGGACCGGCACGGCGCCCCAGACTGCCACAGACCTCCTCCAGAAAGGGGAGCTCGTTCGCTCTTTAGATAAGAAGGGGGGAGGGCGTGGGGTGGGCAACTCGCAGAGTTGTCCACGCCTTCAAGCCCGGGGGGAAGGCTTTCCCCCGGAACGCCCCAGCACGGCCGGACGCCCGGCTTAGCGGGTGCTACGACGACCGGTCCTGCTGGCTCCGCGGGACTCCTAACCGACGGCGGTCATCTTTTCCGCAGCGCGAACCAACTGGGACGGCTTCCTCTGGAGTGCTCGGGCGATTGCAGCAATCCAGTCAAGAGCGGGAGCAGTCCGTCCTCGCTCCACAAGGCTGATGTAATTGTGACCGTCCGCCAGGCTGCGGAAGCCGAGCGACTGGTTCGCCACGAGGATGGTGTCGAGCAGCAGGATGCCGCCCAAAGGGCGGAAGTCGGCGACGGGTCGTAGCGCGTCTTCTTGACCCCTGCGGCGCGACCACCATGGTGCTGCTGTTGCCCATCAGCAGGGTTGCACCATCGGGCGAAGCCCCCGCCACGAAACTGGCAGCGATCTCGCCGGCCGCGCCAGGCTTGTTCACGACGATCGTCGGGGTGGCCTTGGCCGTGGAGAGGAACTCGGCCATGGCGCGCGCGCCGATGTCGACGGCGCCCCCGGCGGCCTGCGGCACCACGATGGTGGTGACGCCCCGGGCCGCGTCTGGGCACGCGCCGGGGCGACGGCCAGCGCCGCCACCCCGGCGGCGCACGGGCGTGCGGGCATCGGATTGCAAGGCAGTTGTGATTTGCATGTGGGCATTCTGGGTGGCGCGGCCGCCAACGGAATCCGGCTTACATGAACGGGGCGTTCGGCGGACCCGAATGCAGCGCCGGGGCCGCTGCGCGCGGGCGCGCGAGCCGCCCGGCAAGGTAGCACTCATAGGAGCCGATCAGCGCCGTATCCCGACCCGCCTGCAGGGTGGCGTCGGGTACCAGGTCCAGCAGCAGCCGGCGGAACGGCTCGCCCGCGGCGCACGCCAGCAAGGCCGCGCGTGCGGCCGGCGCGATCGCTTGCCATTGCGCCAGGCGGAGCCGGCAACCGATGACGTCCAGCTTGTAGCGCACTGCCAGCGGGAGCCAGACCAGCGCGTGCACCTCGGGCGCCTCGAACTCCAGCACCCGGTCGGGCACGGCGGGGGACGGCGTCATGACACGACCTGGTAGTAGAGGTTCTGCGGATGGCGGGCCTGGGCGAAGAAGAACCAGCGCTCGGCGAGCAGTCCTGCCGACTGCACCGGCAGCGCCACCAGCCACCAGCCAGTGCCCGCGCCCAGCATCGCCATGCACACCAGCACCAGCGGCGCGGCGAATGCGAGCAGCTGGAAGCCGACGCGGGTGCGGCGCACCGCTTGCAGCGACGCCCGGTGGAAGAACTCGCGGGTGTTGAACGAGCCGCCCGTCATGCCCATGGCGCGCTGCACCAGCTGCGGGTTGTGGATACCGGTGGCGCTTTGCAGCGTGGAGCGTGGCTTCAGCGCCGCGTTGCGGCGCAATGCCAGGGCGCGGCCCAGCCATGCCGCAAGCGTCGCGGCGACGGTCCAGCCGCTCAGTGCCCCGACGAACTCGCGCTGCCCGGCCAGCACGCCGGCGGCGCCCGCCAGCACCAGCCCGGACGACAGGCCGATCAAGGTGTAGTTGACGACCGTCAGCGGATGGGCCCATTCCTGGATGAAGCGCAGGCAGGCGTAGATCATCGCCGTGCACAGCCACAGCAGCAGCGACAGGGCGATGGCGAGCACCGGCAGCACCCGGAGCACGAGCACATCGGGCGCGCCCGCCAGGGCGGCGACCGCCCACGCGCCCACCAGCCCGATGAAGGCCGGCAGCACGATCACCTCGCGCGACATCCAGGAGGTGCGCCACATCAGCGCGGCCCGCCAGGCCCGCATCCGGTGTCCCAGGTGGAAGAAGGAAGCCACCAGCGCCGCCACCAGCAGGACCGTGGCCGCTGCCAGCAAGCCCCCTACGAAGGCGCGGCCCAGGTCCGCGCCGGCCAGGCAGGCCACGGCAAGGGCCACCACCAGTCCCTGGGCGGAGCCCGCCATGGTGGTGAAGAGAATGATCGACCAGGCGGGATTCATCTCAGGCCTCCTGCGTCCCGGCGCACAGGGCCGCCAGGGTGGGCTTCAGTGCGTCGACGGTCGCCGGGCGCTCCGTGGCCGCGCTCCCGGCGCCGCGGCCGCCCGCTACCGCCGCCGTCCGCACGCGCGGCAGGTACTGGTTCGCCGGCTGCGTGCCCCATTCGGGCATCAGCTGGTAGCCGCCGCGCTCGCGGATCGCCTGCGAGACCTCGGAGTCCGGGTCCTTCACGTCGCCGAACAGCCGCGCGCCGGTCGGGCAGGCTTTCACGCAGGCCGGCTTGCGGTCCTGCGGCGGCAAGTGTTCGTCGTAGACGCGGTCGACGCAGAGCGTGCACTTGGTCATCACCTTGCGTTCCTCGTCGAACTCGCGGGCACCGTAGGGGCACGCCCAGGCGCAGTACTTGCAGCCGATGCACTTGTCGTAGTCGACCAGCACGATGCCGTCCTCGGCGCGCTTGTAGCTCGCCCCGGTGGGGCAGACGGGCACGCAGGGGGGCTCCTCGCAGTGCAGGCAGCTCTTGGGAAAATGGATGGTCTCGGTCACCGGGAAGGCGCCGGCCTCGTAGGTCTGCACGCGGTTGAAGAAGGTGCCCGTGGGCTGCGCGCCACGGGTGTTCAGGTCCGTCAGCGGGCCCGCGGCGCCCGAGGTGTTCCACTCCTTGCACGAAGTGACGCACGCGTGGCAGCCGACGCACACGTTGAGGTCGATGACGAGCGCCAGCTGCCTGGCCAGCGTGTCGGCGGGTTGGATTGCATTCATCGGGGACTTCCTTGTCGTTCAGCGGGGGCGGCGACCACGTGCAGCGTCGCGGCCTGCGGCAATGTCTCGGTGGGCTCGGCCGGTTCGGCGGGCCGGATGCGCACCCGCACGTCGTACCAGCCGGCCTGGCCGGTGATAGGGTCGGAGTTGCTGATCCTGCGGTCGCCGTCCGGCAACTCCTCGGTGATCAGGTGGTTCAGCAGGAAGCCCAGGCGCGATTCGTTGGCCGCCGGGGCCAGCTGCCAGGCGCCGCTGGCCTTGCCGATCGCGTTCCAGGTCCAGACCGTGTTGGGTTCCACCGCCTCGCTGTAGCGGACCATGCAGCGAACCCGGCCCCACTTGCTTTCCACCCAGCACCAGCCGCCGTCCGCGATGCCGGCGGCGCCGGCGGTGAGCGGATTGACGTGCAGGTAGTTGTGGCTGTGGATCTGACGCAGCCAGGCGTTCTGCGAGTCCCACGAGTGGTACATCGCCATCGGTCGCTGGGTGATCGCCGCCAAGGGGAACGCCTCGGTGTCGGTGCAGGCGTCTTCCAGCGGCGGGTACCAGAAGGGCAAGGGATCGAAGTACTGCTCGATGCGCGCGCGCAGCCGCTCGGGCGGCTGGCGGCCCCGGGTCTTGCCTTGCGCCGCGAGCCGGAAGCTTTGCAACGTGTCGGAATAGATGGCGAGCTGCACCGGATCGTTTCTCTGCCGCCAGCCCTTGTCCTTGGCGAAGTCGAGGTAGGGCTGGTTCCAGTTGCGCATGAACTGCTGGTCGGCCGGCATGTGGTACTGGAACACGCAGTTGTTCTTGGCGTACATCTCCCACTGGTTGGGATTCGGCTCGCCGCGCAGGTGGTCCTGCCCATCCTTGCCCCGCCACCCCATGAGGAAGCCGACACCCGGCTGCGCCTGGAAGTTGACGACGAAGTCCGGGTAGTCCTTGAACTTGCGGCTGCCGTCCTCCCGCGTGAAGGCGGGGAACTTCAGGCGCGAAGCGAGCTCGATCAGCACCTCCTGGAACGGCTTGCACTGGCCGCTGGGCGGCACCACCGGTACCCGCACCGAATCGACCGGGCCGTCGAACTCGGAGATCGGCCGGTCCAGCATGCTCATGACGTCGTGGCGTTCAAGGTAGGTGGTATCCGGCAGCACCAGGTCGGCGAAAGCGACCATCTCGCTCTGGAAGGCGTCGCACACCACCAGGAAGGGGATCTTGTACTCGCCGGTCTCGTCCTTCTGGTTGAGCATCTCGCGCACGCCCATGGTGTTCATCGTGGAGTTCCACGCCATGTTCGCCATGAAGATCAGGAGCGTGTCGATGCGGTAGGGATCGCCGCGCGTCGCGTTGGTGATCACGTTGTGCATCATTCCGTGGGCCGACAGCGGATGCTCCCAGGAGAACGCGTGGTCGATGCGCAGCGGCGTGCCGTCGGGGTGCACCGCCAGCTCCTCGGGGCTGGCGGGAAACCCGAGCGGCGCCGCGTTCAGCGGCGTGTTGGGCTGCACGAGGCCGGGGTCGTTGAAGGCGCGATAGTTCGGGACGATGTGCCGCGGATAGGGCGCCTTGTGCCGGAAGCCCCCCGGCGCATCGATCGTGCCCAGCACGCTCATGAGGATCGCCAGCGAGCGCACGGTCTGGAAGCCGTTGGAGTGGGCCGCCAGCCCGCGCATGGCATGGAAGGCCACCGGTCGCCCCTGGGTCGTCGGGTGCTTCTTGCCCCAGGCGTCGGTCCAGGGGATCGGCAGTTCGAAGGCTTGGTGCAGGGCCGTCTCGCCGAGCTCGCGGGCCAGTTCGCGGATGCGCGCGGCCGGGATGCCGGTGATGCCTTCGGCCCACTCGGGAGTAGTGTCGGCCACGCGCTCGCGCAGCAGCTGGAAGGAAGGAGCGACCCGCGTTCCGTCCGGCAGCGTGAAGTGGCCCTCGAGCGCCAGCATGCGGCCATCTTCGACGCCTTGCGGGTAGGCGGCCACCGGGCCGCCGCTGGCCAGGTCCCACGCCAGCTTGTTGTGCGGATTGCGCCCGTCCCCTGGCGGACCCGCAGCGGGATCGAACGCGAACAGGCCCTCGCGTTCGCCCTCGTCCAGCACCACCAGTTGCGGCGCATTGGTGTAGCGCTGCAGGAACGGGCGGTCGACCAGGCCGGTGCCGATCAACTCGTGCAGCAGCGCCATGAACAGCGCGCCGTCGGTCCCCGGGCGGATCGGGATCCATTCGTCGGCGATCGCGGAATACCCGGTGCGCACCGGGTTGATGGAAATGAAGCGGCCGCCCGCGCGCTTGAACTGGCCGAGCGCGATCTTCATCGGGTTGCTGTGGTGGTCTTCGGCCGTGCCGATCATCACGAACAGCTTGGCCCGCTCGAGGTCCGGGCCGCCGAACTCCCAGAAGCTGCCGCCCACCGTGTAGATCATGCCCGCCGCCATGTTCACCGAGCAGAAGCCGCCGTGCGCGGCGTAGTTCGGCGTGCCGAACTGGCGCGCGAACAGCCCGGTGAGCGCCTGCATCTGGTCGCGTCCGGTGAACAGCGCGAATTTCTTCGGATCGGTGGCGCGCAGGTGCCCCAGGCGCTGCGACAGCAGGTCGAAGGCGCGCTCCCAGGAGATCGGCTCGAACTCGCCGGCCCCGCGGTCGCTTCCCGGCTTGCGCAGCAGCGGCTGCATCAGGCGAGCCGGTGAGGCCTGCTTCATGATGCCGGAGCTGCCCTTGGCGCAGATCACTCCCTTGTTGAGGGGGTGATCCGGATTGCCGTCGATGTAGCGGACTTCGCCATCGCGCAGGTGCACGCGGATGCCGCACCGACAGGCGCACATGTAGCACGTGGTGGTCTTGACCTCGGTCTCGGCGGTCTTGCTGGCCGTGGGGTCGTGCAGGGGAGCACCGGAGAGGAACTTGAACATGACCCCATCGTAGAATTTGCTTATATCCGGGTAAAGCGAATAATTGCGATCTCCATGACCGATAAAACCGATCAGCGCGCGCGCCTGACCCTGTCGCAGCTGGAGGTCTTCGCGTCCATCGCGCGCAGCGGGTCGATGCGCGCGGCGGCCGGGCGCGTGGCGCGGTCGCAATCCGCGGCCAGCAGCGCACTGGCGGAACTGGAATCCGCGCTCGGCGCGCAGGTGTTCGACCGGGTCGGGCGCAGGCTGGTGCTCAACGAGAACGGCCGCGCCCTGCTGCCCAAGGCCACCGGGATCGTCGAACAGGCGCTGGAAGCCGAATCGCTGTTCAAGGAAGCGCACGCGGCCCCCCTGCGGATCGCCGCCAGCTACACGATCGGCGAGTACCTGCTGCCCGACCTGATCGTGGACTGGAAGCGGCGCCATCCGGCGGCGCGGGTGCGGCTGGACATTTCGAACACCCGCGACGTGCTCGAGGCCCTCGCGGCTTTCCGGGTCGACATCGGCTTCATGGAGGGGGAGCACACCCACCCCGACCTCCTGGTGCGCCGGTGGCGCACCGACGAGATCGTGGTCGTGGCCGCGCGCAACCACCCGTTGGCGGCCCGGCGCGCCACCCTGCGCAAGCTGTCGGAAGCCAGCTGGATCCTGCGCGAGCCTGGCTCCGGGACCCGTGAGGCTTCCGACCGCTGGCTGATCCCGCACCTGTCCGACGTGGACGTCGGGATGGAACTCGGCAGCAACGAGGCAGTCAAGCGCGCGGTCGCCTCGGGCCTGGGCCTGGGCTGCCTGTCGCGGCACGCAGTCGCGGGCGCCGTGGATCGCGGCTGGCTGGTGGAACTCGCCACTACGCTGCCGCCGAAGCGCCGCACGCTCTCCGTGGTAGTGCACAGGGCCAGGCATCTCGGGACCGCCTCCCGCACCTTCCTGGAACATTGCCTCGCCAGCGGCACGGCCTAGCCCTTGCCGGCCCGCCCGGGCCACCGGGCTGGACCGACCTTACAGGTCGAGTACCAGCAGCGGCGTCCTGGCACGCGAGCAGCAAGGGGTGAACTGGTCATTCGCAGCCTGTTCCTGGGGTGTGAAGTACATGTCGCGGTGATCTGGAATACCCTCCAGCACGCGCGTGACGCAGGTGCCGCAGACACCCTGCTCGCATGAGGTCACCACCCCCACACCTGCTGCGTTCAGGGCCTGCGAGACGCTCTGGTCGGCCCGCACGGGGATCACCCGGCCCGAGCTGGCGAGCTTGACGCTGAAGCTGCCATCGTCCTGCCGCGGGGCGGCTGCATCTGACGCGAAGAACTCGTAGTGCAATTGGTCCTCGGGCCAACCGCGCTCACGCGCACTGCGCAGGACGGCGTCCATGAAACCCTTTGGCCCGCAGACATACACATGCACCCCCGGTTCTGGCGTCTGCAGCAGCGCTGGGATGTCGAGCTTCTGCTCCTGCGAGCCGTCATCGAAATGGAAGCACACGCGCGAAGCAAACCCTGATTGCTCGATGCGCGAGCGGAACGCCGCGCGCTCCGGAGAGCGGGCGCAGTAATGCATCTCGAAATCGGCGCCCAGGCTGGCAAGCCGCTCCGCCATGCAGAGGACCGGTGTCACACCGATCCCGCCCGCAACCAGCAGGTGGCGACGGGCACCGCTGGCCAGATGGAAGTGGTTGCGCGGCACGCTGATGTGGATCGTGTCGCCTGGATGCAGCTGCTCGTGCATCGCCGCTGAGCCGCCGCGGCCCTTCGCGTCCTTCAGGACGGCGATCAGGTAGCGATGATTCTCTGACGGGTCGTTGCACAGGGAATACTGTCTCGTAAAACCGCCGATGTGCACGTCGATGTGCGAGCCGGCGGAGAACGCCGGCAGCGACGGCGCGTGAACCGCCCTCAGTTCGAAGGCGCAGATGTCAAGCGCCTCCTGGGTTTTCGCCGTGATACGGACGGTCAACTCACCGGATGATGTGCTCATGCTGTCTCGCGCGAGTCAAAATGCCGCCTCGTAGCGCAGGCGAACGGTGGCCGCGCAATTGTCGCTGGGGGCGCGTAGTCGTGATGCGTCGTCACAGTTGTCGGTCTTGCTTTAGATGGTCCGCAGTATGGACAAACCCGGGCCGGATGCCCGCATCCCACTACACTGCCGATCCCCGACAGCGTACGCATTACGCGCCCGGAGCGTATCCGCGGTACTGCCTACACTGTCCACAGAATGAACACCGGCTAATGAGCGCAACCAACAAGGCAGCACCCGGCAAGACGAAAGGTCGCGAAAGCGAATCCGTGCGCTCCGTCGAGCGCGCGGTCGACGTGCTATTCAGCTTTAATCAAGACCAGCCTGTGCTCGACCTGCCCGCCCTGCAGGAGCGCACGGGATTGTCGCGACCGACCCTATACCGCCTCCTTCGAACGCTCGAGGCGAAAGGGCTTATCTATTCGTTCGGTTCGCCGCTGCGCTTCCAACTCGGTCCCAGGTTCGGTCTCCTGGCCCAGTCGTGGACACCGGCACCTGCGCTGGTGGCGTTGGCGACCGGGCCGCTCGAACGGCTTTGGCAGGAGACGCAGGAGACGGTGGGACTGATGATGCCAATTTCGCCCACCCATCGCATGTGCGTCTTCGAGCACAAGAGCCCGCAACCCCTCTCTCTCAGCCGCGGCATGGGCTATTCCGAACCTCTCTACCGGGGCGCGAGTGGAAAGGTCTTGCTCGCCCACATGCAGCCCGAGCAACGCCGCGCCGCGCTCGCGCTCGCTTCGCGGCGCGACCGTGAACTTGCGCTGAAGGAAATCGCAGCCGTGCTCGCCGATGGGGTGCTTGTAACTCACAGCGAATTGATCGCGGGGTCGGTGGCCGTGGCTACCCCTGTCATCGCCCGCACCGGGGAGGCTGTGGCGGCCGTGTGCATCTTCGGTTCCGGGCTGCGCCTGCGCGGTCCCCTGCTGCGCGAGTGCCAGCGCGAAGCTATCCGTACGGCGCGAGAGATTTCAATGTTTCTTTGAACTCTGATTGGCGTCCATAGAGCGGACACTTACCGGGAAATCCTCGACTGGTCCGCTCGGTGTGCGCACTAAGATCGGATCATGACTACCTCCTCATCACCCAACCGTGTGCGCCGCGCGATGGGGCTCGGATTTGCCGCCTCTCTGATTGGGGCACCCGCCTTCGCGCAACGTTGGACCCCTACCAAGACGGTCCGCATCGTCGTTCCCGCCTCAGGCGGCACAGTGGATCTCGTCGCACGCCTCGTTGCGCCACGGCTCCAGGAGATGTGGGGGCAACCCGTCATCGCCGAGCCCCGGCCGGGCGCGTCAGGCAATATTGCCGCGGCGCTCGTCGCGAAGGCGCCGGGAGATGGCCACACATTGCTGGTCGGATTCAACCCGCTCGTCATTAGTACGTTCCTTTCCAAGAACCTGCAATACGACATCAAGGAGCTCGCGCCAGTCACCCTCGGAGTCACCTCCGAACAGGTGCTGGTGGTGAATCCCGACCTGCCCGTCAACACGCTTGGCGAATTCGTGGCACTTGCGAAAAAGCCGGACTCGCGTCTCAACTACGGCTCGATCGGCACTGGCAGTGCCTCACACCTGACCATGGAGCTTTTTAAGTCACGCGCGGGCATCGACGTCAGGCACATCCCATACAAGGGCGCGGGTCCGGCGCTGACCGACCTGCTCGGCAAGCAGACGAGCGCCGGCGTGTTTGCCTCGGCCAACGTGCTTCCCTATGTGAAGGACGGCAAGCTGAAAGCGCTGGCGATCACCGGCGGGAAGCGCCTCAAGTCCCTGCCCGGTGTTCCGTCCATGGCCGAAGCGGGTTTCCCGAATTTGGAAGCGCCGGTCTGGATCGGCTTCCTCGCGCCGGCGACGACACCGGCGCCCATCGTCCGCAAGATCCAGGAAGATATCGCGAAGGCGCTGCGCTCGCCCAGCGCACAAGGCAGCATCGCCGCCGCCGAGTTCGACATCGTCGCGAACACGCCTGAAGACTTCGGCCGCTTTCTCCAGCGTGAGGCCACGACATGGGCCCGCGTGGCGCAGCAAGCCGACGTGAAACCGGAGTAACCCCCATGAATCCTGGCCACATCCCGCCGTCTCTGCCGCCCACGCACTATCTCGACAATCGCATCTTCACGGACCCCGCGATCTTCCGCGCGGAGCAGGAGAACATCTTCGCGAAGACCTGGCAGTTCGTCTGCCATGAAAGCGAGCTCGCGAAAGCCGGCGACTTCCGTTGCACACAGGTAGCCGGTAAGCCCATCGTCGTGGTGCGCGACGAAGCGGGCGCCGTGCGCTCGTTCTACAACGTATGCCGCCACCGCGCCGCCGAAGTCGTGCGTACGGAATCGGGCAATGCGCGCTCGTTCACGTGCTTCTATCATCACTGGAACTATGGGCTAGACGGTCAACTGCGTGCCGTGGCCAAGCCCGAAGGCTATGAAGCAGTTGGTCTGGACAAGACGAAGCTCGGTCTCGTCCCAGTTCGCGCCGAGTTGGTGTTCGGCTTCGTGTTCGTCAACCTGGACGACCAGGCCGAGCCGCTCGTCCAATTCCTCGGGGACGTCCTTGAGCCGCTACGACAGCCACTCGGCGATGCGCCACTGGAGGTCTTCCACTTTCACAAGGCCATCGTCAAGACCAACTGGAAGCTTTGGCAGGACAACAACAGCGAGCGATACCACAGCATGCTGCACGCCATTAACCGGCAAACGCAGCCGTGGGTGCTGGGGAAGACGAGCCCGATGCGGCTGCGGCTCTTTCCGCACGGCCACAGTGGCTACTGGTCTGACGGACAGGCCACTGTCGCCTACGAACGCGGCGGCTACGACAACATCACGGGCGGCACGCTCCCCGGGCTGCAGGACAACGAAATGCGGGTGGTCAACTTTTTCCCCGATTTGATGGTGAACATCCGCTCTAACGTCGTCCGCGTGGATCGCATGATTCCGCTGGATGAGCAGAGCGTGCTCATCGAATGGCGCGGCATCGGATTAAAAGGCGACGACGAGGCAACGCGCGAAGTGCGCCAGCGCCACCACAACATGTTCTGGGGCCCGGCGGGGCGGAACTTGCCGGAGGATCTGCTCGCTGTCGAATCGCAGTACCGCTCGATGAAGGCCGATGCCGTGCGCTACAGCATCCTCGCGCGCGAAGAAAACTTGAATCCGACAGACGACGCCAACTTGCGCGCCTACTATCAGGAGTGGGAGCGCCTGATGGGCCGGCCCGCAAGCGCACCCTACGGCTCGTCCGCAAGTCCCACGGCGGAGGTCACGGCATGACGGGGGCTCTCGACCACGACATTGCGGCCGTGCAGCGTATCGTCCTGCAGACCGCGTGGCTCCTCGATGACGAAAAGCTTGCGGACTGGATCGCGCTCTTCGATGCCGATGGCGCTTATGAGATCACCTCTTATAGCCCTGAACTGCAACGCTGGACACCTTGGTGGTCGCAGCCGTTGGAACTTCTGCGCAAGACGGTGAGTGAGGTCCCCCGCCACGTACGCGACCCGGCCAAACGCCTCCACGTGCTCTCCCTCCCAATGGTCGAGGTGAGCGGCGATGCAGCGCGAAGCGAAACGCCCTTCGCGCTCTACCGTACGCTGCCGACCGGTGAGAGCAGCCTGTACATGGTCGGGACGTATCACGACGACCTGCGGCGCTTCGGGGACGGCTCGTGGCGTTACGTCCGGCACTGCGCTCGCGCCCACACGCGCATGCTGGACGCGTTCACGCACTTGCCCGTCTGAGCGCCAGTCAGGCCAAGTTGTATTCTTGGCGTACAAGCTACATAGAGGATCGCTTGCATCTTCGGAGGCAAGAACCAGTGGGCATCGGTCCGTGCGATCGCGCCCGCGCAATTCGGGCAGATCGCGAACTACGAGCGCCGGTTCACGATCACGATACATCGCAGTAAAACCGTCGAGGAATTGGCCAACGCCGGCACCCCGTACGAGTTCGATCCGAAGTGGGTCGCGATCGCGAATAGCCGCGAGTGGAACCATCCCGTCTTCATCGACGACTGGGTGCTCCCGCAGGGCGCCTACGGCGACGGCTGCGGACCAACATAATCAACGGGGGCGAACTGCCCCGAAGGAGTGAACATGCGCGTCCTTTGAGCGCGGCGTGCCCGCCACCCAACAGTCGGACGGCTGGGAAAACGGCACGTTTCAGAAATGCGGCGGCGGTACCTATGCGCACACGATCCAGACGCACGTGCTGGTGCCGCACACGTTGGCCCGGACGACAGGCCGGAAGACGAACGCTGAAAAGCGGGAGCCAGAAAGTGGAAGAGGGGCAGCGCCGACAGGTGCTGCCCCTTTTCTCGTTGAGTAGGTTGATCCGCAGCACGTCCAGAAATGGAAGACCACGCACGCGGGTTGAGGATCACTGCGCCAGGAACGAGGACACCTTGCGGCGGATCGAATCCAGGCGGGCCGTGTCGCTCATCGTCGCACCGCCACGCTGGTTCCGGTAGAACCACTGCGCGTCGGACAACGAGACGCCCGCTTTCGCCAGAAGGGCAGGGCCCTTGGGGCAATTGATAGCATGCATGGGACTCTCCTATCTGAAACCGGGCACATCGCCCTGTCTGCGCTCTCTTTGGAAAGCGCACACAGGACGATGTGTTCCGGCCCGCAAGGAAGGCCCCAGCAGCCAAGGCTGGCAGCGCGGCGCGTTGGAGAGTCCTACGAAGCTCCCGAGGGAGCTTGGATGTGGACAGCGCTGCTTCGCCAGGTCGGCCGCCACACGAGGGTGGACGGCCTACAAAGGTTGCGTGTTGTTCAATGCAGTCACGAGGACTGCGGATGACGCAAGCGTCAAACGAGTCTCAAGGATAGCACGCGCAAACTCGAATGCTCTCAGTGGACAACGGCGGAGACCCCGCTTAACACGCCGGTGTTAAACGAGTCTCCCTAGGTCGCTCGGTGTCGTTTCGGCTCCTACGTGTAAAGGAGCTTCAACGTTATGCGGACACATCGATGTGTGCACAGACGGCTCGCGCTAAGGCTACGCTGAAATAGCCCCTGTTTTCCCCGGTCGCTCACTTTCCTTATCTCGCATTGTGGGAGTCCGCGCTTTCGGCCCCGTTTCGGGCTCTTTTCATGCCCCTTCAAGGGGGGTTCGAAGGCCTCGCGGCCCCCTTATCGCCCCTACGGGCGGACTTTGGCCAGCAACAGCCCTCGGCTCATGTAGATGTTGGCCAGCGCGAGCATCGTGAACGCCCGCGTGGCGTTCTTGTGCAGGCCGCGATAGCGCACCTTGCTGAAGCCCCACTGCCGCTTGATCACCGCGAAGACGTGCTCGACGCGGGCGCGCACCTTGGACTTCTTGCGGTTGCGGGCGCGCTCGATCTCATCGGCCACGCCATTGACCTTGCGCACCCGCTGGTTGGTGCAGTCCTTGGCCGCCGGCGCCTTGCTGGCGATCAGCTCCTCCTGTCTCGCGTAGGCGCTGTCGCCATAGACCTTGAGCTCATCGCCGTGCAGCAGATCGGGCAGCGGGTGCTTGTCGTGCACGTTGGCGGCCGTGACCACCGCGCTGTGAGCCACGCCCCAGTGGCTGTCCACGCCGATGTGCAGCTTCATGCCGAAGTGCCACTGGTTGCCCTTCTTGGTCTGGTGCATCTCCGGGTCGCGCTGCCCATCGGCGTTCTTGGTGGAGCTTGGCGCAGCGATGATGGTGGCGTCCACGATGGTGCCGGTGCCCACCTTCATCCCGCGGGCCTGCAGCACCTCGCCCACCTTGGCGAACAGATGCTTGCCCAGATCCTTGTCCTCCAGCAGCCGGCGGAACTTCAACAGCGTGGTGCCATCGGGCGCCCGCTCGCGGCCGAGGTCGATGCCCACGAAGTGGCACAGGCTGGGCATGTCGTACAGCGCGTCCTCGCAGGCCTCGTCAGCCAGGTTGAACCAGTGCTGCACGAACAGCATGCGCAACATGCGCTCAAGCCCGATCGGAGGGCGCCCGCCCAGGCCCTTGGCGTAGTGCGGTTGCACCACCGCGCACAGCTCGGCCCAGGGGATGATCCGATCCATCATCTGCAGGAACTCGTCGCGCCGGGTGCGCCGGCGGTATGGCTCGAAACCAGCATCGGAGGCCACGGCGAGGGTCATTTGCTTCATACTTCCATCAACGCGCGAGAGGGCGGATTGGTGGACTTTTTCAGCGTAGCCCTAACTCACATACATTGCGGCTATGTCGCCGAAGTGCATACGCGTTGGGATCGCCGACGACGACGAGTTCGTCCGCATCCTTCTAACGGGGGCGCTCGGAAAGTCCGCACAAGTTCGCGTTGTTGCCGCGGTCGAGAACGGAGAAGAAGCGGTGGAGTTGGCCAGCTCGGGCCAGATCGACGTGCTCCTGCTCGATGTTGAATCGCCCCCACTTCTCTAGACACTCGCGAGCGTGTTGAAGTACCGCCGCTCGAACTCCACCGGCGAGAGCCGGTTGTTGTTGCCGTGGCGGCGTTTGGGGTTATAGAACATCTCGATGTAGTCGAACACGTCCCGGCGAGCGTCTTCGCGGGTCGTGTAGATCTTTCTCCGGATCCTTTCGCGCTTCAAGAGCTGGAAGAAGCTCTCGGCCACGGCGTTGTCATGGCAGTTGCCCCGCCGGCTCATGCTGGGCACCAAGGCATGCTCCTTCAGGAAGTCCTGCCAGTCGTAGCTGGCGAATTGGGCGGATTCAACCGGTCGTCGCAACACTGGGTTGTTGACTGGATTTTAGGTACTCATTCAAAGCTTCGGCTGGCGTCCTCCAGCCTAGTGTTTTTCGGGGCCTGGTGTTCAGCGCATTGGCAACGGCATGGATCTCCTGGTCGCTCCATCGGGACAGGTCGGTGCCTTTGGCGAAGTACTGCCGCAGGAGGCCATTCGTGTTTTCGTTCGTGCCGCGCTGCCATGGGCTACGGGGATCAGCGAAGAAGACTTTCACTCCCGACTCAATCGTGAACCGGGCATGGTCCGATAGCTCTTTGCCTCGGTCCCAAGTCAACGATTGCTTCAGATGGGCCGGTAGGGTCGTCACGGTCTTCTTAAGCGCATTGGCCATGGTCACGGCTCCATAGCCTCCCAGCGCGGGGCCATTTTTCGTTCGCGGCACTAGTCCATAGCCGCTCTCTCGAGGGAGGTGCACGAGCATTGTGAACCGGCTTGATCGCTCGACCAGCGTGCCGATCGCGGAGCGGTTCAAGCCAATGATCAGATCACCCTCCCAATGTCCTGGAACGGCGCGATCATCCGCCTCTGCGGAGCGACTGGAGATCATCACATCCTCGCTCACGTGTGCCCATGACTTGGCTTGTGCCCTGCCTCGAGGTACGCGCAACGCTCGCCCGGTACGCAGGCAGTGCACCAACTCGCGCTTGAGAGCGCCACGACCCTGGATATAGAGCGCTTGGTAGATGGCTTCATGAGAGATACGCATGGAGTTGTCATCCGGGAAGTCGACGTGCAGCCGGTTGGCAATCTGTTCGGGCGACCAGCCATTGACCCATTTTCGGTCGCCTCGATGAGGTTTGTTGCGACCCTGGAACGGTGCCTGTCGAGGGCCGGCAACCTCACGGCCAGCAGCATCATGAATCTTGCCTTCCAAGCGGTCTTGGACGTAGTGGTGCAGTTGCTGGTTCGTCACTAGCTTCGCCGGCTTCGGCCTTCTGGCAACCAGCTCTGACTTCCACTGCGCAACAGACGGCCGATATTCGAGCTTGCCTCCGCGAGTTGCAGCATTGCGTTTCAGCTCTCGTGAGACTGTAGAAGGGCTTCTCCCAATGCGGCGGGCGATCTCCCGCACACCAACGTCCTGGGCTCGCAGAAGTCCAATCTCTTCGCGCTCCGCAAATGATAAATATCTTCCGGAAACAGGTTTGTACATGAACAATGGCATGCCGCCACGATGCCGGAACCAGCGCGAGCCGACAGCTGACGATACGCCCACCGCTTCGGCAGCCCTCTCGCTTGTGCACCCGGTTGCGATCTGCTTCCAGAACCGCCGCTCCATCTCACGCCGAAGCGACGGTGCACCTGGCGAGCGCATCGCCCCTCGCCCCGTCAGCTTCAACATCCACCCTGCAGGTCGTCCCATA
>NZ_JBMSDV010000009.1:0-28152 GCF_049445855.1 Variovorax sp. VNK109 | reverse complement strand
AGGCCACCATACCCGTTTACAAAGCGAACAGGAAAGTCAATGAAATCAACGGTCTACCCAGACCACCCCCGCGCCAGTGCTAGCTTTGCGTACCGTCACTTATTGCACTGAAAACGAGGAGACCCCTGCAGCTGCCGGCCGCCTACGCGCTGGCGCTCGCCGCCGCGGGCTTCACGGGCGCGGGCGAGCCGGTTGCGTTGAGCACCTTGGCGTTGCGCCTGGCGGCCCTGGCCCGCCTGCACCGCGACCGCAAGCAGCCCTGCCCCACCCACGACCAGGCGGTGCGCGCGCTGCTGGCCAAGCTGCGCAAAGCCCACGCCAAGGACGGTGTCACCGAAAACAAGAAGGCGGCGCTGGACGCGGCTCGCATGGGGAGGCTGCTGGCCACCTGCGACGCCACACCGCAAGGCGTGCGCGACCGGGCGCTGCTCGCGTTCGGCTTCGCCACCGGCGGGCGCCGGCGCTCAGAGATCGCAGATGCCGCGTTCGCGCAGCTGGCCAGCGCATCGGACGGCTACCGCTTCCGTCTGGGGCACTCCAAGACCAACCAGTCAGGCAAGGCCCGCCCGGATGACGCCAAGCCCGTGGTTGGCGAGGCCGCACGCGCGCTGGGCGCCTGGCTCGAGCTGCTGGACGACCAGGGCATCGCGCGCGAGGGCAAGATTTTTCGGCGCGTGCTTAAGGGCGGGCACATCGCGGGGCCGCTCACGCCGGCGGCGGTGCGCCTGATCGTGCAGCGGCGCTGCGCGGCCGCGGGGCTGGATGAGGGGGAGTTTTCGGCGCACTCGCTGCGCGCGGGATTTCTCACCGAGGCTGGTAAGCGCGGGATGCCGATCAATGAGGCGATGGCCATGTCCGGCCACACGTCGGTGGCCACCGCGGTGGGCTACATGCGGACGGAAGAACTCGCGCGATCTGGCGTGGCCCGACTGCTCGATTGAACCTGAACCGGCGCGCATAGCCACGCTGGGCTTCCGCTCGTCTAGGAATACCGTTGACGACCGGGGGGGCGGTCGAACGGCTTTCCGCGTCAGGCGAAAGCGGCGCCGATCAGAGTACGACACGCAGCCGGCGCGCACGTTCCTTGAATGCCCGCTCGCCGCCTTCAAGGATCTCGCACACACGCCGCCGGATAACCGGGTTCTCAAGCCCGCCACACTCGTAGGAGATCTCGGGCAACTGGCCCGGGCGGTGGCGCCCGCAGGAAGCGATGATGACTTGGTCGGCGTCGGTGTTCACCACGAGGTTGGCGTTGTGGGTGACGATGATGATCTGGCGCCGCTTCTTGGCCTCGCGAAACCGCGTCACCAGTTCCTCGAAAACCGATTGCGGATCAAGGTTCTCTTCCGGCTGGTCGATGATCAAGGGCCGATCGTCCTCAGCGTCGATCGACAGGTAGAGCAACAGCAGCACGATGCCGCGCGTGCCTGGGGAGAGTTGCTCGATGTCAACGCCGTCGTACTGGAGGCTGTAGGCCACTTTGATGTGGTCGGTGCTGTACAGCCAGTCCGAGACGCGTTGCGCCCACTCGCGCAGGTCAGTGTTCTCGGGCCGATGCGCCCGCAGGTTGTCCTCGTTCGCCTTCACGAAGGACAGGAGCGCTGCAGCCGCTTCATTCGCAGTGCCTTGCTGCCACGCCGGCAGCAAAGCCAAAGAGGCCGCCTCCTGAAGTTGCCCACGGCCGCGAAACGGTCCGGTCCGAAGGTCCAGCAACGACTCACCCACGGCGGCCCACCGCTCCATGTCCACTTGGCGTTTTACGGTGAATGCAAGCCTCGCCATCGAGCCGGTATCGGCCGCGATCCTCGCCTTGATGGGCGCGTAGAGCTGGCCGAGCGCGGACTCCTCTTCGACGATGGCCTCGAAGATTCCCTCATAGGAGGTTCGGCGCAACTGGATCAGCGACTCAATCCTGTCGTCGGCCTCACGCGCCCGCTTGATCTGCTCGTCGAGCTTGACCAGCGCGCCCTCTGCCTTAGTGATCTTGTCGGTCAGGGTCGCGTAGCGTTTCACCTTGTTCTGGTCGGCGCCGACCAGCTGGTTCAGGCGCGCGACTTCACGATCGAGCAACGACAGGGTTTGCTTGGCGAGATCGGCTTCGTAGGCGATGAGCGCCACCTTGGGGTCGACGTCGGGGCGAACCGCTGGATCGGAGTCAGCCGGGCCTTGCAATCGCGCTACGAGCGCGTGCGCATCGCGGAGCCGCGCCTGCAACAGTGAGTCCACGTCACCGACAAAATCCACCTTCAACTGGTTCCAGTCGTCTTGCGACAGCCCCGTGTCCTGCCGCTCCTGCTGCATCTCGCTCAAGAGATCGGGAGCCCGGCGATCGCGAAAGTCGGCGATGTCCATCTCCAGGTGCAACAAGGTCTGGACGCGGCGCTTCGATCGTTCCACCAGCTGACGTCTCTGCTCGGCCGCCTGCGTGACCTCCTCCAGGCGCTTGGCGCGCTCTTCGTTTCCCCTTGGGATCAACGAGGAGCGATCGCGCTTGTCCTGTTCTAGCGCCTTGGCCTTGTCCTCACGTTCCTTGATGAGCGCGGCCAGGCCCGCCTTGCGCATGCGCTCCGCGGTCAGGTCGCCGGACGCCTTGCGCAGGGTATCTTGGTGGCGGCGGCGCTTTTGGCGCGACCCTTCAAGCTGCTGGTCCAGCAGCTCCGCGAAAGTCGACGCGCCCATTCGCTCGTCGCGCGGGTGCGCGTTGAAAATCACCCGTTCTATCTCCGCATTCAGTGGATTGTTAGCGTCCTCGGCGTTGCACAGTTCGGCAACGAATTGCTGGGAGAGATACTGAACGTGGGGTTCGTCCAGAAGATCCTCCATGTCAGAATGAATCACCTCGTTGCCCGTGGTCTCGCCGTTTTCCCAGGCAAGTTCCACTTTGCACGTGGCCAAGTGCTCGTGGGCGCGGGTGACGAACGACTCCTTCTTTATGTGGGGAGAGAGAGCAAAGCCGCCGGCGGCCACCAAATCGGCCAGGGCCGTCTTGCCAGATCCACGTGCACCGATGACTGCCACAAGTCCGGGATTTAACGGGATGGTCGGCTTGGTGAGCCACGAAGCGCCGGTAACGTTCATTGTGTGGATGGTGTGGCTCTGCAGAGAGCCGCGGCGCGGTTCGGGGCCGAGGAGGACACGCTCCTCCGGCTCCAGGCAGGTCTGGCGCAGCGATTCAAAACTCAGATCGCCCTTGATCCAGCAGAAGCGCTGTTGATCGACAACGCCAACGGTTTCCGGCTTGTGAGCGTCCGAGCCATGCAGACAAGGCTTGAGGCCGTCGTACTGTTCGTCAAGCTGCTGCCGCGTCAGCGTACCATGGCCAAGCCAGAACCGGACTTGGTTCGGATTGGAGTCGAAGATGATGTGCGCGAGCTGCTCGATATTCTTGCGGTGTGCCGCCCAGGAGTCCGAAGCGTCCCGCAGGCCCGACGTGCCGTCTTTCTGGCCGCCGGCGACTGCGATCAGCGCGTTCGCCTTGACCCAGTCGTGCTTGTTGCGCGCCTCCATCAGCCGCTCCAAACTCACCTTGAACTGGTTGGCACCGATCGAGCGGGCCGCCTCAGGATCGGTTGTATCCGGTGCATGCTGCATCCCGAGCCGGATCAGGTCCTCGCGCGAGCACCGGAAGTTGTCCTTTTGGTACTGGAACTCGAACTCGAGCAGGAAGCGCTTGATCCGGTCCACATGGTCCGGATCGTCCGGCGGGAACAGCAGATGGAGGTTGAGCGGCGCCCCCCGATTGGTCTCAATGCTCAAGTGCAATTCCACGTTCGGGAAGATGAGGCCGATTTTTCCCAGGCGTCCCGCGCGCTTGAAGGCGAGCACCTTCTCGTAGTTGTCGATGCTGAAATAGTCGGTGATGCCCAGGACTTCGATTGAGGGATCGGATGCCTCGACCTTCGACAAGAAGGCCTCCCAGGGATCGGCGCCCCGGTATTGGTTGTTCAGCGCGGTGTTGGGCGTGTGGATATGCGGATCCCACCGATGCCAAAGCGAACCACGATCGATATTCGTGTTGTTGAGTGCGTCCAAAGAGTGTCCCCCGCCTACGTGCCTGGGCGCCTGGATGCGCCCACCTACTCATCCGCATGATAAGTGGGCGGCGCAAGCAGCACGTACAAGACCGGGGGGGCGACCCTGTCGTGTGCCCGGAGCGCGGAACGCGACCCGGTGAACTGCTGGACGACCGGGGCGTCGCCCACCTGCTCGACTAAGAGTTCGTACTGGAGGCGGGATACGCAAGCGAGCCCACTCAAGCGCCTGGGCGGCGCGACATGCGGCCCTGGTGACGCCACCTGTGGCTTGCCCGACAATGTTCCTGCCGCCGACCACAGGGCGGGAGGGGATCACATGGGAACCACCTGCTGCCAGTACTTGATCGCGCTGGGTGTCGCAGCCTGCGCTGGACTGTCCGGCCCGGCGCACGCCCAAAGCCTTCTGAACGACTCGCATAGCGTCGAGTCGATCCGCGCGGCAATCTCTTCGCCGCTGCCGCCGCAGGTCATCGAACAAGCCCGACGCGCTGACGACACGCTGTTGCGCACCGGCAAGAACCAGGGCCAGGACGTCTACTTGGTGCAGGATGCCCGGACCGACCGGGTCGCCAACATTGCAACTCGGCTTCTCGCAGCGGCTGGCCAAGATCCGGGGAAATGGTCCGTTCGCGTCCTGGGGACCCAGCCACCGACGGAGAACGCCTTCGTCAACGGGGGCCCATTTATCTACGTTTTCACCGGCTTGGTTGACCGCGCGCGAACCGACGACGAACTGGCTTTCGTCCTTGGGCACGAAATCGCCCATTCACTATTGAAGCAGAACCTGCGGCGTTCGCAGGACTTCACGCAGCTGCTTGGCTCCATCGCCGCGTTGAGTGGAGTCCTCACGCGCGATCCGACCAAGAAGGACAAGCGCCAATTGATCGCCGGCGCCTTTGGCGGGGCCTACAGCCGACAGGATGAGCAGGAAGCAGATGCCTACGGTGCGCATCTGGCATTCAAGGCTGGGTACAACCCGCTGGCCGGCGTGAACTTCTTTCGCCGGTTGGCCACCCAGGAGTCCCAGGCGCGCAGCCGCAACGATTTCGAGATCGCCACTGCGAAGCGCCAAGTCGAATCGCAGGTCGCGCGGTGCGAACAGATGCGTGGCCAGCTGGCCGCTGACCCGCGGCTGCGCACCCAGCAGAACGTGAACAACACCAACATGGTCTGCGCACAGGCGTCGCAGAATGTGACGGCCTTCAACAACGCGATGTCAACGAACTCGCGCGAAGAATCGCGATCGGCGCTGCTCGCTACGCATCCGCTGAACGAAGACCGGATCAACGCGCTGATCGTCATCAACGACTACCTGCGTGGCCGCCGCTCGCTCGACTCCCTGGGAAGCATCGGCCAGGGGCAGCGGGTTTTTGTGGCGTTGGGCACATCCACCGCCGGCGCAGCCGTTGCAAGCCCGGCTGTCGCGCCGCCGGCAGCCCCGGGCGCCGGCGGCTTCGCGCCGGAGTCGCGGCGCGCAGGCGAGTCATGCAATTCGAACTCCGATTGCGCGGGGGAACTACGTTGCGAGCGCGCCATGTGCTCCGCCACCGATTCGGCGGCCGCCGCCGCGGCTTTCACCACACCGGCAACAGGCGGCGCTTTCCGTCCTGAGTCGCGTATGGCCGGCGAAACCTGCAATTCGAACTCGGACTGCAACGGCACCTTGCGCTGCGAGACGGGCCTCTGCCGCCCTTGAGCGGCTAGGCCTGCCCTGGGCTGCCCGGTTGATTCCGCAGCACCGGGTGTGGTAACGTTTGGACTGGCTTCTCCGACGCCTGCCGCACGCGCCCTCACGGGCACGACGAAGACGGAGACTCAACCCCCCATCAACGGACATTCAGTTCTTCATGGGCGATCCGCAAAGCGTGCACCGGACTTCGAGCCCGATGGAGAACCGACATGCATATTGAGCACATCCGGCTGCTCGCCAAGCCTTTTCGCGCGCTCTTGGCGGAGCGCAATTTCAAGCTCTCGCACAACCAGGCGCTGGATTTTCTCGCGTCGGTCGCGGGGCTACGCAACTGGCCCGAGGCGAATTCCATGCCCTCGCGCCTGGACGCCGCGGTGCCGAATCGCCCGGCCGCGGCCCGCCTGGCGCGGCGAGTTGTCGATGGCGGTGGACCCGAGATTGAGGTCGACGCGCTGCTGCGCTTGATCGCCGGAGATGCTGGCCTTCAGGTTTGGCCTGATGGACCGCGCCCAGGCATCTACGCCTGCACCGAAGGGAAGGCAGCTGCGGCGGCCGTTCAGATCTACCTGGAGGAGACCGGCGACGAGTTGTTCTTCACCGATGGTGTATGTCAGGGGGAGGACGCGGCCATTGTGTTGGGTGAGCACGGCCTTTCCTCTGCCGGCTTGTCGAAGGTCGCCCGAGGCACCCTCGTGGTAACCGGCCCGATGGAGCTGAACGCGGAGAACTGGGAAGACAATCGCGCTCGTCTGATCGCGGCCAGCAACTGCGCCGAATCGGACATGCGCGTGCTCCTGGTCTGCGAGACCCTGGACCCGAAGAACCTGCATCACGACCTGGCACTGCTGCTGCGGCTGAACGAACCAGCCGGTTTCGTGGACCCCAACCTGCGGGGCGTGGTGGATGCGGATGGCCAACTCCGCGTGCTCGAGCAGTTCGTCGGGGAGCGCCCGCGGCCCGGCCCGCAAACCCTTCCCCCGCCCAGGGTTGAGGCGCCACCGGCGGTGCGCGACGCGGTCCGTGCGGCGCTAGCGGTTCGTAGTACGGGCCTCTTCGTCGCAAGTACCGCCGCCTCCCATGAGAGTAGCCGCTGGTCCACCCTGGAGATCGTACTGCCGCTTCTGGCCACGCTCGGGCGCGTGGCGCTGGTGGTCGAGAATACGCGCGGCTCCTATGGTCGCGAGATCACTCCGCCGGACATCATCCTCGCGCTGCCAACCTACACGTCTGTGGAGAGCGCCGTGGTCGACGAGTGCAAGGTCATCGTCGTGGACTTTCCGTCGCACCCAACGAAGGATCAGATGATGAAGTTCGCCGACCAGGCGCTGTTCGTCATGACCGGCCACGATCTGGATGTGGGGTCAGCATTCTTCCATCAATTCTCCGACGAAGATCCCGAACGGCTTGAGGCGTTGGTCGCTGTTGTTGGGGGCGCGGGCTTCGCGAACGAGCTGGACGGCCAGCAGCTGTGGGACGTCTACGCCGCTGTGCCTGGCCTGAAGCGGAGGGCGACCGGCAAGCCCCTCGATACCGTGAAGATCCTGGAGAAGCATCGCGCGATCCGGTGGGAAGACGGGTACAGCGATCTCGCGCAGGAAGGGCTCATCCCGAAGGGGCTGCTTGCCAAGAGCTACCGTCGGTTGTCACCTCCGCGCGCCCGTCGCTCGGGCAAGCCTCGCGGTGTCGAGCCGGCCGTGCCTCAAGCTTCGCACCACCCGTCCGCACCGACGCCAATCAGGACCGCAAAGACGTCAAGGCGTGAATCGTAAATTGGGCCTTTCAGGCGACGGCAGGATCTGCCTTGCTAGCGTATCGGTGTCACGGCTTGGTGCCGCACGCCACAGCAGGCTGGCGCGGTATTCCTCGCGCAGCTTATGCAGCGTCGGGTCCCGTGCCGCTTCGAGTTGCGCACGGTTAGCGAAGCGCCTAGAGGCTAAAAAGTTGCCGGGAACTAGACGGAGCTTTTGTCGAGGACATTCGGAAATGCAAGCTTGCCATCGCGCCAGCGGCGCTGAGACGCAGACGTCGACTTGAGCGCGGCCAGGACTGCTGCGCTCATCTCGTACCGCGTGGCGTCGAAACCTGCCCGCTTGCTCGCGGCATCGTTCGCTTGGATGACCGCTTCGGCCGAAACGATCCAGGCGAGGTCCTGCTCATGGTTCGCGTCGTGGCCAGGATCAGCGAAGGTACGCTGGCAGATCTCGACCTGCTTCGAATGATGTTTGCGACATGCCAGCGGTCGGTCCTCATAGATCGTGCACTCGTCGCTCTCGAGGAATGCACAAGGGACATTGGTGGAGATATGCTGACTGCGCGTCATGGTCGCGGTACGCGCGACGTTATCTTCCAACCGCAGCGTGACACGATCCAGTTGTTCGGGGGGCATGTCCTTGGCGCGTTGCGCCAGAGCCAGTGCTTCGGTCGCCGAAACCATTACGTGGTAGTGGCAGCACATCGAGCACCCGCGCTTGCAATCAACCTCGGCCTGGGCTTGCCGAATGCCCTCATCGGCCGCGCGATAGATGAGCATGGCGACTCGGCGCGCACCGCCCTGCTTCGCGCGCACCTCACGAAGTTGGCGCTCAACCTGTCCCGCCAGCCGCCGGGCACGTTCCCCCTCGCGTTGCATGATCACATGTTCAAGTTCCACGGTGCTTGTCCTCTGATGAATAATCCTCCGCCGGCGCGGTTGCGCAACGGCGGATTTACTACAGCGCTTCTCCGCGCCTTTCTTTTGCATCTCTCATGTACCGTCTGGCTGTGGCCACTGAAACACCCAACTTTTCAGCCAACTTCTGAGCAATTGCTTTCTCGTCTTGAGGACTGAGTTCGTGTCGCGCAGCGAGTCGCGGTACATTCCACAAGATCATCAGAGATTCGGCCCGTCCAACTAGGCGGCCAAGCGGTGTTCGTAGTACGGGCGCTCGCGGTCATCCAGGACTGCATAGCTGTCGGCCGGCGAACTTGGCTTTATCCACGCATCGATGTTCTCGGCCCTAATCGGCACGATGCACCGATCATGGCCGGCAGCGGCGACCTCCGGGGGAGGCTCGTCTGTAATCGCGGCGAAAGACAAGAGGTCAGGCTCGCCTGGCGCGGTCCAGCGAGACCACAGGCAGGCCACCATCATCGGTTGAGCAGAGTCCGGACGAAATTCGAGCACGACGTTCTTGCCGTCGCGGTCCACGTTTTCGTAGAAGCACGTCGCCACCATGACGCCGTGATGTTGGGTGAACTGGCCCTTCCAGAAGCCCTCAAGGTTGTCGCGGCGAGCGTTGTACGTCCCGGGATACTTCGTGTCGTAGAAGGCTGGTTTGCCGGCGGGACGGCAGCCGTATCGCATTGGCTTGAGCACGGGGTCCATTTGATTTCAGTGTCAAAAGTGACGGTTCGCATCGCCAGCAACGGCGCGGCCCTCGGCCGGTAAGTTGTTGATTTCACAAGGATTGCTGTTCGGTCTGGCGCGGCGTATCTTTGGCTGCTTCCCGGGAGACGAGGAGCAACCGAAATGCAAGGCTGGCAGACCCCATACCTTGGCCTGCGCGATCTGCCACGTGAGATCACTGACTTTGAACTCCAGTCCTTCTTCAGCTTCGGTCAAGCCGAGCTGGAACTGATCTCAAGGCGGCGAGGAGACAACCACAAGCTGGGCCTGGCACTGCACATCGGTTTCGTGCGCATGAGTGGCCGACCGTTGAACAGTGTGCGTGCAGTCCCGCCAGTGTTGCTGCGTCACCTGGGCCAGATGCTGGGCATCACCACACCGGACCTGGCGTCGCTGCGCGCGCTGTACGCTCGTGGCCGAACCCTGTTCGATCACCAGCAGCAGGCCTGCGAGGCGCTGGGCTTTGCCTGGATGACCGAGCACCAGCGCCGAGCGTTGGTGCGAGTCCTGCGCGATGAAGTGACCCACAGCGCTGATCGCGAGCGGCTGCTGCTGCATGCACGGCATTGGTTGTACGAACACCGGCTACTCATCGTGCACGATCGCGTCATCCGCAGCCTGGTGGCGGTTGCACTGACCGAACTCGAGGCCGCCACGGCCCAGGCGATCCGAGCCGCAGTGCCTGCCGGCCTGCTCAAACGCTGGGCGTCGGCGCTGGACAGTGCGCGCCCGGATGGCCAGCACTGCCAGAGCTGGCTGTGGAGCGCACCGGCCAAGCACTCGACGCGCCAGATCACCGAGGTGCTCGAGCGCATCGCGTTCCTGACGGATATGGGCATCGATCAACACTTGGGTGAGCTCAACGACGTGCTGGTGCGCCGCTACGCGCGGCGGATGGCCACCCGTGCGCCCTCGATCAGCGCCCGGATCAAGGAGCCGGCGCGCACGGTCGAGATGGCCTGCTTCCTGCGCTATTGCCTGCTGACGGCCACAGATCAGCTCATCCTCATGTTCCAGCGTCGTGTGGCCGACCTCTGGCGCCATTGCGCCGACGGCGTGACGGCAACCGTCGACTGGGCGCAGCAGTACCAGCACTTGCTTCAGGAACTGACCGATCTTGCGGCCCAGGAGACGGTGCCGGATTCCGAACTGCGCTCGCGCTTGGTCAGTCTGGTCGCGGTCAAGCGTGCCCGGCGCCCGCCCAGTCGAGCGTCGATCATCCGCCAGCACCTCATCGACGCCATTGCCCCGGTGCGCTCGCTGCTGGTGGCAGTGAGCGGGCTGGCCTGGCAAGCCACGGGCGAGCATCCGGCGATCGGTGCGTTGGACAGGCTGCGCACCCTGTACGCTGGCGGCACCAAGAGCCTGCCGGGCGAGGTCACGGCAGCGCGCCTGGGCCCGGCATGGCGTCAAGCCATCGCTGACGTCGACCGTGAGCGGGCGTTCCGGGCATTGGAGGTGGCCACTCTGTTTGCCTTGCGCCGAGCGCTGCGCAACGGCTCGGTCTGGATTGAGCACTCCTTGAGCTTCCGCGGCCGCGAGCGGCTGTTCATCCCGGATGAGCGCTGGAAGACCGAAGCCCGGCGCCACTACGCCCGGCTGCAGCTGCCGGCCAAGGCCAGTGACTTCCTCACACCGTTGCTTGCACGCGTTCGCACAGGTATCGACGCGGTGGCGGCTGCCACTCGCGTCGGATTGCTGCGCGTGGACGACGAGTTGCACTTGGCGCCCCTGGCCGCCGAAGACGAAGATCCCGAAGTCACCAAACTGCGTAGCCGGCTTGACCAGCGCATCGGCGAGGTGCAACTGCCAGAGGTCATCCTGGCCGTGGACGCTCAGGTGCGCTTCAGCTGGATCATGCTCGGGCGTGAGCCCAGATCGAGCCAGGAACTGCTGATGACCTACGCCGGCATATTGGCGCACGGCACCAGCCTGACGGCCGCAGAGTGCGCCCGCATGATCCCGCAGCTATCGGCTCCCAGCATCCGCCAGGCAATGCGCTGGGCGGGCGATGAGCGGCGGCTGGCCCTGGCCTGCCAGGCGGTGCTGGAGTTCATGCAGCGCCATGCGGTAGCGGCAACGTGGGGCCGAGCCGATCTGGCCTCCTCGGACATGATGAGTCTGGAGACCAGCCGCCGGGTATGGCAGGCACGCCAGGATCCACGACGCCAGACAGCCTCCATCGGCGTTTACAGCCACGTGCGCGATCGTTGGGGAATCTTCCACGCCCAGCCGATTGTGCTCAATGAGCGCCAGGCCGGTGCCGCCATCGAAGGGGTGGTGAGACAGGAGCGGGTGGAGGTGTCGCAGTTGGCTGTCGACACGCACGGCTACACCGACTTCGCGATGGCGCTATCGCGTCTGCTGGGCTTCGATCTATGCCCGCGGCTGCGCGAACTGCGGCAACGCCACCTGTTCGTGCCGCGAGGAATGACAATCCCTGTGGAGATCGCCGCCGTGTGTGAGGCCAGCGTGGACACGACACTGATCGAAGCTCATTGGGACCAGCTGGTGCATCTGGCGGCCTCGGTGCAGACAGGTCACGCCAGTGCGGTGACGGCGCTGGCCAGGTTCGGGGCGGCCGCCAGAGGAGACCCGATCTACGACGCCGGTGTGCAGCTGGGCAAGCTGCTCAGGACGGCCTTCCTGGCGGACTACTTCGTCAATGCCGGCTTCCGCAGGGAGCTGCGCCGGGTTCTTAACCGGGGCGAGGCGGTGAACGCACTCAAGCGTGCGATTTACACGGGCCGTGTAGGGCCGGCCCAGGCCCGGCGTGCGGACGAGATGCAAGCCGTGGCCGACGCCTTGAGCCTGCTGGCCAACATCGTGATGGCATGGAACACGGCGCAGATGCAGGCGGTACTGGACCGGTGGGCCAACAGGCGCCAGATCGTGCCGCCGGAGCTGACCGGGCGCATCGCACCGACGCGGCTGGAGGGCATCAACCTGCGCGGCGTCTTCCGATTCCCGCTGGAGCGCTACGCCGGTCAGATCCTGCCGTCACAAACTGCAGCGAAAACGAGTGCTGGCGGCTGAAATCGACCACGCAAACAAGCCCTCAGCGGCCGATCGGGAGACCAACAGAAACTCAAGGCGTGACAAGCACTTGCGCGTGCTACTGGCGCCGACCCCGTGCCAATGCTCGCTCTGCGGGGAGGCACGAACCGTCACTTTCTGCACTGAAATCAAAAGGACCCCAAATGGCGCGCCCAAGTACTTCATCGCCGACGAGCAGAAGCCTTCGAGCGGAGGGGTTTAGGTAGGTGAAATGCCAGTTGGCGTCGACGCAGACGACGCCCTCGACTAGCTGATCGAAGATTTCCGCAAACTGCCTATGCATCAGATTAGCGTGGCCCAGCGGCGAGGCCGGCGTCTCGCTCCTGCTCGCGCTGCTCGAGGGACTGATCGCTTGGTGCGACAGGTGCCCTGATGCCAGACCGCACTTGTACGTACACCTTCAAAGTGTCTCTGATCATTCAGCGGCCTTCAAATAGATCGGTTTGCGAGCGCTCGCGCACAACCAAGACTGGCACTGGAGATAGCCGAATGATCTGCTCCGCACCACTACCCAGCAGGAGACGGCTTGGACCGCTGCGTCCGTGCGTCCCGAGCACGATGAGTTCCTCCCCAAACTGAAGGGCGACCCTTGCGACGAGGTCACCTAGCCGACCGGTGGCATCGTCCAGCAATAAGTGGTCGACCTCCAACCCTTCCGAGATCGCCGCTGTCGCTGCGTCTCTGAGTATCCGGTACCCACTGTCCCTTAGAGTGGCGAACATATCGGCCGAGACGCCCCCACTGGGGTCGTAGCCGGCCAAGTACACAGCGCGGTCCACCACATGCAACAGGCGAATTCGTGCACCCATCTCTTTTGATAGCGATATCGCTGTGCGCAGCGCGCCATTTGATGGCTCACTACCATCGACGGGAACCAGGATGTGCTTGTACATTGCGCACTCATTGATACGGTGAGGCCAGTGTCGCAACACACGGGAAAGTGAGGTGCTGCCGATGCGCGATTTGGACGAAATGAAACATCAACCGGATTCTGCGCACACGGGACCTACGTGATGTGGCGTGTCGAACAAGTCGCGACGGCGGAAGCTCGGAAGGTTTAGGAGTGCAGCTCGCTCGGATTGTGCTTAAGGCGCAACGTACTAATCGCGGACCACAGCTACTGAACGTTCGAATTGCTTCACGGCCTTCCGGACGGGGACATCATGGGCGCGGCCGCACCTTCGTTTATGGAGCAACCCTGCGCGATACGCGGACGCGGTGATTCAACACCTGGGTGATGAAGAGGACGCGTCGTCACATGGGCTGGAAGCTACCGAAGCCCGAAGCTCCAGCGATCAGCGTGGGAAGTGGGCTAAGTGCCCGGCCTCCGCGCGATCTTCACTGGCGCGCCGCCGAAACGCTGCTTAGACCGATGCGACGCCACACCGGCGTCCATTTCATGAACATGCCCCGGCAGCCACACGTGCAATTCGGTCGCGAGGCGATTGATGAGCAGTGCCTTCTTCTCTGCCGCGACATCGACCTGAGTCAGCACCACCATCACCTCGTCAAGTGAGTTCAACACCGCCGCATGTTCGTCCAAGTGGCACTTGGCGTTGCCATCCGCCATGGCCCTTAGCTCAATGTCTTCCAGAGCGAAATGCCTTGAGGCGTGCTCGCGCACCGCTTCGAGACGGCGAGACACTTCATCTAAGGGTGCATCGCGGAGTTGGAGAACAAGGTCCTCAAGTCTCAGATGGTCCTCATCGAGCACGGAGTCGCCAAGCGTCAGCGGATGATTCATAGCGAATGTCTGTTAGGTAGTCGGAATCGATTGTCGCCCAGCCTCGGGGACGTATTTGCGGACGCACTAGGTCTCACCCGGCCGCTCAGATGTTTCCTGGACGATCCCGCCTGAGTCATTTTGGATCTGCCGAATTTCCATGCATCGGGGTTCCACCGCCAGTGACTCGCAAGGCTGGCATCTTCTCGTCCCTCGTGCGACAAGGCAGTCGCGAATCGTCGAAACTGAACCCCATTTTCATTCATAGCGCGACGACTTCGGCCAGCGCAACTTCGTCGATCCTCGCAGGAACATCGCCACCAATCCCAAGGCAGGACCAAGCGCAAGCCAGGTCACGGCCGCTTCTCCTTTTGAGCCGAACAGCTCAGTGACCAGGCTGATCGACATGATGCTGATGGCAAAGCCGATCGCGTTTTGCACCGCCAGCGCGCTGCCTATCAGATCTGCGGAGCAGGCCTGGCTCGAGAGACTGGAGAACTGCGCCGAGTCCGCCACAACTGTGGCGCCCCAGAACACAAGCACTGCTAGCCGCAGGAAGTCTGGCCAAGCCGCGGTGAAAGGATAGATCACGCAAATCGTTCCGGAAGCGGACAGTGCGACTGCGGCGACGGGCGCGCTGCCAAAGCGACGCGCCAACCTGCCTGCGACCAAGCTGCCGACGAAACCAGCTGCGATCACGCCAAAGTTGGCGGCGGGGCCTAGAGAGGCTGGCATCAGTGGCGCGACCAAAAAAGGAACAAGCGTCCAAAAGGCGTACAACTCCCACATATGTCCGAAGTATCCGAACGCGGCCGAGCGGAAGGCGGGCACTCGGAATGCCTGCAGCACACTGCCCAATCTGGGATGAACGCCGACGGTGTTTAATCTGGCATCGGGACCATCCCCGGTGACCAAAACGAGGATGGCTCCGACGACAGACAGCAGCGAGGCAGCCGCGACGGTGGAGTGCCAGTCTAGTCCGGGGGCCCAGGCACGTAGCCCGTACGGAAAGGCTGTTCCTAGCACCAGCATGCCTACCAGCACTGCGAGCGTGTCCGCAGTCCGGCCCCGATTCCACCCGACCACCAGCTTCATGCCCAGGGGGTAAATTCCCGCAAGCGCCACACCATCCGCGAAGCGCAGCGCGAGCGACGGAGCGAAGCCGAAGCCGCCGAATGCGAACAGTGCGTTAGCGAGGGCGCCAAGCAACCCGGAAACGAAGAAGATGCGGCTGGCAGGCACCCTGTCGGCCAGATTCGAGAGCGCGAAGGCTAGGGTCCCGAAGATGAAGCCGCCCTGCACAGCCGACGTCAGGGCCCCGACGGAAGAAGGGGGCAGCCCCCAACCCCGCAGAAGTTCGGCTGCGGCGCCATTGGCACTGAACCAGAGCGATGTACAGAACAACTCGGCCACGGCAATGATTCCGATGGCAGCCGCAGCAGGGATGGACACAGGCGAGGGTTCAGAGGTCCAGAGTCAAGCGGTCGTCGCGAGCCCGTGAAACGCAGACCATCATGGTGTCACCCCGCTCCTTCTCCGCCTCGGACAGAATGGAATCCCGGTGGTCGATTCGGCCGGCGCATACCCGCGTTTCACAAGAGCCGCACACCCCTTGCCGGCACGAGGTCGGTACGAATACCCCGCGCGCGTCGAGCACATCGGCGATGCTTTGGCCCGGACCGATCTCGAGCGTAACGCCGCTTCTGGCCAGCACCACAGAGAATCGTCTGTTCTCACCTTGAAGAGCCGCAGGTGCAGCTGAGAAGCGTTCGAAATGCGGCGCCGGGCGCCCTAGCCGTTCACTTTCCGCTTGGACGGCGGCAATGAGTCCCTCGGGCCCACAGCAGTACACCTCCGCGGCGGCCGCTGTCTCCGCGAGGAGCTTGCCCACGGGAAGTCGGCAAGCTTCGTCCGCCGGGAACACACGGACTCGGCCGGCGCGATCTTCGAGCTCGTCCATGAACGCCATACCGGCGCGGCTCCTTCCGCAGTAGGCAAGCTGCCAAGGCGTACCTATGGAGTCCGCAGCTTCGATCATGGCCCGGATAGGCGTGATGCCGATACCGCCAGCGACGAACAGGTAGCCCGGAGCGGGTTGAAGCGGGAAGTGATTGCGCGGAAGACCGACACGGACGCGGTCACCGGGCCGCAGTGCACGATGAACGTGGCGTGAAACGCCTCGCCCCTCTGGCCGATGCAGCACGGCAACTTGCCACCTTCGGGCCCCGAGCGGACCGCACAGCGAGTACTGCGCAGTACCAATACCTTCGAAGACCAGGTCCACGTGCGCGCCTGCGCTCCACGGCGGTAGATCACCGCCGTCCGGGTGTTCGAGTGTGAGGGACAGGATCCCATCCGCCAGGCGCTCCATCGCGCGGACCCGCAGGTCGATTCCAGCTTCGACTGGCATCAAGCAGCCTTCTCGGTGGCGCCTCGCTCGGATCGAGCAGCATCAAGGCTCTCGTGTTCAAGCAGTTGTCGGTACTCGTCCTCCGAGACGATCGTCTCGGCTACTTCGACGTGGATCACCCCGTCCGGAGGTGGCGTGCGGAAGACACCGCGCGGGTCATCTCCCCGGGCAACAGCGTCGATACACTCCTTGATGATGCGGCGGAGCTTGATTACGCCACGGTCGGACGTCGCCAGATGCTCATGTTCCCGGGGCTGAATCACACCTTGACTGGACTGAATCTGCGTATCTTGTCGAAGGATCACCGTCGCGCCGCGCGCTCCTCCCTTGGCATAGTCGGGATACGCATCTGCGCCCGGCCTGATGTATTCCGCGTAGGGCACGGGGCGCGGCATGTCGTAGAGCGCCGGGTCAGCGTCGTACTTGAATTGCGTGGGACGACCGTCGTCGTCGAAAGGGGCGAACAGCACTTCCCACTCGACGGTGTTCAAGTCGTCCATCGGTACCACCCACACATGGCGCAGTGTCGATGGCTGGTTGAATGCTGATTCGTCAGGATCGGGGATCGGCACTTTCATGCCGTTGGGCGCGATGAAGTGCACTTCGCGGACGTAGCGGGTCTCGTCGCGCGGGCCGCGCCGGACGGCAACCGCGATTGAGCCGATGGCAGAGTCGAAGTAGTGGCACTCTGGCGTTTCCTGCCAAGGCTGCATCTGCTTGTGCAACCAAGTGGTGTGGGCCGGATCCTGGTGGTTATCCACCAGCTGCAGCCAGTTCGAAGGAACAAAGCGCGCAAACGCCGCGCGGCGCGTGCCGTCCTCCCGCACCAACACATCCCAACGCGGCAGCTCAGGCGCCGGCGAAGGGCCCAAATACGCGAACACCAAGCCGCCGAGCTCCTGCACCGGGTAATTCACTTGCTGGATGCGTTCCTTGAAACGGCTGTCCGCCGGCTCACAGGGCTGCTGCAAACATGCGCCGCTCACCGAAAACAGCCAGCCGTGGTACGGGCAGCGAAGCCCTTCTGCTTCCACGTACCCAGTGGCGAGGTTGGCGCCCCGGTGCGGGCAGCGGGAGTCGAGCAGGCCGCACTGCCCGTCAGGCTTGCGGAACAGGACCAGCTCCTCGCCCAGAATCTTCACAAGCTTGGGCGTGTCCTTCAGGTCGGCAGACACCCCGACAGGGTGCCAATAGCGGCGCAGCATGCGACCTGCGGGAGTGTGGGCTCCGACTCGCGTCAGCTCGTAGTTGTCTTCCGATTTCATTCTGAACCTCCAGGAGTGCGTCGAATGGAGGCCGGCATCAGGGACACAAGGCCCTTTGGCGCCCACAGGACAATTGCGATAAAGACGAGCCCCAACAGCAGCGGATACCACGTCGTGGCACTCAGGAGCTGTTTGAGCGTCATGAATGCGGCCGCGCCAACAATCGGCCCGAAGAGGGTCTGCACGCCGCCGAGGAGCACCCAGATCACCACCTCGGTCGAGAGTGCGGGTCCGACGAGTTCGGCAGACAGCGTGCGTGTGAGAAGCACGTAGAGCATGCCCGCCGTGCCCGCGATGAAAGCGGACACGAGCGTTACGAGCAACTTGGCGGAGTCAACGTTGTAGCCGAGAGCTTGCACGCGTTGCTCGTTCCCTTTGATCGCAAGCAGCAGGTGACCGACGCTGGAGCGAACCAGCATTCTGGCCAACAGGTACATGGTGAGCGTGACCACGGCGACGATGGCGTAGGCCTCGCGTGGCGAGAGCGCGCTGAAAGATTTCACCCGTGGGATCGATAAGCCGTCTTCGCCTCCGGTCACGCCGGTGACCGTGAGCGCCAACGTGAACAGCGCGAACGAGGCCAGGAGCGTCACGATGATGTAGCCAGTGCCACCTGTACGAAGCGCAAAATAGCCGATCACCGCCGCCGCCACCAATACCGCTGCGTAGCCAGCAAACAGAGCGAGCGCGAAGCTGTCTTGCCGCACCAGCATGATGCCGAGCGCATATGCAGGCAAGCCGAAGAAGACCGCGTGCCCGAAACTCGGGAGGCCCGTGTAGCCCAGAAGCAAATCAAGCGACACGGCGAAAAGCGCCCAGACCAGCAGCTCGGTGGCGATGAAGAGCCCGTAGTCACGCAGTACGAAGGGCACGACGACCAGCACCGACAATGCAAGTACCCGCATGAGATCGCGCACTCCCGTCTTCATCGGCTCGCTCCCGCGCGGCGCACGACCACGATGACAATCAGGGTGACGAGGGTGATCAGAGATGCAACCGACGGCCTCAACGCGAGCGAAAGCATCGCCTGCATCACCCCGGCGAGAAGGCTTGCCAACAATGTGCCACGCACGTTGCCCATACCGCCGACCACCACGACAACGAAGGCCATGATCAAGATCTCCAGACCCATCGTTGGATAGGCGCTTGTGACTGGCAGCATGAAGGCGCCCGCCGCGCCTGCAAGCCCCGCGCTAACTAGGCAGACAAGGAAGTACACGCGCGCCGTCGAAACGCCAACCACCGTGGCGGCCTCCTCGTTGCTTGCAACAGCTCGGATCAGCAGGCCCTGACGCGAGTACGCAAGAAAGAGGTACAGGCCCAAGATCAAAGACAGCCCCAGACACATGACAAGGAAGCGATAGGCGCCGCCGAGAAAGGGCAACGTTCCTTCGACTGGCAAATCGACTAGTTTGAAATCAATACCAAATACGTGCTGCGCGACCTCACGCAGTACATAGCCGAATCCCAACGTCAGCAACGCCCATCGCAAGGGCCCGCTGCCCAGCATTCGGCGAAAGAACATCATCAGCACCGCGCTGCCCAATAGGGCTGTGCACACGGTCGCAAGCGGCACTGCGAGCCAGAAATTCCCCAGCCATGCATTGAATGCCCAGCAAAGGTACGCCCCCGTCATGTAGAACTCGCCGTGTGCGAGGTTGACGATGTGCAGGATGCCGAAGACCAAGCTAAGACCCAGAGCCGTGAGAGCGATGGTGGTGCCGACCAGTAGGCCGTTCGTGAGCTGGATGGTGAAGGACTCCAAAGTCAGACTCCCAGGTAGCGCTCGGCCTCTTCGGCGCCAAGCGAATCCACGGTGGCCTCTATGCGGCCGTTGTTCATAAGCGCGACGCGAGTGGCTACCGCGCGCACAAGCGCCAGGTTCTGTTCCACAACAACGACAGCCGCACCGTCCCTCGCGATGGTGGCGATCAGGTGACCGATCTCATCGACCGCTTTAGGCATCAGGCCTTCCGTCGGCTCATCGATCAAGTAGATACTTGGGGTCAACAGCATGATCCGCGCGAACGCAAGCAGCTTTCGCTCACCTCCACTCAGCGATCCGGCCACTTGGCGGCGGCGCTCGGCGAGCCGCGGGAAGCGCTGATACGCGCCGTCAACTGCTGCCGTCGACAGCCGGTTGGCCACCAGCGGGAGCATTAGGTTCTGCTCCACGGTCAACTCAGGGCATACCTCGCGCTGCTGTGACACGTACCCAATTCCCAGTCGGCAGGCCGATACCGGAGACATTGGGCCGGCCACATGTCCTCGCACCGACACGGTTCCGCCAAACACATCCACCAACCCAAGGATGGCCTTGAGCGATGTGGTCTTCCCAACCCCATTTCGGCCCACCAAGCCAAGCACCTCGCCGGGGCCAACCGACAGGCTGAAATCGTGAACCACGCGGGCGCGGCCATACCCTGCCTGCAGGCGAGAGACATCAAGCATGGACGGCCTCGCGGTGCAGATAGGCCTCGCGCACCAAGGCATTACTGCGGATCTCGGCCGGCGTTCCCTCGGCGAGGATGCGGCCGTTGTGCAACACCGTCACACGATCAGCGAGGGCCATCACCATGTCTATGTCGTGCTCAACAAAGACGACGGCCCGTTCTTGTGCCAGCGCACGAATCAAATCGGCAAGCTCGGCGCGCTCATGGGCGGCCAAGCCAGCCATTGGTTCGTCCAGCAGCAGCAGCCTGCTGGAGTTGGCGAGCGCCAATGCGATTTCCAGCCGCTTCTGTATGCCATGGGCGAGCACCGTGGTCTCATGCCGTTCCCATTCCACCAAACCGTGCTTCGCGAGCAGCTCGCGTGCCGCGGCGCGAATCTCCTTCCGCGCGCTTGGTCGAATCCAGTCGAGAACCGGGCGGTCCCGCTGTATAGCAAGCTCGGCGGCGTCGCCGCAGGTCAATCCCGCAAACAACTTCACTACCTGGTAAGACCTCCCGATCCCCATGCGGGCGCGTTGGTGCACTGGTGTATGGGTGACCTCCTCGCCGTCGAACCACACCGAACCTGCCGTTGGCCGGGCGGCGCCCGCCAGCAGATTCATTAGCGTGCTTTTACCCGCCCCATTGGGGCCGATCAGCGCATGGACGCCCTCCCGCTGTACGCACAGGTCCACGCCTGAGAGTGCCTGAAACGTGCCGAAGCGCTGTTCCAGCGCTCTGGTCTCAAGCAAGCTGGTCAACGGCACGATTCTGCTCACTTGATCTTTGCAACGTCTGCGGCCGGAATCATGTGGACCACCGACTCCTTGCCGCCCTTCACGGTCCCGATGTACAGCGGTACGATCGCCTGGCGGTCCTGCTTGCGCATGCTGAGCGCGCCACCTGGGAACTGCGCACTCGCGGGGACGTCGAGGGTCTCCATCGCTGCGATCAGCTTCTCGCTGTCTGCCCGATTTCGGAAGCCGGACTTCTCGATCGCCTTGAGCAGCGCGTTTGTGGCGACATACGCTTCAAACGCGTTCAGCCCGACCGGCTCGCCGCCGGCCACCGCGCCATAGGCTTTTTGGAAGGCCAGGTTGGCCGGTGTATCGAGTGGGCCGCTCGCTTCCCGCGGATAGGAGCCGATATATGCCAAGCCTTCGGTGGCCTCGGGCAGCTTGGGGAAAGCCTCGGGAATGATCAGTGACTGCATCCCGGCGAGCCTTAGCTTCTTTCCAAGTCCCTGCGACAGCGCCTCCTGCAGAGCCAGCGTGGCATCGCGGCCAGCGAAGACAAAATACACACCGTCTGCGTTTCGATCTACCTTGCTGACATATGCCGCCATATCGGTCGCGCCGAACGGCACCCCCACGGAACCCACGACTTCTGCCCCCGCCTCCTTGAACGCCTTGAGGCCGGATTGTCCGTAGGCAGTGTCCGAGTACATCACGTACCAGCGTTTGCCCACGTTTTTCGTCAACCATGAAACGAAGGCAACGTTGCGCATTTTGTTGCTCGGCGTGGTGCGAAAGGAATAGCGGTTAGTGCGTCCGGCGTCACCAAAGTCGTCCACCCAGCAGCCACTCGCGACGATGTATGGGAGCTTTTCCTCGCCCGCAAATTGCTGTAGGGCCAAGCATTCCGCGCTGGAAAGCCCGCCCATTAGGACATCGACCTTCTCGCGCGACTCAAGCTCCCGCGCATAGCGCACGGCATCGGCCACCTTTGCTGCGGAGTCACGTTCGACGACTCTGAAGCTCACTCCCTTGAGCGCCGGGTTCGACTTCGCACCGTCGAGCGCGAGATCCATACCCTTGCGGGCCGCCTTCCCCAATGCCGCAAAGGGACCGGTCTGCGGGTTCACGAAACCGATCGTGATGATCTGTTCCGCGTGTGCCGGCGCTGTCACGAATGCTGCAACGCCCAAGAGCAATTGGAGTGAGAACCTAGCGAGGAACTGGAATGGGCGGGCCATGAGCGATCTCCTGAAAGGACGAATATTGGTAGTCGTCTCTAACAATAATATTTCGGGCCGATCGACCCACATACTAGTAGATACCCTCGGTTTTAACGCCTCTATGGGCCGTCTTATGTGGTTATTCACTTACACTGCAATAAACAGGAGGACCCTTGGCTAAGAGTCAACGAGCGACCCCGTCTCGCCCGGCAGCCGATGCGCTTGGGCAGCGTGCAGTGGGCCGTCCGCCCAACGGAACTCGCGAGGCAATCGTGGACGCCGCTGTCCAGGAGTTCGCGCAGGAAGGTCTCGGCGGTGCTCGCATTGAGCGCATCAGTAAACGGGCGGAGACCAGCGATCGCATGCTGTACTACCACTTCGACAGCAAAGAAAGTCTCTATTTGGCCGCCCTGGAAAAAGTTCATGACGACATGCTCTTGGCCGAGGGGCGGATCAACCTGAAGCAGCTCGACCCGAGAGAGGGTCTTAAGCGGCTGATCGCCTTTATCTGGCGCTACTTCCAGGAACACCCGGAATTCATCAGCCTTGTGAACGCAGAGAACATGTACGGAGCGCGCCACGTGAAGCAGTCCGAGCGCATTAGGCAGAGTGCAGTCCCGCAACTGAAGATCGTCGAAGACTTGCTGGCGCGAGGCGTGGCCGAAGGGCATTTCCGCCGCGACGTGACGGTAATGGAACTGCACCTCACCATTGTCTCGCTCTGCTATTACTACCTGTCCAACGCAGCGACGATGTCCAACTTCTTGGATTTCGACATGAAGCAGCAAGACGCGCGCGATGCCTGGCTGACGCATATAACCCGTGTCGTATCGGATTTTCTTGTGCAAAGATAAGCGCCGACCTTGCAGTGGGTCGATAGTGGATTCCGGGCCTTGTTCGATACGTACAATCCATGCATGTCCAAGGCTGCTCGTGTCTCTCTTGAAAACCGGATCTCCTATCGATGCCTTTCGATTGCCGCCCGGATTACCCGCCATCTTTCGCCTGCGTGGAAGGCGGAATTCGGCCTGACCGTGATCAGTTGGCGAGTCATGGCGGTCATTGGCCGGTTCGCGCCTGTCTCGGCCAAGCAGGTCGCAGCGCGCACAAGCACGGACGCATTCTTCGTGGCCCGCGCCATTGATAAGTTGGTCGAGCAAGGTTATGTGCAGAAGGACGTGGACCACGAAGACAGGAGGCGCTTGCGACTCAGCCTTACACCCTCAGGAAAAAAGGTTCACCGGCAGGTGGAGGACATGATCAATGCTGTGGAAGCAGAGCTCTTGGCCGGGATACCCTCAGACGAATCAGCGATCTTCTTTCGCGTGATGTCGGTGCTGGAGGATCGGGCCGGAGCTCTGGCATCCATACCGTCATGATTTCTCAGTTGCCCAGCGTGATGCCTGCCTTCTGAATCACGGAACCCCAGCGCTTGAACTCCGACTTCAGGTAGGAGTCGAACTGCTCGGGACTTGATCCGCGGCTTTCTACGCCCAGCTCAGTGAGCTTCTCCTGCACATCGCGTTGCGCGAGCACGTGACGCATTTCTTCCGACAGCTTTCTGCGGAATTCAAGCTTTGTTCCTGCCGGAGCGAGAACTGCAAACCAGGGTCCTGAAACGATCTCCGGGTAGCCTGCCTCGGCAAATGTCGGAACTTCCGGCAATACCGAACTTCGCTTGGCGGACGCCACTGCAATCGGCCGCAGCTGACCTGAACGGATTCGCGGCAACAGATTGATGGTGTCCGCGATCATCATCCCCACCCGCCCGGCAAGAACGTCCGTAAGAGCCGGTGGAAAGCCCTGGTACGCGACGTGCGTCAGGTTGATTCCGGTTTGCTGGTTGATTAGCTCGCCGGTAACATGGCCGGTCGTTCCGACGCCTTGGGTACCGAAGGTCATCTTGTCCGGATTCGCTTTGGCGAATCCGCGCAGCTCCGAGAAGTTGGCGACGGGAAACGCCTGGTTCGTGACCAACACGTTCGGCGCCTCGGCCACCACCGTTACGGGCGCGAAAGCGGCTTCCGCGTTGTACGGGAGCCGCTTCATGAGGAATGGATTGAGGACCAATGGCCCCTGTGCGGTGAACAAGAACGTGTATCCGTCAGCGGGAGCCCTTGCGACAAAATCGGCACCGACCGTGCCTCCGGCGCCCGTGCGGTTTTCGACCACGATCGACTGCCCTAGTCTCGTTTCGAGATGCCGCCCCATCAAGCGCGCGAGAACATCGATGGAGCCACCCGCTGCGAAGGGCACGACAAAGCGAATGGGCTTCGAGGGCCAGACGTCCTTGCCTTGGGCTTGGGCGTCCATGGCGCCGCAGGTTGCCATCAATACGGCCGCGATGCTGATGATCGTTCCGAACTTCGTAATCACTTTCACTGTAATGTCCTTCAGGGTTGGATTGATCTGTCCCACTCACCGCCGGCGAGTCGCCCGACACCATGCTCGTCTGAGACGCAGGGGTCAGAGTGCTCGCTGAAGGGCGTCAGGCAGACGGTACGGTGGCCGGGTGACTGCCCGCCTGTTCCGCGGTCACGTCCTTCGGGAGCAGCATGGCCACGGCCCTGCGTCTGTAGAGGTCGCCACGGGCAGCCGCCACGGGAACGATTCCTTCACTGGCGAACTTCTTTGCCGACTCGATCAGACGACGCCTGCATCTGACGATTGCGGTGTCCGAGGTACCGAGGTGCTCTTTCGTGCGATCAGCGATAGCGCCCTGACTCTCCTGCACGGCGAGGTCCTGCAGCTGCGCGCTCGGAATACCGGTAAATGAGCCACTCCTCTGCAGGGTTCGGTCCATCAGGTAGTCATTCGCACGGTTGCCCTCCGGGATGTAGGTTCCCGGCAGCAGCTTCGCGTAGTCAAGTGTTCCGTGCCTGTACTCGGCAAGTTCCTCGCTGCTGAGAGGACGACCGGCGTGGTATCGCACGCGATACCACCAGCAGTTCTCGTCGTCGATGGGAATGAACAGATTTGCCCTGCAGACCAGGTCGTCTCCGGTGGGTACCAGGACGCTCGTGGGCATCAGCCACTGCGTGATGCGCCAATAGTAGGCGTCCGGTGATCCCTCGCGGCGTGCCGAGATTCTCATTCCGTACTCGGTGTCTTCGCAAAAGAACCTGGGCGCACCGTCTGCATCGCCGAATTCCTGCAGCTCGCCCACCCCGAACACATCCTTTTCCATCGGCCCGATCGACCGGTGGAGAAAGGTCAAATGGGCCGTATCGATGCTGCCTTCCAGTGCCTGCTGGTAGTTGCATTTCATCAGACACTTGGAGGCATACACGTTCGCTGCGGGCAGGCCCATGAACTCCATCTGTGGAAGGGGAGGAATCGATTCCACGGGCCCGAGATATGCCCAGACGATCCCACCAGCCTCATGCACTGAGTAGGCCTTGGCTCGGACGTTCGGGTTGCATCGCATCGGGCTTTCGGAGGGCTCGCTGGGCATGTCCAGCACCTCCCCCGTCACGCTGAATTTCCAGCCGTGGTAGACGCATCGGAGTCCCCCCTCCTCATTTCGTCCGAAGTAGAGGTCGGCCAGACGATGCGGGCAGTGTGAGTCCAGCAGCCCCACCCGCCCGGCCGAATCACGGAAGGCCACAAAGTCCTCTCCCATCAAACGCACACGCACGGGGGGGCAATCGGGTCCGGACAGTTCTTCGGACAGAAGAGCCGGTTGCCAAAAGTGTCGGAAGAGCCCTCCCATGGCGGTACCAGGGCCGACGCGGGTGAGGATCTGATTGTTCTCGGAAGTCAACATGCTCTATCTCCGTCGAGTAATACTAGCGATTCGCTATTATTAATGCGACGAACAGGAGCTGTCAACGCCAGCGAGCGAAAATATGCGCCGCGTGGCGCATGGTTTCACTTGCCACCGGGCTAGTACTAAGAGCAGGCTCCGAACAGGCTACGCTGCAGCGTGTCACGAGCTTGCATGAGCACGGGAAGCAGGGTGCGCGTGAACTCGGTCATGGACATCCGCTCTGCCCCGACCGATATGCTCAGCCCGGCGATGAACTTGCCGTCCTGGCCGCATACAGGCACAGCAATGGATCGAACGCCCAGTTCGAGTTCCCCATCGGCACCCGTCCAGCCGTCGCGGCGGCACCGATCAACTTTCTCAAGCACTGCGGCAAGTTCGTAGATCGTCTTTGGCGTCAGAGGCCCGCGCCGCATGTCGCCTATTCGCCGTGCGGCCTCGGTCTGCGGAAGGTTTGCCAAGGCCACGCGCCCGAGGGAGGAACAGTAGGCGGGCAAGCGAGAACCTATCCCCAGGCCCGTGGAGAGGCTGCGGCGCGCAGTGGAGCGCGCGATGATGATCACGTCATCATCCTGCAGCTTGCCCAAGGACGCCGACTGCCGCGTGCGCTCCGAGAGCGCATCGAGCAGCGGTTGGGCCAACTGGGGGGTGGGGCGGGATGCGAGGTAGGCATGCGCCACCAGCAAAACCCGGGGCCCCAGCCAGAACCGCCGCCCATCACTCTCCAAAAAGTCCAAAGCGTGCAGCGTAAGCAGTGAACGACGAGCGGATGCTGGCGAGCTTCCAGTCAACCGCGCCACCTCGGACAAAGTGAGCTTGGCGTTCTGTCTGTTGAAGCAGGTCAGCACGTCCAATCCCTTCTCCAGGGATGCCACGAAATCTTTGCTCTGTCTGAAGGCCATGCGCCAATTATTGTGCGAGGAGTAAGTAGCTGCTACCCGGCTTCACCGTCGAACCCAATCAGGGAGACGGGAGACGCACGGGCGCTCTCTCTCAGAATTCACGGCCGCACAGTCGCCGCCGTTCGGCATCTCGTCGCGGACCTGGCATGCCACAGGTTTAGTGCGGCGGTTCACCCGCGGTGGTGTTCCCCGTGGGCAGGGCGGCTAGCGCCACAGTGCTTCGTCAGCGACGTGTTCGTACCTGGTCCGGCAGCCACTTACTCATTCGGAAGCCGCACGCTGGGTCATCTGGGCGAAGTTTTCGCATGCGTGCGTCAGGGCCGTCACGAGTGCCTGCCTTTCGCGGTGCATGATCGCGGTGCTGCTGCCGATGCACAGGGCGAGCAGCGGCTGGCGAGGAATGACCGGGAGCGCCGCGGCGATCGAGCAGTGCCCGGGCGACGGAAACTCGTGCGACTCGGCCCACCCCCGCGCCTCGGAGACGCGTATCTGCTCCAGCAACGATTGCGGGTGCACGCGGTTCCTCGAGACCGGATCGACCGCATTGGCATGCCGCGCGATGCGCAGGATCATTGCGTCGCTTTCACGTGAGAGGAGGACTTTCCCCATCGACGACAGACACACGGCCGCGAGGGTGCCGGTGCGAACCGGCAGGGCGTCAGCCCTCGTGCCGCGCAGCGCGATGATGGAGCGCACGTGGATGCCTTGACGCAGTCCGACCATCACGGTCTGGCCGGTCGAGCGCCGCAGTGCGTCCAGGGCCGAGACCAGGCTGCCCTCGCCGAAAAGCTCGTCCTGGATCCAGCTCCCAAGTAGCATCACGCGCACAGTGGGCCGGAAGGTGCGGTCGTCCGCGTCGTAGGTCAGGTACCCGAGCGTCTCAAGGGAACTCAGAAGCATCGACGTGCTCGATTGCGGAAAGGCGAGCTGACGACTCACTTCGGCAACGGTGGCGGGATCGCGGGTGGCGGCGAAGTATTCGAGCACCTCCAGCACGCGCTGGGCTGATTTGACCGTCACAAGCACACCCTCCTTCACTGCAAAGCATCACATTCATGATTACATGGGCCGCGCCGCGGCACCTACGATCCGTTCGTGAAGGCCGACAACAAAAAAGGGGATATTCGATGCTCTTGAACTGCCATCGACCCGCGCACCGGATGGCGCCAACTGACGAGAACCATATGGCGGAAATCACATGCTTGATGGCGCTGCAACCTGCACCCCGCCTATGCTGGCCAGCATGAAACGTAGGCATTTCTTGAGCGCCGGTGCCGCCAGCATGGTGGGCGTCGGAGCATGGGCCGACGCCCAGCCGCCCATTCGCCTCCTCGCGGGATTCCAGGCAGGTGGCTCCACGGACATGCTGGCACGGATCGTCGCGGCCGCGCTGCAGGACGTTCTAGGGGTCTCCTCGTTTTCAGTGCAATAAGTGACGGTACGCAAAGCTAGCACTGGCGCGGGGGTGGTCTGGGTAGACCGTTGATTTCATTGACTTTCCTGTTCGCTTTGTAAACGGGTATGGTGGCCT
>NZ_JBMSDV010000008.1:0-28314 GCF_049445855.1 Variovorax sp. VNK109 | reverse complement strand
TCGACTCAATGCATCCCTGACTCGCGCAGCCGCCGATGCGATGCTTCTCGCACCAACGGTGAAGAGTCGTTCGCCAGTGCTCTAAGCAAGGCAGGCGGCAATTTCTGGTTGTATGCCAGACGCGCCCTAACTACTTCGCTCGCGTCATTCGCCAACAGTGTGAACAAGTCAGCAGACAGCTTCCGCTTCATTGCGACTGCTGCCCTCACGCTCTCCGAGCCGTCGCGAGACAGCAGCTCAAGAATCTCAGGTGGGACCGCCTTGTTGTGCACCACCCATTCCCGCATGTGCGGAAATCGAAGAACGACATCCGTCCAGACTTCGAGCGAGGCGGATTCGACGCTTGCTCGCGTGTACTCCTCTTGGACTTCGCTAGTTCTCAACCTGACAAATTCCTCTGCGGAATCGATCATCTAAACGTCTCCCGACAATGTCCGCTTTTGGCCGATAGCCGACATCGTACCCAACGCTTTCCCCATCCACAACCAAGTCTCTCGGACAGGCCTGCAAACTTCCCCGAACCCGGCAACAATGCCCTTTTCGTCCAGGAGTCTCGACATGAAGTATCGTGAACTCGGCCGCTCGGGCCTGCAGGTTTCCCCCCTCACCTTCGGCGGCAACGTCTTCGGCTGGACCGTCGACGAGGCCACTTCCTTCTCGCTGCTCGATGGCTGGCTCGACGCCGGCTTCAACACCATCGACACCGCCGACGTGTATTCGCGCTGGGCACCGGGCCATACGGGCGGCGAGTCCGAAACCATCATCGGCAAGTGGCTCAAGCAAAGCGGCAAGCGCGACCGCGTCGTGCTCGCCACCAAGGTCGGCATGGACATGGGCGATGGCAAGGTCGGCCTCAAGCCCGCCTACATCCGCCAGGCCGTCGACGATTCGCTGCGCCGCCTGCAGACCGACCATATCGACCTCTACCAGTCGCACAAGGACGACGAAACCACGCCGCTGGAAGAAACGCTCGGCGCTTATGCCGACCTCATCAAGGCCGGCAAGGTGCGTGCGATCGGTGCCTCCAACTACAGCGCACCGCGCCTGAAGGAAGCACTGGACACGAGCAAGCGCCTTGGCCTGCCGCGTTACGAGAGCCTGCAGCCGCTCTACAACCTGTACGACCGCAAGGTGTTCGAGGCCGAGCTGGAGCCGCTGTGCATTGCCGAGAACGTGGGCGTGATCAACTTCTACGCGCTGGCGGCCGGCTTCCTGACCGGCAAGTACCGCAGCGCGGAAGACGCTTCGAAGAGCGCGCGCGGCAAGAACACCACGGCCAAGTACCTGAACGAACGCGGCCTGCGCATCCTGGCCGAGCTGGACACCGTAGCGGAACGCTACGAGACGACGCCGGCGCAGGTGGCGCTGGCCTGGCAGATCGCGCGACCGGGCATCACGTCGCCGATCGCCAGCGCGACATCCATCGCGCAATTGAATGAACTGGCAGCGGCCTCGCGGCTGGTGCTGGATGCCGATGCCATCACTTTGCTGGACGAGGCCAGCGAGGAAATTTAAACCGCGGACTCGTCTTCTTCGCCGGTGCGGATGCGCACCACGCGCTCGACCGAGGTGACGAAGATCTTGCCATCGCCGATCTTGCCGGTGCGTGCGGCGCTGACGATCGCGTCGACGCAGCGGTCCACGTCTTCGTCCTTCACGACGACTTCCACCCGCATCTTGGGCAGGTAGTCCACGACGTATTCGGCGCCGCGGTAGAGCTCGGTGTGGCCTTTCTGGCGACCGAAACCCTTCACTTCGGTGACGGTCAGGCCCGATGCGCCGCAACCGGCCAGGGCTTCACGCACCTCTTCCAGCTTGAAGGGCTTGACGATGGCTGTGATCTGCTTCATTTCCGGGTCTCCTGTAATCAAGAATCTTCTCAAGCGCGGAACTTGCTGGTGATAGGGTAACGCCAATCCTTGCCGAAGCTCCGGTGGGTAACCCGTATCCCCACCGGCGCCTGGCGGCGCTTGTATTCGTTGATGCGGATGAGCCGCGTCACGCGCTCGACGTCGGCCTTGTCGAAGCCGGCGGCGATGATCTCGGCGGCGCTCTGGTCGTTCTCCATGTAGCGCTCGAGGATGGCGTCCAGCACCTCGTACGGCGGCAGGCTGTCCTGGTCCTTCTGGTCGGGTCGCAATTCAGCGCTGGGCGGGCGCGTGATGATGCGCTCGGGAATCGGGTTGCTGCCGGTGCCGTACGGGTCGTTGGCGTTGCGCCAGCGCGCAAGCGCGAACACCGTCGTCTTGGCCACGTCCTTGATGACCGCGAAGCCGCCGGCCATGTCGCCGTAGAGTGTGCAGTAGCCCGTGGCCATCTCGCTCTTGTTGCCGGTGGTCAGCACGATGCTGCCGAACTTGTTGGACAGCGCCATCAGCAGCGTGCCGCGGATGCGCGCCTGGATGTTCTCTTCCGTCGTGTCTTCGGGCAGGCCCCTGAATTCATTGGCGAGCGACGCCTTGAAGGCCTCGAACTGCGGCACGATGGAAATCTCGTCGTAGCGCACGCCCAGGCGCGCTGCCATGTCGCGCGCGTCGATCCAGCTGATGTCTGCCGTGTAGGGCGACGGCATCATCACCGAGCGCACCTTGTCCTTGCCCAGCGCATCGACCGCAACGGCCAGCACGAGCGCGGAGTCGATGCCGCCCGAGAGGCCGAGCAACGCGCCGGGGAAGCCGTTCTTGCCGATGTAGTCGCGCACGCCGAGCACGAGCGCGTCCCACAAATCAGCTTCGGGTGTGCGGTCGGGCTCGACCTTGCCCTCGATGACCACATGACCGTTGTCGAGGCGCAGAGCCATGGTCGGCAATTGCTCGCGGAAACTCTGCGCGCGTACGGCGAGCGAGCCGTCCGCCTGCACGGCGAAGGACGCCCCGTCGAACACGACCTCGTCCTGTCCACCGACCAGATGCGCATAGATCAGGGGCAGGCCCACCGCGCGCGCGCGTTCTGCCATGCGCGCAATGCGCTCACCACCCTTGCCGACGTGGAACGGAGAAGCATTGGGGATGGCGATCACCTGCGCGCCAGCCTCTTTGGCCAGCCGGGCGGGTTCGTCGAACCAGGCGTCTTCGCAAATGATCAGGCCGACGCGGATGCCGCCGGCCTCGAACACGCAGACGCCCGTGCCGGGTGTGAAGTAACGGCGCTCGTCGAACACCTGGTAGTTGGGCAGCTCGCGCTTGGCGTAGGTATGCGTGACCTCGCCTGCGCGGATGACGCTGGCCGCGTTGTGGCGGCGCTGGACTGCAACGCTTTTCGTGCGTTCGTCTCCGCCACTCGGATGACCGACGACGACCGTCAGGTCCTTCAACCCCGCGAGTTCGCGGGCCACCGTTTTCACGGCATCATCGCAGGCAGCAATGAAGGAAGGACGCAGGAACAGGTCTTCGGCCGCATAGCCGCAGATGGACAGTTCGGGCGTCAGAAGGAGCCGCACGCCTTCGGCATGGGCCTTGCGTGCGGCATCGATGATTTTTTGTGCGTTGCCAGCCATGTCGCCCACGACGAAATTGAGCTGTGCGATGCCGGTTTTGAGAGTCATGACAAGCAGGAAGAAGGACCGGGACGATTATGTCATTCGGGTGCTGGACACGCCGTGGAACATCGCCGCGTCCACATGGAACGCCCTGCTTTCGCGGCAGGCCCGGCCCAGCCCGTTCATGCGCCACGAGTACCTGGCCGCGCTGCACGACAGCCGCAGCGCCATCGCGCGCACCGGCTGGCTGCCCAGGTTCATCACCCTGTGGCGCGGCGAAGAAGACGATGCCGAACTGATCGCCGCCTGCCCGCTCTATGTGAAGTCCCACTCCTACGGCGAGTACGTGTTCGACTGGGCCTGGGCCAACGCCTACGAGCAGAACGGCCTGGAGTACTACCCCAAGGCCGTGGTGGCCGTGCCGTTCACGCCCGTGCCGGGCGCGCGGCTGCTCGCAGTGGACAAGAAGGCCCGGCAGACGCTGGTGCATGGCCTCATCCAGTGGTGCGAGGCAGAAAAGCTCTCGTCGCTGCACCTGTTGTTCGCGTCCGACGAAGACACGGCTGCCTGCGAAGAAGCCGGGCTGATGCTGCGGCACACCGTGCAGTTCCACTGGACGTCCGCCAAGCCCGACGGCACGCGCTTCACCAGCTTCGACGATTTCCTCACCAGCCTCAATCAGGAGAAGCGCAAGAAGATCCGGCAGGAGCGCCGCAAGGTAGCAGAAGCCGGCGTCACCTTCCGCTGGGCGCGCGGCGCGGACATCACGGATGACGACTGGGATTTCTTCTACCGCTGCTACGAGCGCACCTACCTCGAACACGGCAACGCGCCCTACCTGACGCGCGACTTCTTCAAGCGCATGCAGACGGAAATGCCGGAGAGCTGGCTGCTCTTCATCGCCGAACGCAAGGGCGTGCCGATCGCATCGAGCCTCATCGCGCTGGGCGAACAGGCGGACGGCTCACTCGTGGCTTACGGCCGCTACTGGGGTGCGCTGGAGCGCGTGGACTGCCTGCACTTCGAGGCCTGCTACTACCAGCCGCTGGCCTGGTGCATCGAACACGGCGTGGTGCGCTTCGAAGGAGGTGCGCAGGGCGAGCACAAGATGGCCCGCGCGCTGATGCCGGTGAAGACGACCAGCGCGCACTGGCTGGCCCACGCGGGGTTTGCCGACGCCGTGGAGCGCTTCCTGCAGAGGGAAGACGCGGGCATCGGCGAGTACATGGACCACCTGCAGGCACGAAGCCCGTTCCGGCAGGTGGACGGTAGCTGAATCAGCCGCCGTTGGCCTTCTTGTAGTTTTCCACGCCGTCCAGGATTTCCTTGCGGGCAGCGTCCGGGCCTTCCCAGCCCAGCACCTTCACCCACTTGCCGGGTTCCAGGTCCTTGTAGTGCTCGAAGAAGTGCGAGATCGTCTTCAGGCGCAGCGGGTTCAGGTCCTCGGGCTTTTGCCACTGGGTGTAGATGGCCAGCACCTTGTCGATGGGCACCGCGAGCACCTTGCCGTCTTCGCCGGCTTCGTCCTGCATCTTCAGGATGCCGATGGGGCGGCAGGTCACGACCACGCCCGGATACAGCGGCACCGGGGTGATCACCAGCACGTCGACCGGATCGCCGTCACCCGAGATGGTCTTGGGCACGTAACCGTAGTTGGTCGGGTAATGCATGGACGTGCTCATGAAGCGGTCCACGAAGATCGCGCCGGATTCCTTGTCCACCTCGTACTTGACGGGGTCGGCGTTCATCGGGATCTCGATGATCACGTTGAAAGCGTCGGGAAGGTGCTTGCCGGGCGAGACTTTTTCGAGGGACATAAGAGTTCTGGTTGGAGGACTGTCGGGAAAACCCGCATTCTAGTTTGTTGATGCACTGCACGAATTCCCGAGTTTTCCAGTAAATTGCCTCCGTTGGCCAATCGTCTCCCTGCGGGAGCAACGAGGAAGCAACGCAGCGGGAGCACCGGCTGCGGTGCTCCTTCCAAGGAATACAACGCAGGAGATAGAGACATGACAGGCAACTCGGCGCTGATTCTGGCGCTCGTCTGCGGCTTGCTGGCCGTGGTTTACGGCGTCTGGGCGCGCAGCTGGATTCTTTCCAAAGACGCGGGCAACGCCCGCATGCAGGAGATTGCGGCGGCCATCCAGGCCGGCGCAGCGGCCTATCTGGCAAGACAGTACCGCACCATCGCCATCGTGGGCGTGGTGCTGGCCATCCTCATCGGTCTGTTCCTCGACGGCAAGACCGCCATCGGTTTCGTCATCGGCGCGGTGCTCTCCGGCGCGTGTGGCTTCATCGGCATGAACGTCTCGGTGCGCGCCAACGTGCGCACCGCGCAGGCCGCCACGCAAGGCATCGGCCCGGCGCTGGACGTCGCCTTTCGCGGCGGCGCCATCACCGGCATGCTGGTCGTGGGCCTGGGCCTGCTGGGTGTGGCCGGGTTCTACTGGTTCCTGGTGGGCAACGGCAACCTCACGCCGGACAAGAACCTCGCAACGCTGCTGAACCCGCTCATCGGCTTCGCCTTCGGCTCGTCGCTCATCTCCATCTTCGCGCGGCTGGGCGGCGGCATCTTCACCAAGGGTGCGGACGTCGGCGCCGACCTCGTGGGCAAGGTGGAAGCCGGCATTCCCGAGGACGACCCGCGCAACCCCGCCGTGATCGCCGACAACGTCGGCGACAACGTGGGTGACTGCGCCGGCATGGCCGCCGACCTGTTCGAGACCTATGCCGTCACGCTGATCGCCACGATGGTGCTCGGCGCGCTGATGGTCACCGCCGCGCCCGTGAATGCGGTGCTCTACCCGCTGGCGCTGGGTGCGGTGTCGATCATCGCGTCCATCATCGGTTGCTTCTTCGTGAAGGCGTCGCCCGGCATGAAGAACGTGATGCCCGCGCTCTACAAGGGCCTGGCCATCGCGGGCGTGCTCTCGCTCATCGCCTTCTACTTCGTCACCGTCTGGCTGGTGCCCGACAACGCAATCGCCCAGTCCGGCACGCAGATGCGCCTGTTCGGTGCCTGTGTCGTGGGTCTGGTACTGACGGGCGTGCTGGTGTGGATCACCGAGTTCTACACCGGCACGCAGTACTCGCCGGTGCGCCACATCGCGCAGGCATCGACCACGGGCCACGGCACCAACATCATCGCGGGCCTGGGCGTGTCGATGCGCTCGACGGCCTGGCCCGTGGTGTTCGTGTGCATCGCCATCCTGGCTTCCTACTGGCTCGGCGGGCTGTACGGCATTGCGGTGGCCGCGACATCGATGCTGAGCATGGCCGGCATCGTGGTCGCGCTGGACGCGTACGGCCCGATCACCGACAACGCCGGCGGCATTGCCGAAATGTCCGAACTGCCCAGCAGCGTGCGTGACATCACCGACCCGCTGGACGCCGTGGGCAACACGACGAAGGCCGTGACCAAGGGCTACGCCATCGGTTCGGCCGGCCTCGCCTCGCTCGTGCTGTTCGCCGACTACACCCACAAGCTGGAAAGCTATGGCCAGGCCATCAGCTTCAACCTGAGCGACCCGATGGTGATCATCGGCCTGTTCATCGGCGGGCTGATTCCCTACCTGTTCGGCGCCATGGCGATGGAAGCCGTGGGCCGCGCTGCCGGTTCCGTGGTGGTGGAAGTGCGTCGCCAGTTCAGCGAGATCAAGGGCATCATGGAAGGCACGGCCAAGCCCGAGTACGGCAAGGCAGTGGACATGCTGACCTCGGCCGCCATCAAGGAAATGATCGTCCCGTCGCTGCTGCCGGTGGTCGTGCCGGTGGTGGTGGGCATCGTGCTCGGCCCGAAGGCGCTCGGCGGTCTGCTGATGGGCACCATCGTCACGGGTCTGTTCGTCGCGATCTCCATGTGTACCGGTGGCGGTGCATGGGACAACGCCAAGAAGTACATCGAGGACGGCAACCACGGTGGCAAGGGCAGCGAAGCCCACAAAGCGGCCGTGACCGGTGACACGGTGGGCGACCCCTACAAGGACACCGCCGGCCCGGCCGTCAACCCGCTGATCAAGATCATCAACATCGTGGCGTTGCTGATCGTGCCGCTGGTGGTGAAGTTCCACGCGGGCTGATTGATTCCGAATTTCTTCGACGGTGTCTGTCGATTCCGGCAGGCACCGTTCGTCGTAGGGACAGTGGGAAGAAAATTCCCCTGTCCCTTTTTTCATTGCATCAACCATTTCATCAAGGAGCCGTCATGTCCACAGGAACCGTCACCTTCCACCGCGTGCTGCGCTGCCCGCCCGAGCGCGTGTTCAAGGCTTTCACCACGCCCGGCGCCATGAACCGCTGGACGGCATTCCCGCCGTGATTCCCGAAGAGATGTGTTACCTCGGGTGGCAGGAATCGCTGGTGCAGCTGGCGCAGCTCGTGGAGCCCGACATCCCGGGCTGACATCCGGCAAAATCGACGGCACCATGCAACTGAACTACATCGCCAACGCTTCGGTGCGTTCCACTTCCGGCCGCACCCTTCCCGTCATCGACCCGTCTGACGGCCAGACCTACGACGAGATCCAGCGCAGCGACGCGCATGACGTCGATGCCGCCGTCACCGCCGCGCGCCAGTGCTACGAGTCCGTCTGGAGCAAGCTCAGCGCCGCCGAGCGTGGCCGTCTGCTGATGCGCCTGTCGGCCAGGATCGCCGAGCACGTGGACGAGCTCGCCGCCATCGAACAGCGTGACTGCGGCAAACCCACCAAGCAGGCCCGGGCCGACGCGCTGGCGCTGGTGCGCTACTTCGAGTTCTACGGCGGCGCGTGCGACAAGTTCCACGGTGAAACCATCCCCTACCAGGAGGGCTACACCGTCTTCACCTGGCGCGAAGCCTACGGCGTGGTGGCCAACATCATCCCGTGGAACTACCCGATGCAGATCTTCGGACGCAGCGTCGGCGGCGCGCTGGCAGCAGGCAACGTCTGCGTGGTCAAGCCTTCCGAAGATGCCTGCCTGTCATTGCTGCGCGTGGCGCAGCTCGCGGCCGAGGTCGGCTTCCCCGCCGGCGCGATCAACATCGTCACCGGTTACGGGCATGAAGTGGGCGACGCGATGGCGCGCCACACGGGCATCGACCACATCAGCTTCACCGGCAGCCCACGCGTGGGCACGATCATCCAGCAGGTAGCTTCGGAGCGGCACTGCCCTGTCACGCTGGAACTGGGTGGCAAGAGCCCGCAGATCATCTTCGCCGACGCCGATCTCGACGCGGCGATTCCGGTCGTCATCAACGCCATCGTGCAGAACGCCGGGCAGACCTGCTCGGCCGGCTCGCGCGTGCTGATCCACCAGGCCATCTACGAACCGCTGCTCGAGAAACTGGGCGTTGCGTTCTCGAACCTGCGCGTCGGACCTGCGGCGATGGACCTCGACGTCGGCCCGCTGATCCGCGCCACGCAACAGCAACGCGTGTGGGACTTCCTGTCGGACGCTCAGGTCGCCAGCATCCCCATGGTGGCGCAGGGCCGCATCGTGGACGAAGCGCCCGAAGCCGGCTTTTACCAGGCACCCACGCTGCTGCGAGACGTGCCCGTCGATCATCGCCTCGCGCAGGAAGAAGTGTTCGGCCCGGTGCTGTCGGCCATGAGTTTCCGCGACGAAGACCACGCGGTCGAACTCGCCAACGCCACGCAGTTCGGCCTGGTGGCCGGCGTGTGGACGCGCGACGGTGGCCGCCAGCTGCGCATGGCCCGCCGCGTGAAGAGCGGCCAGGTGTTCGTGAACAACTATGGTGCCGGCGGCGGTGTGGAACTGCCCTTCGGCGGTTACAAGGCGTCGGGTCACGGCCGCGAAAAGGGCTTCGAAGCGCTGTACGGCTTCACCCAGCTCAAGACGGTGGCGATCCGGCAGATCTGAGCGGGTTTCCGCCCCGGTCGCAGGTCTATGCCTTCCGAGGGACAATCGGAGCCATGGCCGAACGCGTGATCCCCCTGCTCGACCAGCGATCTTCATCGCTGGCTGTGCCGGCACGCGTGCTCGCCAGCGACGCCCCGGCCACCGGGTGGCTCGCCGATTCTCTTGGCCGCCCGTTGCGCGATCTGCGCATCAGCGTCACCGACCGGTGCAACTTCCGCTGCAGCTACTGCATGCCCAAGGAAGTCTTCGACAAGGACTATCCGTACCTGCCGCACTCGTCGCTGCTGAGCTTCGAGGAAATCACGCGCGTGGCCAGGCAGTTCCTGGCGCATGGCGTGCGCAAGATCCGCCTGACCGGTGGCGAGCCGCTGCTTCGCAAGAACATCGAACTCCTCGTCGAGCAGTTGTCAGCGCTGCGCACCGTCGATGGCCTGCCGCCCGACCTCACGCTCACCACCAACGGCTCGCTGCTTCGCCGCAAGGCCCAGGCGCTCAAGGCCGCAGGCCTGAACCGGGTCACGGTGAGCCTGGACGGCCTGGACGACACCGTGTTCCGCCGCATGAACGACGTGGACTTCCCCGTGGCCGAAGTCCTGGACGGCATTGCCGCTGCGCAGGAAGCGGGCCTTTTCGAAGGCAGCGGCCTCAAGGTGAACATGGTGGTCAAGCGCGGCACGAACGACCACGAAATCCTGCCGATGGCACGGCATTTCCGCGGCACGGGCGTGGTGCTGCGTTTCATCGAATACATGGATGTCGGCGCGACGAATGGCTGGCGCATGGACGAAGTGCTGCCCTCTACCGAAGTCGTGCAGCGCATCCACGCCGAATTGCCGCTGGTGCAGTTGCCCGCCACGTCGACCGGCGAGACCGCACAACGGTGGGCCTATGCAGACGGCAGCGGCGAGGTCGGCATGATCAGCAGCGTGACGCAGGCCTTCTGTGGTGACTGCAACCGCGCGCGATTGTCCACAGAGGGTCAGCTTTATCTGTGCTTGTTCGCCTCGCAGGGCCATGACCTGCGGAGCCTGCTGCGCGGCGGTGCGAGTGACCAGGAGCTGTCCGCCGCCATCGCGCACATCTGGCAGGGCCGTGCGGATCGCTATTCGGAACTGCGCAGCACGCTGCCGCCGGCAGAAGCTGGCGGTGCGCGTCGCGTCGAAATGAGTTACATCGGAGGCTGAGACAACATGGTGCAACGCATCGACCCGCAGCAGATCACCGGCCTGGTGCTGGCAGGCGGCCGCGGCTCGCGCATGGGCGGCGTGGACAAGGGCTTGCAGAACTTCAACGGCGTGCCACTTGCACTGCACACGCTGCTGCGCCTGCAGATGCAGGTGGGCGAGATGATGGTCAACGCCAACCGCAACCTCGCGGCCTACGAGTCGTTCGGCGCGCCGGTCTGGCCGGACACCCTGCCCGACTACGCCGGGCCGCTGGCCGGTGTGCTGACGGGGCTGGAGCGTTGCGAGACGCCGTGGCTCGCCACCGTGCCGTGCGACACCCCCCTCTTCCCGCTCGACCTCATCGAGCGCCTGGCCGATGCCGCCGCGCGCGAAGACGCCGAGATCGCCATGGTGAGCGCGCCCGAAGACGGCACGCTGCGCGCACAACCCGTGTTCTGCCTGATGCGCGTGGACCTGCTCGAAAGCCTGGTCAGGTTCACCCATGGCGGCGGACGCAAGATCGACGCATGGACCTCGCAGCACAAGACCGTGCTCGTGCCCTTCGATGCCGACGGCGACGACCCACGCGCCTTCTTCAACGCCAACACACTGGCCGAGCTGCAGGCGCTCGAAGGCTGAATTCACGATGAAGACGCTGGAGCAGATTGCCGCAGAACTGCAGGGCTACGACCCGCAGGCCCTGTCAGCCGACATGGTGAACGAATTCCTCGCAGGGTTGGTGCAACCGGTTCATGCGACGGAGGACGTCGGCCTCTTCGACGCGCTCGGCCGCGTGCTGGCGGAAGACGTCATCTCGCCGGTGAACGTGCCGCCGCACGACAACTCGGCGATGGACGGCTTCGCATTCAGGGGTGACGAACTCGCGGCTGGCGGCCCGCTGCGGCTTCGCGTCGCGGGCACCGCCCTTGCGGGCGCGGCCTGGCAAGGCCGCGTGGGTGCTGGCGAGTGCGTGAAGATCATGACGGGCGCGGTCATGCCCGAGGGGCTGGACACGGTCGTGCCGCAGGAATTCACGAAGCAGGACGATGCGGGTGGCGATTCATTCGCGAGCTTCGATGCCGGCATCGTCAAGCCCGGCGACAACCGCCGCCTGCGCGGCGAAGACGTCATGCAGGGCCAGGCTGCACTCGGCAAGGGCCAGCGCATCGGCCCGGCGGCGCTCGGCCTGCTCGCGAGCCTGGGCATTTCCCGCGTGCGTGCCGTGCGTCGCGTCCGCGTCGCGTACTTCTCCACCGGAGACGAAATACTGAGCGTGGGCGATGCACCGCGCGAAGGCGCGGTGTACGACAGCAACCGCTACACCGTGTTCGGGCTGCTCACGCGCCTTGGTTGCGAAGTGGTGGACCTGGGTGTCGTACACGACGACCCTGTGCTGCTCGAAGCCACTTTCCTGCAGGCAGCCGAGCGGGCCGACGCCATCATCACCAGCGGCGGCGTGAGTGTGGGCGAAGCGGACTTCACCAAGGCCATGATGAAGAAGCTCGGCGACGTCGCCTTCTGGCGCATCGCCATGCGGCCGGGCCGGCCGATGGCGGTCGGCCGCATCGTCTCGCACGACCCGGCCAACTACGGCGCGGCCGTGCTGTTCGGCCTGCCGGGCAATCCGGTCGCGGTGATGGTGACCTTCCTTGCGTTCGTGCGCCCCGCGCTGTTGCGCATGATGGGCGCGAACCCGGAGCCGAAAGTGCTGTTGCGCGCGCGTAGCGCCGGTGCGATCCGCAAGAAGCCGGGGCGCACCGAGTACCAGCGCGGCATCGTGAGCAAGGCGGCCGACGGCCGGCTCGAAGTCGCCATCACCGGGAACCAGGGTTCGGGCGTCCTCAGTTCGATGGTGCAGGCCAACGGCCTGATCGTGCTGCACCACGCCCAAGGCAATGTCGCTGCGGGCGACGAAGTGGACGTGATGATGTTCGAGGGTGCGGTTTAGTCACCCGCAGTAAAGAAGCGCGAGTAGCCTCATCAACTTGTGCCTTCGAGAACTTACATTTTGCAGAGGAAAGGTTTGAAGGGGACGGTGCGATGCGCGATAACGTTGCAGCGAACGCTCGCTAGTCTCGCAGCCAATTCTCCAACTGCAAATCTCGCACGCGGCCGAAATCTGAAACGTTATCCGTCACGACCGTCGCCCCCAGCGCCAACGCGTGCGCCGCGATCATCGTGTCGAACTCCCCAATCGGCGTCCCCGCAGCGTGCAACTGCGCACGCAAGCGGCCGTGTGCATCCGCCGCAGCCGTGTCCCACGCAAGCGTTGTTGCCAACTGCAGAAACCGCTCCACCACTTGCGCCAGCTTCCTCGCCTCTGGCCGCTTGGCCAGCCCGTAGCGCAACTCCGCACGCGTCACAGCAGAAATGCACCACTCGTGCGATTCGAGCAGCAGCAGTCTTGCATCAACCTCAGCGCTCCCGCGAATCGCTGCACTCACAATGTTTGTGTCCAACAAATACATAGCGCAACGCCTCTGCTCTTACTTCTTGGACCTGCGCGTCATTGTGGAGGCGAAAGGATCCCGCGGCTCGCTCCTTGCCTGGTTGCGATCGCGCAAAAAGTCCCTCGTCTCTTCCGCCCCCAACTTGTTCCTCAGCGCCGCAAAGTCCGCGTAGCTGGCACGTGGTCGACTGGACAGCACAACATCTCCCGCCGCCGTACGCGAAATGAACACCTCTGACTCCGCGAAGCGAAACTCCGCGGGCAACCGCACCGCCTGACTTCCGCCCGTCTGAAAAATCTTTGCGACTTGACCCATTTCGTATCTCCTACGTGTAAGTCGTCGTTGACGTACGTACATAGTATATACAAATGGTCTGAATCTGCAAAAGCAGGCAAAGGCGCTCAAGAAGACGGCGTTGAAAGGAGCATGATGTTCGAGGATGCGGTTCAGGACTGCAGTCTAGAACCGGCGCAATACCAGCGGCAGCAACCACGAAGCCGCGCGCAACACACGGCGCGGCCCCAGGAAGATCAGCAGGCCCACCGCGCCCGCCACTGCCAGCGGCTGCCGGGTGAGCACGCGCATGATGTGGCTGCGCGGAAACGCATCCGGATCGAGGGGCGTGCCGTCTTCCGCCAGACCCTGCTCCTGCATGCGCTGCGCGACCAGTGCCTCGTTGCGACGCACGATCCAGCGCGTACGCTGGCGCTGGATGGCGTCGACCACCTCGGCTTTGCGCGCGGCGCGCTCTTCGGGTGTCATGGGCCGCGGGTCCGCTTCTGCCGGTTCGGGGAATGGGTCCGTCATAACCGCTCCTTGAGGTCAGACCAGTCGCGTGCGAGCTCCTGCCGCGTGAGGAGGAAGGCCCGGCGTCCGCCTTGAACGGATTTCACCAGTGCCGCCAGCACGCCGCCCCAGGCCAGCAGCCAGAAGACGGCCACACCCCAGGCCACTGCCTGGCGATGGCCCGAGTCCCAGAAATGGATCATCACGGCGATGGACAGGACGATGAGCGCCACGACGCTGAGTGCAGCCGCAAGCACGGCCAGCACCAGCAGGCGGCGCAGGCGCAGCTTTTCCTCTTCCCACTCGAGGGCCAGCAGTTCGACGCGGTTCTCGGCGGCAAAGGCGGCTTCGGCGGCCAGTTGCCGGTAGCGCGCGATCTTCTCGTCCAGGCCGAAAAGGCCCAGCCAGTTCATCTCAGCGGCGTCCGAGCAGGTAGCCGAGCAATGCGCCCACGGCCAGCGCAGCACCTGCCACACGCCACGGCTCGTCGTGCGCGTAGGCGTCGGCGGCAGCCGCGGCTTCCTTGGCGCGGCGCGCGGCTTCGGCAGCCGCTTCCTTGGCCTTGCGGGCGGCTTCGTGCGCCGTTTCCACGGCCGTCTCGCGAACGGACTGCAGACCTTCGTCGATGCGGACGCGGAAAGCATTCACCTCGGGCATGGCTTCGAGTTCCTTGCGGGCCAGCAGGCCGCGCAAGTCGGCCAGAAGGTTTTCGAGCTCGGCCTGCGACGCGGCGGTGATTGTTTCGGCTTTGGACTTGGGCATGACGGCACTCCTCTTTCTGAAAAAGATATCGAAAGGCGATATTACTTCGCGACGATCACTTGGCAACGAAATCGTCGTGCACCGTGTGGGGTTCGTCGGGCTCTTCCTTGACAGAGGCGGTCTTCGCGCCCGGCACGGTCTTGCGTGCAAACAGCGTGTACATCGTGGGCACGACGAAAATCGTGAGCATCGTGCCCAGCGACATGCCGCCCACGATGACCCAGCCGATCTGCTGGCGGCTTTCGGCACCCGCACCATGGGCGATGGCCAGCGGCACGGCACCCAGCACCATGGCACCGGTCGTCATCAGGATGGGCCGCAGCCGTTGTGAGGCAGCGCCGATGACCGCGTCCACCATCTCCGCGCCGTGCTCGCGCAGCTGGTTGGTGAACTCCACGATCAGGATGCCGTGCTTGGTGATCAGCCCGACCAGCGTGATCAGCCCGATCTGCGAATACACGTTGAGCGACCCGCCCGACCACTTGAGCGCCAGCAGCGCACCCACCATGGACAGCGGCACCGCGAGCATGATCACGAGCGGATCGACGAAGCTCTCGAACTGCGCGGCGAGCACCAGGAAAATGAACACCAGCGCCAGCACGAACACGATGGCCAGCGCGCCCTGCGAGTTGCGGAATTCGCGCGACGTGCCGTTCAGGTCCGTGGTGTAGCCAGGCTTGAGCACCTTGGCGGCCACGCCGTTCATGTAGTTCAGCGCCTCGCCCAGCGAATAGTCCGACGCGAGGTTGGCCGAGATGGTGGCCGAGCGGCGCTGGCCGAAGTGGTTCAGCTCGCGCGGGCTCACGCTCTCGCGCACCTTCACCAGCGCCGACAGCGGGATCATCACGTCATTGCGGCCGCGCACGTAGATGCTGTCGATGTCTTCCGGCGTGGACCGGCCGCTCGCCTGCGTCTGCACGATCACGTCGTACTGCTCGGCGTCACGCTTGTAGCGCGTGACGTTGCGCCCGCCCAGCATGGTTTCGATGGCGCGCGCGACCACGTCCACCGCCACGCCCATGTCAGCCGCCTTCTCGCGATCCACATCGATGCGCAGTTCGGGCTTGTTCAGGCGCAGGTCCACGTCGGGCTGCAGGATGCCGGGCTGCTTGGCGAGTTCTTCCATGAACTGCCGCACGACCTGGTTGAGGTTCTGGTACGAATCGGAGGTCTGGATGACGAAGTTCACCGGCCGGTCGCGGAAGCCCTGGCCGAGCGACGGCGGCGTGACGGGGAACGCCATCACGCCGGGCAGCGCGGAGAACTTCGGGCCGAGCTCGCGCGCGAGGTCCATGGTCGAGCGGCTGCGCTCGTCCCAGTCCACGGTGCGGTAGGTCACGTTGGCCTGCGAGACCGACGGGTTGCCCACGTTGCCGAAAATGCGGTCGAACTCCTTGTATTGCGCGCCGAGCTTCTCCAGTTCGCGCGCATAGCGGTCGGTGTATTCCAGCGTGGCGCCGTCCGGCGCCGTGAGCGTGGCCGAGACAACGCCACGGTCTTCCATCGGCGAGAGCTCCGAGCGCATCTTCGGATACACCAGCGCGATGACCAGCGCGCTCAGCCCCATCACCGCCAGCACGATCCAGCGCGCGTTCAGGATGAAGCGCTTCAACGCAACACCGACGCCCTTCTGCCCTTCGGCCGGCTTCCAGCCCGTGGTGACAATCCAGCGCAGCACGCGTTCGTAGCCGCTGGTGATGCCAACCAGAATGCGTTCCATGCCGCGGTCGAAGCGGTTGGGGTTCGGGTTGTGCTTGAGCAGCAGCGAACACATCATGGGCGTGAGCGTCAGCGCGACGAAGCCCGACACCACCACCGCGCCTGCAAGCGCGAGCGCGAATTCGACGAACAGCCGCCCCGTTCGCCCCGGCGTGAAAGCCAGCGGTGCGTACACGGCGACCAGCGTCGCGGTCATCGTGATCACCGCAAAGCCGATTTCGCGCGCGCCCTTGATGGCTGCCGAGAACGGGTCGAGCCCTTCCTCGATGTGGCGGTAGATGTTCTCCAGCATCACGATGGCGTCGTCCACGACCAGGCCGATGGCCAGCACCAGTGCAAGCAGCGTGAGCGTGTTGATCGAAAAGCCCGCCAGCGCCATCAGCGCGAATGTACCGATCAGGCTCACGGGGATCGTGACGATCGGAATGATGGACGCGCGTACCGTACGCAGGAACACGAAGATCACGAGCGCGACCAGGATCACCGCTTCGGCGATCGTGCGGTACACGTTCTTGATCGAGCGGTCGATGAAGACCGAGTTGTCGTTGGCGATCTGGATGGTCACGCCGGCCGGCAGGTCCTGCTCGAGCTTGGGCAGCATTTCGCGCACGCCGGCCGACAGGTCCAGCGGATTGGCGGTGGCCTGGCGGATGACGCCGGCGGAAATGGCCGGCAGGCCGTTCAGGCGCACGGTGCTGCGTTCGTCGGCAGCGGCTTCCTGCACGCGCGCCACATCGCGGATCTTGACCGGGAATCCGTTGACGGTGCGGATCGTGATGTCGGCGAACTGCGAAGGCCGCACCAGATCGGTCTGCGAGGTGACGCTGAATTCGCGTTGCTGCGATTCGATGCGACCGCCCGGCACTTCGAGGTTGTTGCGGCGGATGGCATCTTCCACGTCCTGCGTCGTCAGGCGGTACGCTGCCAGCTTGGCCGGCTCCAGCCACACGCGCATGGCGTACTTGCGTTCGCCATAGATGCGCACGTCGGCCACGCCGGTCACCGTCTGCAGGCGCGGCTTGGCGATGCGCGAGACCACGTCGTTGATCTGCAGCGGTGTGAGCACATCGCTTGAGAACGTGATGAAGACAACGGGAAAGGCGTCGGCCTCGACCTTGGCGATCACCGGTTCATCGATGGAGGTGGGCAGGCGGTTGCGCACGCGGGCCGTGCGGTCACGCACTTCGGCGGCCGCGGCATCGGCGTCCTTTTCGAGGCGGAAACGCACGGAAATCTGGCTCTGCTCGGCGCGGCTGATGGAAGTGATGACGTCCACCGCGTCGATGCCGGCGATGGAGTCTTCCAGCACCTTGGAAATCTGCGACTCGATCACCTCGGCGGACGCGCCGGGGTAACGCACGGTGACGGTCACGACGGGTTCGTCGATCTTCGGGTATTCGCGGACCGTCAACCGGTCGAAGCTCACCGCACCGACCAGCAGCACCAGCAGCGAGAGCACGGTGGCAAACACGGGGCGGCGGATCGATATCTCCGGAAGTTGCATGAACGGGCTCCAGGAATGTGGGGGTTCAGCGTGCGGCGCGCATCAGGCCGGGTTGCGCGCGGCCGGGCGTGGGCCCGCGGGTTTGCCGCCAGAAGGCGCTGCGGGCGGATCGGCGCGATCGGCAGCAGCCATGCCGATCAGGCACGGATTCGGGCCGCTGGCAGCCGCCCGTGCAGCGGCAGGAGAAACCGCGGCGACCGGCGCAGAGGCAAGGGAAGGGGCAGCAGGAGCCGCGCCATTCGGGGCGACGGGAGCGGAGCCCCTGGCCGCAGGCGCGCCGCCTTCCGGAGATTGGCCCGGGGCCTGATTGGCATTCAGGTCGACCACGCGCACTTTCGTGCCGTCGCGCTGCACGCGTTGCTGGCCGGCAGTGACGATCCAGTCGCCTTCCTGCACGCCATCGGTGATTTCGACGCGCCCCGGTCGACGGATGCCGACCTTCACCTCGACGCGCTGCGTCGTGCGCGAGCCGTCTGCGCCATCGACGATCTTGACGACGAACTGCCGGTTGCCCTGCGGCACCAGCGCTTCTTCGGGGATCACACGCGCGTCGTTGCGTTCGCCGAAAACGGCCGTCACGCGCGCGAACATGCCCGGGCGCAACTGCAATTGCCGGTTGTCCACGCAACCGCGGATGCCGACCGAGCGGCCGTTGGCGTCCAGCAGCGGATCGATGGCCTGCACCACCGCCGTGAAACTGCGGCCGGGCAAGGCGTCGATGTTCAGAAGCGCGCGCTGGCCTCGCCGCACCTTGGACTGGAAGCGCTCGGGCAGGCGGAAGTCGACATAGACGGCGTCCATGTCCTCGATGTTCACGATGTCGGCGCCATCCTTGAGGTAGTCGCCGATGTTGACGCTGCGGATGCCGGTGATGCCGTCGAACGGCGCGATGATCTTCAGCCGCGCGGCCGTGGCCTGCGCCAGAGCCAGCTTGGCCTGCGCCACTTCGAGGTTGGCCGCGCTCTCGTCCACCGAGCGCTGGCTGATGAAGCTCTGCGCCACCAGATCCTGGTTGCGCTTGTGGTTGGCCTGGGCAATGGACAGCTCGGCCTTGCTCTGCTGCAGTTGCGCCTGCTGGAGCTGGTCGTCGAACTGCACCAGCAACTGGCCTTTGCGCACGCGGTCGCCGTCACGGAAATTCAGCTGGGTGACGCGGCCACCGACTTCGGGCCGCACCATCACGCTCTGGCGTGACCGCAGGCTGCCGACGGTCTGCGCATCGTCGGACAGCCTCATGACGGAAACACGTGCGGCCTCCACGACGACCGGGCCGCCACTTCCAGGGGCCGGCGCACTGGCGGGGCCTGCACCGGCAGCCGCTTGCGGCGCACCACCAGCGGGTGGAGCCGAAGGCGACGAGCCCTTCTGGAACCACCATGCAGCGCCGGAAACAGCCGCGATGCCCACCACGGCGACGATCGGATAGATTGCTTTGGATGCCATGAAAACTACTGCGCCTCTGGAGCCCGTGAGGTTGGAACCAGTTACAAATTGTTTGATCTGCTCAATGTAGCAGCTTGCAGGGACGATGCAATTGCCGTGCCGCCACACCGCAGTGGCTAGCGGCGGCCCAGCGCCACCTCGACGCCCCGGTTCGCCAGCGCATCGGCACGCTCGTTGCCGGGGTCGCCCGCGTGGCCCTTGACCCATTTCCATTCGATGACATGGCCGGACGTCGCCACGAGCGCATCGAGCCGCTGCCACAGCTCGACGTTTTTCACCGGCTGCTTCGACGCGGTGCGCCAGCCCTTGGCCTTCCAGCCGTGGATCCACTCGGTGATGCCCTTGCGCACATATTCGCTGTCGAGGTAGAGCGTGACGCGGCACGGCCGCTTCAGCGCGGCCAGCGCCTCGATGACGGCGGTGAGTTCCATGCGGTTGTTGGTGGTGCCGAGTTCGCCGCCGAAGAGTTCCTTCTCGGTCGTGCCGGAGATGAGCACCACGCCCCATCCGCCCGGGCCCGGGTTGCCCTTGCAGGCACCGTCGGTGTAGATGGTCACGTGGTTGAGTTCAGTGTTCAAGTGTCAATGCCTCAAGCGGAAGTAGGAACGAAAGGATCAGAGCGATGACCGTGCCGGCGAATCGGCAGGCGGCCGGGGTGCGCGCAAGGGTCTACCCGAGCGGTTCGCCACCGACACCGGCGCGGCCGCCATGCTGCGCGACGATTTCCAGCCGGGCTCGAGCATCCGGATGCCGTGCACGCGCTTGATGGCAACGATCATGTACGCCGCACCGAAGATGGGCCACCAGCGCTCGCCCGCACGGTCCATCCACTGGAAGCGACGCAGCCACGACTGGCTGCCGACCGAGGGCCGGTAGCAGCCGAAATTGCCCGATTCGACCTCGAAGCCCAGCAACCGCAGCCAGTCGCGCATGCGCCAGTAGCCGATGAACTCGCCTTGCGGCGGCAGGAACAGTTCGCCCCAGCCCAGCCGCTTGTACATGTGCGCGCGCCGCTGGCGCAAGCCCCACAGGCTCGCAGGGTTGAAGCAGCACAGCACGACGCGGCCCTCGGGCACGAGCACGCGCTCCACCTCGCGCAGCGTGGCATGGGGTTCACGGCTGAGCTCCAGCGTGTGCGGAAGCACCACGAGGTCCAGGCTGTTTTCGGGGAACGGAAGCGCGGCGAAGTCGGTCAGCAGCGCGGCGCGCGGCGGGGCATCGTGCAGTGATGCATGCAGCGTCTCGTCGGCCAGCCATCGGTGCGGCATGCGGTTGGCCCTGAGCGCGTCCATTGGCCCCTGGCCGAGCTGCAACGCGTGATAGCCGAACACGTCGGCCACTGCAGCGTCGAAGTGCTGCTGCTCCCACGCGAGCAAATACTGCCCGGGCGGCGTCTGGAACCACTCGTGCAGGCCCGGGGGCCTACCTATAATTTGCTCGGTCATGACATTGATCCCGCTGCCCGCCCTTTCCGACAACTACATCTGGCTGCTGCACGACGGGCAGCAGGCCCTGGTGGTGGACCCGGGCGACGCACAGCCGGTGTTCGACGCCCTCGAGCGCGAAGGCTTGCAACTGCAGGCGATTCTAGTCACGCACCACCATGCCGACCATGTCGGCGGTGTCGATGCGTTACGCAACGCTACCGGCGCACGCGTTTACGGCCCCGCACGCGAACGCATCCCCGAACCACTCACCCGCCTGTCGCAAGGCGACACGGTTGACACACTCGGCCTGCGCTTCGACGTGATCGACGTGCCCGGCCATACGGCGGGCCACATCGCTTATTACTGCGCCGACATGGACGGCGCGCCGCTGCTCTTCTGCGGCGACACGCTTTTCTCCGCCGGCTGCGGCCGGTTGTTCGAAGGCACACCCGCGCAGATGCTCGACTCGCTCGACCGCCTGGCCGCCCTGCCCGGCAACACGCGCGTGTGCTGCACGCACGAGTACACGCTGTCCAACCTGAAATTTGCGCGCGCCGTGGAACCCGGCAACGCCGATCTGATCCACTACGCCAGGCAGTGCGAAGCACTGCGGGCCGACCATCAACCCACGCTGCCATCCACCCTGGCGCAGGAACTGAAGATCAACCCGTTCCTGCGCACGCGCGAGGCGACCGTCATCGACGCGGCGCTCGCCCATGCAGGCGATGAAACAGCTAGCGATGTCGGCGTGTTCGCCGTCATCCGCCAATGGAAGAACGAATTCAGATGAGACTTCTACAGATCGCCGGACTTGCGACCCTGCTATGGCTTGCAGGCTGCGCGACCACCGGCACCCCCGGCTCGGCATCGGTCACGACGACCACTCCCGCCGAAGCCGCTGCGCCCAACACTGCCCCGCCGCCTGTCGTGCTCGCGCCCATGTATCCGTCGGGCCCGCTGCAACCCATCGAAGCGTCGCAAGCATCACAGGCCGCGTCGCGCGCTGTCGCGCAGATGGCGCCACCCGCCGAGCTGTGGGAACGCATCCGCCGCGGCTTCGGCATGCCCAACCTCGACACCGACCTCGTGCGCACGCAGGAACAGTGGTATTCGAGCCGGCCGGACTACATCCAGCGCATGACGGAGCGCTCGAGCAAGTACCTCTTCCACATCGTCGAGGAGCTTGAGCGCCGCAGCATGCCGAGCGAACTGGCGCTGCTGCCCTTCATCGAGAGCGCGTTCAACCCACAGGCCGTCTCCAGCGCGAAGGCTGCCGGCATGTGGCAGTTCATGCCGGCCACGGGCACGTACTTCGACCTCAAGCAGAACGTGTTCCGCGACGACCGGCGCGACGTGCTCGCCTCCACCCGCGCCGCGCTCGACTACCTGCAGAAGCTCTACGGCATGTTCGGCGACTGGCACCTCGCCCTGGCCGCCTACAACTGGGGCGAAGGCAGCGTAAGCCGCGCCATCGCGAAGAACAAGCGCGCGGGCCTGGGCACGGCGTACACCGACCTCACCATGCCCGCCGAGACGCGCATGTACGTTCCCAAGCTGCAGGCTGTGAAGAACATCGTCGCCGCGCCCGAGCAGTTCCGCACGCAGTTGCCGCTGATCGAGAACCATCCGTACTTCCAGAGCGTGGACATCACGCGCGACATCGACGTCGAACTCGCCGCCCGCCTGGCCGACGTGAAGATCGAGGACTTCCGCGCGCTCAACCCGTCGATGCACCGCCCGGTGATCCTGGCAGCCGGCACGCCGCAGATCCTGCTGCCGTGGGACAACGCCACCGTGTTCCGCCGCAACCTGGAGGCCTACACCGAAGGCCAGTACGCGAGCTGGACGGCCTGGGTGGTGCCCACCACCATGAGCGCCGCCGCCGCCGCGAAGCAGGTCAATATGACCGAGGCCGACCTGCGCGCCATCAACGCCATCCCGCCACGCATGCTCATCCGCGCCGGCTCCACGCTCATCATCCCGCGCTCGGCCAAGATGCAGGACGACGTGGCCAGCCACATCGCCGACAACGGCAGGCTCCAGCTATCACCCGAACAGATCACCCGCCGGACCGTGGTGAAAGCCGGCAAGAAGGAAACCGTCGCCAGCATCGCCAGGCGCTACAAGCTGTCCGCATCGAATGTGGCGGACTGGAACGATGTTGCCGCCAATGCAGCGTTCAAGGCCGGGGAGTCCGTGGTGCTGTACCTGCCCGTGCGCGTGAAGGCATCCACGTCGTCGGCATCCGCCAGCAAGTCGAGTTCGAGCAGCAAGAAGGCCGTCACCAAGTCCAAACGTGGCGGCACGCCGGCAAAGAAGAAGCGCTGAGCCGGCGTCACGCGGCTCACAAAAAAAGACGCTTGAGGCTGGCAGCGTAGTCAAATATATTACGAAGCCTTCAGCTTGCCAGATCTTCCACGCCCACCCGTGCCCCGCTCCGCCACCTCCACCGCGGCCGCCCCCGTTGCTTCATCGGCTTCGAGCCCCGGCCACACGCTGACCGATCAGGCGTACGCGCGCCTCTACGAGGCGCTCATGAACGGAGTCCTGCTGCCCGAGCAGACGTTGACCGTGCGCGACATCGCCAGCCAGTACGGCGTGAGCCTGACGCCGGTGCGCGAGGCCCTTCAACGCCTCGTGGCCGAGCGGGCCCTGGCGATCAGCGGCCGCACCTTCCAGGTACCCAGGCTCGATATCGAGACTTACCGCGAGATCCTGAAAATCCGGCTCGATCTGGAAGACCTCGCGGGGCGTGAAGCAGCCGCCCGGATTTCCAACGAGGAGATCACGCGCCTGGACGGTGTCGTCGCGCAGCACGTGGCCGCCATCCGGGCAGGCGATGCTCTTGCAACCCTGCGTGCGAATACTGATTTTCACCTCTCGATATATCGGGCATCCGACCTGCCCGTGCTGGTGCGCATCATCGAGAGCCTGTGGCTGCGCATCGGCCCCACCATGAACCTGCTGTTTCCGCAATATTGCGGCAGCCTCGTGGGTCACGAAATCCACAAGACAGCAATGACGGCGCTTCATCGCCGGGATGGCATCGCTTTGGGGCGTGCCATGCGGGACGACCTGATCCACGGTTCGGAATTCCTGGTGCGGCTGCTCAGGCCCTGAACCGTTTCAGGGCATGCTGGCACCATCGAAAGAAGGTGCTGGCACCTTCCAAATATATTTGGCATCCTCCAAACTGCATTCATCCGGTTGTCATGCGAGCGGCCGGCCGGGCCGCAGGCTCATTCGGTCGATCCATTTCTTGAAAGGCTAGTCATGAAGCTCTCCCTGTCACGACGCGATTTCGGCCTGATGGCCGCGCAGATCACCGTCGGTGCCGCCGGCACCACGCTCTTCGGCCTCCCCTCAGCCCTGGCCCAGCAGAAATCCGTGAACCTCGGCACGTTCGGCGGCATCGACGCGCAGAACTACATCCGTGCGAAGAACAGCATGGCGCAGACTTTCGGCCCCGGCGCCAAGGTGGACTACGTCACGGTTCGTGCCGGCTCGGAAGTGATTTCCGCGATGGCCGGCGGCAGCCTGGACATGTGCAACATCGGCTCGAGCCCCATGGTCGTGGGCTATGCCAACGGGCTGGCCGCGTCGATGGTCTATGCGTACAAGAGCATCATCGACAGCGAAGCACTGGTGGTGCAGAACAGCTCCGGCATCAAGACGGTGGGAGAACTCAAGGGCAAGCGCATCGGCCTGCCGTTCAACACCTCTGTGCATTTCGCCGCGCTGGCTGCGCTCAAGGGTGCGGGCCTCGGCCCGGGCGACGTGCAACTCATCAACATGCGCGCGGATACCATCGCATCCGCCTGGACGCGCCGCGAACTCGACGCCAGCTACATCTGGGTGCCGGTGATTCCCAGGCTGGTGGAAGACGGCGGCACCATCATCTTCAAGACCGGCGATCTGGCCACGACGCAGGGCCTGGCCATGTTCGACGGCTTCCTCGTGCGCGACGAATTCAAGAAGCAGAACCCCGACCTCGTCCTCGCCTTCCTCAAGGACTTCGACACGATCGCGCGCGAGTTCAAGCAAAACCCGAAGGAAGTCGTTGCCACCATGACCAAGTTCCTCTCGGTGGACGAGGCGGCGGTGATGCGCTCGCTCAACACCTTCTATCCCATCTCCGCGAAGGAGCAGATCACCAGCAAGTGGATGGGCAAACCCGGCGAGAAGGACACCGGTGTCGCGAAGACGCTCAAGGTGCAGGCCGACTTCCTCAAGGAGTCCGGACAGATCAGCACCGTGCCGAAGGATGTCGGGGCCATGGTGGATTCGAGTTTTGCGATGAAGCTGGCCGCCTGACAAGAAGATGCGGCCGCAGCACATGACCCAACCCTCTGCCGCAGACACCGGCTCCGCCATCGCACCGAAGGCACGCTTTGCAGGCGTGAGCAAGCGGTTCGGCAGCGGACCGGGCGCCGTCCAGGCCCTGGAGCCGATCGACCTGGACATTGCACCGAACGCCTTCGTCTGCCTGCTGGGGCCCTCGGGCTGCGGCAAGAGCACCCTGCTGAATATCCTTGCTGGTTTCGAAGAGGCCACCACCGGCACCGTGACGATGGATGGCGCGCCGGTGCGCGGGCCCGACGCACGACGCGGCGTCGTCTTCCAGCAGGGCGCGCTTTTCACATGGATGAACGTGCTGGAGAACGTGGCCTTCGGCCCTCTGGCCTGCGGCAGGCAGCGCGCCGAGGCCGAAGCCACGGCCATGCGATTCCTGGACATGGTCGGTCTGTCGGCCTTCGCCAAACGCTACCCCTATGAGCTCTCGGGCGGCATGCAGCAGCGCGTGGGCATTGCACGCGCACTGGCCAACGACCCCGAGATCCTGCTGATGGACGAGCCCTTTGCCGCGCTCGACGCGCAGACGCGCGAACTGCTGCAGGAGCAGATCAAGCGCATCTGGATCGACACGCGCAAGACGATCCTCTGGATCACGCACAGCATCGAGGAGGCATTGTTCCTGGCCACCGACATCGTGGTGATGTCGGCGCGGCCCGGTCGCATCAAGGCGCGCTTCGCACCCGGCTTTGCGGGCAGCACCGACCCGACGCTTGTCACGCAACCCGAGTTCGTGCGCCTGAAGGCCGAGATCTTCGGCCTGCTGCGCGAAGAAGCGCTGGCTGCGCAGCACCAGGAGGACGCCCGATGAAATCGCACCGCTGGATCCACGTGGCGTCATTCGCGGCGCTGCTGCTGCTGTGGTTCGTGCTGACCGTGCCTGTGAACGGCACGCCGTTCGTCAAGCCGATGTTCCTGCCCTCCCCGATGCGCGTAATGGAAACCTTCGGCCAGCTCTGGCGCGACGGCTACCAGGGAAAGAGCCTGCTCTACCACCTGGGCATGAGCCTCATGCGCTTCGGTGTGGCCTACGCCCTCACCGTGCTCGTGGCCGTACCGCTGGGTCTGTGGATGGGCATGAACGAAACGGTCAAGGCGGTCTTCGACCCACCGATCGAGATCACGCGACCGATGCCCAAGCTTGCGCTGTTGCCGCTGCTCATCATCTGGTTCGGCATCGGCGAGCTGTCCAAGATCGTGATCATCGTGCTCGCCTTGTTTCCGATCCTGTCGATCAGCGCGATGCAGGCGGTGCGATCCGTCGGCAGGCGCAAGGTGCAGGCGGCCTTGGCACTCGGCGCATCCCGCACCACCATCTTCCGCCGCGTGATCTTTCCGGCCAGCCTGCCGGGCATCTTCACCGGGCTGCGCGTGAGCATCGGCCTCGGCGTGACCATGCTGGTCGGCGCCGAGATGGTGGCCACCAACAGCGGCATCGCATGGATGGCGCTGTCCGCCGCCGACTTCCTGCTCACGAACGTGGTGCTCGTCGGCGCACTGATCATGGCGCTGCTCGGCTACCTGCTCGACCTGCTGGCACGCGCCCTCGAAAACCGCATCGTCCACTGGGGCGGCAAGGAAGGATGAACATGACCACGCCACGCGTCGCGCTCCCGCAGCACGGCATCGCCTGGGAGACGCTCAAGGCCGAACTCGAGGACGCCGCGACCCACGACATGGACTGGCGCCATGGCCGCCTGCCCGCCTATATCCACTACGCAGGGGAAGACGTGCTCGACGTCTCCAAACAGGCGTTCATGATGTACTTCTCGGAGAACGGGCTGGGCCTGCAGGCCTTCCGCAGTCTCGCCACGATGGAAGCCGAAGTGGTCGGCATGGGTCTGGGCCTGCTGCACGGCGACGATGCCGCGCGCGGAGCCATGACCACGGGGGGCACGGAGAGCATCTTCCTCGCGGTCAAGGCCGCGCGCGACTACGCCGCCGCAAGGCGCAGCATCACCGCCAAACCACGCATCGTGCTGGCGGAGAGCGCGCATCCGGCCTTCGACAAGGCAGCGTATTTCATGGGCGTCGAGACCGTGCGCACGCCGATCACCACCGCCTTCACCGCCGACCCCCAGGTCATGGCCGAACAGATCAATGCCGACACCATCATGATCGTGGGCTCGGTGCCCGCCTATCCGCACGGTGTGGTGGACCCGTTGCCCGCGCTCTCCGGCATCGCACTGGAACGCGGGGTGTGGCTGCACGTCGACGCATGCGTCGGCGGCTATCTGGCACCGTTCGCAGAGAAGCTCGGCCGTCCGATCCCCGCGTGGGACTTCCGCCTGCCCGGCGTGTCGTCCATCTCGGCCGACCTGCACAAATACGGCTATACCGCCAAGGGTGCGTCGACCCTCTTCTTCTCCTGCGAAGAGAAGTTCCGCCACATGGGCTACAGCTTCGATGCCTGGCCACGCGGCCAGTACTTCACGCACACGCTGGTCGGCACGCGCCCCGGCGGCGCCATCGCCGCTGCATGGGCCGTCATGAAGTTCCTCGGCGAAGACGGTTACCTCGACCGCACGCGCCGCCTGCTATCGCTCAGGCAAGGCATCGAGGACGGCGTCGCGAAGCTGGGCATGCACACACTCGGCCGCCCCGAACTGGCCATCGTCGCCTACGGCTCACACCAGCACGACATCGCCACCGTCGGTGCCGGACTCAAGGCGCGCGGCTGGGGCATCGGCTTCACCCGCAATCCGCCCGGCATCCAGACCATGCTCAACATGACGCACGAACCGGTGCTGAAACAGTATCTGCAGGACGTCGCCGACTCGGCAGACGCCGCGCCGGCGGCAGGCAGTACAAAGGATCTGCACGCTGTCTACTGAACCCAGGGCTTAGTAACCGCAGGATGATGGAGCGCCCGCGGTAAATCGTTCGGGAGCATCAAGAGCAACGCGGTACGCCCGGATTCTTGGCGCGCTTTCGCGTCGGAGCAGAAGTCGCTACCATTTCTGCTATCGGCCAGAAGCGGACATTGCTCAAATGCCTTCGGAGACTGTTTCTAACCTTCGAGTCTTCACGTCTCCCACTTGGGAGGGATCGGCGTTCATTGAGCCTGAAGCGCAGGAGCTGTGGTTCATGCTCCCGGAGCAGTTGCGCGAGATTGCCAAGGCTGAGATCGAAGCAGGAAATTCACCTGCTACGCTTCAGGTAGACCTGAAAACTTCAGTTCCTCTACTGGCTTTCAGATTCCCACCAATGACCACGACCCCACAGACCGCAGCGGTTGTCGTGCATCGAAGCCACGAGTACGGAAACTATTGCTACGACGGCACTGCGTGTACTTATGAGCATCGAACTCCGAGCGGATTTCTCGCTTTCGACGATCCGGATCACCGCGAAGCCAGATAGTCAGGGAG
>NZ_JBMSDV010000007.1:0-180715 GCF_049445855.1 Variovorax sp. VNK109 | reverse complement strand
CCACCGAACTTCGTGGACAGCACCGTCGTGATCGCCGCCGTCAGCGTCGTCTTGCCATGGTCCACGTGACCGATCGTGCCCACGTTCACGTGCGGCTTCGTACGCTCAAACTTGCCTTTTGCCATTTCAATCTCCAGAAAGAACAATACCCGTGACTGTTTAACGTCTCCAGCAGAGGCCTCGCCACGGGCAGCGGGCCAACCACACGAGGTGGCGCCAAAGACAAATAACGATCCTCTTTGCGAGATCACCGCGGAACCGGCTTTGCCGGGCCGCTGGTGATGCCCCCTTGAGGGGGAAGCGGCAAAGCCGCTTCGGGGGTGGGCCTTACTTTGCCCGTGCGGCGACAATCGCCTCGGCCACGTTGCGCGGAGCTTCGGCGTAGTGCTTGAACTCCATCGTGTACGTGGCGCGGCCTTGCGTGGCAGAACGCAGCGAGGTCGAGTAGCCGAACATTTCGGACAGCGGGACTTCGGCCTTGATGGCCTTGCCGCCACCGACCATGTCGTCCATGCCCTGCACCATGCCGCGACGCGACGACAGGTCGCCCATCACGGTACCGGCGTAGTCTTCCGGCGTCTCGACTTCCACGGCCATCATGGGTTCGAGGATGACAGGGTTCGCCTTGCGGCAGCCTTCCTTGAAACCGAAGATGGCAGCCATCTTGAACGCCAGTTCGTTCGAGTCCACGTCATGGTACGAACCGAAGTGCAGCGTGACCTTGACGTCGACCACCGGGTAACCGGCGAGCACGCCCTGGTTCACGGCTTCGTTGATGCCCTTTTCCACGGCCGGGATGAATTCGCGAGGAACCACGCCGCCCTTGATGGCGTCGACGAATTCCACACCCTTGCCGGCTTCGTTCGGCTCGATCTTGAGCACGACGTGACCGTACTGGCCCTTGCCGCCGGACTGGCGCACGAACTTGCCTTCGGCCTCTTCCACCGTCTTGCGGATGGTTTCGCGGTAGGCAACCTGGGGCTTGCCCACGTTGGCTTCCACGCCGAATTCGCGCTTCATGCGGTCCACGATGATTTCGAGGTGGAGCTCGCCCATTCCGGCGATCAGGGTCTGACCGGACTCTTCGTCGGTCTTCACGCGGAACGACGGATCTTCAGCGGCCAGGCGCTGCAGGGCCATGCCCATCTTTTCCTGGTCGGTCTTGGTCTTGGGTTCGACGGCCTGCGTGATCACGGGCTCGGGGAACACCATGCGCTCCAGCGTCAGGATGGCATCGGGATCGCACAGGGTTTCGCCCGTGGTGACGTCCTTCAGGCCCACGCAGGCAGCGATGTCGCCGGCACGGATTTCCTCGACCTCGATACGCTCGTTCGCGTGCATCTGCACGATACGGCCGATACGCTCCTTCTTGCCCTTCACCGGGTTGTAGACGGTATCGCCCTTGGCGAGCACACCTGAATACACGCGCACGAAGGTCAACTGACCCACGAACGGGTCCGTCATCAGCTTGAATGCCAGCGCGGAGAACTTCTCGCTGTCGTCGGCCTTGCGGCTGGTTTCCTTTTCGTCTTCGTCGAAGCCGGGAACCGGGGGAACGTCGACCGGCGAAGGCAGGTAGTCGATCACGGCGTCCAGCATGCGCTGCACGCCCTTGTTCTTGAACGCCGTGCCGCACAGCATCGGCTGGATTTCGGTGGCGATGGTGCGCGTGCGCAGGCCGAGCTTGATCTCGTCCTCGGTGAGGTCGCCCTCTTCGAGATACTTGTTCATCAGCTCTTCAGACGCTTCGGCAGCGGCTTCCACCATCTTCTCGCGCCATTCCTTGGCGGACTCGAGGAGGTGGGCCGGGATTTCTTCGTAGTTGAACTTCATGCCCTGGGACGCTTCGTCCCAGATGATGGCCTTCATCTTGAGCAGGTCCACCACGCCGGTGAAGCCTTCTTCGGCACCGATGGGGATCACGACCGGCACAGGGTTGGCCTTCAGGCGCAGGCGCATCTGGTCATAGACCTTGAAGAAGTTCGCGCCGGTACGGTCCATCTTGTTGACGAACGCGAGACGGGGCACCTTGTACTTGTTGGCCTGGCGCCAGACGGTTTCCGACTGGGGCTGCACGCCACCCACGGCGCAATACACCATGCAGGCGCCGTCCAGCACGCGCATGGAACGCTCCACCTCGATGGTGAAGTCCACGTGGCCGGGGGTGTCGATGATGTTGAAGCGGTGCTCGGGGTAGGACAGGTCCATGCCCTTCCAGAAACAGGTCGTCGCAGCAGACGTGATCGTGATGCCGCGCTCCTGCTCCTGCTCCATCCAGTCCATCGTGGCCGCGCCGTCGTGCACTTCGCCGATCTTGTGGTTCACGCCCGTGTAGAACAGGATGCGCTCGGTCGTCGTCGTCTTGCCGGCGTCGATGTGGGCCGAGATACCGATATTGCGATAGCGCTCGATTGGGGTCTTGCGAGACATGATTTTCTCCGTTGAATGGACAGCCGGCCCGCTTTTGGCGGGCCAGCAACATCCGTATATGGGGCTGGAACTTAGAAGCGGAAGTGGCTGAACGCCTTGTTGGCTTCGGCCATGCGGTGCACTTCGTCACGCTTCTTCATGGCACCGCCACGACCTTCGGTCGCTTCCAGCAGTTCGTTGGCCAGACGCTGGGCCATGGACTTCTCGCCGCGCTTGCGGGCGGCTTCCTTGATCCAGCGCATCGACAGCGCCAGACGGCGCACCGGGCGCACTTCCACGGGAACCTGGTAGTTCGCGCCGCCGACGCGGCGGGACTTCACTTCGACCATGGGCTTCACGTTGTTGATGGCAACAACGAAGGCTTCCAGGGGGTCCTTGTCAGGATGCTTCTTCTCGATCAGGTCGAGCGCACCGTAAATGATGCGTTCTGCGACCGCCTTCTTGCCGCCTTCCATGATCACGTTCATGAATTTGGACAGCTCGACATTGCCGAACTTGGGATCCGGCAGGATTTCACGTTTAGGGACTTCGCGACGACGTGGCATTTGTTCACCTCTTTGCTTCAGTTGGCATCTTTTTCAAGACACCGCGAGAGCCATCAGGACCCTCACTTACTCGACCCACGCAGACCATTCCGCGCTTCGGGTCACTTCGTTCGACACCGCCAGCCTGGGCGATTCGAACACCGATTGATGTCAGAAGAATCAGGCCTTCTTCGGACGCTTGGCACCGTACTTGGAGCGCGACTGCTTGCGGTCTTTCACGCCTTGCAGGTCCAGCGAACCGCGAACGATGTGGTAACGCACACCCGGCAGATCCTTCACACGGCCGCCGCGAACCAGCACCACGCTGTGTTCCTGCAGGTTGTGGCCTTCACCGCCGATGTAGGAAATGACTTCGAAGCCGTTGGTCAGACGGACCTTGGCGACCTTGCGGAGAGCCGAGTTCGGCTTCTTCGGCGTCGTGGTGTACACGCGGGTACACACACCGCGACGCTGCGGCGAGTTCTGCATCGCAGGGCTTTTGGACTTGGTCTTCTCGACCTCGCGCCCCTGACGCACCAGTTGATTGATGGTTGGCATTGAAAAACGTCCCTAAACGTTTGATATCTAAACGAAAACGTGAATCCCTTCGGAATTTTCCGAAAAGCCCACGAGTGTAGCAGTTCAGGCTTTGCGCCGCAAATCCGGGAGTGCAAGCAATGTCAGCCCGCACTCACTTCCGCGCAAATCACTTGATCCACAGACGGATCGCATCCCAGGCACGGCCCAGAAGGCCGGCTTGCTCGACCGGCTCCAGCGCCACCAGCGGCAAATCGGCCAGCGGCTGGCCGTCCAGGCTCACCTTGAGGGAGCCGACGGTCTGTCCCTTGGCAAACGGTGCCACCAGCGGCTCCGGGCGCGCCAGCTGCGTCTGCACCTTGCCGGCGCTGCCCGCCGGCACAGCCACGACGATCGGCTGGTTGCGGCCGAGCTTGATGACGTTGCTCGTCCCCTTCCAGACCGGCGGCGTCGCGGCGGGCTGGCCGGCGTCGAAGAGCTTGACCGCCTCGAACGCGGTGAAACCCCAGTTCAGCAGCTTCTGGGACTCATTGGCCCGGGCGTTCTCACTGGATGCGCCCAGCACCACCGACAACAGGCGGCGACCATCGAGGTTGGGGAAGTCGCGCTTGGCCGTGGCGATCAGGCAGTACCCCGCGGCGGCGGTATGGCCGGTCTTCAGACCGTCGACGGTCGGGTCGCGGAACAGCAGCAGGTTGCGGTTGGTGTCATTGGCTGCGGGCGTACCTTCATAGCGGTACTTCTTGATGGCGTAGAAACCCACATAGTCGGGAAATTCCTGCATCAGGCGGGTGGACAGCAGCGCGAGGTCGGCCGCCGTCGTGGTGTGGCCGGGTTCGGTCAGCCCTTCCGGATTGCGGTAACTCGTGCCCTTCAGTCCCAGCGCCTTCGCCTGGTCATTCATGAGTTGCACGAAACGCTCGACCGTGCCGCCCACGCCTTCGGCCAGCGCCACGGTGGCGTCATTGCCCGACTGGACGATCATGCCCTTGATGAGGTCTTCGACGGGCACGCGCATCTTGGGGTCGATGAACATGCGCGAACCCGGCATCTTCCAGGCGCGCTCGCTCACGGGCAGCGCCTGTTTCAGGTCGATCTTCTTCGAGCGCAGCGCATCGAACACGATGTAGGCCGTCATGAGCTTGGTCAGCGAGGCCGGCTCGACCGGGACACCTGCGTCCTTCTGCGCCAGCACCTGGCCGGACGTCACGTCCACCAGCAGGTAGCTGCGCGCCGCGATTTCGGGCGGCTGTGGCATCTGGGTCTGGGCGCGGGCGACGAGGCCCAGCGAGGCGAGCACGAGGGCAAGGAAGAAACGTTTCATGAAGGCAGGAATCGAAGAAGGGATCGAAAGGAATGAATCAGCAGGTGGCCAGCAACGGCAGCGCTCGACAACCGGCATTGCCGGCGGTGTCAGGCACGCAAGTGGCGCATCACCACGCTTTTGAGCAGGGGCAATTGTCCGTGAAAGAAATGCCCGCCTCCGGGAAAGACTGTCACGGGAAGTGACTGCGGTCGTGCCCAGTCCATCACGGCGGCCAGCGGCACGGTGTCGTCCTGCTCGCCATGCACGACCAGCGTGCGCTCATGGAGTTCCGGCGCGATGGCGTGAACCGTGAAGCGCGCAGCCGCCGTGCCGACCAGCACCAGTTGCTCGACATTGCGAGCCGGCCAGAGTGAGGCGAGCGCGCTGCAGGTCACGAACGAGCCGAAGGAAAAGCCGCCGAGCGCAAGCGTTCCTTCCGGCGCCACCTGGTTGACGACGGCCAGGAAATCCTCGGCCTCGCCACGCCCTTCGTCATGCACGCCGGCACTGCCCCCCACGCCGCGGAAGTTGAAGCGCACCACACGCCAGCCGCTCTGCACGAAGGCGCGCGCCAGTGTCTGCACCACCTTGTTGTCCATGGTGCCGCCGAACAGCGGGTGCGGATGCGCGATGACGGCCGTGCCATGCGGCTCACCCGCTTGGGCATCGGGCTCGTCGCGAAGGGCTTCGATGTCACCCGCGCCGCCCTGCAGCGTGAACCGTTCTGTCTGTTTGTTCATCACTTGCCGTCTCAGCGGCCGAGATGGGGCGGCGTCAGCAGACGCTCGACCACCTGGCCATTCTTGAGATGCGACTCGACGATTTCGTCGATGTCGTCCTTGTCCACGAAGGTGTACCAGACGGCCTCGGGATAGACCACCGCCACAGGGCCCGCGGCGCATCGGTCCAGACAACCCGCCTTGTTCACGCGGACTTTGCCCGGGCCGGCAAGACCCTCGGCCTTGACGCGCGCCTTGCAGTGGTCGAAAGCGTCCTGCGCGTGATGGCGGGCACAGCTGTCTTCGCCGTTCTTGCGCTCGTTGAGGCAGAAGAAGATATGCCGCTCGTAGTAAGAGGAGCTCGTGGGCGACGAGCCGACGTTGGAAGATTGGGCCATGCCGCGATTCTAGGTTTCGCGCTCGCGGCGCGACAGCAGCGTCAGCGCATACACCAGCGCCACATAAGGCCACAGCCAGCCGATCCACTGCACGATGCCATGAAAGCGGATGAAGCGCCCCTGCTCCCAGGTCTGCAACGTCTGCGCGAAGTAGGCGCTGGTCGGCGCCTGATTGAGCACGCTGAGGCTCACCCCGAGTGCGAGCAGCGCCAGTGCCGTGCAACCGCGACGGGTGAGCGGCAACAGCAACAGGGCCAGCAGCATGGCGGCAACCACGCCCACCTGCACCGGCACACTGAACCACACCCAGGCATGGACGGGCCCATAGCTCAGCGCGGCCGACAGCGCCGATGCTGCAAGGCCCGCCCCCACGACAAGCAGCATCAGGATGATCCGGCGGCCTGCGGTGCGGATGATGCTGTAGCCCAGCAGACACGGCGTGAGCACGCCGAGCAACACGCACAACAGCTCCGCCCCCGGCACCAGCGGCTGGAGCTCCACGTCGCGCACCGGCAGCCAGGCGAGGAACGGCGTGTCCACCAGCAGTTCGCCCAGCGCTGCCTCGAGCCGCTCCAGCACCTGCCCGAGCCCGAATGGCACGGCAGCCGGGAAGAGCAGCGCCACCGGCCAGAGTGCCAGCAGCACCAGCACGCCCCGCGCCTGCGGCACGAACCAGCGCTCGCGGAAACGGCTCCACCAGTCGAGCACGCCTGTTGCGTCCAGCGCAAGCGCAACGATGGCGCCCGCCAGAGCCCCGCCGATGTTCAACGCAAGGTCGACGTTGGATGGCACGCGCATCGGCAGGTAGCTTTGCAGCATCTCCATGGCCAGCGAAAGCACCGCCGACACCAGCGCGGCCATCGCGAGCGCCACCTTTCCGCTGGCAGCCATCGGCCCACGCAAGGCACTCACCGCCAGCAGGAAGCCCATGGGCATGTAGCCCAGCACGTTGGAGGCGACATCGAATCCGGTCCAGTAGCGCGGCAGCGGCGCAGCCAGGAAGGCCCACGGCATGATGCCCTGGTCGCGCCAGTCGCCGAAGGGATACAGGCTCGCGTACACCACGAGCACGGAGTAGACGAGAGCAAGGGGCCAGGCCGAGGTCGATTGGTGACGCATCGCCAGCCGCGCTCAGAAAGGCTTGACGACCACCAGGATCACGGCGGCCAGCAGCAGCACGATGGGTACTTCGTTGTACCAGCGGTACCAGACATGGCTACGCGTGTTGCGTCCTGCCTCGAACTTGCGCAGCAACAGTGCGCAGCCATGGTGGTAGCCCAGCACCAGCAGCACGACCGCCAGCTTTGCGTGCATCCAGCCGTTGCCCGGGCCACGCCCGATGCCGTACACCATGAAAAGCCAGAGGCCGAAAGCCAGCGCCGGCACCGCGAGGATATGGGTGAAGCGCATCAGCTTGCGGGCCATGAGCAGCAGCCTGTCGCGCTCCTTTTGCGTGTCTGCGGCACCGTCGGCCTGTATCTGGGCCAGGTTGACGAAGATGCGGGGAAGATAGAACAGCCCGGCGAACCAGCTGACGACGAAGACGATGTGGAGCGATTTCACCCAGAGCATCGCTGCAGTTTAGGGCAGCTTGGGGCCACAAAAAAAAGCCCGGCACGAAGCCGGGCTGCAGAAGCCTTTTTGCTGTCACACATCAAGGCGCCCGCTCAGGGAGGAAAAGCGGGGGGCGGCAAGCCGCCCGAGGGGTAATTTAACAAAGCCCCTATGCCCGTTCAAGCTTTTCGTTTGCTCTCCAATCGCAAGTAACCCAATAGTTCTTGGAATGAAGAGGAACCGTGAGCTTCTAATGGGGCACAATTTTCAACATGCAAGTCTTGCCATCTCCACTGCCCCCGTTCCCCGCGAGCCGGCCGCGCCGCCTGCGCCGCGATGAATTCACGCGCAACCTCGTGCGCGAGCACCAGCTCACTTCGCACGACTTCATCTACCCCGTCTTCGTGACGGACGGAAAGAACCTGCGCGAGGCCGTGAAGTCGATGCCGGGCGTCGAGCGCGTCACGCTCGACCTCCTGCTGCCGGTGGCGGAAGAGTGCGTGAAGCTCGGCATCCCGGTGATGGCACTGTTCCCGGTGATCGAGCCGTCGCTCAAGACGGCGGACGGCGCGGAAGCGTTGAACCCCGAAGGCCTCGTGCCGCGCGTGGTGCGAGCACTCAAGAAGGAATTCCCCGATCTCGGCGTGATGACCGACGTCGCGCTCGACCCCTTCACCAGCCACGGCCAGGACGGCCTGCTGGATGACACGGGCTACATCCTCAACGACGTGACAGTGAAGCAGCTGGTCGGCCAGGCACTGGTGCAAGCCGAGGCCGGCGTGGATATCGTCGCGCCCAGCGACATGATGGACGGCCGGATCGGCGCAATCCGCACCGCGCTCGAGGCACAGGGCCTTGTGCACACGCGCATCATGGCGTACAGCGCCAAGTACGCGAGCGCGTTCTACGGCCCGTTCCGCGACGCGGTCGGCTCGGCGGCCAACCTGGGCAAGAGCAACAAGAAGGTCTACCAGATGGACCCGGGCAACACCGACGAGGCGTTGCGCGAAGTGGCGCTGGACATCGCCGAAGGTGCGGACATGGTGATGGTCAAGCCGGGCATGCCGTACCTGGACGTGGTGCGCCGCGTGAAGGACACCTTCCGCATGCCGACGTTCGTGTACCAGGTGTCGGGGGAGTACGCGATGCTCAAGGCCGCTGCGCAGAATGGCTGGCTCGATCACGACGCGGTGATGATGGAAAGCCTGCTGGCCTTCAAGCGCGCAGGTGCCGACGGCATCCTGACCTATTTCGCCATCGACGCAGCGCGCAAGCTGCGCGGCTGAACGACAACCCCGGGCCTGCCATGCAGATCGTCGAGTTCCGCCCCGGTACGCTGCGCTTCTCCGAGCAGATTCCCGACGTCGTACCCGAAGGCGGCTTCGTGTGGATCTACCTTGAACGCGATGCGCTCGACAAGGAGTTGCCGGAACTCCAGCTTGCGGCGCAACGGCTGGGCGGCTCGCACCTGCTCGACCTGCACAACGCGGATCTGGCCAATGCCACGCACCCTTCGCACTACGACTACACCTCCATCTACGACCTGATCATCTTCCGGCGTCTGGCCACGCAGGAAGAATCGATGGAGGAGTCGCTCGCCTCGGCATCCGAGATCGCGCGCGTGCACGCACCGGCTGCGTTCCGGCGCATCCGCACGAAAGCCGTGGGGTTCGTGGTGTTCGACCGCCTGCTGATCTCCGTGCACCCGGATGGCTGCTTCACCGCGCGTTCGTTCATCGAGCGCTATCTGGCGGACGCGGTGTACAACGAAGGCCTGTCGGCCACCGCGCGCAGCCGCCTGCCCGCAAGCCCGGCCGACCTGATGCTGCGCATGGTCAACCTGATGGTGGACAGCTATCTCGAACTGCGCAAGCAGCTTTCCGCGCAGCTGGACCATTGGCAGCAGGAACTGCTCAAGCCGCACTCACGCTTTGCCAACTGGAATGCCCTCATGGTGGCGCGCAACGAATTGCACACCCTCGAGGACCTGTGCGAGGAACAGCATGACGCCATGCAGGAATGGCTGGACACGCTGCGAGAGCAGCCGCCGGGTGCGATGACGCAGGTGGAGCGCGACGGACTGATCGCCCGCTCACGCGATGTGATCGAGCACGTCGAGCGCGTCGTGCACCATGTGCGCCGGCTGGAGCAGAGTGCCGAGACGGTGGTCCAGATCCACTTCTCGGCGCAGAGCAACCGCACCAACGACATCATGCGCGTGCTGACCGCGCTGACGGCCATCTTCCTTCCGCTGAACCTGATCGCAGGCATTTTCGGGATGAACTTCGAGTTCATCCCGCTGCTTCACAACCAGTCCGGCTTCTGGTGGGCCATGGGGTCCATGGTCCTCATTGCCCTGGGACTGGGCCTGGTCTTCTGGCGCAAGCAGTATCTCGCGCGCACCAGCGGACGCTAGGCCCATCCCGGGCCTGCCTGCATTACAGGTAGGCGGCTTCGCCAGCGGGGATCTGGCCCAGGCGCACGGCTTCAGCCGCTTGTGCGCGCACGGTAGCGCGGTCCAGGCTGGACTTCACCGGGGCAGCAACGCGCGAAGCGGAAGGAATGTTGGCGTCCTTGGCGTGGGCTTGTGCCACGGCTTCGACCTGCACTTCAGCACGGGTGCGGGTGCCTTCGAACTGAACGGCGAACTGCGAGCCGTCCGCTTCGTCAGCGTGGGCACCGAAGGAAGCAACGGCAGCAAGGGCGGCAACGGCGAGGAATTTGGATGCGTTCATGATGTTCTGTCTTTCAAAAATATAAAGAGTCACTATCTGAGAGGAACCCCGGATGGGCACGACCACTCAGGGAGTGGCGGGCTTCACCGCAGTTCTTCTGTCTCCAGGTTTGCAAACACTGCATTTCCTGTGAATCAGAAATGCGTCCCGAGTTGCCTCTTTAAACAGCCAGAAAAAGAACCAGAGTGTTTCGACAAAGGAAACAATGGACACCCTAGAACTGATGCGGACGTTCCGCGAAGTCGCGCAGCGCGGCAGCTTCTCGCAGGCTGCGCGGGCACTCGACGTTTCCAAGGCCAACGTGAGCAAGTACGTGGCCGAACTCGAAACCAAGCTCGGCGTGCGCCTGCTCAACCGGTCCACGCGCACCGTGAGCCTGACCGACGCCGGGGCGTTGCTGCTGGAGCGCAGCACGCCCCTGATGGAGATGATCGACGTCACGCGCGCCGAACTGCAGCAGCGCGCCCTCCAGCCCAGCGGTCGCGTGAAACTCACCGCGACCTATGCGATGGGCAACGCCGAGTTGCCGCCCTTGCTGGCGGATTTCATGCGCGAACACCCCAAGGTGTCGGTGAGCCTGCACCTGAGCAACCGCGTGGTCGATCTCGTCGAGCAGGGGGTGGACATCGCATTGCGTGTGGGCCGGCTGAACGATTCGTCACTCATCGCGCGCAAGCTCAAGCGCATGCAGTTCGTGGTGTGCGCGACGCCGGCCTTCTGGGCCGAGCATGGCGAGCCGACGCATCCGGAACAACTCAGCGAGTTCGATGCGCTGACGTATTCGCTCACCGGCCACAACCCGGAATGGCATTTCGCCGATGCCCAAGGTCAGCCGATCGCAGTGCAGGTGCACACCCGCGCCGAAGCCAACGACGGCGGACCGCTCGCACAGCTTGCGCTGCACGACCTGGGCATGGCCTATCTGCCGCGCGCGCTGGTGGAAGACGAAATCCAGGCCGGCCGGCTCAAGCCCGTGCTCGAGGAATTCATGCCACGCGACATGTGGCTCTACGCGGCCTACATGCAAAGACGCCACAACAGCGCTGCGCTGCGGGCGCTGCTGTCGTGGCTGGAAGCACGCTGGAAGGAAGACTGAGCCGGCTGGCCCCGTTCGGACCTACTTCACGCCGAACAGGCGCGCGCCGTTGTCCCACGCCACCTTGCGCGCGAGCTCCGGGGGCAGGTCGCCGAGCCAGACGCGGTAACCCTTCATGAGCTCGTCGTACATCTCCCAGCGCTGGTTGATCCAGGTGTCCGAGCCGATCATGAAACGGTCCGGGTACTTCTGCATCAGCGCACGCCACTCGGGGCACAGCGTGCCCCCGGCGCAGGTCAATCCGGGCCGGTACGACAGCTCGCCCATCAGGGTGGGGTAGCGCGTGAACAGCGCGTCGACGCGCGACACCGGCGGGCCGCCGATGCCGGTGTGCGCCCAGATCAGCTTCGCCCTGGGTGCATGCGCCATCAGCAGGTCGATGGCCACATCGTCCACGTGCGCCAGCACCGCCAGATCCTTCTCCTGCGCGAACTGCATGAGCTTCTTCGCGATCGGGCCATTGGCGTTGCCGCCGTCGTACAGATGGAATTCGCCGATGCCTTTGTACGGCCCGTTGGAGGTGCCGCGCGAGAACTCGCTGAGCACCATGTCGTAGATGGTGTCGTCGCGGAACCAGTTGGTGTAATCCTCACGGTTGCGGTAGAGGCGGATGAACGGCACCACCGCCACACCCGCCGCCTCTGCCTGCCCCTTCGCCGCAGCAAGAGCCTTGGTGCCATCGTTCGGCCGGCTGTTGGCGACGATGGCCTTCACACCGTTGCGCTTCATGCGCGCGAGCACGTCGGCCAGCGGATACGGCGACTGCGCCTCGATGTTGTAGTGCAGGTGCGCGTCGAACAGCGGGTCGGCGTAGTCGGCGGCAACCGCAACGCCGGCACCCTGCAACGCGGCCACGATGCCTGCCTTCATGAGCCATGACCTGGCGGACGCACTGATCAGCCGACGCACACCCATCATGTCAGCCCACGTGCTTGCTGAAGAACGCCAGCGTACGCTCCAGCGCGAGTTTGGCAGCGGCCTCGTCGTAAGAGCCGCGATGGTCGCAGTTGAAACCGTGGTTGGCGTTGTAGACATGCGATTCCACTTCAGGGTGCGCCGTGCGGAACGCGTCCACCGTGTCCATGGGGATCCAGTGGTCCTGATCGCCGAAGTGCGCGAGCACCGGCACCTGCGGCTTGCGCGCGATTTCTTCCGGTGTGGTGACGCCACCGCCATAGTACGGCACCGCCGCGCTCAGGCCCGACACCAGCGCAGCCGAGCGCCAGGTCAGCAGGCCCCCGTAACAATAGCCGACGATGCCGACCTTGCCCCCGCTGGTCTTGCCCGCATGGTCCACTGCGGCCTGGATGTCGCGGATGACGCCGGGTGCAGGCAGCGCCTCGACCGCAGCCTTCAGGCCCATGCCGGCTTCCATGTCTTCCTTGGTGTAGCCCAGGTCCACATTCGGCTTGACGCGATGGAAGGTGGATGGCGCAACAGCCAGATAGCCGTGCTGCGCGTAGCCGTCGGTCACGGCGCGGATGTGCGCATTGACCCCGAAGATTTCCTGCAACACCACGATGGCGCCGCGCGGCTTGCCCGAAGGCTCCGCCACATAAGCGGGAAAACTGAATCCGTCGGCGGAAGTGAGTTCGACGAAACTGCCCATGTCAATGCTCCTCGGTTGAATGTCGGTGGAAATGGTTGGACGAAAGGTAGGCCGTATTCTGCGCCAGCAATCCGCAGCCGGTGTTGTAATGCGGCAGTCATGCGGTGATCGGTACGCGGGTTTTAACCGGGAACAACATTCCTTGCAGGAGACGGGAATTGGACAAGCAGGAACTCGACAGGAAGGTATTGCTCGTCACCGGCGGCAGCCGGGGCATCGGTGCCGCCACTGCGCGGCTTGCGGCGCGTCAGGGCTGGACCGTGGCGGTGAACTACACCACACAGGCGTCGGCAGCGCAGGACGTGGTGCGACAGATCGAATCGATCGGCGGCCGCGCCATGGCCTTTCAGGCCGACGTGGCGCACGAAGACCAGATCCTCCGCATGTTCGAGACACTGGACCGCGAATTCGGCCGGCTCGACGGCCTGGTAAACAACGCGGGCGTGGTGGACGCGCCGCAGCGCGTGGACGGCATGAGCCATGCGCGCCTCAAGCGCATGTTCGACATCAACGTCATCGGCGCCTTCATCTGTGCGCGCGAGGCCGTGCGTCGCATGAGCACGCGCCACGGCGGGCGCGGCGGCGCGATCGTCAACGTGTCCAGCGCGGCGGCGCGCCTGGGCTCGCCCAACCAGTATGTGGACTACGCGGCCAGCAAAGGCGCGATCGATGTGCTCACGCTCGGCCTTGCGCAGGAAGTCGCGGCGGAAGGCATCCGCGTGAATGCGGTGCGGCCCGGACTCATCGAAACCGACATCCACGCCTCAGGCGGGTTGCCCAACCGCGTGCGCGACCTTTCCCCGCAGGTGCCCATGGGCCGCGGCGGCACGGCCGACGAAGTGGCCGAATCCATCGTCTGGCTGCTCTCGCCGGCGGCCAGCTACACCACCATGTCGCTGCTTGAAGTTTCCGGAGGACGCTGAGCATGGACCTCAAGCCGCTCATCACGTTGCTGGCCATCGTGAACCCGCTGGCCATCGTGCCTTTCTTCATCCACTTCACGCAGGACCTGCCACGCGCCGAACGCCGCCGCACGATCGGCATCTCCGCCTTCAGCGCGTTCGCGGTGATCGCCGCAAGTGCGCTGCTCGGCCTGCAGATCCTCGAGTTCTTCGGCATCTCGCTGGCGAGCTTCCAGGTGGGCGGCGGCATGCTGCTGCTCATCAGCGCGATGAGCATGCTCAACGCGCAACCCGCGGAGCACAAATCCAACCCCGACGAAATGGAAGAAGCCGCTGCGCGCGCCTCCATTGCCGTGGTGCCGCTGACCATTCCGCTGCTCACGGGTCCGGCGACGATCTCCACCGTGGTGATCTATGCCGAGCGCGCCAAGACCTTCTGGCAACTGCTCACGCTCGTGGGCTACGGCGTGGTGGTGGGTCTGGCCACGGCGGTGTGCTTCGCGCTGGCCGACCCGATCGCGCGGGTGCTGGGCAAGACAGGCATCAATGTGATGACGCGACTGATGGGCCTGATCCTCGCCGCGCTCGCGGTAGAAGTGATGGCTGAAGGTCTGCACAAGATCTTTCCCGGCCTGGGCTGAGCCGCCGGCCGGCTTCCTTCACTGCGCCACCTGAAACTGTCAGCGCGCTTCGCTTTCTTCCTGCGAATCCGCTGCGGCCTGCACCATCTTCACCAGTTGGTTGCTGGTGTTGCGCAGGCGCTGGGCCAGCAGCTGCGTGAGCTTCACCAGCAGCTTCGCACCCACACCCGGGTGCTCGCGGATGAGCAGCGCGATGGCGCTGCGCGTGAGAACGCCAGCCTCCACCGCATCGATGGCCGTGCAGGTCGCGTAACGCGGTTCACCGTCGAGCATGGACATCTCGCCGATGGCCGCGCCTTCGCGGATGACAGCCAGCCGCGAGACTTCGCCGGTCGGCGTCCGCTTGGTCACATCCACCGTGCCGGAGAGCAGCAACAGCATCCATTCACCGACTTCACCTTCGTTGATGAGCACCTGCCCCGGAGCGGCCCGCAGCATCGGCATCGCACTGCCAAGCGCGTCCATTTCGTCGGCGGTGAAGTCTTCCAGCAGCGCGGCGTTGTGCAACAGGCGTGGCCCGCGGCCGGCCATGCCCTGGCAGGTGCCGGCCAGTTCGAGACCGGCTTCCTTCAACTGCTCTTCGACGCTCGGGCTGGGCATGGCGATGTTTCAGCGTGGTGTGGCCGGTCTGGCCGGCGTGGTGGATGCCGGCTGTGTCTGTTGCAGCCACTGCGAGATTTCCTCGACCGCCGCATCCGTGGCTGCCGCAAGTGCGCGCACGCCGCCCGGTGCGTCGGCCGAGGGCGCAGGCCGCTGCACGAGCACCGTGCGCTGGCCCAGCAACTGCTCGCCGGCCGGCGTGCTGTCCACCAGCGTGGCCCGCAGCCGCACCACGCCGGCGCTTTGCGTGGGCGACTGGAAGTGCTGGCTGAACTCCTCGAGTTCGATGCGCAGCACGTAGGGAATGGAGCCGTCGCGGCGGGTCTGCGACGCGCCTTCGTCGGCATTGAGGATGGCGCGTCGCTGGCCCAGCGTCTCGCGCAGCCGCTGGCGGATCAGCTGGCCCGGCGACATGCTCCAGCGTGCCAGCGCATACGGGCGCAGCTGGTGCGGATCGTCGTAGCCCAGCCGGTACAGCACGGCCGTACTGTCGAGCAGGCCGTTGGCATCGATCTCGGCCAGCGCGAGCGCCGGCAGCGGCGCCATGCGGTTCGTTGGTTGAGGTGTCAGCGTGCCTGGGCCGAAGTCGAACAGCGCGGGGCGCGTCGGCTTGTCGGGCAGGGCGCAACCGGCAAGCGCCAGGGCAGCGGTCACGACCATCAGGGCCCTGGTGTGACGGCGCGGGAGGACGTTGTCTGGGTGGTTCTTCATGGCATGCTCACTTCGCGGCCGGAGCCTTGAATCCCTGCTCGCCCGGGCCGGGTGGCACCTGGCCATTGCCGAACAGCAGCGATTGCGGGTTGTCGTTGATGGAATTCGCAGCACGGCTGAGCTGGCGCGCCGCGCGCGAGGTTTCTTCCGTCACGCGGTTGATGCGCGGCAGCGTGGCGGAGTTGAACGAATCCGCCGCATGCGAGAGCGCCTGCGTTCCTTCCGCCAGGCGGTCGATCGGGCCGTCCTTCTCGTTCAGGCGCTGCGCGGTCTTGGCGATCTCGTCGGCGCTTTTCTCCACCGAGCTGGATGCCTCCTGCAGGGCCTTCATCGCGCTGCTGGTGTCGCGTGCGGCCGGCGCAAACGCATCGAGCGCCGGATCGAGCTTCTTCGTGATGGTGGCATCGAGGCGCTGCGTCAGCTGGTGCACGCCACCGGCGGCATCGCCGATGTTCTGCATCGCGCCGCTGAAGAGCTTCTGGTTGTCCTCGCCCAGGATCTGGTTGATGCGCTGCGTGGTCTGCTCCACCTGCACCAGGATCGCCTCGCCGCGATCGGTCAGGCGCGACAACAGCGAAGGTTTGAGGGGAATGCGCGCCGACTGACCTGCGCCTGGCGGCAATGCCTCGCTCGACTTGCCGTCGTCGTCGAGCTGGATGAAGGCCAGGCCCGTCACCCCCTGGTAGCTGAGCGTTGCGAAAGTGGAGCGCGTGATCGGCGTTTCGTCGTCCACCGAAATGCGCACGAGCACATTGCCTTTGGTCTGCGGGTCGAAGCCGATCTCCGTCACGCGCCCGACCGAGATGCCGCGGAAACGCACCGCGGCCTGCGGCTGCAGCCCGGCCACCGATTCGCGCGTGGACATCTCGTACACGTTACGCACTTCGGTATCGCGCATCAGCCAGAGGGCCAGCGCCACCATCAGCGCCGCGACGCCGAGGACGAAGGCGCCGGCTGCAAGGGCATGGGCTTTGTTTTCCATGTGAGGCCTTTCTACACTGCAAACGGATATTCGCGCAGCAGCTCCATGGCGCGCTGCCCGCGTTCTCCGAGGAAGAATTCGCGAATGAACGGGTGCGGGAAGGCGATGACGTCCTTCGGCGGCCCGTTGACGATGACTTTCTGCTGCGCCAGCACGGCGATGCGCGTGCTCAGCTCGTAAAGCGTATCGAGGTCGTGCGTGACCATCACCACAGTGAGGTCGAGTTCGCGGTGCAGCGACCGCAGCAGCGTGCAGAAGCCGTCGGAGCTTTCGGGGTCGAGGCCGGCGGTCGGCTCGTCCAGCAACAGCAACGGCGGGTCCATGATGAGCGCGCGAGCCAGGGCCACGCGCTTGATCATGCCGCCCGACAGATCGGCCGGCATCTTGTGCGCGTGCTTCACGTCCAGGCCCACCATCTGCAGCTTCACCAGCGCGGCGTCGCGGATCAGGTCTTCGGGCAGCGTGCGCAACTCGCGCAACGGGAATGAAATGTTCTCGAGCACGCTGAAGGCAGAGAACAGCGCGCCCTGCTGGAACAGCATGCCCACACGGCTGGCCGCGCCCTTGTCGCCCATCCGATCCACCGGTTGCCCGAGCACGGTGACGCTGCCGCGCGCCGGATGCTCCAGCCCGAGGATTTGCCGCAGCAACACCGTTTTGCCGGTGCCCGAGCCGCCGACGAGCGACACGACCTCGCCGCGCGCGATGGACAGATCGAGGTCGCGGTGGATCACGACTTCGCCGTCGTGTCCGTCGAACACGGTCCACAGGCCGCGGATGTCGACCATGGACGTCACATCGTCGAGCGGGACGGGGACGGCGCGCGGTGCGTGTGGTGGTCGCATGGTCAGACCCCCACGCCCTTGAACACCACGGCGAACAGCGCGTCCACCAGGATCACCACCGTGATCGACGTCACCACCGACGCCGTCGTGCCCTGGCCCAGGCTCTCGGTATTGGGCTCCACGCGCAGGCCGTAGTGGCAGCCGATGAGTGCGATCAGCACGCCGAACACCACCGACTTGGACAGCGCGAGCGCGAGATTGGAGAACTCCACCGCCTTCGGAAGCGCCGTGAAGAAGAAATTCGGTGTGATGCCCAGCGACAGGTCGGCCGCGAGCATGCCGCCCATCAGCGCCGCCAGCGTGGTCCACACGGTGATGAGCGGCATCGCCACCGCGAGCGCCATCGCGCGCGGCATGACGAGGCGGAAGCCATGCGGGATACCCATCACGCGCATGGCGTCGAGTTCTTCGGTGACGCGCATCACGCCGATCTGCGCGGTGATGGCCGAACCGGAACGCCCTGCGATGAGCACGGCGGCGAGCACCGGCCCGAGCTCGCGGATGAGCGAAAGGCCCAGGATGTCCACGATGAATGCGTCCGCGCCGAACTGCCGCAACTGCTGCGAGGTCAGGTACGCCAGCACCACGCCGATGAGGAAGCCCACGAGCGCGGTGATCGGCATCGCGGTCGCGCCGATGTGGTACAGGTGCCCCGACACGTCCCGCCACGGGCCTTCGTGCGGCGCGCGCGCGAGCTTCAGCAGGTCCAGGAAAAGCTGGCCGACGAGGCGCACGAGGTCTTTCAGGTGGTCGACCAGAAGCATCAAGCGCGCGCCGAGCGCAAGGTAGTGCGACTTCCAGCTGGGGCGCTGTTCTGCGGGCTGCTCCACGCTGTACTGCTCGACGTGTTTGAGCACCGCGCGCTGCGGCGCTTCGGCTTCGAGCTTCGCGGGCCAGCGACGACCCCAGTGGTTCCAGAGCAATTGCGCGCCGACGTGGTCCAGCCGCGTGATGCCGCGAAGGTCCCATGTCTCTGGCGCGCCGCCCTTGGGCGAAGCAGAAAGCGCATCGCGCAGGGGCTTCCACGCCGCGACCGCTGTCAGGCTCGCCGCCGTCCAGTCGCCCGTGGCCACGACGCTGCCGCCTTGCGGCGTGTCGTCACGGCGGATGCTCGGTGTTGATTCCCCCATTGAGTCTGTCGATGTGGCAGTCGCTATGGCCATGGTTACGGCTGTCGTTGCACTGGGAACAGGCAATCGTGCATCCTAACGTCTCCACAGGCGTGCGGTGTAGGCAAAAGACGGAATTTCCGCCGCCTCCCTGAAATGCGGTAGGCGGTCCGGTCAGGCAAAGCCGCCCGCCATGCTTTCGCGCAGATGGTCCACCAGCGCCTGCACCGCGCGTGGCACCTGGGGAGACCACGGGCGGATCGCATGGATGTTGCCGCCAAAGAAGCCTTGCGGACGCCAGTCGGGCAGCACGACCTGCAGGCCTTTTGCCAGCGTCCATGCCGGTGTCGTCGCGCCCTGCTGCACCATGGCGCTGAAGTCCGGCAGCAAGCCGATGCCGAGCCCGGCGACCACGGCATCGCGCAGTGCTTCGCTGTTGTTCGCCTTGAGCGGCCCGGTCACGGGAACGGTGACCGCCGGCACCCTGCGGCCCGTCGCCCGCTCGAACGACCAGTTCTGCCCCGCCCCGTCGCGCAGGTACAGCAGGCAGTCGTGTCCCGCGAGGTCGAGTGGCTGTTGCGGCGAACCTCGCCGGCGCAGGTAGTCGCTGCTGGCCACCAGCAGCGAGCGCGTCTCGCACAGCGTCCAGGCGACATGCGTGTCGGGCGGCACCTGGGTGTGGCGGATCGCGAGATCGAAGCCTTCCTGCGCGAGGTTGACGAAGCGGTCAGTCAGGTCGAGCTCGATGCGGATTTCCGGATAGCGGCGAAGGAACTTCGCCAGCAGCGGCGTGATGTGCTGGCGGCCCAGCGCCACCGGCGCCGTCACGCGCACCAGACCGCGGGGCGTGCTCGCCAGGTCGCGCACCGCGGCGAAGCTCTGCTCGATGCGGGTGAACGGCAACTCGGTGTCCGCCACGAGCTGCTGACCGGCGGCCGTGAGCGCGACGGAGCGCGTCGTGCGCCGCACCAGCGGCACGCCGGCCGCGCGCTCCAGCTCGCTGATGCGCAGGCTGACCGTCGCCTTCGACAGGCCGAGCCGACGCGCGGCCTGGGTGTAGCTGCGCGTCTGGCCAAGCACCACCAGCAGGTGCAGGTCGGCGATGACCGGGGCCATCCGGGTGATTCGGCTGTGCGTACTCATTCGGGTTTACCCTCTTATCCGGCCTTGGATTGTTCGGCGAATCGAACAATGTAGTCAGGTTTTCCGTATTTTCAAAGCGGGGCTTCGCGCCTAGACTTCCTGCGGAGTCCAGCACATCAACCGTCCCTCCCTCCAAAGGCCCGCACCGTGAACGCACCCGTTTCCAACCTTGCCAACAGCGCACCCGTCATCGCCCACTGGATCGGCGGCGCACCCGCCCTGCCCGCGGGCGGCCGTCATGCCGACGTGTTCAACCCCGCCACCGGCGCCGTGTCGGGCCGTGTCGCACTGGCCAGCAGCGCCGAGGTGGACAAGGCCGTGGCCACCGCGCAGGCTGCCTTCCCCGCCTGGGCCGACCTTCCGCCGCTGCGCCGCGCCCGCGTGATGTTCAAGTTCCTCGAGCTGCTCAACCAGAACCGCGACGCGCTCGCGAAGATGATCACGCTCGAACACGGCAAGGTGTTCACCGATGCGCAGGGCGAAGTGACGCGCGGCATCGACATCGTCGAGTTCGCCACTGGCATCCCGCAACTGCTCAAGGGCGACTACACCGAGCAGGTCTCCACCGGCATCGACAACTGGACCATGCGCCAGCCGCTGGGCGTGGTGGCCGGCATCACACCGTTCAACTTCCCGGTCATGGTGCCGATGTGGATGTTTCCCGTGGCCATCGCCTGCGGCAACACCTTCGTGCTCAAGCCCAGCCCGACGGACCCGAGCGCGTCGCTGTTCATGGCCGAGCTGCTCAAGAAGGCGGGCCTGCCCGACGGCGTGTTCAACGTCGTGCAGGGCGACAAGGAGGCGGTCGATGCGCTGCTGGTGCACCCCGATGTAAAGGCGGTGTCGTTCGTCGGCTCCACGCCGATCGCCAACTACATCTACGAAACCGGCGCGCACCACGGCAAGCGCGTGCAGGCACTCGGCGGTGCGAAGAACCACATGGTGGTGATGCCCGACGCCGACCTCGACCAGGCCGTGGACGCGCTGATCGGCTCTGCCTACGGCTCGGCCGGCGAGCGCTGCATGGCGATCAGCGTCGCGGTGCTGGTCGGCGACGTGGCGGACAAGGTGATCCCCAAGCTCATCGAGCGCACCAAGACGCTCAAGGTGCTGGACGGCATGAATCTGGACGCGGAGATGGGCCCGATCGTCACCGGCGCGGCGCACGCGCGCATCTCGGGCTACATCGACGTAGGCCAGAAGGAAGGCGCGAAGCTGCTGGTGGATGGCCGGGGCTTTGCGGGCAAGGTGGCAGGCAAGGGTTGCGACAACGGCTTCTGGATGGGCGGCACGCTGTTCGACCACGTGACCACCGACATGCGCATCTACAAGGAAGAAATCTTCGGCCCCGTGCTCTCGTGCGTGCGCGTGAAGGACTTCGCCGAAGCGGTGAAGATCATCAACGACCACGAGTTCGGCAACGGCGTGAGCTGCTTCACGCGCGACGGCCACGTGGCGCGCGAGTTCTCGCGCCGCATCCAGGTCGGCATGGTCGGCATCAACGTGCCGATCCCGGTGCCGATGGCCTGGCACGGCTTCGGCGGCTGGAAGCGCTCGCTTTTCGGCGACATGCACGCCTACGGCGAAGAAGGCGTGCGCTTCTACACGAAGCAAAAGAGCGTGATGCAACGCTGGCCCGAAAGCATCGGGAAGGGTGCGGAGTTCGTCATGCCTGTGAGCAAGTAATCCCCCCGAAGCGGCCTTTGGCCGCCTCCCCCCAAAGGGGGGCGCACCCGACGGCCCGACGGCCCGGCGGAGCCGGTTCCGTGGGTGCACTGGCCTTGAATCCCGGCGTGCGACCGGGGATGGAGACAAAGAAGTGAGTGAGACAACGTTTGACTACATCGTCATCGGCGGTGGCACGGCGGGCAGTCTGCTGGCGAACCGGCTGTCGGCGGACCGCCGGGTGCGGGTGCTGCTGATCGAGGCGGGGCGCAAGGACGACTACCACTGGATCCACATCCCGGTCGGTTATCTGTATTGCATCGGCAATCCGCGCACGGACTGGCTGTACCAGACGGAGCCGGACGCGGGTCTGAACGGCCGTGCGCTGCGCTATCCGCGGGGCAAGACGCTGGGTGGCTGTTCGAGCATCAACGGGATGATCTACATGCGCGGGCAGTCGCGCGACTACGAACAGTGGGCGCAGATCACCGGTGACGACACCTGGCGCTGGAACCAGGTGCTGCCTGCCTTCAAGGAGCACGAGGACTACTACCTCGGCGCCGACGAAATGCACGGCGCGGGTGGCGAATGGCGCGTGGAAAAGCAGCGCCTGCGCTGGGACATCCTCGACGCATTCGCACAGGCCGCGCAAGAAGCCGGCATTCCGCATTCCACCGATTTCAACCGCGGCAGCAACGAAGGCGTGGGCTACTTCCAGGTGAACCAGAAGAACGGCTTCCGCTGGAACACGGCCAAGGCCTTCCTGCGTCCCACCTGCTATGGCCGCAGCAACTTCGTGATGTGGACCACCGCGCAGGCCACGCGGCTCGTGCTGGAAAAGCAGCCGGACGGCAGCCAGCGCTGTACCGGCGTGCAGGTGTGGGACGGCCAGCAGATGGTGACGGCACATGCCACGCGCGAAGTGCTGCTGTCCGGCGGCAGCATCGGCTCGCCGCAGTTGCTGCAGCTCTCGGGCATCGGCCCGGCCGACCTGTTGCAGCAACACGGTATCGCGCCGGTGGTGGACCTGCCCGGCGTGGGTGCGAACCTGCAGGACCACCTGCAGATCCGTGCCGTCTTCAAGATCAACGGCGCGCCCACGCTCAACGTGCTGGCGTCCTCGTTGTTCGGCAAGGCGCGCATCGGCCTCGAATACGCGTTCAAGCGCACCGGGCCGATGAGCATGGCGCCATCGCAGCTGGGCGCGTTCACACGCTCTTCGGCCGACCATGAATGGCCCAACCTCGAATACCACGTGCAGCCGCTGTCGCTGGACGCATTCGGCGAGCCGCTGCACAGCTTCCCCGCATTCACCGCGAGCGTGTGCAACCTGAACCCGACGAGCCGCGGCACGGTGCGCATCCGCAGTGCGCGCTTCGGAGATGCGCCGGCCATTGCACCGAATTACCTGAGCACCGAGGAGGACCGTAAGGTCGCGGCTGATTCGCTGCGCGTGACGCGCCGCATCGCCGCACAACCGGCACTGGCGAAGTACAAGCCTGAAGAATGGAAACCGGGCCCGCAGTACGAGAGCGATGAAGACCTCGCGCGACTGGCCGGTGACATCGCAACGACCATCTTCCACCCGGTGGGCACGACGCGCATGGGCGCTGACGGCGACCGGATGGCCGTGCTCGACTCGCGCCTGCGCGTGCGCGACGGGCGCGGCGGACTGATCGCCGGCTTGCGCGTGGTCGATGCGGGCGCGATGCCCACCATCACCAGCGGCAACACCAACAGCCCGACGCTCATGATGGCCGAGAAGGCTGCGGGCTGGATTGCGGAGGACGGTGCTGCAGCGGCAACCGCTGCCGAAGTTCCTGCTTCAGCGCAGACCGCCGACGTAGCGTGAGCCACCCGCCGGTGGCGGCGGTGGCGGCCCCCCTGGCGGCTTGGGTGGCGGCGCGCCGGGAGATCCGGGCGGCGCCGGAGGCGGGGACGGTGCGTCCGCCGTCGGGTTCACGCGCATGCTCACCGTGCGAACCGCTGCCTCCATGAACGTGGCCCGCGCCTGCTCGATGGGTGCCGCCCAGGCGCGTTCGAGACGCGTGGCCCACTCCTCGAGCTCGGGCGCCTTGTCCTCCACGGCACGCTGGCGCGCGAACTTGATCATGGCCTGCGCATATTCGCTGTTGGTGGCCATCCACTCGGTATCGGTCACGCGGCCCGTGCGACGGCGCAGCAGCACGTGCAGGTGCGCTGCAACCGCGACACGATCGTTGGGCATCACGGACATGGACGCGCCTGGTCAGTGGCCGATGCGTTCGCGGTGCTGTGCGATGTCCAGGCCGGTCTGCTCGGCCTGTTCGTCAGCACGCAGGCCCACGATCACGATGGTCAACCCCAGCAACACCGCCGTGCCGATGGCACTGTAGGCAGCCACGGCCCCGACGCTGATGAGCTGTGTGAGGAAGTTGCCCTCCACGCCCGACACTGTCTTGCTGGCCAGCAGGCCGGTGAGCAGCGAGCCCACGATGCCACCGATGCCATGCACGCCGAACACGTCGAGCGAATCGTCCGCGCGCAGCAGGCGTTTGAGACCCGTGGCGCCCCAGTAGCAGGCCAGGCCCGCCACCACGCCGATGATCACCGCCGAGCCCGGCGTGATGAACCCTGCGGCAGGTGTCACCGCGACCAGTCCGGCCACCAGGCCCGAACACAGACCCAGCAATGAAGGCCTGCCACGCACCGTCCATTCACCCGCCATCCACGCCAGCGCGCCGGCCGATGCCGCCAGATGCGTGACCAGCATGGCCAGCCCTGCGCGACCATCGGCCGCCACGGCAGAGCCCGCATTGAAGCCGAACCAGCCGACCCACAGCATGCCGGCGCCGGCCATCGTCAGACCGAGGTTGAAAGGCTCGAAAGGTTCGCGCCCGTAACCCAGGCGCGGGCCGAGCATGTAAGCACACACCAGCCCCGATACGCCTGCGTTGATGTGCACCACCGCACCACCCGCAAAGTCCAGCGCTCCCATCTGGGCGAGCCAGCCGCCCGGCTCCCAGACCCAGTGCGCGATCGGCGCATAAACCAGCAGCGACCACATGCCGATGAACCACAACATGGCCGAGAAGCGCATGCGCTCCACGAATGCGCCGACGATCAGGGCGGCCGTGATGATCGCAAAGGTCAGTTGGAACATCGCGTAGACCGACTCGGGAATGTTCGGCGCCACATGACTCACCGACACCTTGCCGGCCTCCTTCATGTAGTCCATACCGGCGAACCACATGCGCGAGGTGTCGCCGATGAATCCGCTACCCGGCGTGAACGCCCACGAATAACCCGCCGCAAACCAGAGGATGGACACCAGCGCCGCGATGCCGACGACGCAGGCCATGGTGTTGAGCACGCTTTTCTTGCGCACCATGCCGGCGTAGAAGAGCGCGATGCCGGGCAGCGTCATGAGCAGGACCAGCGCCGTGGACACCAGCATCCAGGCGGTGTCTGCACCGTTGAGGGAACTCTGATCCACGAGACCGGGGCGTGTGACCGGTGCCGGTGCAGTTTCGGCCACCGCGGGCGCTGCAGCGACGACCACGGCAGGCGCGGCGGTTGCCGATGGCGCAGCGGGAGCAGAAGGTGCCTGCGCATGCGAGTGCCCCGTTCCTCCCAACATCCCCAATCCCAAGACCACGGTTCCCAACCCGACCGCCATACGGCGTATGGCTTTTTGCGCGAAATTCATGTCTGGCGCCTTTGTTATGACTACTTTGGTGCATGGAGCACAAGTCGTGCCAAAGCGGCCCAACCCCGCGCCAGTCCGCGACTTTTCTCACATCGCGGACAAAACGCACGCCGCGCCGACGCACGGGTAAGTCCTAATGCACAGACTCGGTGCAGCCGTTACAGTCATTCCACTCGCAAACGGGCCGACACGCTCGTGAGGACGAGGGACTGAGGAGACATTCCAAGAATTCGTCCAAAAATATTCCGGGCACTCCCATCGGGTTGCCCTTCAAAGGCGCCGTGACCGGCGCCTTTTTGTTTTCCGCGACAATCCCGGCTGCCTTTCTCCGCAGCACTTTCTCTCCCATGGAACTGATCATCGTCACCCTGGCCTCGCTGCTGGCCGGGTTTGTGGACTCCATCGTCGGCGGCGGCGGCCTCGTTCTGGTCCCCGCGCTCTTCGCAGTCTTTCCCAACACGCACCCGGCGACGCTGTTCGGCATCAACAAGAGCGCGTCGGTCTGGGGCACCGCCACGGCCGCGTGGCAGTACAGCCGCCGCGTCGAGATGCGCTGGACTGCGTTGCTGCCCGCCGCGGCGGCAGGCTTCATCGGGTCGTTCGCCGGCGCCTGGCTCGTGACGGTCATCTCTGCGGACTACCTGCGCAAGCTGCTGCCCTTCATCCTTGCCGCCGTGCTGGCGTACACCCTCGCCCGCAAGGACATGGGTCGCGTGCATGCACCGCGCTTTGCCGGCCGCACCGAGACCCTCGCGGCCGGCACCATCGGCCTGCTCATCGGTTTCTATGACGGCTTCTTCGGCCCGGGCACCGGCAGCTTCTTCGTGTTCCTGTTCGTGCGCTGGCTCGGTTACGACTTCCTCAATGCCTCGGCATCGGCCAAGCTCCTCAACACGGCCACCAACCTCGCCGCGCTCATCCTGTTCGCGGTGAAGGGACACGTGTGGTGGCACTACGCACTGGCGTTGGCCATCGCCAACGTCATCGGCAGCGTGCTGGGCACACGCATGGCGCTGAAGCACGGTGCGGGCTTCGTCCGCGGTGTGTTCGTGTTCGTGGTGAGTGCGCTGATCCTGAAGACGGGCTACGACGCGTTCTTCAGGTAATCACTGGGGCGCGGCCGTGCCCGCAGCCACTGGCCAGGCGGCCTCGGCGCCCTTGCGGGGCTTGCCGATGGGTGGGCCGCCCTGCCCGCGACGCACGGCGGCCATGTCTTCTTCGCTCGGGTACTGGTCCAGCAGCCAGTAGTCGAACACGCGCCGCGCGATCGGTGCCGCTGCTTCCGCGCCCCAGCCCGCGTTCTCGACGATGAGTGCGAGCGCGATCTTCGGGTTGTCGGCCGGCGCGAATGCCATGTAGAGCGCGTGGTCGCGCTGGTGCTCCTCCAGCCGCGCGGCGTTGTACTTGTCCTTCTGTCCGATCGTCACCGCCTGCGCCGTGCCGGTCTTGCCACCGGACACGTAGCCCGCGCCGCTGAAGACGCGCGTGGATGTGCCTTCCTGGGTCACGCCGACGAGCGCACGCTTGACGATGGCGACGTTCTCCGGCTTGTAGCCGAGGTCTTCCGCCGGCGAAGGCGGGGCCGGTACGCGCGTGTGCGAGAGCGAATCCTGCGTGGCGATGACGAGCTGCGGCTTGTGCTTGATGCCGTCGTTCGCAACGATGGCGGTGGCCTGCGCAAGCTGCAGCATGGTGAAGGTGTTGTAGCCCTGGCCGATGCCCAGCGAGATTGTCTCCCCCGCATACCAGCGCTTCTGCTCCGGCTTGCGGTAGGCATTGCGCTTCCATTCTTGGCTGGGCAGCACGCCGCGCACTTCGCCGTTGATGTCGATGCCGGTGATCTGCCCGAAGCCCAAGGGCTTCATGAAGTCGTGCATCGCATCCACGCCCATCTCGTTGGCGAGCGAGTAGTAATACACGTTGCTGGACTTCACGATGCTGCGGTACATGTCCACCGGGCCGAGCGCGGTGTCGCCATGACTGCGGAACGTATGACCCCCGAAGGTCCACGACGCGTTGTCCTGCACGATGACGTTGGCCGCGCGCGTGCCGGTCTGCAGTGCCGCGAGCGCCATGAAGGGCTTGTAGGTCGAGCCCGGCGGGTAAGTGCCGCGCAGCGCGCGGTTGAGCAGCGGCCGGTCGATCGACTCGTTGAGCGCGGTCCAGTTCTCCACGTCGATGCCGTCCACGAACAGGTTCGGGTCGAACGTCGGCTTGCTCACGAAGGCCAGCACCTGACCGGTCTTCGGGTCGATGGCGACCAATGCGCCGCGCCGGTCACCGTACAGGTCTTCCACCAGTTTCTGCAGCTTGATGTCGATCGACAACATGACCGTGTTGCCCGGTGTGGACGGGCTGCTGGCCAGGCGGCGCACCGCGCGGCCGCCCGCCGAGGTCTCCATCTGCTCGACGCCCGTGATGCCGTGCAGTTGCGACTCGAAACTCTGCTCCACGCCGAGCTTGCCGATGTATTCGGTGCCCTTGTAGTTGGCCTGCTCCTCGTCGCCCCACTCCTCCATTGCCTTCTTCTCCGCCTGGTTGATGCGGCCGATGTAGCCGATCACGTGGCTGGCAAGTTCACCATACGGATAGTTGCGGAACAGGCGTGCCTTGATCTCCACACCCGGGAAGCGGTAGCGCTGCGCAGTGAAGCGCGCGACCTCTTCGTCGGTCAGCTTGGTGCGGATGGGCACGGACTCGAAGTTGCGCGACTCCTCCATGAGCCGCTTGAAGCGTCGCAGGTCACGCGGCTGGATGTCGACGAGCTCGCCCAACTGTTCGATGGTGGCCTGCACGTCGCCGGCTTTGGATGGCGTGATCTCCAGCGTGTAGGCCGAGTAGTTCGTGGCCAGCACGATGCCGTTGCGATCGAGGATGAGGCCGCGGTTGGGCACGATGGGCACCACCGCCGTGCGGTTGCTTTCGGCCTGCGCGGCCAGATCGTCATGGCGCACCACCTGCAGGTAGATGAGCCGCGAGAGCAGCAACGCGAACGCGAACAGCACGACCGCGCCGATCACCAGCACCCGCGTGCGGAACCGCATCAGGTCGGCTTCGACATTGCGCAACTCGGTCATGGCAGTGGGACGGATTCGGGGGATGTTATCGCTGCGATGCGCGGATCACAACCGGCGTTACAGCGGACGATTCTCGTCCGGGTCCGGCGCGCGGCGCTGCGGTGCAAGCAGCAGCACCGACACGACGGGCCAGAGCAAGGCCTCGAACACGGGCGACAGCAGCAGCGAGAACCCCGGGAACGAATCGCCCGCGGCCAGGCGCACCATCCATTCGATGAAGCGCGCCGCCACGAACAGTGGCAACACCTGCAGCGCCTGCGAAGGCACGGTGAACCACAGCAGACGCCGGTGCACGGTGATCGCGAAGAATGACAACACGGTGTAGGCCAGTGCATGCTGACCGAGCAGCGCGGACTGGTGCACGTCCATCGCCATCCCGAAGATGAAGGCCGCACCGATGCCCACGCGCAGCGGCTGGTGCACGCTCCAGAACACGATGACGAGCGCGAGCACGTCGGGCATCCAGGGTGCGCGGCCCAGCGGCAGCATGTTCACGAACAGCGCGAAGACCAGGCTGCCCCAGATGAAAAGAGGGTTGGCAGGCAACAGCAGTTGCTGACCGGGGCGCATGATCATGGCGCGGGACCTTTCTTCGCGGGTGCCCTTGACTTTGCTGCACCTGCTGTACTTGCGGGCTCATCCTTCGGCAGCTCGATCTTGCCCACCGGGTCGAGCACGACCACGTAGCGTGCACCGCCCACCAGCGCGAGCGGCGTGCAGTAAATGCGCGCAAAGGCCGACTCGGCACGCCGCTCCACCTTGTCCACGCGCGCCACCGGCAAACCGCCGGGGTACACGCCATCCACACCGCTGGTGACGAGCAGGTCGCCTTCCTTCACATCGGCATTGGCGGCGATGAAACGCAACTCCAGCGCGCCGCCGTCGCGGCTGGGTTCACCGAAGGCGACGTTGCGCGCGTTGGTGCGCGTGTTGAGCACGGGAATGGAAAGATCGCGGTCGATGACGAGCGTCACCTCGCTCAGCAGCGGGTACACGCGCGTCACTTGCCCGAGCACACCGAATTCGTCGATGACCGCCGAGCCCGGCTGCACGCCCTGGCCGAGGCCCTTGTCGATGATCACCTTGCGGGAATACGGATCGGCTGCTTCGTGCAGCACCTCGGCTGCGCGGCCGGGTGCGGTCACGCGCTCGCGCAGACCCAGCAGGCGGCGCAGGCGCTCGTTCTCGCCGGCGAGTTCTTCGACCTGGTTGGCGCGCTGGGCCTGCTTTGCGAGGCGTTCGCGCGATTGCGCGTCGCTCTGCTGCGCCTGCTGCAGGTCGGCGAAATACTGGCCGCCCCCGCGCAGCAGCAGCACGGGACGCAAGGCGAGCCACTGCACGGGATAAAGCACCGTGGCCACCGCCGTGCGGATGGGTTGGGAAATGTTCAGGCGCGTGTCCGCGACCATCAGGAACAGCGCGAGCGCGCTGAATACGATCAGTTTGGACAGCGCCGAGGGCCCCTGCTTGAAGAAGGGGGGAGGCGTGCGGTCCAGGGTCCCCAGTGGCATGGCTCAGGACTGCAACGCGGGCGTCATTCGCTCGTGAAGATGCTTCCCAGTCGCTCCATGCGCTGCAGGGCAATGCCACATCCGCGGACCACGCAGGTCAGCGGGTCTTCGGCCACCAGCACGGGCAGGCCGGTCTCTTCGGCGAGCAGGCGGTCCAGATCGCGCAGCAGCGCGCCGCCGCCGGTGAGCATCATGCCGCGCTCGGCGATGTCGGCGCCCAGTTCGGGCGGCGTCTGTTCCAGCGCGTTCTTCACTGCCGACACGATGTTGTTCAGCGGATCGGTCAGCGCTTCGAGGATTTCGTTGGACGAGATCGTGAAGCTGCGCGGCACACCCTCGGAGAGGTTGCGGCCCTTCACTTCCATTTCCTTCACCTCGGAACCGGGGAAGGCCGAGCCGATGCTCTTCTTGATGGCTTCTGCCGTCGGCTCGCCGATCAGCATGCCGTAGTTGCGGCGGATGTAGTTGATGATCGCGTCGTCGAAGCGGTCGCCGCCCACGCGGACGCTGCCCTTGTAGACCATGCCACCCAGCGAGATCACGCCCACCTCGGTCGTGCCGCCACCGATGTCCACGACCATCGAGCCGGACGCTTCAGAGACCGGCAGGCCGGCCCCGATCGCGGCAGCCATCGGCTCCTCGATCAGGTACACCTCGGAAGCACCGGCACCGAGTGCCGATTCACGGATGGCGCGGCGCTCGACCTGGGTGGAGCCGCAGGGCACGCAGATGATGATGCGCGGGCTCGGCCTGAGCACCGAGCGCGGGTGGACCATCTTGATGAACTGCTTGAGCATCTGCTCGGTGACGGTGAAGTCGGCGATCACGCCGTCCTTCATGGGGCGGATGGCCTCGATGTTGCCGGGCACCTTGCCCAGCATGGCCTTGGCTTCGTGGCCGACGGCCTGGATGGTTTTCTTGCCCTGCGGGCCGCCTTCGTGGCGGATGGCGACGACGGAAGGTTCGTCGAGGACGATGCCCTTGTCGCGCACGAAGATCAGGGTGTTGGCGGTGCCAAGGTCAATCGCCAGGTCGGTGGAAAAGTACCGACGGAAAGCTCCAAACATTACAGTCCTCTCAGGCACAGACAGCACTTCGGCGGCCCATCGCCAGTATTCAGTGATCGAAAATCCGGTTTTTGGATGCGTAAACCCGTGTTTTGGCGGCATTTCCGCCATTCGAACCGAGCCATTGCACCAAAGGCGGGATAATACCCGATCCCCTGTGAATAACTTGGCTGCGCAGCCCCTTTCCGAGGGTGTTTCTGCCCGTGGCCCGACGTTTTCCCGATCATGTCCCTGACCTCTTCCGACATCGCACGCATCGCCAACCTTGCGCGGCTCGAACTGAGCCCCGACGAAAGCGAGCGCATGCTCACACAGATCAACGGCTTCTTCGACATCGTCGGGAAGATGCAGGCTGTGGATACCTCGGGTGTGGAGCCCCTGTCCCACCCCGTGGCAGCCATCCAGGATGTAACTCTTCGTCTGCGTGACGACGTCGCCTCCGAACCCGACATGCGCGAAGCCAACCAGCAAAGCGCGCCTGCTGTCGAACGTGGCCTCTTCCTCGTGCCGAAGGTGATCGAATGAGCGCGCTCAACAGCAAGGACCTGCACGTCCAGGGCGTCGCGCAGCTCGCGAAGATGCTGCGCGAGAAAGATGTCTCGGCCGTCGAAGCCACACAGCACTTCATCGCCCGCATCCGGCAGAACGACGGCCTCGGCGCATTCCTCTCGGTGAACGAGGACGCAGCGCTCGACGCGGCGCGCGCCGCCGACGCGCGCATCGCTTCCGGCAATGCCGGCGCACTCGAAGGCGTGCCGATCGCGCACAAGGACATCTTCGTCACGAAAGATGCGCCGACCACCGCCGGCTCGAAGATGCTCGAAGGCTATCGCTCGCCCTTCGACGCCACCGTGGTGACGAAGCTCGCGCAGGCTGGCGCGGTGTCGCTCGGCAAGCTCAACTGCGACGAGTTCGCGATGGGCTCTTCCAACGAGAACTCCGCGTACAAGCCGGTGAAGAACCCGTGGGATGTCTCGCGCATTCCGGGCGGTTCGTCGGGCGGCAGCGCAGCGGCCGTGGCCGCACGCCTGCTGCCCGCCGTGACCGGTACCGACACCGGCGGATCGATCCGCCAACCCGCGTCGTTCTGCGGCATCACCGGCATCAAGCCCACGTACGGACGCGCGTCGCGCTACGGCATGATCGCCTTCGCTTCGTCACTCGACCAGGCCGGGCCGATGGCGGTGTCGGCCGAAGACTGCGCGCTGCTGTTGTCGCAGATGTGCGGGCCCGATCCCGATCGCGACTCGACCTCGCTCGATGTGCCCGCTGAAGATTTTTCGTTGCGCCTGAACGATTCACTCGAAGGTTTGCGCATCGGCATTCCGAAAGAATTTTTCGGTGAAGGCCTGGCGCCCGACGTGCGCGCCGCCATCGATGCCGCGCTTGCCGAGTACAGGAAGCTCGGCGCGACGCTGGTGGACATCACGCTGCCGCGCACCGAGCTCTCGATTCCCGTGTACTACATCATCGCGCCCGCCGAAGCGAGTTCCAACCTGAGCCGCTTCGACGGCGTGAAGTTCGGCCATCGCGCGAAGGCCTACGACGACCTCACCGACATGTACAGGAAGACGCGCGCCGAAGGCTTCGGCGACGAAGTGAAGCGCCGCATCATGATCGGCACCTATGTGCTCTCGCACGGCTACTACGACGCGTACTACCTGCAGGCGCAAAAGATCCGCCGCATGATCGCGAACGATTTCCAGAGTGCGTTCGAGCAATGCGACGTGATCGCCGGCCCCGTCGCACCGACGGTGGCATGGAAGCTCGGCGACAAGGCCGACGACCCGGTCGCCAACTACCTTGCGGACATCTTCACGCTGCCCGGCTCGCTCGCGGGCCTGCCCGGCATGAGCGTGCCCTGTGGCTTCGGCGAAGGCGGCATGCCGGTGGGCCTGCAACTCATCGGCAACTACTTCGGCGAAGCGCGCCTGCTCAACGCGGCGCACCGCTTCCAGCAGGCCACCGATTTCCACCTCCGCCGCCCGGAGGGCTTCTGACATGACCGCCAAACTCGTCCAGGGCTATGAAGTCGTGATCGGCTTCGAGACACATACCCAGCTTTCCACCGCGAGCAAGATCTTCAGCCGGTCGTCCACCGGATTCGGCGCCGAGCCGAACACGCAGGCATCGCCGGTGGATCTCGCGCTGCCGGGCACGCTGCCGGTGATGAATATCGGCGCTGTGGAGCGCGCAATCCGCTTCGGCCTGGCCATCGGCGCGCACGTGGCACCGCGCAGCGTCTTTGCGCGCAAGAACTATTTCTACCCCGACCTGCCCAAGGGCTACCAGATCAGCCAGTTCGAAATCCCCGTCGTGCAGGGCGGCGAGATTTCGTTCTTCGTCGGCGACGAGAAGAAGACCGTGCAACTGGAACGCGCGCACCTCGAAGAAGACGCGGGCAAATCGCTGCACGAGGACTTCGTCGGCCAGTCGGGCATCGATCTCAACCGCGCAGGCACGCCACTGCTGGAGATCGTCACCAAGCCCGACATGCGTTCGTCGGAAGAAGCCGTCGCGTACGCAAAGGAGCTGCACAAGATCGTGACGTGGATCGGCATCTGCGACGGCAACATGCAGGAAGGCAGCTTCCGCTGCGACGCCAACGTGTCGGTGCGCAAACCCGGCCAGCCGTTCGGCACGCGCCGCGAGATCAAGAACCTCAACAGCTTCCGCTTCATGCAGCAGGCCATCGACTTCGAGGTCCGCTGGCAGATCGAGCAGATCGAAGACGGCCACGAGATCCAGCAGGCCACGGTGCTGTTCGACCCCGACACCGGCGAGACGCGCGCGATGCGCACCAAGGAAGACGCGGCCGATTACCGCTACTTCCCCGATCCGGATCTGCCGCCGCTGGCCATCTCGCGCGAATGGGTGGAGCGGGTGCGTGGCGACATGCCCGAACTGCCGCGTGTGATGGTGCAACGCTTCGTGGGCGACTACGGCCTGCCCGAGTACGACGCCGAAACGCTCACGCAGACCAAGGCGATGGCGGGCTACTTCGAGGCCACGGTCGCAGCCGCCGGCAAGGACAAGGCCAAGCTCGCGAGCAACTGGATCATGGGTGAGGTCTCGCGCCGTCTCAACGCCGAAGAGATCGGCGTCGATGCGGCAAAGGTCAGCGCCGCGCAACTCGCGCAACTCATTGTGCGAATTGCCGACGGAACCATTTCCAACAATGCTGCAAAACAGGTGTTGGATCTGCTTTGGGCCGCTGGCTCAATCGCCGGCGAACCCTTGCATGTCGACTATGTTGATCGCACGATCGAGGAACAGGGCCTCAAGCAGATGAACGACTCCGGCGCGCTGGAGAAAATCATCGACGAGGTGATTGCCGCCAATCCCGACAACGTCGCGCAGTTCAAGGCCGGCAAGGACAAGGCGTTCAACGCGCTGGTCGGGCAGGCCATGAAGGCCAGCAAGGGCAAGGCGAATCCGCAGCAGGTGAACGACCTGTTGCGCAGGAAACTCGGCTGAACCCTATTTCTTCGCTGGCGCAGCGGCGGCCGCGCGCGCTGCGGCCTGCGCGCCCCACAGTTCCTTGAGCTTGACCAGCTCTTCGTCGAAGCGCGCGTTCACGCGGGCCTTTTCGCCGTCCTGGTCGGAGATGAACTTGGCCTGGATGACGCGGCTGCGGTCGTTGTCGTCGCGCTGGCGCTTGAGCGAGTTCGGCGCCTTGGTCGGGTCCTTCTTGTAGAACTCGTACTCGGCGTCGATCTGGCCCTTCTGCTGGTTCAGTTCATCGGTGCGCTTCTTCGCGGCAGCGATGACGGCGTCAATCTGCGCAATCGCCTCGGCGCGTTCCTTCACGTGGACTTCGATGGTCGGATACCGCACGAGCAGTGCGCGGTCGCGCCGGCGCTCCTCGCGCACCCGCGCTTCCTCGGCAGCACGCTGCTTGGCCAGCTCTTCACGTTCGGCCTGCTCATGCGCGGTGAACGACGGATCGACCGTGCGGCGGATCGTGCCGGACGGGTTGAGTTCCTTCTGCTCGCGGTCGATGCACTCGATGATCGGGCGGTCGGAGGTGATCTTGCGGCCCCGGCTGTCGGTGCAGGTGTAGATGCCGGACTGCGCCCAGACGGGGACCATGCTTGCGCCCAGCATGAGGCCGAAAAATCGTCCCAAGGCGCCCAGGCGCAGCATGCGTTGCACAAGAATCCTTTCAATCCACGCCGTAGCGTTCCCTGTAAGCCAGCACGTTCTGGTGATGGATTCCGAGACCGCCGGAACCCTGATTCGCCAGATACTGCAATAAATCTGCCAGTCTCGCAATCGCGCAGACCTGTAACCCGAGCTGGGACCGGACATATTGCACTGCACTATGGGAAACATCCTGCCCGTTCTCGGTCGCCTTCTCCTGCCGGTCCAGCGCGATGGCCACCGCGTGCGGCACCGCACCTGCAGCCTGGATGATGCCGATGGACTCGCGCACCGCAGTGCCTGCAGACATCACGTCATCGACGATCAGCACGCGGCCCTTGAGTGGCGCACCCACCAGCGTGCCGCCTTCGCCGTGGTCCTTGGCTTCCTTGCGGTTGTAGGCGAAGGGCACGTTGCGACCCAGTCGCGCAAGCTCGATGGCGACCGCCGCGCCCAGCGGGATGCCCTTGTAGGCCGGGCCGAACAGCATGTCGAACTCGATGCCGCTGGCCGTGATGCGCTCGGCGTAGAACCGGGCCAGCCGGCCGAGCTTCGCGCCATCGTCGAACAGCCCGGCGTTGAAGAAATACGGCGACAGGCGGCCGGCTTTGGTTTTGAACTCACCGAAGCGCAAAACCCCCGATTCGACGGAGAATTGCACGAAATCCTGGGCCAGCCGGTCCATTTGTGCCGAACCTGCGCCTTCAACCGTCATGGGAAATTCCTTGTTCAGATTAACCAGCCTCAACCTCAACGGCATCCGTTCCGCGTCCACCAAGGGCGTCGCGCAATGGGTCGAAAGCCAGCGTCCCGATTGTATTTGCGTGCAGGAAGTGAAGGCCCAGGCGGCCGATCTGGCCGGCAAGTTCGAGGACATGGCCGGCATGAAGGGCCACTTCCACCTCGCGCAGAAGAAGGGCTATTCGGGCGTGGGCATCTACAGCCGCCACACGCCAAGCGACGTGGTCATCGGATGGGGCGACGAGGAGTTCGATGCCGAAGGCCGCTATGTCGAGTTGCGCTTCGACTCGCCCAAACGCAAGCTGTCCATCGTGAGTTGTTACTTCCCCAGCGGCTCTTCGGGCGAAGAACGGCAACTGGCGAAGTTCCGTTTCCTGGCCGGCTTCTTTCCTTATCTGCTGAAACTCAAGGCCAGCCGCGAGTTCATCCTGTGCGGTGACATCAACATCGCGCACCAGGAAATCGACCTGAAAAACTGGAAGAGCAACCAGAAGAACAGCGGCTTCCTGCCCGAAGAGCGGGCGTGGATGACAAAACTGTTAGACAAGTCTGGCGAAGGCGGCGGTCTGGTTGACGTTTATCGCCACCTCGAACCCACCGCGACCGACACCAGTTACACATGGTGGAGCAACCGCGGCCAGGCCTATGCGAAGAATGTGGGCTGGCGGCTGGACTACCACCTGGCCACGCCCACCATCGCCGACACCGCGCGCTCCGCGTCCATCTACAAGGACGTGAAGTTCAGCGACCACGCACCCCTGACCATCGACTACGACTGGAAACTCTGAGAACCGGATTGAAGCCGCCCGAGGCAGAAGATCCAGTCCCCGCTCTTTCAATATCCAAGGAAAACTCCGTCATTTTCTCGGGCGATTCCTGAGTGCGTTTTCCAGCGTCTTCAGCTCGGCTTCGTCCTGCTGATCAGCCTGGGCAGCTTCCTGTTGCTTGCGACGCTGGTCAAAGTCCAGATACAGCGCGTGAGTGCTGCTTTCCATCTGCGTATGGCTGATCGTGCCTGCATGTGTGAGAACTGGAAAGCCATTGCTGCCGATGATCTGGTCCACGTTCTGGCGCCAGAAGTGCATGCGGATTTCCTGGCGGTTCTTGGTGCGCAACTCTGCCGTTTCGAGAAAGATCACCACCAGCCGGTTCAGCGTGTCGATCTCGTCAGCATTCAGGTAATTCTTGGCGACAACGATGTCCTGCTTGCGAACCTGCGCACCTTTCCAATGCAGCAAGCCCAAGTGCGGGTCATCGGGATTGGCCCGCGCTGTGATGAGTTCGGCCGCGGTCTTCTGGGTCACCGCGTACAGCAGCAGGTTCTGGACGGTAGCAAAGAAGGTCTGAGTCGCCTGGTCCGTCTTGTCGTAGTCGCTGGAGAGCGCAAACAGATCGCGCACCTTCTGATAGAACCGCTTTTCCGAAGCTCGTATGTCCCGGATGCGCGCCAGCATCTCGTCAAAGTAGTCCGGGCGGCCGTCCGGGTTCTTCAGTCGCTCGTCGTCCATCACGAAGCCCTTGAGCAGGTACTCCTTGAGCGCAGTGGACGCCCAGCGGCGGAACTGCACGCCGCGAGGCGAGCGCACCCGGTAGCCCACAGCGAGGATGGCATCGAGGTTGTAGAGGGTCACGGGGCGATTGACCTGTCGGCTTCCCTCCGTTTGAACTACCGAGGATTCCTCGGTAGTTGCCTCCCGGCCCAGTTCACCGTCCTCATAGACATTTTTGAGGTGCAAGCCCACGTTGTCCGTACTGACATCAAACAATTCCGCCATTTCGCGCTGGGAAAGCCAGACGGTTTCATCTCTGGCTCGCAGCTTGATCTGACTGCGGCCGTCTTCTGTGGTGTAGAGAATCAATTCGCTCATGGCGCTGGCCCAATTGCTTGCTTGGCAGCAGGCTGGGCAAAAATGCCAAGGGGCTCGAATTTGTACCGCGTCAGGAACGCGTCCTGAATCTGCTTGAGCAATTGCTTATTGATCTTTGATCCGGACATTAAGGCGAAATGGATGGTTTTCACTTATTGTCGCCGCCCGCACACGCCGTGCCCAGCGCCATAAGCAGCTTGCTGCCAGAATGCGGACTTTCCCGAACACCTGCACGCATCTCCCCCTGAAGGACACGACCATGGCCGATCTCAAGAAATTCCCCATCACCCGCAAGTGGCCCGCAACGAAGCCCGACGTGCTGCAGCTTTATTCACTGCCCACGCCCAACGGCGTGAAGGTGTCGATCATGCTGGAGGAGCTCGGCCTGCCCTACGAAGTGCATCGCGTGGCGTTCGACACGAACGACCAGATGACGCCCGAGTTCCTCTCGCTCAGCCCGAACAACAAGATCCCGGCGATCCTCGACCCCAACGGGCCGGACGGCAAGCCCTTTGCGCTGTTCGAGTCGGGCGCGATCCTCGTGTACCTGTCGGGCAAGACCGGCAAGCTCATGCCGAAGACCGACACCGGCCGCTACGAGGCGTTGCAGTGGGTGATGTTCCAGATGGGCGGCATCGGCCCGATGTTCGGCCAGCTCGGCTTCTTCCACAAGTTCGCGGGCAAGGCGTACGAAGACAAGCGTCCGCGCGACCGTTACGTCGCCGAATCGAAGCGCCTGCTCGGCGTGCTGGACAAGCACCTCGCAGGAAAGAAATGGATTCTCGGCAACGAGTACAGCATCGCCGACATCGCGACGTTCCCGTGGATCCGCAACCTCGTGGGCTTCTACGAGGCGGGCGATCTGGTCGGCTTCGACGATTTCTCCAACGTCAAGCGCGTGCTCGCCGAATTCGTGAAGCGGCCCGCCGTGCAGCGGGGCCTGCTCATCCCCGCCACACCGAAGAATTGAGGAACCGGATTACTCGCCGCCGAGCTTGGCGGTGACTTCGCGCTTGCCGAGCTTGCGGGCAGCGGCCAGCGCGGTCAGTTGCGCGGCACGCGGACGCGCCTTGCCGGTTTCCCAGTTGTAGATGGTCTGGGACGAAACGCCCACGAGCTTGCCCATTTCGGCAGCCGACAGGCCCAACCGCTCGCGGCGCGTGCGCAGGCGGTCAGCGCTGAAGCGCAGGCGCGGGCCTTCCTCGTCCTCGCTGGCCTTGGCGGCCGTGCCGGCACTGCGTGCGGTGGTCTTCGCCAGCTTCTTGATCTGCGCTTCCAGCGCGGCGAGCCGGCGCTTGAGCGCTGCGATTTCCGAACGGTAATTGGCCGATGACTTTTTCAGCGCCGTGGTTTCGGTGCGCTGCTCCTTGCGGGCGACACGCGAGATTTCATCCTTGAGGAGCTTGGCGAAATTGGGCATAGGGTCTTCTTTGGGAACGAAGGCCCGATCTTAGCCGCCCGCCATGCAGCCACTTATAAACTTTGGTTCACGCTTACAAAGTCCGGGAATGCCGCACACCGCTACCAAAGGGCCCCGACCGGTGCCGTTCCACACAAATCAACGGCTGCGGTAATCGCCCTGGCGTGCCAGATGTACCTGGTGCAAAGTGATCTTGCGCACTTCGGCCTGGCTCGTCTCGATGTGCGCGCGCAGCAGCATCGCCGCCTGGTCCCCGCGCTTGGCACGGACAGCCTTGAGGATCTTCCCGTGCTCGTCGTAGGTCGCGTCGATGCGCGGCTGCTTGGTGAAATCCAGCCGGCGGATGATGCGGATGCGGTCGGTCACGTCGCGGTGCACGCGCGTCATCTCGGCATTGCCGGCGGCGGCGACCAGCGAGCAGTGGAAGGCTTCGTCCCACTGCGCGACCTGCACGGTGTCGGCACTGCGCGCTGCCACGGGCACGAGCCAGATCGACACCAGCTCGTCCAGCAGGGCCCGGTCCACGCGGCGACCGTGCAGGCCTTCCTCGCACAGGCGATGCACCGCCGTCGTCTCCAGCACCATGCGCAGGTCGTAGAGCTGCTCGAACTGCTCGAAGTCGAACGGCAGCACGCGCCAGCCGCTCCTGAACAGCACTTCGACGAAGCCCTCCTGCTGCAACCTGAACAGCGCCTGGCGCACGGGCGTTCGCGACACGCCCAGACGTTCGCTGATCTCGTTCTCGGTGAAACGGTCACCGGGCACGAGTTTGAACTCGGCCACGTCCTGCTTGAGCTGGTCGTACACCTCGTCCGCGCGCGAACGGAATGTCGTCGCGTCGGTCGCGGGGGCGGAGGGGCGTCGGATGGTGGTCTGCACGGGGAAATATTAGCCTGATTGCGGAATCAACCCGATTGCAGGGCCGCAAGAAGCGGGCCGCTCGGCGCGGTCCAGCCCACGATGCCGCCCTGCGCGCGCATCATGTCGATGGCCGACGCCTTGAAGTGCGGGAAGTAGCTTTCGGTGCAGTCCTCCAGCAGCAGGCAGTCGTAGCCACGGTCATTGGCCTCGCGCATGCTGGTCTGCACGCACACCTCGGTGGTCACGCCCATGAAGAGCAGGTGCGTGATGCCGCCCTGCTGCATGAGGTTGTGCATCGGCGTGGCATAGAACGCGCCCTTGCCCGGCTTGTCGATCACCACCTCGCCCGGCAGCGGCGCAAGCTCGGGAATGATCTGGTTCCCCGGCTCGCCCGCAATGAGGATGCGGCCCATCGGTCCTTCGTCGCCGATGCGCAGGCTCGGGTTGCCGCGGTTGCGCTTGGCCGGCGGACAGTCGAGCAGGTCGGCGCGATGCGCCTCGCGCGTGTGGACCACGAGCCCGCCCGCCGTGCGCCACGCCTCCAGCACCGACTTGCAGGCCGGCACGATGGCCGACAGCAACGCGACGTTGTTGCCCAGCGTCTCGCCGAAGCCGCCGGGCTCGATGAAGTCGCGCTGCATGTCGATGATCACGAGCGCGGTCTTGTCGACTTCGAATTCATAGGCGAAAGGACTTGCATCGATCTTCATTGCATCTCTCCAATTCCAGGTAGCCACGGAACCGGCTTTGCCGGGCTGCTTCAGGGGTGTTCATCAATGCCCTCCACCCATGTGGGCACCCAGCTCATGGCGTTGCGCGGTGGCGGCCTCCGTCTCGAACACGATGCGCCCCTCGCTCATCACGACGATGCGGTCGGCCAGTTCGAGCAACTCGTCCAGGTCTTCACTGATGAGCAGCACTGCACCGCCCTTGTCGCGTACCTGCACGATGCGCTGGTGGATTTCGCTCACCGCCTGGAAGTCGAGACCGAACACCGGGTTCGCCGCGATCAGCACGTTGATGTCGCCCGCGAGTTCGCGTGCGAGCACCGCGCGCTGCACGTTGCCACCCGACAGGCTGCGGATCGGCGCACCCTCGCCCTGCGTCTTCACGCCGTATTCCGCGATCCATTCGCGCGCACGCTGTTTCCAGGCACCGAACTTCAGCAGGCCGCCCTGCGCGAGCGGGGGCTGGTCGAAATCGCGCAGCGCCATGTTCTCGGCCACGCTCAGGTCGCCGACGCAGGCGTTGCGCAACGGCTCTTCGGGCAGGCTGCGCACCTTGAGGCTGCGGTTCTCCGCGCGCGTGGCGGCATAGGGTTCGCCCATGACTTCGACGCGGCCGGACGCGCGTGCACGCTGGCCGACCAACGCTTCCACCAGCTCGCGCTGTCCGTTGCCCGACACGCCCGCGACGCCGAGGATCTCGCCCGACTTCACCGCGAGATCCACGCCATGCAACGCAAGCGTGCCGCGGTCGCCCTGTGCGGTGAGCGCGCTCACCTTCAGCGCCACGCGCGCATCGGCTGCAGCGGGCGCACGCGATTGTTGGGGCTTGCCCTCGTCAGCCAGCGCCGAAGCGGACTCGCCCATCATCGCCTGCGCCAGCAGTTGCGGGTTGGTATCGGGCACGCGCGTGTGATGCACGGCCTTGCCACGGCGCAGTACCGTCACGCCGTCGGCATAAGCCATCACTTCCCGGAACTTGTGCGTGATGATGAGCACGGTGCACTGGCCGCTCCTGGCGAACTCGCGCACGTGGCCGAGCACTTCGTCGGCTTCCTGCGGCGTGAGCACCGAAGTCGGTTCGTCCAGGATCAGCAAGCGCGGCTTCAGGTACAGCTGCTTGAGCAGTTCGAGCTTCTGCTTCTCACCCGCTGCGAGTTCGGACGGGCGTGCATCGAGGTCGAGCGTGAATGGCGTGGTCGCCAGGAATGCCTTCAGTTCGGCGCGCTTGGCCGTCCAGTCGATGATGGCCGGCGTCTTGCCGCCCGCCATGAGCAGGTTCTCCGCCACCGTCATGCCGGGTGCGAGCGTGAAGTGCTGGTACACCATGCCGATGCCGAGCGCACGCGCGACGATGGGATTGGCGATGTCCTGCTCTCGCCCGTCGATGAGGATGCTGCCTTCTTCCGCACGCTGGAAGCCCGCCACGCACTTCACCAGCGTGCTCTTGCCTGCGCCGTTCTCGCCGAGCAGCGCATGCACCGTGCCGGGCTCCACGCGCATGGTCACGCGGTCCATCGCGGTGAAGCTGCCGAAGCGCTTGGTGAGTTCGTAGGTGTCGAGCGCGAGCGCGCCGGTGCCCGGCGGCAGGGCGCCGATGGGGCGGTCAAGGGTTTCTTCGGACATGGCGTCTTCCGGTTTCAGGACTTCACATCACCGACAGCGCATCGAGCAGCGCCTTCGATGTCGAATGCGCGCCGAACACGCCACCCTGCATGGTGATCATGTTGAGCGCGGCCTGGTGGTTGGCCGGGTCGGTAGCGGCGGTGCAGTCGGACAGCAGCAGGCATTCAAAGCCGCGATCGTTGGCGTCGCGCATGGTCGTGTGCACGCACACGTCGGTCGTGATGCCCGCGAGGATGATGTTCTCGATACCGCGCGTGCGCAGGATCATCTCCAGGTCCGTCGCATAGAACGAGCCCTTGCCCGGTTTGTCGATGACGACCTCGCCTTCGAGCGGCGCGAGTTCGGGGATCAGCTCCCAGCCCGGCTCGCCGCGCACGAGGATGCGGCCGCACGGCCCCGCGTCGCCGATGCCCGTGCCGTTGGCGCCGATCTGCCGCGAGCGCCAGCGCTTGTTGGCCGGCAGGTCCGACAGGTCGGGCCGGTGGCCTTCACGCGTGTGGATGATGTGGAAGCCCAGCGCGCGCATGCGCTCGAGCACCTTCGAGATCGGCCCGATCGGCGCGCGTGTGAGCGAGATGTCGTAGCCCATCACGTCGACATAGCCGCCTTTGCCACAGAAGTCGGTCTGCATGTCGATCACGATGATGCAGGTGTTGGCCGGATGCAGCGCGCCGTTGTAGGGCCACGCGTAAGGATTGGCCTGCACATAGAGCGCGGAAGAGAGCGTGACAGCGTTCATGGTCATCTCCTGATCTGTTTGTTCATCGCGTGGAAGACAGCTCGCCCGGCGTGCCGGCCGCCACACTGCCCGGCTTGCAGGTGAGCACGAGGATCACCAACGTGAGCACGTAGGGCACGGTGTTGAAGAGGTGGTAGCCCCAGCCGACGCCGATGGACTGCAGCGCCGGCCCGATCGCACCTGCTCCGCCGAACAGCAGCGCAGCCCCCACGCAGCGCAGCGGGCTCCAGCGCGCAAAGATGACCAGTGCCACGGCGATGAGCCCCTGGCCACTGGAGATGCCTTCGTTCCAGCTGCCCGGATAGAACAGCGTGAGCGACGCGCCGCCCAGGCCTGCGATGAAGCCGCCCGCCGCCGTCGCAGCGATGCGGATGCCCGACACCGAATAGCCGAGCGCGCGCGTCGCATTGGCGGAGTCGCCCGCCATGCGTACCAGAAGACCTGCGCGCGTCCTCGCAAAGCCCCACCACATCGCCACGGCCAGCAGCACGCCGATGGGCACCAGCGCGTTGATCTGCAGCGCCGCACGCACGGCGGAGATGTCGCTCCAGTTGCCCAGCGGGATCGACGGGATCTGCGGCGCCTGCGGCTGGATCAGCGGCTTGCCGAGGTAGAACGCGAGCCCGGTGCCCAGCAGCATCAGCGCGATGCCGGTCGCCACGTCGTTCACGCGGTTGAGTGAACACAGCACACCGTGCAATGCAGCGAGCAGCGCGCCCGCCAACGCACCGACGAGCACACCGATCCACGGCGAGCCGCTCAGGTACGCGCCGCCGAACGACGCCATGGCGGAAAGCACGAGCACGCCTTCCAGCCCGAGGTTGATGCGGCCTGATTTTTCGGTGAGGCATTCACCCAGGCTCACGAAGAGGAAAGGTGTGCCCACACGCAGCGCACCGCCGACGATGGCGGCGAAGAAGGCAATCCATTGATCGGGTGTCATGTGCACGGTCCTTTCACGACAGTTTGTCGCCCATGGCGGCCTGCACGGGCGTCGGGCCGGATTCCACGCGCTTGAACTTCCCAGCGAGCGCCTTCCAGTCCACATCGCGCAGCGCTTCGCTCGCGAGGATGAACACGAACGCGATGCCCTGCAGCACCAGCACCGATGCGTCGGGCAAGCCCACGCGCCGCTGCAGCAGGCTGCCCGCCGCGCCGAAGCCGCCGAAGAGGATGGCCACCGGGATGATCGCCACCGGGTTGTGCCGCGCGATGAACGCGACCAGGATGCCCGCGTAGCCGTAGCTCGCGATCAGCGACGCATTGGCGCTGGTGTGCACCGCCGCCACTTCCACCGCGCCCGCAAGGCCGGCACATGCGCCACCCAGACCGCAAGCAAGAAGGATGAGCTTCGACGCCGGTAACCCCACCAGCTGCGCCGTGCGCGGATTGCCGCCCACCACGCGGATGGAGAAACCCGAAGCCGTGAGCCTGAGCCACAAGCCCAGCCCGATGCAAGCCAGCACGCCGAGCGCCAGACCCCAATGCACGTCCGAACCGAACATCCCGCCGATGCGGATGCCCTCGGTCAGCGGCAGGGTAGAAGGCTTGTTGAGGCTCGACGGATCGCGCAGCGCCCCTTCCACCCAATGCTTGAAGAGGCCGATGGCCACGTACGCGAGAAGCAGGCTGCTGATGGTTTCGTTGATGCCGCGGAATTGCCGCAGCCAGCCAGCCGCCATGATCCAGAGACCACCGGCCATCGCTCCCGCAATGCACACGGCGAACGACCCCGCGATGCTGTCCGGCAAAGTCACCGCATAAGGCAGCGCCGCAGCCGCCAGTCCGCCGAGAACCAGTGCGCCCTCACCGCCGATGATCACCAGCCCCGCGCGCGCAGGTATGGCGACACACAGCGCAGTAAGCATCAGCGGTGCCGCGCGCTGCAACGTGTTCTGCCACGAGAACCAGTCCCCGAAAGCCCCACGGAACAACAGGAACCACACCTCGACCGGATCGACGCCGGCAAAGGCGACGAAGATGCCAAAGACACCCAGCGCAGCAAGAATTGCCGCGACAGGAAGAGCCACTTCACCAACAACGCTTCGCATACCACGCTCCAATTCCAGAGCGGTCACGGAACCGGCTTCGCCGGGCCGTAGACCGCGCCCCCTTGCAAAGGGGGGAGGCGTAGCGCGCAAAGCGCGCGCAGCCTGGGGGATGTCGTCAGATACTTCCGACGACGCCTTCCACGAGGTAGTTCATGCCCTCGAGCTTCAGGTCCGTCTGTTTGAGCGTCGTGCCCGCGGCGATGACGGTGTTGCCCTTGTTGTCCTTGAGCGGGCCCTTGAAGATGTCGAACGTGCCCGCGAGCATCTTGGCCTTGATGTCGTCGGCCTGCTTCTTGGCAGCGTCGGTCACGGCCGGGCCGTAGGCGGACATCTTCACGTAGCCTTCCTTCAGGCCACCGCGCAGGAAGTTGGGGTGCGGCTTGCCGGTCTGCGCGGCGTCCACGATCGTCTTGTACGCGGTGAGCCAGTTCCACTCCGCACCCGTCAGGTAGGCCTGCGGTGCGAGCTTGGCCTGGCTGGCGTGGTAGCCACAGACCATCTTGCCGCGCTTGGCTGCGGTTTCCACGACGACCTTCGGGCCGTCCACGTGCATGGTGAACACATCGACGCCCTGGTCGGCCAGGCTGTTGGTGGCTTCGGCTTCCTTCACCGCCATCGACCAGTCACCGGTGAAGATGACGTGGCAGGTGATGCCGGGCTTGACCGAGCGCGCCCCCATCAGGAATGCGTTGATGTTGCGCAGCACCTGGGGGATCGGCTTGGCGGCCACGAAGCCGATCTTTCCGCTCTTGCTCATGTGGCCGGCGACCACGCCGTTGAGGTACTGGCACTCGTCGATGTAGCCGAAGAAGCTGCTCACGTTCTTCGGGTGCTTGCCTTCGGTCCACATGCCGCCGCAATGCGAGAAGCGCACGTCGGGGTTCTTGGGGGCGAGTGCGAGGATGTGCGGATCGAAGTAGCCGAACGACGTGGGGAACAGCAGTTTCGCGCCGTCCTGCGCGATCATGCCGGTCATGGTTTTCTGCACGGCTGCGGTTTCGGGCACGTTCTCTTCTTCCACCACCTTGATGCCGGGCAGCTTCTTCAGTTCGGCCGCGGCCTGCGCGTGCGCCTGGTTGTAGCCGTAGTCGTCGCGCGGGCCGACGTAGATGACGCCCACGGTGAGCGGCTTCTGCGCGTGCGCGAACTGGCTGAGCGAGCCCAGCGAGGTGGCCGCCCCCAGCGCGGCGATGGTCTTGATCGAGTCCCGACGATTGATGCTGTTCATGATGAGCCCTCCGGCGAATTCACGAGGTGGTTGGAAGCAACACGCTCGTCCTGACCACCCCGGTCATCAAGACAGCGACGCAGGCGACATGCCGTGTTCGTTGGTTGTCTGCTTTCATGCGGGCCTCAGCCGAGCAGGCTCACATGGGCCGCGACGACGCGCCAGCCGTCTGCGGTGCGCAGCCAGGTCTGGCTCTGGCGGCCCGTCTTCGGGCTGCCTTCGCGGCGGAATTCGATGTTGGCCGTGGCGAAGTCGCGGCCGTACGTGGTGATGACGGTCTTCAGCACTTCACGCGCAAGGCCCTGCGAAGGCCGGGCTGCACGGAAGGCCTGGATCTCGTCGTAACCGTAGAGGTTTTCCGTTGCGCCATAACGCAACGTGTGCGGGCTCTTCCAGAAGAGCTCATCGAGCACGTCCACGTCGTTGGTCACGAGTGCGCGTTCATAACGCTCGAACTGCACCTTCACCTGCGCCAGCACTTCGGGCAGGTTGATCTGGGTATCGGGCAATGGACTCATGGTCGTGTTCATGCAAGGGCTCTCGGTGCACGCACGGCGGCGGCGCCGGCTTCTGCCAGCGCAAGCCCGGCACGCAGGACGACGTCTTCACGCCACGGCGCGGCAATGAGCTGAACACCCAGCGGCAAGCCGGGGATCGCGCCTTCGCCAGCGGGCCACATCGGCGCGGCGACCACCGGGCAACCGGCAAACGAGACGGGCTGTGTGAGCAGGCCCATCGATGGCCGCGTGGGCAGCGTCATGCCATTGATGTCGATCGTCTCCGCACCGATCACCGTCGCCTGCACGGGCGTGGCGGGCGCGATGAGCAGGTCCCAGTCCCTGAACAGCGCGTTGACACGGTCGCGGTAGACGCGGCGGAAGCGCTGGGCGCGCAGGTACCACGCCGTCGGCTGCAGCACGCCGGAGATGAAGCGGTCCACCGACAGCGGCTCGAAATCGTCCGCACGCGTGCGCAGATCGTCCAGATGCAGGTTGCCGCCCTCGCTGGCGGTGATGATGAACGCGGCGGCGCGACCGAGCGCGGCGTCGGGCCAGATGGCCTCGCCCTGCGCCCCCAGCGCGGCTGCGGCCTGCGCGACCACCTCGCGTGCCGCCGGCGTGGCGTTGTCGTGGAAGTAACCGCCGAGAACGCCGATGCGCAAGCCCTTCACGCCCTGCGTGAGTGTGGGCATCGCGGCCTGCACATCGAGCGCATGGCAACCGGGGTCAAGCGCATCGGGGCCTTGCATCGCGTCGTAGGAAAGCGCCAGTCCCTGCACGCTGTCCGCAAAAGGCCCCAGGTGGTCGATGCTGTGCACGAACGGATAGCTGCCGCGCCGCGTCAGCCGGCCGAAGGTGGGCTTGAGCCCCCAGACGCCGCACAGTGACGACGGGACGCGGATGGACCCGTTGGTATCCGAGCCCAGCGCAATCGGCACCTGTCCGGCCGCGACAGCTGCACCGGACCCGCCCGACGAACCGCCCGCGATGCGCGAGAGGTCGTGCGGGTTGTGGCACGGGCCTTCGTGGCTGTTCTCGGTGGTGAAGCCGTAGGCGTACTCGTCCATGTTGAGCGCGCCCACGAGCACCGCGCCCGCCGCCTGCATGCGCTGCACGAGCACCGCATCGGCCGTGGCTGGCGGATGCGTGCGGTTGATCCTGGAACCGGCCAGCGTGGTGATGCCCTGCACGTCGAACAGGTTCTTCACCGCATAGGGCACGCCCGCGAGAGGTGCCAGCTTCTCGCCGCGATGGCGCGCCTGGTCGACTGCACCGGCATCGGCCAGAGCGCGTTCGCGCAGCACGTCGGTGAACGCGTTTACACGTTCGTCTGTGGCGGTAATGCGCTCGATGGCCGCCGTGGCGAGCTCGACAGCGCTGACCTCGCCGCGCGCGACGGCATCGGCCATCTGCGTGGTGTTCATGCGCAGGCTGTTCTTCATCGTCATGCCTTGCTCTCCGGCGCCGGGTAAGGCGCAGGCCGGTAGATTTCGGCGAGCTCGTCTTCCGGTGTCAGCGGCTCTTTCTCGAGCGAGGCGGCCAGTGCCTGCGTGCGCTCGAAGTGTTCGGCCACGCGCTGCGCGCGCTCATCGTCCAGGTTGAGGCCCAAGGCCTTCGAAGCGGCCTTGACGTACTGCAGTGTGTCGGCTTTGCTCATGATGGTCTGTGTGCCTGCTCATTCCTTCGGTGCCAGCGAAGCGATGTACGCGCGCCAGCCACCGAAATGCGTGATGTCGAGTGCGCCCTCGAGCGCGAGCGGCTCGCACAGGAAGCCCTGCACACTCGCGCCGTCAGCCAGCTTCAGCGTGCCGATGCCCAGCGGACCGGGGATGAGCGCGACGAAGGACCCATAGTTCTCGACGGGCATCTCCCAGATTTCGAGCGCGATGCGCGCACCTTGCCCGGGCGCGACCCGTACGAGGCCCGGCTTGGGCGGCACGGTGCCGGCGAGTGCATAAAAGCGATAGTCCGGCGCGGTTTCCGTGGTGGCCACGAGCGTCGCGTTGCGTTCGGTGAGCTGTATGTTCAGCGGCATGCCCGACAGGTGCGCGCCAACCACGGCCACCCGCACGGTGGCGCTGGCATCCAGCCCGGGAATCGACACGGGCGCGGGCATGGGTTCGCCTGTCGCGCCGAGCGTGAGCCCTGTCGCATGGTGATAGCGCTGGCCCAGTTCCGCGAGCTGCAGATCGCTCCCGCAAGGGCCGATGAGCGTGATGCCGAACGGCAGGCCGTCCGGTCGCAGGCTGCTGGGCACGGCGATGGCGGCGTAGTCCAGCAGGTTGACGAAGTTGGTGTAGATGCCGAGGTTGCGGTTGAGCGCCACCGGGTCGGCCTGCATCTGCGCGATGGTGTAGTGCGTGGGTGCCGTGGGCACCAGCAGCACGTCGATGTCGGCCCACATGCCTTGTGCCTGCTGGCCGAGGCGACGCAACTGGGTCTGCGCCTCGTACAGGTCTGCCGCGCCGTATTTGCGGCCCTGCGCGATGATGCCGCGCACCGGCTCCATCACCTTGTCTTCATACGCGTCGAAGAACGCGCGCACGGCGGTATAGCGCTCCGCAACCAGCGCGCTTTCATACAGCAGCGTGGCAGCAGCACCGAGCGGCGCGTAGTCCACCGGCACGGCAACGCCGCCGAGTTTCTCCATCGCGCGGATGCCCTTTGCGAATTCGGCTTCGGCCACGCCGTCACCACAGAACTGCAGCGCAGCCGGTACGCCGAACCGGAAGCGCGCGCCGAACGGCGTGCGCGCCAGCGCGATGTCGCGCGAATACGGATCGAGCGGGTCGTATCCCATCGCGGCAGTGAGTGCCCTGACCGCCATGCCGACGGTGCGCGCGAAGATGGACACGCAATCCACGCTCTGCGCGGCCGGCACGACGCCACGGGCACTGATGAGACCCTTGGTCGGCTTGATGCCCACGATGTTGTTGAACCCCGCCGGCACGCGGCCCGAGCCCGCCGTGTCGGTGCCGAGCGAGAAGTCCACCTGCCCGGTGGCGACCACGTAGGCCGAGCCCGAGCTCGATCCGCCCGACACATAGTCAGGGTTGATGGCATTGGGCACCGCGCCGTAGGGCGAGCGCGTGCCGTTGAGTCCGCAGGCGAACTGGTCGAGGTTGGTCTTGCCTTCAAGGCGTGCACCAGCATCGAGCAGGCGCTGCACCGAGGCCGCGTTGTGCACGGGCGAGTAGGCAAACTCCGGACAGGCAGCCGTGGTCGGCAGGCCGGCCGCGTCGATGTTGTCCTTGGCCGCAAAGCGCAGGCCGGCAAGCGGGCCGACACTGGAGGGCACTGCCGGACCGGTAGCGGGCACGCGCGAAATCCAGGCCTGCGGCGCCCACGCAGCCCCGACGACGTGCGCGCCGTCTGACGATTGCTTTTCCGGACCTGCTGCCAAACGCACCATGTTGAAGCATCCAAACTTGTACACAACATGAGATGCAAAGGGCGTGCCACGGGAAACTACCCGATGCGGCAGCGGCGTTGTTCGATACGATGCCCCGGATCGCGCGGTACAGCGCCCCCTGGAGGAAACATATGCGGTTCGTTCCCGCCATCGCGGCACTCGGCGCTTCCCTTCTCGTTGCACAACTGCTCGCGGGCCCCGCCATGGCGCAGGCCCCCGCTCCGGCCCAGGCGCCGACGGCACCCGCCCCTGTGACCAATGCCATCAAGGTCGGCGTGATCGGCCCCATGTCGGGCGGCTCGGCGGACTTCGGCCGCGCGATGGTCAACGGCGTCGAACTCGCCGTGGCCGAGATCAACCCGCTCGGCGGCTACCTCGGCCGGCCGATCGAACTCGTGGTGAAGGACGACAAGGGCGACCCGGAAACCGGCCTCAAGCTCAGCGAAGAGCTGGTCACCAAGGACAAGGTCATCGCCACCATCGGGTTTTGCAACACGGGCGTGGCCATCAAGTCCATCCCGGTGTTCCAGAAGGCGCAGAGCCCGCTCATCGTGCCGTGCGCGGCCGGATCGCCTGTCACGAAAGTCGTGCCGCCTGCGGAAAGCTTCGTCTTCCGCGTGTCGCCCAGCGAGGAAATCAAGGCGCCCTTCATCGTGCAGGACCTGCTCAGGCGCGGGTGGAACAAGGTGGCGATCTTCGCGGACAGTACGCCGTATGGCGAGTCCGGCAAGAGCGACGTGACCAAGGCGCTGGAAGCCGCCGGCATCAAACCCGTGCACGTGACGAGCTTCGCGCTGGGCGTGCAGTCGCTGAATGCAGAGATGGAGAAGGCACGTGCCGCCGGAGCCAACGTCGTGTTCGCCTACACCGTCGGGCCGGAGAACGCGGTCATCGCGAAGAGCCGCACTGCCATCAACTGGAAAGTGCCGATGGTCGGGCCGTGGACGCTTTCCTTCCCCAACTTCATCCAGGGCGCGGGCGAAGCCGCCGAAGGCGCGCTGATGGCGCAGACCTTCATCGCAGAGCCCAGCAACGAGCGGCGCGCTTCATTCCTTGCGGCGTACTCGCGCAAGTACAACGCGCAGCGCATCCCGGTTCCGATGGCCGCGGCGCAGGCGTATGACGCCACCTACCTGCTGATGTATTCACTGTTCGGCATCCGCGACGGCAACCTGTCCGGCCCCCGCATCAAGCAGAGCCTGGAGAACATGCCGCGCATCTATTACGGCGTGGTGTCCACGTATGAAAAGCCGTTCACCGCCACGAGCAAGGATGCCGTCTCACCCAACATGCTGGTGATGGGCATGGTGAAGAACGGCGCGGTGACGTTCGCGTACCCGTCGGATGCGAAGCGCAACCTGATCGTGCAGCGCAAGCAGTAGGGGCAGGCGGAAAGGGGCCGGCGGCTCAGCGACGCCGTGCGGCCTGGTACAGGCCTTCCACGCGCGGCACGTTGGCCTTGAGCTGTGCGATGCGCTCGGGCCCGCTCGGGTGGGTCGACAGGAAGCTCGAGCCGTTGTTGCCCGAGGCCTTGCCCATCTTCTCCCACAGCGACACGGACGAATCCGGGTCGTAGCCGCCACGTGCGGCGAGCTCGAGACCCACCAGATCGGCTTCGCTCTCGTCTTGGCGGCTGAATTTCAGCGAGAGGAGCTGCGTGCCGATGTTGGCCGCCGCCTCGCCCAGGTTGCCCAGGCCGAGCAGTTGCGCACCGATGGACAGGCCGATGCCCGTGGCCTGCGTCTTGGCGATGCGAGCACGCGCGTGCTCGCGCAGCGCGTGGGCCATTTCGTGGCCCATGATCATGGCGGCCTCGTCATCGGTCAGCTGCAGCTGGTCGAGGATGCCGGTGTAAAAGGCGATCTTGCCGCCAGGCATGCAGAAGGCGTTGATCTGCTTGCTGCCGATGAGGTTGACTTCCCAGCGCCAGTTGGCCGCGCGGCTGTTCCAGGGCGGCGCAAACGGGATGAGCCGCTGGGAGATGACACGCAGCCGCTGCAGCTGCGGGTGGTTGTCGGGTGCCAGCGCCTTCTGCGCCTTGGCCTGCGCCATCATCTGCGAATACTGCTGCGTGGCCGACTTTTCGAGATCTTCCGCCGGCACGAGCTTGCGGATGCCGGACGAATTGCCGACATCCACCTGCGCGAGTACCGGTTCGGCCAGCGCCGCGCCGCTTGCGAGCAGGAAGCCCCGGCGCGCCTGCCAGGCCGAGTTCCTGGCAATGGATTGTTTGGCGTCGCAGAGAAAACACATGCGCCAATAATAGTCAGAATTCGAGTCATCCATGTCAGACAACATCCCAGCAGCAGCATCCCCCCCCGAACGCCGCCGTTCCTGGCGCGAGGCCATGCGGGTCTACCTCGAGCCGGCCAGCCTGCGCATGCTGGCGCTGGGCTTCGCTGCCGGCCTGCCGCTTTTGCTGGTGCTGGGCACGCTCAGCTTCCGCCTGCGTGAGGCGGGCCTGGACCGCTCGACGATCGGCCATCTCAGCTGGGTGGGCCTGGCCTACGGTTTCAAATGGTGCTGGGCGCCGCTCGTGGACCGCATGCCGCTGCCGGGCCTCACGAACACGCTCGGCCGCCGGCGCGGCTGGCTGCTGCTGGCGCAGGTCGCGGTGATGGCCGGCATCGCCGGCATGGCAGTGACCGACCCGAAGACGGCGCTGGGCACCATGGTCGCTTTTGCTCTGCTGACCGCCTTCGGCTCGGCCACGCAGGACATCGCGCTGGACGCCTACCGCATCGAATCCGCCGTGGCCGACAAGCAGGCCGCGCTGGCCGCCACGTACCAGACCGGCTACCGGCTCGCGATGATCTGGTCGGGTGCCGGCGTGCTCTGGCTCGCGGCGCGCGCCGAAGTGGCCAGCGCGGCGAACTACCAGCACGGCGCGTGGCAGGTGGCCTATCTGGCCATGGCCGCCTCGATGCTCGTCGGTGTGCTGACCGTGCTGCTCAGCCCCGAGCCCGCGCGGCGCGAACTGCCCCCCGCGCGCAATCCGCGCGAATGGCTGCAGTCGGCGCTGATCGAGCCCTTTGCCGACTTCGTCCGCCGCTACCGCTGGCAGGCGGCACTGGTGCTCGCGCTGATCGCGGTCTACCGCATCAGCGATGTGGTGATGGGCATCATGGCCAACCCGTTCTATGTGGACATGGGCTTCACCAAGGACGAAGTCGCCGCCGTGAGCAAGCTCTACGGCGTGGTGATGACGCTGGTGGGTGCCTTCGTCGGCGGTGTGCTGTCGATGCGGGTGGGCGTGATGCGCATCCTCATGCTGGGCGCGATGCTGAGTGCCGCCAGCAACCTGCTGTTCGCGTGGCTGGCCATGCGCGGGCACGACGTGACGGCACTGATCTTCGTCATCTCGGCCGACAACCTGGCGAGCGGCATCGCGTCGGCGGCGTTCATCGCCTATCTTTCCTCGCTCACCAACATCCAGTACTCGGCCACGCAGTACGCACTCTTCAGCTCGATGATGCTGCTTGCCCCCAAGTGGATCGCCGGCTTCTCGGGCGAGTATGTCGATGCCTTCGGCTACACGCAGTTCTTCGTCTCGACGGCCCTGCTGGGCGTGCCGGTACTGCTGCTGGTCTGGCTGGCCTCGCGCGTGCACGCCAGCCCCGTCAAGCCCGGGCCATGAGCGGTTTCCTTTCGATCGTTTACTTTTCTTTACCGGCGGTTCAAGCGGGGCTGATCGCCAGGCCCCAACATGCAGGAACACCATGACCACCCGACTCCTGATGATCGAAGACGACGCCCGCCTCGCGCAGATGGTGGGCGAATATTTGGGCCAGTCCGGCTTTGCGTTTTCGCACGCCGGCGACGGACAGGGCGGTCTCGCGCAGCTGCAGGAAGCGCCGCCCGACCTGGTCATCCTGGACCTGATGCTGCCCGATATGGACGGCCTGGAAGTCTGCCGCCGCCTGCGTTCGCTGCCCGGCGACCTGTCGCGCACACCGGTGCTGATGCTCACCGCCAAGGGCGACCCGATGGACCGCATCATCGGCCTCGAACTCGGTGCCGACGACTACCTGCCCAAGCCCTTCGAGCCGCGCGAGCTGCTGGCGCGCATCCGCGCCGTGCTGCGCCGCCGCACCGACGACCCGGCCGCGCCGGTGAAGAGCATGCGTTTCGGCTCGCTCGAGATCGACCGCGATGCACGCGTCGTCTCCGTGGCGGGCGCAGACGCCGACCTCACGTCCTACCAGTTCGACCTGCTGGTCGCGCTGGCCGAGCGTGCGGGCCGCGTCCTCTCGCGCGACCAGATCATGGAAGCCGTGCGCGGACGCGAACTCGAAGCATTCGATCGGTCGATCGACGTGCACATGGGTCGCATCCGTGCGGCCATCGAGGTGGATCCGAAGAACCCCAAACGCATCCTGACGGTGCGTGGCGTGGGCTACGTCTTTGCCAAGCAGCAGGACTGAAGGCCCGGCGCGCATGTTCGCCTCCAACCCCTTCACCCGGCGCCTGTATGTGCGCATCTGGCTGGCCATCGCCGGTGGCCTGCTGGTGCTCACGCTCGTGATCGGCTGGGCCTGGCGGGTGACCGCGGACGCCAACCGCCCGCCGCCGCAATCCGCGCCGCGCGACGTGGTGGTGCGCGATGCCAATGGGCACATCCTGAGCACAGGTTCGGCCCGCACGGTGCGGCCGCCCAACGCCACCGAAGGCATCGAGTTCGTGGTCAACCTGACCGACGGCGAAACACTGACACTCACGCTGCCGCCGCGGCCCTCACGCCGCCCGCCACCCCCGTTCTGGGCGCGGGAGCCCTTCGGATTCGCCTGGCTGCTGGCGCTGGTGGGCGTGGCTGTCACCGTTGGCGTCTACCCGGTCGTGCGCCGCCTGACCAAGGGGCTGGAGGGGCTGCAACGCGGCGTGCAACGCTGGGGCGAAGGTGATCTTTCGGTGCGCGTGCCGGTGACGGGCAAGGACGAAGTGGCCGATCTGTCGGCGCGCTTCAACGAGTCTGCCGAACGCATCGAGCGGCTGGTCAATTCGCACAAGGCACTGCTGGCCAATGCCTCGCACGAGTTGCGCTCACCGCTGGCGCGCATCCGCATGGGGCTCGAGCTCATGGGCTCGCAACCCTCGTCCGCGTTCAAGGACGAGATTTCACGCAACATCGCCGAGCTCGACCAGCTGATCGGCGAAATCCTTCTGGCCAGCCGCCTGGACGTGAAGGAAGCCGACATGGGTCCGCTGGAAACGGTGGACCTCACCGGTCTGGCTGCCGAAGAATGCGCACACAACGGTGCCGAGCTCGAAGCCGGCACGCATGGGCTGAGCGTGCAGGGCGTGTCACGCCTGCTGCGCCGTGTGATCCGCAACCTGCTGGAGAACGCACGCCGCTACGGCGGCGCGGGTGACGTGACCCTGACGCTGCTGCAGACGGGCCGCTTTGCCGAAGTCCGCGTGGCGGATCACGGTCCCGGTGTGCCCGCGGACCAGCGTACCCGGATCTTCGAGCCGTTCTACCGCCTGCCGGGCGCGAGCGAGCGCGAAGGCGGCGTGGGCCTGGGCCTGGCGCTGGTCAAATCCATCGTCGAGCGCCATGGCGGAACCGTGCATTGCGAAGACAACCCGGGCGGCGGCGCCTGCTTCGTCGTGCGGTTGCCGCTGCCGGACGTGGCCTGATCCGACCCGCATCCGGCGGTGTGACAAAGATCACGCCCCGCCCCACCAAAACACCCATTTGTGTTGCGCGGTCCCGCATATGGGGGATGCGCACTGCAGGGAGTCGGTCTAAAGTTCGCTTATCTGCTGTCACAGACATCAAAGCGCCGCACCAAGACGGCTGCAAGAACTCGAATCTTCAGTCTCCCAACGACGTCCTGCAAAGGACTTTCAAAGCCGCCGAAAGGCGGTTTTTTTTGTGTTTGTTCACCATCAAGCCTCGATAATCGGAGCAAACATTTCCGAACGCATGCAGTTCCGATTCAGTCTGGACACGCCCTCGCCTCGCCTCGATCTCTGGGCACGCTGGCTTCTCGTCGCCATGATTTTCATGGTACCTATCTCCACCGCTGGCACCAATCTTTTCAAGTTTGCGATGTTGCTTTGCTGGCTGCTCGCAGGGGGCTATCGTGCTCGTTGGGACGTCTTGCGGAGACACCCCCTGGCGTGGGCTGGGGTAGCCCTGTACGTGGTGATTCTTTTCAGCAGCACCTACTCCCCTGCGCCATTCGACGCGATTTTGTTCCAGTGGAGCAAGTACAACAAGATCCTGTTCCTGCTCCCCGCCATCACGCTGCTTCAGGACAGTTTGTGGCGCCGCCGGGCACTTCTGGCCTTCCTGGCTGCCATGGGTGTCACCCTGCTCGCGTCCTATCTGCACGTCTTCTGGGCTTTCCCCGGCGCGCAGGCGACACAGGCCGGCGTGCATGGAAACCACTACGTTTTCAAGAATCACATCGAGCAAAACATCATGATGTCGTTCTTCGTCCTGGCCTGTCTGCATGGTGCGGTCATGGCGAGCGACCTGCGCCACAGGTGGAGTCTGGCCGGGCTCGGGGCTGCAGGTGCAGTCAATATCCTCTTCTTCGTCAACGGACGGACGGGATATCTCACGCTCGCGGCCTGCTTTATCGTGCTGGTGATTTTCGGCATCCCGGCACGGTGGCGCTGGCGCGCACTTTCTGCCATCGTTGTGGCGGGTGTCCTGGCCGTCGCATCGTCCAGCAACTTGCAGAATCGTGTCGAAAGCGTGGTCCGGGAGGTGCAGACACACGAAATCAACGGGCTCGATACCTCCAGCGGACAACGCATCGAATTCTGGAGAAACTCGATCGAACTGCTCAGGGAGAAACCGCTGCTCGGCTGGGGCACCGGTGCCTATGGCCGGGCTTTCTGCAGCGTTGCCGACAACCCGCAATGGTGTCGCATCGGCGCTGAATCTCACCCACACAACCAGACGCTTTACCTCGGCGTGGAATCAGGCCTTTTGGGAATCATCGCCTTCTGGATTTTCCAGTGTGTGCCCCTCTGGTTGGCGCGCTGCTACCCGCCAACCACCCGCCTTCTGCTTGTCGGCCTGACAGCAATCCTGTGGATCGATGGGCTGTTTAACGTTCCCCTGTATGCGCTCACGGAGGCCTTCTTCTTCCTGATGATGTTCGCAACCCTAACGGCCGACTATCCGACCTGCCTGCAACAGTCCGACGATGCGGCCGAGCAGGCGGCCCAGATGGCGAGGAATGGGTATCAGTAGCCGCAAGGGAAGCGCGAGCAGCGCCAAGAGCAGAACCTTGCGACGCAAGGTCCGCGCATCGCCTGCCCGAGGGTATTTGCTGACAAACCGGATTTTGGATTGCGCATGGTGGTATCCGCGCAGGTATTCCGCACGCAGCGGGCTGTTGCCCCTCACCGATCCACGTGACGAATGCACGAGCCGCACCTGGGGTGCCAGAAGGATCGGCAAGCGGCGGTCGAAGATGCGCGTGCACAGGTCGTCGTCTTCGTAATAAAGGAAGAAACCCTCGTCGAAGAAGCCGACATTGCGCATGACCGCCATGTCGAGCAGCAAGGCCGCACCGCAGGCGAAACCGACGCAGCACAGGCCTTCCGCAGCCGGGCCGGCCGACTCCCATTCGGGCGACGGCCAGCGGTAGTTCACTTCGGGTGCGCCGCCGGAGCGCAACAGCTGCGGGGCGATCATGGCCGCGCCGGGGTTGTCGTGCGCGATCTGCAGCAATTGCAGCATGGCGTCCGCGCTGACTTCGCAATCGGGGTTGAGCAGGAAGGCGTAAGGCGTTTTCACGCGCTCGAGGGCGCGGTTGTTGGCGGCGCCGAAACCGAAGTTGCGCTCACCCGCGATCACTTCGGCCTGCGGCAGCGCCGCGCGCGCCTGTTCCACGGTGCCGTCGCCGCTGGCGTTGTCGAAGATGATGACGTTGGGAAAGCCGCCGAGCGCCGTTGCGAGCGCGGGCAGGCAATGCGCGCTGTTGAAAGTCACCAGGACGACGGTGACTTCGGACAGCGACGCGATGGCCGCGGTCATCAATGGTGGCTGCCCACCACTTCGCCTGCCTTCAGCTTGTAGGCGGTGCCGCAATAAGGGCACCGGGCCTGCCCGGTGCGCGCGACGTCCAGGTACACCTTGGGGTGGCTGTTCCAGAGCTTCATGTCGGCCTTGGGGTTCGGGCAGAACACGCCGCCTTGCGCGTTGAGGTCGGACGCGAGCAGTTCGACCGTGGCGATGGCAGGGGTGGACGTACCAGCGGTGGAGGTTTCAGGCGTGCTCATGGCGTCAGACCTTCGTGAGCCAGTGGGCGTACTTGGGGTTGCGGCCGTTCACGATGTCGAAGAACGCGCTCTGCAGCTTCTCGGTGATCGGGCCGCGCGAACCGATGCCGATCTCGATGCGGTCGAGTTCGCGGATGGGCGTGACTTCGGCGGCGGTGCCGGTGAAGAAGGCTTCGTCGGCGATGTACACCTCGTCGCGCGTGATGCGCTTCTGCACGATCTCCAGGCCCAGGTCCTTGGCGATGTGGAAGATGGTGTTGCGGGTGATGCCGTTCAATGCGCCGGCCGACAGGTCGGGCGTGTAGATCACGCCGTTCTTGATGATGAAGATGTTCTCGCCCGCGCCTTCGGACACGAAGCCCGAGCTGTCCAGTAGCAGCGCCTCGTCGTAGCCGTCATCCACGGCTTCCATGTTCGCCAGGATGGAGTTGCTGTAGTTGCTCACGGCCTTGGCCTGCGTCATGGTGATGTTGACGTGGTGGCGCGTGTAGCTGGAGGTCTTCACGCGGATGCCGCGCTTGAGGCCTTCTTCGCCAAGGTAGGCGCCCCAGGCCCAGGCGGCGACCATCGTGTGGATGGTGTTGCCCTTGGGGCTCACGCCCAGCTTCTCGGAGCCGATCCAGGTCAGCGGGCGCAGGTAGCAGCTTTCCAGCTTGTTCTCGCGCACGACGAGCCTCTGCGCTTCGTTCAGTTGCTCCGACGTGAAGGGGATTTTCATGCGCAGGATCTTGGCGCTGTTGATGAGGCGCTCGGTGTGCTCCTGCAGGCGGAAGATGGCCGTGCCGTTGACCGTGTTGTAGGCGCGCACGCCCTCGAAGGCGCCGCAGCCGTAGTGGAGGGTGTGGGTCAGCACGTGGATCCTGGCATCGCGCCAGTCGACCAGCTGGCCGTCCATCCAGATCTTGCCGTCGCGATCGGCCATTGTGGGAACTGCGCTCATGAGGGGTCCTTGTGAGATGGGATCGATTCAGGAGGGATCGATTCGAACCCGCCATTTTAAGGATTCGGCAGGAACCGGGGAAACGGCCGATGGGGCTGGCCCGGTCGCAGATAATCGCCGCCATGACACGCCTGACCGTCGGCATCCTCACGCTCAACGAAGAGCGCCGCATCGAATCCTGCATCCGCAGCTGCGCTTTCGCCGACCAGATCGTCGTCGTGGACAGCGGTAGCCAGGACAAGACGCAGGAGCTGGCACGGACCCTGGGCGCAGAGGTTTTCGTCTACCCGGACTGGCAGGGTTTCGGCGAGCAGCGCAACCGCATCCTCAAGCACGCCGCGGGCGAATACATCCTGTTCATCGATGCCGACGAGCAGGTGCCGCCCGAACTTGCCACCGAAATCCAGGCCGCCGTCGCCAGTGGGCAGGACTCCGTCTGGGAAGTGCTGTGGAACCAGGTCGCCTACGGCCGCCCGCTCACGCTCATGAAGAGCACTGGCGGCGTGCAGCGCATGTTCCGCCGCGAAAGCCTGGAACGCTACGAAGGTGTGGTGCATGAACACGCCGCCATGAAGCCCGGCAACCGGCCCGTGTTGCGTTTCAAGGCGAGGCTGCTGCACTTCTCGCGCGAGACGATCCACGGCAGCCTGCTCAAGCTCGCGCAGTACTCGCAACTGGGCGCCGCCAAGCGATTGGCCGCCGGCAAGCGCGGCGGCATCCTGCGCGGCATGGCCTCGGCCTTCGGCAACTTCGTGCGCCTCTACATCTTCCAGCGCGGATTCCTTTGCGGGCCGCAGGGCTTCCTGTTCTGCTTTTTCATCGCGCTGGAGTGCTTCTTCCGCTATGTGGCATTGCATTACGACCGCGAGCACCTGCAGGCGCTGAGCAAGCGCTGATGATTCATCGGGGCGGCCCGGCTAATCCAGCGGAGCCTCGCCCGCGGCTTCGCCCGGCCGCCACAGCTCCCACTTCGCCAGCTTGCCGTTGACGAATTCGCAGGTCACGTGCGAGTTCGTGCCGTCGGTCCAGCGGAACACTTCGGGCTGTTCGTCGGGCTTCGACAACTGGACGCCCAGTGCCTTGGTCATGGCGATCACGTGCAGCAGGTTCACGCCCGGCTTGAGCCTGGCATTGAGCATGACGGCGCTGCCCACGTGGCCGAGCGGGCGTTCGGACGCGCGCTTGAACGCCTGCATCATGCGGTTGAAGTGAAGCAGCAGGTACATGATGATGCCGCCGATCGCCAATGCGACGCCCTGCCAACCCCAGGCGCGCCAGGCAGCGGCCAGCAGAACGATGCCGCCCACGAGCGCGGAGACTTTTCGGAGATTCATGCCGGCATTTTCGCAGTCTGCCGCCAGCGCCGGCATGTGGCGAGTGCGTACATGAAAGCCGCTCAGCCCAGGCCGCGGACCACGTCCATGGCCTGCTCGATCCGCTCCACCGGGTGGATGGTCAGCCCCTCGATCTCGCGGCTGCCCTTCTTCGGCGCGTTGGCCTTGGGCACGACGGCCACGGAAAAGCCCAGCTTGGCAGCCTCGCGCAGCCGCTCCTGCCCGCGCGGTGCCGGACGCACCTCGCCGGCCAGCCCCACTTCGCCGAAAGCGATGAAGCCCTTGGGCAAGGGCTTGCCGCGAAGGGAGGACGTGATCGACAGCATGACGGCCAGATCCGCCGCCGGCTCGCTGATGCGCACGCCACCCACTGCGTTGACGAACACGTCCTGATCCATGCAGGCCACGCCCGCATGGCGGTGCAGCACCGCAAGCAGCATGGCCAGGCGGTCACGCTCGATGCCCACCGACAGGCGGCGCGGGCTCGGCCCACCGCTGTCCACCAGCGCCTGCACTTCCACCAGCATCGGCCGCGTGCCTTCGAGCGTCACCATCACGCAACTCCCGGGAACCGGTTCACTGTGCTGGCTCAGGAAGATCGCGCTCGGATTGGAGACACCTTTCAACCCCTTTTCGGTCATCGCGAAAACGCCGATCTCGTTCACCGCACCGAAGCGGTTCTTGATGGCGCGCACAAGCCGGAAGCTCGAATGCGTGTCGCCTTCGAAGTACAGCACCGTGTCCACCATGTGCTCCAGCACGCGCGGCCCGGCCAGCGCGCCCTCTTTCGTGACATGGCCCACGAGAACGATGCACACACCGCTGGCCTTGGCCACGCGCGTGAGGTGCGCCGCGCACTCGCGCACCTGCGCCACCGAGCCGGGTGCCGAAGTCAGCTGGTCGGAATACAGCGTCTGGATGGAGTCGATGACCGCCACGGCGGGCTTTTCCACTTCCAGCGTGCCGATGATCTTCTGCAGCTGGATCTCGGCCATCACGCGCACTTCGCTGTGGTCGAGTCCGAGCCGTCGCGAGCGCAGCGCGACCTGCGCGCCGCTCTCTTCACCCGTCACATACAGCGTCGGCATGCCGGTGCGCTGCAGCCCGTCGAGCGCCTGCAGCAGCAGCGTGGACTTGCCGATGCCCGGGTCGCCGCCGATCAGCACTACACCGCCCTCGACCATGCCGCCACCGAGCACGCGGTCGAGCTCGTCGATGCCGGTGGGCGTGCGCGCCACGTCGACCGCTTCGATCTGCGAGAGCATCGTCACCTCGGCCGTGCCGGCGAGCGACGCGAACGAATCGCCGAAGCGGTTCTTGCCGGGTGCCGCCGCCCCCTCGGACGCCGTTTCGACCAGCGTATTCCACGCGCCGCAATGCGGACATTTGCCCAGCCACCGCGGATTGGTGCCGCCGCATTCGGAACAGGTATAGAAGGATTTTTCTTTTGCCACGGATAACTTGTTCAGCGCAGGCTCCGGAGCAACTGCCCCAGCGTCACTGCTTCCGGCGCGAGACGATGCGCCGCATAACCCAGCCCCGCCGCGATGACCACGGCCAGCAGGCCGAGCCACCATGTACGCGCAGCCACGGCCGACGGAGAGTCATCGAGCGGACGGGGCCGCAGCACACGCCGCATGACCGCCGCGCCGATGACGAATTCGAGGATCAGCTCGGCCAGGAAGCCGGCGAGCATTTCGCTGACGAGCCACGGCAGCATCACCACGAGGAGGATCAGCGCCACAACGATGAGCGGCGCGACCACGATCAGCAGCGGCGGGAACAGTTCGGCCAGCGAACCGAGGTTCACCGCGTCGGCCAGCCATTCCATGCGCCGCTTCTTCGTGCGGTCTTCCTCGTCGTAGTCTTCTTCATCGGCCCGATCCGCGCGCGCGGGCGCCTGTCCGGTCTGCGCCGCATCCTGCTGCCAGCGCACGTAGAAGTAACAGCCGCCGATGAAGCCGAGGCCGTACATCACGAGCATCGCGAGCGGCCAGCGCCACATCGGCGACTCGACACCCAGCCGCAGCAACGCCCAGCTGGCCAGCCAGCCAACGGCAAACACCCAGGCCGCCAGCAGCCAGCCGTGCCAACGCACGACGCTGCGATGCATGGGGGCGATCTTTCCGAGCGACATGCCGGCAACTATACCGGGCCGAGCATGCGGGACAGGGTTATCACCTAGCCCTGCACGCCCGACGGGATTTGCAATTTAATTTAATATGTTAAATAATTTCCTGCGAGGCCGGTAGCGGCCTCTTTCCGTCTTTTCCACGACCCGATGGCCACGCCCTTTTCGCATCGAAACCTTCCTCGCCTGCTGCTGCAGGCGCGCGAAACCGTCATGACGCAGACGCGCCCCAGCCTGCGCGAGCACGGCCTGTCGGACCAGCAGTGGCGCGTGCTGCGCGTGCTTGGCGAGCACGGCGTGGTGGAGACGGGCCGCGTGGCGCGGGAGGCCTTCATCCTCGGCCCCAGCCTGACCGGCGTGCTCGCACGCATGGAGCGCGACGGCCTGATCCGCCGCGAGCGCGACGAGGCCGACCAGCGTCGCACCGTGGTGCAGGCCACACCCAAGGGCCGCAAGCTCGTGGAAAAACTCTCGAAGACCGTCGAGGCGCACTACGCCTGGATGGAACAGTCACTCGGCGCCCAGAAGCTCGCACAGCTGTATGTGCTGCTGGACGCCGTCATCGCATTGGAGCCACCCGAAGAATGACCACCACCGCAGTTCCCGCAGCCGGCGCCTACCTTCCGCAAGGAACGGTGTACGGCACGCTGCTCAATTTCAGGAGCGAGTTCGACGCCTGGGCGCCGAAGATGAACGAGGCCCCCTACAAGGCACCACCGAACGCGCCCATCCTCTACGTGAAGCCCGTCAACACCTGGAGCACCAGCGGCGCCGCCATTCCGGTACCCGCGAGCGCGCCGCAGGTGGAAGTGGGCGCAACCATCGCCATGGTCATCGGTGACAAGCCGAACACCGTGGCCGGCTACGTGCTGATGAACGACGTGTCGCTGCCGCACGCGAGCTTCTTCCGCCCGCCGGTGAAGTTCAAGTGCCTCGACGGTTTCCTCGGTATCGGCAACGAAGTGGTCGACGCCGCGAAGGCCGGCGACCCGTCCGCGTTCACGCTCGACGTGCGGGTCAACGGCGAAGTCCGCCAGTCCAGCCGGTTCTCCGGCCTCGTGCGCAACGCACAGCAGTTGCTGGCCGACGTCAGCAGCTTCATGACGCTGCAGCCCGGCGACGTGCTCATGCTCGGCTGCGACATCACCGCCGATGGCGCCCGCCCGCTCGTGAAGGTGGGTGATCGCGTCGAGATCCGCGCGCCCGGCTTCGCGCCGCTCGTCAACACATTCGTGGCGGAGGCCGCATGAAGCACGCACGCGTCATCCACCAGGGCCACACCTGTGAAGCCGTCGAGAAGGACAGGCAACTGCTGCTGACCTCCGGCCCGGCCAGGGGCCAGCTCGCTGCGTTCGACAGCGTCACCTGGCTGCCACCGCTCGCGCCCGTCACGAAGCCGCGCACCATCCTCGCGCTCGGCTTGAACTACGCCGACCACGCGAAAGAACTCGAGTTCAAGGCACCGGAAGAGCCGCTCGTCTTCATCAAGGGCGAGGCCTCGCTGATCGGCCACCGGCAGAAGACCATCCGCCCGGCCAACGTGAAGTTCATGCACTACGAGTGCGAGCTGGCCGTTGTCATCGGCCGCACTGCACGCAAGGTGAAGCAGGCCGACGCGTACGACTACGTTGGGGGCTACACCGTCGCCAACGACTACGCGATCCGCGACTACCTCGAGAACTGGTACCGCCCCAACCTGCGCGTGAAGAACCGCGACACCTGCACGCCGATCGGCCCCTGGTTCGTCGATGCGTCCGACGTGCCCGACCCGCACGCGCTCGCGTTGAGAACGCGCGTCAACGGGCAGGTCACGCAGTCGGGCAGCACACGCGACATGATCTTCCGCATCCCCTTCCTCATCGAGTTCTTCTCGAACTTCATGACGCTGCAACCCGGGGACCTCATCCTCACCGGCACGCCCGACGGCGTGGTGGACTGCAAGCACGGCGACGAGATCGTCACCGAAATCGAAGGCGTCGGTGCCCTCGTCAACACCATCCAGGAACAAGCATGAAAAAGATCGACCACCTCATCAACGGCAAGGCTGTCGCCGGAAGCGACTACTTCGAAACCGTCAACCCGGCCACGCAGGAGGTGCTGGCCGAAGTCGCCTCCGGCGGCGAGCAGGAAGTCAACGCCGCCGTCGCTGCTGCGAAGGAAGCCTTCCCCAAATGGGCGGGTATGCCTGCGCCGCAGCGCGCGAAGATCATCCGCAAGCTCGGCGATCTGATCGCCCAGCACGTGCCGGAAATCGCGCAGACCGAAACCAACGACTGCGGCCAGGTGATCGGCCAGACCGGCAAACAGCTCGTGCCGCGCGCCGCCGACAACTTCTACTACTTCGCCGAGATGTGCACACGCGTGGATGGCCACACCTACCCCACGGAGACGCACCTGAACTACACGCTGTTCCATCCGGTCGGCGTGTGTGCGCTCATCAGCCCGTGGAACGTGCCGTTCATGACCGCCACCTGGAAGGTCGCACCGTGCCTGGCCTTCGGCAACACCGCCGTGCTCAAGATGAGCGAGCTCTCACCCATGACGGCCGCCCGCCTGGGCGAGCTCGCACTCGAAGCCGGCATCCCGCCCGGCGTGCTCAACCTCGTGCACGGGTACGGCAAGGAGGCGGGTGAGCCGCTGGTGCAGCACCGCGACGTGCGCGCCATCTCGTTCACCGGATCCACGGCCACCGGCAACCGCATCGTGCAGTCTGCGGGACTCAAGAAGTTCAGCATGGAACTCGGCGGCAAGAGCCCGTTCATCGTGTTCGACGACGCGAACCTCGACCGCGCGCTCGACGCCGCGGTGTTCATGATCTTCTCCAACAACGGCGAGCGTTGCACGGCGGGCAGCCGCATCATCGTGCAGCAGTCGATCTACGCCGACTTCGTCGCGAAGTTCGTGGAACGCGCGAAGAAGATCGTCGTGGGCGACCCGCTCGACGAAAAGACCATCATCGGCCCGATGATCAGCCAGGGCCATCTCGCCAAGGTGCGCAGCTACATCGAACTCGGCCAGAAGGAAGGCGCCACCATGCTGTGCGGCGGCACTACTGTGGCCAACCTGCCCGATCGCGTGAAGAACGGCAACTACGTGCCGCCCACCGTGTTCGCCGACGTGGACAACCGCATGAAGATCGCGCAGGACGAAATCTTCGGCCCCGTGGCCTGCATGATCCCGTTCAAGGACGAGGCCGACGCGATCCGCATTGCCAACGACATCCAGTACGGCCTCTCCAGCTATGTGTGGTCCGAGAACATCGGTCGCGCACACCGCGTGGCAGCCGCCGTGGAAGCCGGCATGTGCTTCGTCAACAGCCAGAACGTGCGCGACCTGCGCCAGCCTTTCGGCGGCACCAAGGCCAGCGGCACCGGCCGCGAAGGCGGCACCTGGAGCTACGAAGTGTTCTGCGAGCCGAAGAACATCGCCGTGTCCATGGGTTCGCACCACATCCCGCACTGGGGCGTATAAGACATCCAGACACACCGGGAGCGGCATCATGAGCCTCTACAGCATGCAGAAATTCCTCTACCACCTCAACCGCGAACCGCAGGTGCTCGAGCGTTTCCGCAACGACAAGGAAGCGCTGCTGAAGGACTACGACCTCACCGACGAGGAACGCACGGCGATCCTCGAAGGCGACATCGGCAAGCTGTATGTGCTCGGCTGCAACGGCCAGCTGCTGATGCACTTCGCGCCGCTGCTGGGTGTGCCGTGGGCCGACTACATCGAGGCCATGCGCGAAGGCGTTCGCAAGTACGGCCCGGTGCGCGCCGGTGTGTACACCATGACCACCACCATGGACGAAAAGGTCGCGGGCGTCTGACGCCGGCGACAACTGGGAGACCGACATGAGTCTTGTATTCGCTGGCATCTGCAGCCATGCGCCGGGCATCACCGGCCGCGCGCATCTCGCCGACCCCGCCGTCAAGGACGAGTTCCACAAGCAGTTCCACCGCATGGGCGAGCAGCTGGAGGCCGCGAAGCCTGACGCCGTCATCGTGATTGCGGCCGAGCACTTCGCCAACTTCTTCATGAACAACATGCCTGCGTATGCGATGGGCATGGCCGACAGCTACGAAGGCCCGATCGAGGACCCGAAGTGGCTGGGCATCGAAAAGACGAAGATCCCCGGTGATGCCGCGCTGTCGCAGCGCATCATCCGCGAAGTGATGCAGACGGTGGACGTGGCTTTCGCCGAGGAATGGAAGTTCGATCACGGCATCATGGTGCCGCTCAACTTCCTCACGCCGAAGTACGACAAGAAAATCATCCCGGTGAACATCAACTGCCAGGGCCCGCCGCTCACGCCGCTGCACCGCGCCTGGGCGTTCGGCGAAGCGCTGCGCCGCGCCTGCGACAGCGTTCCCGAGCGCATCGCCATCATCGGCACTGGCGGCATCTCGCACTGGCCGGCCACGCCCGATTCGGGCAAGGTCAACGAAGCGTGGGACCGCGAGTTCATGGACAAGTGGTGCGCCAACGACAAGGACGCGCTGCTCTCGACCGAGCGCTACGGCGACGCGGCCACCTACCGCGAAGCCGGCCAGGGCGGCTTCGAGATCCGCACCTTCATCTCGGTCGCGGCGGCTGCTCGCGGCAAGGCCGAGGTGCTGCACTTCAAGCCGATCCCGATCTTCGCGGTGACCTGCACGGCCGCCGTGATGAACGTGGTCTGAACAGGAAATTTTCCATGCCCCACCTCGTGATCCTCTACACCGGCCAGCTCGACAGGGAGACCGACATGACAGCCCTGTGCCGCACACTCGCCGACACCATGCTCACGGTGAAGGACGAAGACGGCAAGCAGGTCTTCCCGACCGGCGGCACGCGCGTGCTGGCCTATCCTGCTGCGCACTACGCGATCGCCGACGGCGGCAAGGCCGGGCTTGCCGCCGGGACGCACGCGGCCGGCACGGGCGGCGCCGGCGACTATGCATTCGTGTACCTCAACGTGCGCATGGCCCGCGGCCGCACTGCCGCCACGCAGAAGCGCGCGGGCGACCTGCTGATCGCCGCCACGCGCGAGCACTTCGCGAAGCTGTTCGAGCAGCGCCGCATCGGCATCACGCTGCAGGTGGACGAAGGCCACGAAGTCTTCGACGCCAAGCACAGCAACCTCCACCCGCTTTTCAACAAGGCCTGACGCCATGTTCACCCCCGAACTCATCGCGCAACTCGCAAACGAACTCAACGAGAGCGAAAAGTCGCGCAGGCAGATCGAGCACTTCTCCAAGCGCTTTCCCGGGATGACCATCGAGGATGGTTACGCCATCTCGCGTGAGTGGGTGAAGATGAAGATCGCCGGGGGCCGCACGGTGCGTGGCCACAAGATCGGCCTGACCTCGCGCGCCATGCAGCAGTCCAGCCAGATCGACGAGCCCGACTACGGCACGCTGCTGGACGACATGTTCTTCGAGCCGGGCGACATCCCGTTCGACCATTTCATCGCGCCGCGCGTGGAAGTGGAAATGGCCTTCGTACTCAAACGCAAGCTGCAGGGCGACCGGATCAGCGTGGAGGACGTGCTCGACGCCACCGACTACGTGACGCCGGCCATCGAGATCATCGACTCGCGCATCGAGCAGTTCGACCGCCACACCAAGGTGCCGCGCAAGGTGTTCGACACCATCTCCGACAACGCGGCCAATGCGGGCATCGTGGTGGCTGGAAAGAAAGTCAAGCCGCGCGAGGTGAACCTGCCGTGGTGCGGCGCCATCCTCCGCCAGAACGGGGTGGTGGAAGAGACGGGCCTTGCCGCCGGCGTGCAGGGCAACCCCGCCATCGGCGTGGCCTGGCTCGCGATGAAGCTCGCCCCCTGGGGCGAGTACCTGGAAGCCGGCGAAGTCGTGCTGTCGGGTTCGTTCACCAAGCCGGCACCGGCGAAGCGCGGTGACCTGTTCAACGCTGACTACGGCCCGCTGGGCAGCTTCGATTTCCGTTTCGTCTGATACTGCCGGCAAGAGCAAGCGCACCCACGAGAAAGCACCACATGCAGACACCGCCGAACCGTTTCAAGCAGGCCATCGCCGCGAAGACACCGCAGATCGGTCTCTGGCTCAGCCTCGCCAGCGCCTATACCGCCGAGATCTGCGCGGGTGCGGGCTTCGATTGGGTGTTGATCGACGGCGAGCATTCGCCCAACGACGTGCCGTCCATCCTTGCGCAGCTGCAGGCCATCGCGCCCTACAGCGACACGCACGCGATCGCGCGCGTCCCGATGGGCCACGGCCATGTGGGCGAGATGCTGATCAAACAGTACCTCGATGTCGGCGTGCAGACCATCCTCGTGCCGATGGTGGACACCGTCGAGCAGGCCGAGACGCTGGTGCGTGCCATGCGCTACCCGCAGGCCGATGGCAAGGGCGGCATCCGTGGCATGGCCGGAGCCCGTGCATCGCGCTGGGGCCGCTACCCCAACTATGTGAAGGAAGCCAACGAGCGGGTCTGCCTGCTGGTGCAGGCCGAGACGCGTACCGCGCTCGACAACCTCGACGCGATTGCCGCCGTGGACGGCGTGGACGGTGTGTTCATCGGCCCGGCCGACCTGTCGGCCTCGATGGGCCATGTCGGCAACCCCGGCCACACCGAAGTGCAGGGTGCCATCGAAGATGCCATCCGCCGCATCCTGGCGGCGGGCAAGGCCCCGGGCATCCTCACGCCCGACGAGAAGCTGGCGCGCCGCTATCTCGAACTCGGTGCGCTGTATGTCGCCGTGGGGCTGGACACCTCGATCCTCGTGCGCGGCATCACCGAGCTCGCGGCGAAATTCAAGTCGAGCGCGGCCGCACCGGCCGTGACATCGACGACCAACAAGGTGTACTGAGCCGTCACGGGAAACAACGCCATGCCCGACGCCATGCCGGACACCCGCACGTTCGCCGACAGCCGCAGCGCCCCCGTGTGCGTGGTGACGGGTGCCGCCACCGGCATCGGCGCAGCGTGCGCGCGCGAGTTCGCGCGACGCGGCTGGAATGTGGTGATCTGCTGGTTCGGCGACACACAGGCCACTGAAGCGAATGCGGTGGCGAACGAATGCACAGGCGCAGGCGCCAGCGTGCTGCTGCAGCCACTCGATGTGCGCAGCGACGACAGCTGCAGGGAAGCCGCACGCGCCACGCTGCAACGCTTCTCGCGCATCGACGCGCTGGTGAACTGCGCGGGCACGACGCGGTTCATCCCGCACGCAGACCTCGACGCGCTGGACGCCGAAGAGTTTCACCGCACCTACGACGTGAACGTGGTCGGCATGCACCAGATGACGCGGGCCTGCGCCGATGCGCTGCACGCGAGCGCTGCCGACTCCGGCTCCAGCGCGGTCGTGAACATCTCTTCCATCGGCAGCGTGCTCGGGCGCGGTTCGTCGGTGGCGTATGCCGCCTCGAAGGGCGCGGTGAACACGATGACACTCGCCATGGCCCGCGCACTCGCGCCGCACATCCGCGTGAACGCCATCGCGCCGGGTTTCGTCGAAGGCGGTCTTCCGAGCCGCGTCCTGGGTGAAGCGGACCATGCGCGCGTGGTCGCCATGCAGACGGAAAGCTCCGTGCTCAAGCGCGTCTCGCAGCCCGAAGAGGTGGCCGCGCTGGCCTGGTTCGTCGCTGCGCGCATGCCCGGCATGACGGGCGAGGTGATCAAGATGGACAACGGCCTGCACCTCAATGCGGGCTGAAGAAAAAAACAAGGAAGAGACATGACCACGAAGAAATTCCGCTCCGCCACCATCTACGAAGGCACCATCCGCGCGACCACGCGCAGCTTCCTCTATGGGCTGGGGCTGGACGACGAGGACATCGAGCGCCCGCACGTCGGCGTGTTCCATACGGGCGGCGAGATGAGCCCCTGCAACATGAACCTGCGCGACCAGGCGCAGCATGCCAAGACCGGCATCTACGCGGCCGGCGGCATGCCGCACGAATGCCCGGTGGTGTCGGTGAGCGACGGCCTGACCATGGCGCATTCGGGCATGCGCTTCTCGCTCATCTCGCGCGAGCTCATCGCCGACAGCGTCGAGGCCTCGGTGCGCGGGCATCAATGGGACGGCATCTTCGCCATCGGCGCGTGCGACAAGAACCTGCCGGGCCTGATGATGGGCATGGTGCGCTGCAACGTGCCCAGCGTGTTCGTGCACGGCGGCTCCGCCCTGCCCGGCCAGACGCCCGGTCCCGACGGCCGCGACCTGAACGTCGTCGACACCTACGAGGCCATCGGCAAGGTGCTCGCGGGCGACGCGACGATGCAGGAACTCAGCGACGTGAGTCACGCCTGCCTGCCCACCGCCGGCGCGTGCGCAGGCCAGTTCACCGCCAACACCATGGGCATGGTGAGCGAGGCGCTCGGCCTCGCACCGATCGGCTCGAGCATGGTGCCCGCCGTCTTCAGCGAACGCGCGCCGCTGATGCGCCGCACCGCGAAGAAGCTGATGGACGCAGTGATGAAGAGCGTCGAAGGTGGCGGCCCGCTGCCGCGTGACATCGTGACGCGCAAGGCGCTGGAAAACGCCTGCGCGCTGGTTTCGGCTACAGGTGGCTCCACGAATGCAGCGCTGCACATCCCGGCGATCGCGCACGAGGCCGGCATCAGGTTCCACCTCGACGATGTGGCCGAAATCTTTGCGCGCACGCCGCTCATCGCCGATCTGCGCCCGGGGGGCAAGTACCTGGCGCGCGACGTGTATTACATCGGCGGTGCCGGCGTGATCCTGCGCGAGCTGATGAACCAGGGTTTCGTGCACGGCGACGTGCTCACCTTCACCGGCCGCACGCTGGCCGAGGAGCTGGCCGAGGCCAACGCGCCGGACGGCAAGGTGGTGCGCGACGTGGCGAACGCCCTCACGCCCGACGGGGGTCTGGCCGTGCTCAAGGGCAACCTCTGCCCCGACGGCGCGCTGCTCAAGACCGCCGGCCTCAAGACCCTCGCCCACACCGGCCCGGCCCGCGTGTTCGAGAACGAGGAAGAAGCCCAGACCGCCGTGCAGAACATGCGCTACGAACCGGGCGACGTGATCGTCATCCGCAACGAAGGGCCCAAGGGCAGCCCCGGCATGCGCGAAATGCTGGGCCTTACCGCCCTGCTCTACGGCCAGGGCATGGGCGACAAGGTCGCGCTGCTGACGGACGGGCGCTTCTCGGGCGCGACGCGTGGGCTATGCATCGGCTACGCCGGGCCCGAGGCGGCGGACGGTGGGCCGATCGCCATCCTGCGCAACGGCGACATCGTGCGAATCGATGCGCGGCCGGATGCAAGAAGCATTTCGGTCGACCTGACGGAAGAGGAAATCGCGAAACGGCTGGCAGAACTGAAGGCCGGACGTGGCGTAAACACGGGGGCGCCGCTGGGCGGGCTGCTGGAAAAATACGCGGCAACGGTCCGTCCGAGCCATCAGGGGGCCGTCACCCATTCGGGCGCGGTCACCTGGCTGCGCGACGAATCCTGATCCACACAGATATTTCCAGGAGACAAGCCATGAACGTATCCCGTCGCCAGATCATCCAGTCCGCAGGCGCTTCGGCGCTGCTCGCGGGCATCGGCCAGGCCGCCTGGGCGCAGGCACAAGTCGAAACGCTGAAGATCATCACCGGCTTCACCGCCGGCGGCACGTCCGACACCATCTGCCGCCGCGTGGCCGAGCGCGTGGTGCCCGGCTATGCCAAGGCCGCGTTCGTGGAGAACCGCACCGGTGCGGGTGGCCAGATCGCCGTGCAGTTCGTGAAGTCCGCGCCGCCGGACGGCAACACCATGCTGCAGACGCCGATGTCCATGCTCGGCATCTATCCGCACATCTACAAGAAGCTTCCCTACGACCCGGTGGCCGACCTGTCGCCCGTGTCGCTCGGCTGCACGTTCGACTTCGGCTTCGGCGTCGGCCCGGCCGTGCCGGCCTCGGTCAAGTCGATCCCCGAGTTCCTCGACTGGTGCCGCGCCAACCCGGGCCAGGCGAGCTACGGTTCACCCGCGGCCGGCTCCACGCCACACTTCATCGGCGACCTGATCGGCAAGCACGGCAAGGTGGACCTGAAGCACGTGCCGTACCGTGGCACGCAGCCCGCCATCCTCGACATGATCGGCGGCCAGATTCCTGCGGTGAGCGGCCCGATCGGCGAATTCACGCAGCATGTGCAGGCCGGCAAGTGCCGCCTGCTCGCCGCGTCCGGTGCCAAACGCAGCCAGTTCGCGCCCAACACGCCCACGCTGGTCGAGCAGGGCCTGAAGGACTTCGTCTATGACGAATGGTTCGGTTTCTACGTGCCCGCGAAAACGCCGACCGACGTCGTCACGCGCCTCAATGCCGCCGTGCGCGCCGCGCTCGCCGCGCCAGAGACGGTCAATGGCCTCGCAGCCATGGGCCTCGAAGCGAAATCGTCCACCCCCGCCGAACTCGCGGCCCGCCTCAAGGCGGACACCGATCGCTGGGGTCCCCTCGTGAAAATGATCGGCTTCACCGCCGAGAGCTAGCCAACCGGAGTTGCCATGAACGCTGTCCTCAAGCCCGCCACCTCACCCCGCTCGGCCGCCCCGGCCGGCATGCATCCGGACGAATGGTCCGCGCGCCTCGACCTGGCCGCGTGCTACCGCGTCTTCGCGATGCTGGGGTGGACCGAGATGATCTACAACCACATCACGGTGCGGCTGCCGGACAGTGTTTCGGGCAACGAGAAGCAGTTCCTCATCAATCCTTTCGGCCTGCATTACTCCGAAGTGACCGCCAGCAACCTGGTGAAGATCGACCTGCAGGGCAAGGTGCTGGACGGCTCGCCCTACCCGGTGAACCCGGCCGGTTTCACGGTGCACGCAGCCATCCATGACGGATTGCCCGGCGCGCACTGCGTGATGCACACGCACACGACCGCCGGCGTCGCCGTGGCCTGCGTGCAGGGCGGTTTGCAGCAGACCAACTTCTACACCGCGCAGCTGCACGGCATGCTGGCGTACCACGACTTCGAAGGCATCACCATCCATGCCGAGGAAGGGCCGCGCCTGCTCAGGAGCATCGGTAACTGCAACGCCGTCATCCTGCGCAACCACGGCCTGCTGGCTTGGGGCAAGACGCTGTCGCAGACGTTTGCCGTGCTGTGGACGCTGCAGCGCGCCTGCGAAATCCAGCTGGCCACGCTGTCGATGGGTGCGCCCATCCCGATCCCTGAAGACATCGCACAGAAGTGCACGCGCGATTCGCTCCAGTTCAACCCCAACCACGGCGCAGGCCGTGACGTGTTCGACGCCCTCGTTCGCCAGGTCGACCGCATCGACGCCAGCTACAAGCAGTAAATCAACGCAAAGCAGTCCAGAGAATGAAAGTCTGTATCTACGGCGCCGGTGCGATCGGCGGATGGGTCGGTGTGCGGCTCGCGCAGGTGGGTTGCGACGTGAGCGTGGTCGCACGGGGTGCGACGCTCGAAGCGATCCGCAAGGACGGGCTGCGGCTCGAGCAGAACGGTGAAGTGCTCACAGCGCAGGTGAAGGCCTCTGAAAACCCCGCCGACCTCGGTGTGCAGGACCTTGTCATCGTCGCGGTGAAAGCGCCGGCGCTCGCCTCCGTCGCCAAGGCCATCGGCCCGTTGCTCGGCCCGGACACCATGGTGCTCACCGCGATGAACGGCGTGTCGTGGTGGTTCTTCGAAGGTTTCGGCGGCCAGTACGCGGGCACGCGGCTGAAGGCGGTCGACCCCGAAGGCGCGATTGCCGCGGCCATTCCCGCGAAGCACATCATCGGCGGCGTGGTGCATGCGAGCTGCGCGCTCCACGGACCGGGCTTCGTGCGGCATCACTTCGGCAACCGCATCATCATCGGCGAGCCTTCCGGGCAGAAGACGGAACGGGTGCAAGCGCTCGCCGCGCTCATCGGGAAATCCGGCATCGAGTCACCGGTGTCCGAACAGATCCAGAAAGACGCCTGGTACAAGCTCTGGGGCAACATGACGGTGAACCCGGTGAGCGCGATCACCGGCGCGACCACCGACCTCATCCTGGCCGATCCGCAGGTACGCGGCTTCATCTCGAACGTCATGCTGGAGGCGCGCGAGATCGGCGCGCGCATCGGCATCCCGATCGACCAGGACCCCGAAGACCGGCACGCGGTGACCATGAAGCTCGGCGCGTTCAAGACCTCGATGCTGCAGGACGTGGAAGCCGGCCGCCCGGTCGAGCTCGACGCACTGGTGGGCGTCGTGAAGGAACTCGGCGAGATCACGAAGACGCCGACGCCGTTCACCGATGCGCTGATGGGCCTGGCGCGTTTGCATGCGCGTGTGCGCGGGCTGTACTGAGCGCGGGCGGGCGTCAGCATCGCGCAGCCTCGGTTAACCTCACCGGATGTCAAGCAACACCAACGCCCGCGCCCTGAGCGGGGCCGCCTTCGCCACCCTCATGCTCATCGCATTGATGATGGGCGCGAACCATGTGGCGGCCCGCATCGCCTTCAACCATGGTGCGGACGTTTCGACGGCGGTGGTGTTCCGCAGCATCGTCACGGCGCTCGTGGTGTCGGCGCTGATCTTCATCCAGCGCGTACCGCTGTCATTCAAGCCGGCGCACCGGAAATTCCTGCCGCTGATCGGTCTGCTCATCGGTGTGCAGAGCCTGTGTCTCTACTCCGCCGTGGCGCGGCTGCCGGTGGCGCTCGCGCTGCTGGCCTTCAATACCTATCCGCTGTGGACCGCGCTGTGGGATCGGCTTTTCTACGGTCGCAAGCCCGAACGCGCCGTGCTCATCGCAATGCCCGTCATCCTGATCGGGCTCGCGCTCGCGCTCGACGTGTTCGGTGCGGCGTCGGGACTGGGCGCCGCCGGGCAGTGGGGCCAGATCGGCACGGGCGTCGCGTTCGCGCTCGCCGCGGCCGGCACCTTCGGCCTGGCGCTCGTGGTGACGCAGCATGAAGCGGCAGACGTGGATGGCCGCGTGCGCACCGCCACGACGATGATCATCGCGGGCCTGGTGGCGCTTGCCAACGTGGGCTTCAAGGGAGGCTTCCACCTGCCGCAGGCGGCGGCCGGCTGGTGGGGCCTGGCAGCGCTCACCTTTCTCTACGGCACCGCCTTCACCATCATGTTCACCGTGCTGCCCAAGCTCGGCGTGGCGGGCAACTCGGCCATCATGAACGTGGAGCCCGTGTTCGCGCTCGTGCTGGCCTGGCTCATCCTCGGGCAGGCGATCGCGCCCGTGCAGGTGGCGGGCGCGCTGGTCGTCGTGGCCGCCGTCATACGGCTGGGGCTGCGCAAGCGCTGAAGACCAGGAAGCCGGAATCCATGCAGCACGCACATCCGGCCGCGCCAGACAATGCCCGGCTGCGATTTGCGATTGCGATCCTTGTGGTCTCGGAGCTGTTCGGGACTTCGCTCTGGTTCAGCACCAACGGCGTTGCGGCGGAATTGCGTGCCGCACTCGATCTCTCGCCGGCCGGCATCGGCTGGCTGACCAATGCGACGCAATCCGGCTTCATTGCGGGCACCCTGCTGGTGGCGCTCACAGGTCTGGCGGACCGCTTCGCGGCAAGTCGCGTCTTCTTCGTGTCGTGCCTGCTGGGTGCAGGCGCCAACGCCGTGTTCGCCTTGAACACGCAATCGCTCGCGTTCGCCGTCGCCTTGCGTTTCCTCGTCGGCGTTTCGCTCGCGGGCATCTACCCGCTGGGCATGAAGCTGGTGGTGAGCTGGACGCCGGGTCGGGCCTCGACGACGCTGTCGCTGCTGGTGGCGATGCTGGCCATCGGCACCGCACTGCCGCACGGCGTGCGTGGCGTCGCCGGCGCGCTGCCCTGGCAAGGCGTCGTGCTGTCCTCGTCGCTGCTGGCGCTGGTCGCGGGCGCGACCGTGCTCTGGCTGGGGGACGGGCCGCATCTGCCGTCAGTCGGCCGACAACCCGTGCGGCTGGGTGTGGCGCTGCAGGCGTTCCGCGTCCCGGCTTTCCGTGCCGCGGCATTCGGCTACTTCGGGCACATGTGGGAGCTCTACGCGTTCTGGGCACTGCTGCCCTTTCTCATCGTCGGCACCCTGCCCGCCGCGGCTGCATCGCCGTCGATCGTTTCGCTGCTGAGCTTCACGGTGATCGCCATCGGCGGTGCCGGCTGCATCGCAGGTGCAGCCCTGGCGCGTCGCTCCGGCAGCCAGCGCGTGGCGGCCGTGTCGCTCGCCGTGTCCGGGCTGTGCTGCCTGCTGTTTCCGCCAGCCGCGCTCGCGGGTCCCATGGCCGTGCTCGCATTGCTGCTGTTGTGGGGTGCGACGGTAGTCACCGACTCGCCGCAGTTTTCCGCATTGAGTGCTGCCGCCTGCCCGCCGCATGCGGTAGGGAGCGCGCTGGCACTGCAGAATGCCATCGGCTTCCTGATCTCGATGGTGTCGATCGCGCTGGCGTCTGCCTTACTCGACCGATGGGGAACGCAGGTGACGTGGCTGCTGCTGCCCGGCCCGATCCTCGGCGTCATCGCCATCCTGCGATGGCGCGGGTGAAAGGGGTCAGGCGTCCACCGCGAACGGCACGCGCGGCGCGACTGCGCACATGAGTTCGTAGCCCACGGTGCCGCCGGCACGCGCCACTTCATCGATCGACAGCAACGTGTCCCCGTGCAGACCGTCGGCCTTCGCGGCGCGTCCCCACAGCGTGACCGGCGTGCCGATGCCGGCCTGCGGCACGGGTGTGAGGTCCACGGTCAGCATGTCCATGCTCACGCGGCCGACCATGCGGGTGCGCACGCCGTCCACCAGCACCGGCGTGCCGGTGGCGCAGTGGCGCGGGTAGCCGTCGGCGTAGCCGCAGGCGACGACGCCGATGCGCATGGGCACGTCTGCAGTGAAGCTCGAACCGTAGCCCACGGTGTCGCCCGGCTGCAGCATCTGGGTGCCGATGATGCGCGACGAGAGCGTCATTGCCGGCTGCAGCTTCCATTCGTCGGCGGTGTGCTCGGGCGCATCGGGCGCGCTGCCGTAGATCGCGATGCCGGGACGCACCCAGTCGGCGCGCACACCCGCCGCTTCGGCATGGCGCAGCACGGCGCCGCTGTTGGCCAGCGAGCGTTCACCCGGCAGGTCCTCGGTGGTCTGGCTGAACACCGCCATCTGATGCGCGATGCCCCGCGGGCCGTCCGAATCGCTGAAGTGGGTGATGAGCGAAATCTCGTCCACCTGCGGCAGCGCGTTCAGGCGCGTCCATGCCGCGCGGTAGCGCTGCGGTGCGAAGCCCAGGCGGTTCATGCCCGAATTCATCTTGAGGAAGACACGGTGCGGCTGGTGCGTCTTGTGGGCGGCGAGCATGTCGATCTGCTCGTCGCAGTGCACCGTGTGCCAGAGGTTCAGGCGCGAACACAGCTCCAGGTCACGCGGCTCGAACACGCCTTCCAGCAGCAGGATGGGGCCGCGCCAGTCCAGTGCGCGCACGCGCTCGGCCTCGGCCAGGTCCAGCAGCGCGAAACCATCCGCACCGCGCAGGCCCGCGAACGCGCGCTCGATGCCGTGTCCGTAGGCGTTGGCCTTGACGATGGCCCAGACGTTCGCATCGGCGGCGTTCTGTCGCACGCGCGAGAGGTTGTGGCGCAGGGCTTCGGTGTGGACAGTGGCAAGGATCGGACGGGGCATGGGAAAGTTGCGAAGCCCCGGGCGAAATGCGGGGCCTTTGGGGATTTTGGCACTGTGGGCCATGCTATAACCCCTGATCGTTCGGAGACACCACCACTTGATACTGCCATTAGCCTGACTGATGGCTTCCCCGATGAAGCGCGGTTTCTACACCATCATGTCAGCGCAGTTCTTCTCGTCGCTGGCAGACAACGCATTGTTCGTCGCCGCGGTCGAACTGTTGCGCACCAGTGGTGCCGCCGAATGGCAGCGCGCGGCACTCGTGCCGATGTTCGCGCTCTTCTACGTCGTGCTCGCCCCCTTCGTGGGCGCGTTCGCCGACTCGCGGCCCAAGGGCCAGGTCATGTTCGTCAGCAACTTCATCAAGGTGGCGGGCTGCCTGATGATGCTGTTCGGCAGCCATCCACTGCTCGCCTATGCCATCGTCGGTCTCGGCGCCGCCGCGTACTCGCCGGCCAAGTACGGCATCCTCACCGAGCTGCTGCCGCCGTCGCAGCTGGTCAAGGCCAACGGCTGGATCGAGGGGCTGACCATCGCCTCCATCATCCTGGGCGTGTTGCTGGGCGGCCAGCTGGTCGGCCATCACGTGTCCACTGCACTGCTCTCGGTGGACCTGCCCTACATCGACACCGGCATCGACACGGCGGCAGAAGCGGCCATTGCCATCCTGATCGTCGTCTACGCGCTGGCCGCCTGGTTCAACACGCGCATCCCGCACACCGGCGTCGAGATGCGCCCCATGCCGCGAAACCGCCTCGAGCTGCTGCCCGACTTCTGGAGCTGCAACGCCCGCCTGTGGCGCGACCGGCTCGGCCAGATCTCGCTGGCCACCACCACGCTGTTCTGGGGCGTGTCGGGCAATCTTCGCTACATCGTGCTGGCCTGGAGCGCGGCAGCACTGGGCTACAGCACCACGCAGGCCTCGTCGCTTGTGGGCGTGGTCGCGATCGGCACGGCCGTCGGTGCAGTGGTCGCGTCGGTACGCATGAAGCTGGACATGGCCACGCGCGTCATCCCGCTGGGCATCGGCATGGGCCTGCTGGTCATCCTGATGAACTTCATCAACAACGTGTGGGTGGCTGCGCCGTTCCTCATCCTGCTGGGCGCGCTGGGCGGCTTCCTCGTGGTGCCGATGAACGCGTTGCTGCAGCACCGCGGCCACAACCTCATGGGCGCGGGCCGCTCGATTGCCGTGCAGAACTTCAACGAGCAGGCCTGCATCCTGGGTCTGGGCGCGTTCTACAGCCTCTCGACGGGCATGGGCCTGTCGGCCTTCGGCGCCATCACGGCCTTCGGCATCGTGGTGGCCGGCTTCATGTGGATCATCCAGCGCTGGCACGCCAGCAACTGCGTGAAGCACCGCGACGAGGTCGAGCACCTGCTCGAGATAGCGCGCAGCGACAAACATCACGGTTGAAGGAGCCCGCCATGGCCAGTGTCTACGACTTCGAAGCCCAGCAGATCAACGGGAGCCTCACCCCGCTGTCCACCTACAGAGGCAAGGTGCTGCTGATCGTCAACACCGCGAGCAAGTGCGGCTTCACGCCGCAGTTCGCCGGGCTGGAGGAACTGCACAAGAAGTACGCGGACAGCGGCCTGCAGGTGCTCGGCTTTCCCTGCAACCAGTTCGGCAGCCAGGACCCGGGCAGCAATGGCGAGATCGCCGAGTTCTGCTCGCTCAACTACGGCGTGAGCTTCCCGATGATGGAGAAGATCGACGTCAACGGCCCGAACGCGTCGCCGCTCTACAAGTGGCTGGTCAGCGAAGCGCCGGGCATCCTGGGCACCAAGGCCATCAAGTGGAACTTCACCAAGTTCCTCGTCGGCAAGGACGGGCAGGTCATCGAGCGCTACGCGCCGACGGACAAGCCGCAGGATCTGCAGAAAGACATCGAGAAGGCGCTGGCTGCGCAGCCGGCCTGATCGCTTTCAACCCGAACAGCGGACGCAGCCAGCGCACGCGGCGCACCAGGCCGTCGGTGACCAGCCAGCAGCCGCCCAGCGCGCACACCAGTACCGCCAGCGGCTCGATCCATGGGCCCAGGTGCAGCGGCATCAGCCACACCAGCGCGACGATGATCAGCGTCTGGTGCAGCATGTACCACGGATAGACGGACTCACCGGCCCAGCGCAGCCAGGGCCACGGCCGGTTCAGCCAGCAGTGCGCGGCACCGAGCACGGCGACGATGACGAACCACAGATACGCATTCGCGACCAGCCGGGCCAGCATCCGCACGGCAGGCCGGAAATCCGCCAGATCCGCAGACAGCACCGCCCAGCGCAAGCCGCCATACACGACGAACGCCAGCACGGCCAGAAGCAGTGCGCGCCTGGCAATTCGCGTGAGCTCCGCCCAGAGCCCCTTGTCCAGCCCGATCCACACACCATAGCCGAACAGCGTGAAATACACCGCGTGCAGCCACAGGTCGTGCACGAGGTCGTGCGACTGCGGGAAGTACGGCCAGAGCGTCAGTGAATAAAGCATGAGTGGCAGCATCGGCAACACCAGCAACCGCGTGCCGCGCAGTTGCCGGAATGCCCCGGCCAGCCGCGCGACCGGTCCGGACTGGAGCAGGGGAAGCGCCAGGCACCACACGGCGGTGTAGGCCCACAGGTAGGGCAGATACCAGAGGTGGTTCCAGGTCACGCCGATGTCCCAGCCGTCGAACGCGCCGCGCGGCCACCGGCCACCCGTGAAGTAGCGCGCAAGGAAGGCGCTGAATCCGGGTTCGATCAGCCCGTTCGCCACACCTTGTGCATACGGTTGATAGGGCACGACCACCGCCATGCCGAAGGCCAGCGGCAGCAGGAGCCGCCAGCTGCGCTGGCCCAGCAACCGGAAGCGGCCCCGCGCTTTGTCCGCGACGGGAGGCGCGCCTTCTTTCATGCGTTGTTGCAGCAGGATGCTGAACGCCAGCCCCGACACGAGGAACACGAGGTCCATGCGCCAGATGTTGAGCGCCTGCATCGGCCATTGCAGCCACGTGGCGGCATGTTCGCTCTTGAGGTGCCAGTGCCAGCCCGCCACGTAGGCCATGCCCACGTGATAGAGAATGACCAGGGCGAAGGCCAGTGCGCGCAGGGCGTCGATGTCATGGCGTCGTTGCATGGACGGTGCTCCGTTGGAAAACCGCGATGCTCGCGCCGGCAGGCCCGCCGTGGCGGCGGATTGGGACGGCCCGTTCCCGATTTGTGACGAGTGGCGGCCCCGCCGGGACGAAATCCCATCGACCGGCCCTAGACTCGTCGCATGTTGCAACCCCCGCCGCCCCCTGAACAGATCTGGTTCGAGCGCTATCAGCCGGTGCGGCGGCAGGCCGAGGTGGCGTTCTGGGTGTTCGTGCTCGTGCTGCAGGCCGTGGCGAACACCGTGGTCGTCTCGCTCGATCTGGCGCGGGTGGGTCGCCCGCTCCCCTGGTGGCAACCGGCGCTGTGGGAGGTGTCGAGCAATCTCGCCATCGGCCTGCTGCTGCCAGCCGTGGTGGCGTTCGAGCGCCGCCATCCGCTGCGCTGGGGCACCTTGCGCAGCGCCTTGCCCCGCCACTTTGCGGCCAGCGTGATGTTCTGCGCCTTCCATGTGCTGCTCATGTTCGGCATGCGGCAGGCCGCGTATGCACTGGTGGGCGAGACGTACATCCTCGGCGCGATGCCGCAGGTACTCTTCTACGAGTACCTGAAGGATGTGCGCACTTATGTGCTCATCCTCGCCGCGCTGGTCTCCTACCGTCTGGTAATGCTGCGTCTGCAGGGCGAGGCACGTGTGCTGGACGCCGCACCCGAACCTGCTGGCGAAGCGCCCGCCGGGATCCCGTCACCGACGGCAGGGCCGGCAGAGCCGGCGCGTCCCGAGCGCTTTCTCGTGCGGCAACTGCGCAAGGAGTTCCTCATCGCCGCCGCCGACATCGAATGGCTGCAGGCGCAGGGCAACTACGTGGCGCTGAACGTGAACGGCCACGTCTACCTGTTGCGCTCCACACTGGCCGATTTCATGGAAAAACTCGATCCGGCGAAGTTCGCGCGCATTCATCGCAGCCACGCCGTGCACCTGGACCGCGTGGCCGAGATCGAGCCGCTGGAGGGCGGCGATGCGCGCATCCGCATGAAGAGCGGCGCACTGGTGCCGTGCAGCCGGCGTTACCGCGGCGCGCTGGATCCATCCGCGCCACCGCGGAACGTTCAGCCCGCCCCGTCCGATTCGCGATAGCGCCTCTCTTCTTCGCGCAGCAGGTCGGCCAGCGTGCGGCCGGGTTCGTCGCGGAAGGTGTCGGGCAGCGTGCGCACATAGCGGATCCGGTCCACGCGGAAGCTGCGGAACGCCTCACGGTGTTCGCACCAGGCCGCGAGCGTCCACACCTTGCCCCAGTAGAAGCAGCCCAGCGGCCGCACGGTGCGCTGCGTCTGCTGCTCGCTCACGTCTTCGTAGGTCATGTAGAGCTTGCGACGTGCCTGGGCGGCTTCGCGCAAGGTCTGCAGCGCCCGCTGCGTCGCCTCGGGCAGGCCGGTGTAGGGCGCATAGATCACCAGGCTTTCGGCAGCCGCGCGCGCATCCAGCGGCAGCACCGACATGATCTTGCCCAGCCCCGCCTGCGCCTGCAGCGCCAGCGCCGGGTCCAGCCAGGCCTGCGCCAGCCGCACGGCAGCCGCCAGCGCCTTGGCTTCTTCCTGCGTGAACATCAGCGGCGGCAGGTCGAAGCCGGGGCCGAGGCGGTAGCCAACGCCCGCCTCGCCTTCGATGGGCACGCCCTGGCGCTGCAGATCGGACACATCGCGGTAGATGGTGCGCTCGGACACCTCGAGCCGTTCGGCAAGGAACGCCGCCGTGGTCAGGCGCCGGCCGCGGATGAGCTGGATGACGTGGAACAGGCGATCGGATCGGCGCATGCGGATCATCGTAGCGGCCCCTTCCCCCGCATTCTGGAGGTTACTGACAGGAGATGTCAGGAGTCTTGGATGGCCGCGTCCAGCATTTCCACCCAGTGGCGCACGGGCGTGGCCGTGCCGCTCTGCAGGTGCGTGATGCAGCCGATGTTGGCCGACACGATGACCTTCGGCTCGAGCTCGGCCAGGTGCCCCAGCTTGCGGTCGCGCAGCGCCTTCGACGTCTGCGGCTCCAGCACCGAATACGTGCCGGCCGAACCACAGCACAGGTGCGATTCGTTCGTCGCCACGCGCAGCTGGAAGCCGAGTTCGTTCAGGTGCTGCTCGACGACGCCACGGACCTTCTGGCCGTGCTGAAGCGTACAGGGCGGGTGGAAGGCGAGCAGCCCCTCTGGCGCTTTCACGCGGTCGCGCAGCGCCGGCACGATCTGCGGCAGCAGTTCACCGATGTCCCGCGTGAGCGCGCTGATGCGCTGCGCCTTGTCCGCATACGCCGCATCGTGCTTCAGATGGTGCCCGTACTCGCGCACGGTAGCCCCGCAGCCGGAGGCGTTCATCACGATGGCTTCGACAGGCGCTGCACCGTTCACGCCTTCGACATGCGGCCACCATGCATCGATGTTCGCGCGCATCTGCGCGAGCCCGCCGTCCTGGTCGTTCAGGTGGAACTTCACCGCACCGCAACAACCAGCCTCGGGTGCGACGATGGTCTCGATGCCTGCGGCGTCGAGCACGCGTGCGGTGGCGGTGTTGATGTTGGGCATCATCGCCGGTTGAACGCAGCCGGTGAGCATCAGCACCTTGCGCGCATGGCTGCGCCCGGGCCAAGCGCCGGCTGGACGCGCCTCGGGCACCTTGGCCTTGAGCGCTTCGGGCAGCAGGCCGCGCACGCCCTGGCCGAGCTTCATGGCCGGCGCAAACAGCGGAGAGGTGAGGCCTTCCTTCAGCAGCCAGCGCAGTGCTCGCTCGCCGGCGGGACGCGGCACGCGCTCGTCCACCAGCTTGCGGCCGATGTCCACGAGATGGCCGTACTGGACCCCGCTGGGGCAGGTGCTTTCGCAGTTGCGGCAGGTGAGGCAACGGTCCAGATGCATCTGCGTGCTGCGTGTCGGTGCTTCGCCTTCGAGCACCTGCTTCATCAGGTAGATGCGGCCACGCGGGCCGTCCAGTTCGTCACCCATCAGCTGATAGGTGGGGCAGGTGGCGGTGCAGAAGCCGCAGTGCACGCACTTGCGCAGGATGGCTTCGGCCTCGCGGCCTTCCGGCGTGTCCTTGAATTCGGGTGCGAGCTGGGTCTGCATGGATCAGAAGCCGATGATCAGAAGCCGGCATACAGGCGGTCACGCCCGAAGATGCCATGGGGGTCGAACTGCTGCTTGAGCGCGGTGTGGATGCGCGCCAGCGGTTCGGCCAGCGGCGTGAAGACCGCGTGGCGCGGCGCGCCGGATGCGGCGCGGAACAGCGTTGCGTGCCCACCCGCGCGCGTCGCCGCCTGCCGTACTTCGGCGAGCCCGGTTGCCGGACGGCGCAGCCAGCGTTGCGCGCCGCCCCATTCGAGGAGCGTGTCGCCCATGCCAAGCGGCGGCGCGGTGTCCGGCACGCTCATGCGCCAGAGGCACTCGTCGCCACCGATGCGGAAGAAGTCGTGCGACTGTTCGCGCAAGGATTGCCACGGTGTCTGCGCATCGTCCACGCGCTCGCCGCCCAGCACCTGCCGCGCGGACGCCACGGCGGCCTGCGCACCGCGCAGGCGCAGCCACAGCATGCCCCCCTGCCAGCACGACGCGTTGAGCGGAAGCGGCCGCCCGGCCCAGCGATTGAGCTGCGTGATCGCCTGCGCTTCGTCCATCGCAAAGCGCAGCGTGCATTCGGCCGGCGGCACGGGCAGCACCTTGAGCGAGACCTCGGCGATGAGCGCGAGCGTGCCGAGCGAGCCCACCATGAGGCGGGACACGTCGTAGCCCGCGACATTCTTCATGACCTGGCCGCCGAAGCTCAGCACTTCGGCGCGGCCGTTGACGAGCGTGACGCCGAGCACGAAATCGCGCACCGCCCCCGACGATGCGCGCGCCGGGCCGGACAGGCCCGCCGCCACCATGCCGCCCACCGTGGCCGCGCCGCCGAACGAAGGCGGCTCGAACGGCAGGCACTGGCCGCGCGTGGCCAGCAGCGCTTCGAGCTCGGCCAGCGGCGTGCCCGCGCGCGCGGTGACGACGAGTTCACTCGGCTCATAGCTCGTGATGCCCGACAGCGGCCGGGTGTCGAGCACCTCCCCCGCAGGTTCGTTCGCCGGCGAGCCGCCGTAGAAGTCCTTGCTGCCACCACCCCGCAGACGCAGCGGCATGCCGCTGGACGCGGCGGCAGCAATGCGGTCGGTGATCTGGCGAAGGGCTGGATCCATGCCGGCGATGGTAGCGGGGCTCCCGATGCAGCCTTGTGATTTTTTTGAACGGGTCTTGTGAAACGGCTCGGTTCAGTCCACGAAGTAGTTGACCGGCAACCCCGGCACATCCACCCGCATCGACAGCACGCGCCCCGACAGCGGGTGTGCTTCGAGCTCTTTCCCGCTGCGACCGTGGCTTGCGGTCGTGAGGTAGAGCGTGCGCAGGTCATCGCCCCCGAAACACGGCATGGTGGGGCACTTCACCGGGACGGGAATTTCGGCCAGCACGTCGCCTGCCGGGGAGAGCTTGAGCACCCGCGCGCCTTCGTACATGGCGACCCAGTAGTTGCCTTCCGCGTCCACGGCAGCGCCGTCGGGCCGTCCACCGTAAGCGCTACCGGAAGCGTCATCGGCCGTCCAGCCCTTGGGCTTCGACGGGAACTGGTGGAACACGCGGTGGTGCTTCAGCACATTGAGCCCGCCCTCCCAGTCCCACGCCTGGATGACGTGGTGCGTGGTGTCGGTCCAGTAGAGAGTGCGGGCGTCGGCCGACCACGCGAGGCCGTTGGCGACGACGACGTTGTGCGCCTTCAGCGCCACCTGCGGCTTGCCGCCGTTGCCGTTGTCGGGCCGGCAGTCGATGCTGTAGAGGTCACCCTTGCGCGCGTCGCGCGGCTCGTAGATGGTGCCGGCCCAGAAGCGACCCAGGGGATCGCATTTGCCGTCATTGAAGCGCGTCGTCCGTGGGTCGTGGTTGAAGCGCGCCAGCACCGCAAGCGGGCCACCCCAGCTGCGCGCGCGGTACACGCCGTCGCGCAATGCAATGACGAGGCCGCCGCTTTGCGCCGGCGCAATGCAGCCCGGCTCGCTGGGCATCGGCCAGCTCTCGACCGTGCCCATGAAGACGTTGGCACGCAGGACGCGCTGACCCGGAATATCCACCCAGTACAGGGTGTTCTCCACCGGATGCCAGAAGGGGGATTCGCCGGTCCCGAAGCGCTCGGGAACGACGGCTTGCCAGTTGCTCATTCGCATGTCTCCTCAGGTTGCCGCATCAGTCTGGGCTGTGCTGGGGCCATTGTGCACGAGCCAAAAAAAAATGGCCCACCTTGCGGGTGGGCCAAACATCCAAAGGAGACTCTCGCTTGTATTCGTTGACCCGGCAGCCGCCTGCGACGGCGGCTGCCGGTGGCTGACGGATCAGCGGTTGTAGGCGGTTTCGCCGTGGGACGTGATGTCCAGGCCTTCGCGTTCGGCTTCTTCCGACACACGCAGACCGACCACCAGATCGGCGATCTTGAAGGCGATGAACGAGACGATGGCAGACAGGACCACCGTGGTCAGCACGCCCTGGAACTGGATCCAGACCTGGCTGCCGATGGAGTAGCCTTCGCCGACCTTGTTGGCGACGTAGTCGTACACACCGGTACCACCCAGGGACGGGGAAGCGAACACGCCGGTCAGCAGTGCGCCGACGATACCGCCCACGCCGTGGACACCGAAGACGTCGAGCGAGTCGTCCGCGCCCAGCATCTTCTTGAGACCGCTGACACCCCACAGGCACACGAAACCGGCGATCAGGCCGATGATGATCGCGCCCATCGGGCCCACGAAGCCGCAGGCCGGGGTGATGGCCACCAGACCGGCAACGGCGCCGGAAGCGGCACCCAGCATGGAAGCCTTGCCCTTGGCCAGCGCTTCACCGGCGATCCACGACAGCGTGGCGGCGGCGGTTGCGAACACGGTGTTGATCAGCGCGAGCGCGGTCAGGCCGTTGGCTTCGAGGTTGGAGCCGGCGTTGAAGCCGAACCAGCCTACCCACAGCATGGAGGCACCGACCATGGTCAGCGTCAGGCTGTGCGGCGTGAAGGCTTCCTTGCCGAAGCCCAGGCGCTTGCCGATGACATACGAACCCACCAGGCCGGCAACACCAGCGTTGATGTGGACGACGGTGCCGCCTGCGAAGTCGAGCGCGCCCTTGGCCCACAGCCAGCCGGCGTTGCCAACCACGGTCTCGAGCGAAGCAGCGTCGGTGATCGCATCCGGGCCGTCCCAGTACCAGACCATGTGGGCCATGGGCAGGTAGCAGAACGTGAACCAGATCACCGAGAAGATCAGCACGGCGCTGAACTTCACGCGTTCTGCGAAGGCACCGATGATCAGCGCGCAGGTGATGGCAGCGAACGTGGCCTGGAAGGCGATGAACGACAGCTCGGGGATCACCACACCCTTGCTGAAGGTGGCCGCGACGGAATCGGGGGTCACACCGCTCAGGAAGAGCTTGCTGAAATTGCCATAGAAGGTACCAGCGCCGCCGAATGCCAGCGTGTAGCCGTAGATGGCCCACAGGACATAGATCAGCGAGCTGACGACGAAAACCTGCATCAGGACCGACAGCATGTTCTTGCTGCGGACCAGGCCGCCGTAGAACAGGGCCAGGCCGGGCAGGGTCATGAAGATCACGAGCACGGTGGCCACGGTCATCCATGCGGTGTCACCCTTGTTCGGGGTGGGTGCAGCAGCGGGTGCGGCTTCGGCAGCGGCCGGGGCAGCAGCGGGTGCGGCTTCGGCGGCCGGTGCGGCAGCGGGTGCCGCCGGGGCTTCGGCAGCCGGTGCGGAAGGTGCGGGAGCCTGGGCGATTGCGGCGGTACCGCCGGCAATCAGGCTCATGCCCAACAGGAGGGAGGCAAGCAGTTTTTTCATATCTGTCTTCTTTCTAAAGGACGCTTACAGCGCTTCCTTGCCGGTCTCGCCGGTACGAATACGGACAACCTGCTCGAGGTTGTAGACAAAAATCTTGCCGTCACCGATCTTGCCGGTGCGGGCTGCGCCTTCGACGGCTTCGATCACGCGCTCGACCAGGTCATCGGACACGGCGGCTTCGATCTTGACCTTCGGCAGGAAGTCGACGACATATTCCGCGCCGCGGTACAGCTCGGTATGGCCCTTCTGACGGCCGAATCCCTTCACCTCCGTCACGGTAATGCCCTGCACGCCGATGCCGGAGAGGGCTTCGCGCACTTCGTCAAGCTTGAACGGCTTGATGATCGCTGTCACCAGTTTCATGTTCTTTTCCTTCAGGTAATACACAAAGGGCCTGCTCTCGCAGGCCCTGCCGAAATTACATTGCCTTCGTGATCGTCAGGACGAAGCGGTTCTTGTTGACGAAACCGTAGAAAGCCTTCTCGTTGGCACCAACCAGCGCGCCGGACAGAGAGAAGCCGTCGCCCAGATCGTAGCTCGCGCCGATGCTGTAGTCGGTGTAGTCCTCAGCGCCGGTAGCCGTCTTGAAGTTGGTGAACCCAACCGATGCCTTCAGCGTCAGCTTGGGCATGATTTCCTGGGCGATGGCCAGGTTCAGGTAGCCCGTACCCTTGCCGTCTCCAGCGGGCTGGCCCCATCCGAAGTAGCCGTCAGAGACAGTGTGCGAGTACTTGGCCGAGAAGGGGCCGTAGCCAACGCCGAAGTAGGCTTCCGTGGTGTTCACCATGGAATTGCCCGAGTACTGGTAGCGCAGCAGACCGACGTCGGCAGCCAGAGGGCCGAGCGGGAACTTGTAACCACCGTAGAAGTCGCTTTCCAGGCTGTTGTTGGCTGCCCAGTCGACGGAAGAGTTCCAGTTGCCAATGTAGAAACCATTGGCGAAGGCATAGTCGAAACCGCCTTGCAGGGCCGGCTTGAAGGCGCTGGTACGGCCGATGTCCTGGTCTTGACCGCGGAACTTGTAGTTGCTCGTGAGGCTGACGTTGGCGCTCAGTTGTGCGCTTGCAATCATCGGCAGGGCGGCGACAGCGGCAACTGCCAGGGTCTTCGCGAATTTCATCAAATGCTCTCCATTGGTGGTTAAAAGACAGCCGCTACAAAGCATGGAGCGTGCCAAAGTGCACACGCCTTGTAGGGTTGTGCACGCTATCGGCGCTTTGCGCGTTGCTTCTCCCGGTTCAGCCCGCTTTTATGCACATTTCTAGTGCATTCTTGGATTTTTTCCAGCACTAGTTGCGGGCGCGCACCTGAATAGGGAGTCTGTTTGAGTCTTGCTTGTATACAGAGCCGCGCGCTTCTGGGTCTGGAAGCGCGTGCTGTCACCGTCGAGGTGCATCTGGCCAATGGCCTGCCCAGCTTCACCCTGGTGGGGCTGGCCGATGTGGAGGTGAAGGAGGCGCGCGAGCGCGTGCGGTCCGCCCTCCAGAACGCCGGTCTCGAATTTCCGAACAACAAACGCATCACCGTGAATCTCGCGCCGGCGGACCTTCCCAAGGATTCCGGCCGGTTCGACCTGCCGATCGCGCTGGGCATCCTTGCCGCCAGCGGGCAGGTGGATGCCGCCCAGCTCGCCGGGCATGAATTCGCCGGCGAGCTCTCGCTGTCGGGCGAACTTCGGCCGGTGCGCGGGGCGCTGGCCATGAGCCTCGCGCTGCAGGCGCAGGGCGTGGACACCCGGCTGGTCCTGCCCGAATGCGGCGCGAAGGAGGCGGCGCTGGTCCCGGGCTCGCACGTCTATGGCGCCAGGCACCTGCTGGACGTCGTCTCGCGGTTCCGCCCGGCCTCTGATCAGGAAGACGCCGGCATCCCGGCCAGTGCATGGGTCCGCGTGCTGCCGGCCGAACCTGCCGCGGCGGCGCAAGGCCCCGACCTCGCGGATGTGAAAGGCCAGGCCGCCGCGCGGCGGGCGCTCGAGATCGCCGCGGCGGGCAACCACAGCGTGCTGATGGCCGGCCCGCCCGGCTCGGGCAAGTCGATGCTGGCGCAGCGCTTCGCGGGCCTGCTGCCCGTCATGTCGGTGCAGGAGTCGCTGGAAAGCGCCGCCATCGCGAGCCTGGGCGGTCGCTTCGCGCTCAATCGATGGGGCCAGCGCGCGACTTGCAGCCCGCACCATTCGGCGAGCGCCGTGGCGCTGGTCGGCGGCGGATCACCGCCGCGGCCGGGCGAGATATCACTGGCCCATCACGGCGTGCTGTTCCTGGACGAACTGCCCGAGTTCCCGCGTGCAGCGCTCGAGGCGTTGCGCGAGCCGCTGGAGACGGGCCGCATCCGCATCTCGCGCGCGGCGCGGCAGACGGAGTTTCCGGCGCGCTTCCAGCTGATCGCGGCGATGAACCCGTGCCCCTGCGGTTACCTCGGCGCGCGAGGACGCAGCTGCCGCTGCTCACCGGATCAAGTCGCGCGCTACCAAGCCAAGCTGAGCGGCCCGCTGCTGGATCGCATCGACCTGCACGTCGAAGTGCCCGCGCTCACCACGGATGAACTGCTGGAGGCCGCCCCCGGCGAGCCGACTGCCGCCGTGCGCGAACGTTGCACGCGTGCCCGCGATGTCGCCATGGCGCGCCAGGGGTGCGCCAACCAGGCGCTGCAGGGCATGGAGATCGACGCGCACGTCACGCTCGACGACGCGGCCACGCAGTTCATCCGCAAGGCTGCCACGCGGCTGGCCTGGTCGGCGCGCGCCACGCATCGGGCGCTGAAGGTAGCGCGCACGATTGCCGATCTGGACGGATCCACACAGACACGTGCCGAGCACGTCGCCGAAGCGGTGCAATACCGGCGCAGCCTGACGGCCACGGACTGATCAGCCTGCCTGGGTCGAAGTGAGCACGCCGGCATCAACCGGCAACCGCTGCCCTATCTGGCGGACCACCGCCGGCGGATCCTGCAGCAGCGCGGCATGCAGCGCACCTGCGGCACCCGGCCAGGTCTCGTCGTCCCCCGCGAGCAATGCGCGCACGACGTCGGCGGCCACATCGTCCGGCGACAGCTTAGCGCCGGTCACGCCCGCGCTCATGCGCGTGTCCACCACTGGCGGATAGGAGCCAATCACGCGGACGCCGCGCGGCGCGAGTTCGGCGCGCGCGGCCTGCGTGAGCGAATGCATGGCGGCCTTGCTCGCGCAATAGCTGCCCATGGCCGGCAAGGCCACATGCGCCAGCACGCTCACCACATGCACGATGCAGCCGTGTCCGCGCCGGGCCATGGCGGGCGCGAACGCATGCAGCAGCGCCAATGCGCCGAAATAGTTGGCGTCGATCTCGCGGCGTGCGTTCGCCAGCGCGTCGAGGTCAAAGATTCCCGCACCCGCATTGACGCCCGCTGCATTGACAAGAATGTCGATGCTGCCCGCAAGCCGGTCAGCGGCCGTACGCAACGACGCCGCGTCGCCCAGATCGAGCGGCAGCTCATCGGCCTGGCCGGTGGGCGTGCGAACGCCGCGCAACACGCGGGCGGCACCTGCGCCGCGCATGGCCGCACACAGCGCCTCGCCGATTCCTCCGCCAGCACCCGCGACCAGCACGGTGCGGCCTGCAATCGCCCGGTTGTCCTTCATCGTCGTCCCGCACTCCACAAAATCAATCCATCGATAATAGTTGCAATTCTCAATACTTGCAAAACGAGACTATCTGGGCGCACAATGCCGCCCAGGAACACACCCCATGCTGAACAACGAAAACTCCAGGCTCCTCACCCAGACCGGCCCCGGCACCGCCATGGGCCAGCTCATGCGCGCGTACTGGCTGCCCATCCTCATGTCGAGCGAACTGCCCGGCCCCGACTGCGACCCGGTGCGCGTGCGGCTGCTCGGCGAACCGCTGATCGCGTTCCGCGATTCGGGTGGGCAGGTCGGCCTGCTCGACGAGTTCTGCCCGCACCGCCGCGCCTCGCTCTACCTGGGCCGCAATGAGGAAGGCGGCCTGCGCTGCGCCTATCACGGCTGGAAGTTCGACATCCACGGCCGCTGCACCGACCTGCCCAGCGAGCCGCCGGAAAGCAGTTTCTGCAAGCGCATCAAGACCGTCGCCTACCCCTGCATCGAACGCGGCGGCGTGGTCTGGGCCTATCTGGGCGAAGGCACGCCGCCCGAGGCGCCGGCCTTCGAATGGGCATCGGTGGACGCCAGCCATGTCTACATGAGCAAACGCGTGATGGACTGCAACTGGGCGCAGGCGCTCGAAGGCGACATCGACAGCAGCCACGCGTCGATCCTGCATTCGCGGCTCGACCCGGCTGACTACCAGCAGTTCGAAGGCGCACGCGAACTGCTTTATTTCGACCGCGACCGCTACCCGCGCTACGAGGTGCTAGACACCGACTACGGCCTGATGATGGCCGCACGCCGCAACGCGGAAGAAGACACCTACTACTGGCGCGCCGCGCAGTACGTGATGCCGGTGTTCGTGATGATCGCGCCCTTCGACGACCCGTTGCCGCAGTTCAACATGTGGGTGCCGATGGACGATCACACGACGATGGTCTGGGCCATCCACTGGCACCCGGACCGCCCGCTCACCGCCACCGAGCGTGCCAAGCGCGACACCGGCCTGTTCTTCCACTGCACCGAGTTCATGCCGGCCACGGCCGAGGCGGGCGGCGCATGGCGGCCGGTGCGGCACGCGGGCAACGATTACCTCGGCGACCGGCAGATCCAGCGCTCACGCATGTTCTCCAGCATCGAGCCGCTGTGGTGCCAGGACAAGGCGGTGCAGGAAAGCATGGGCCCGATCGCGGACCGCCTGCACGAACACCTTGCGCCCAGCGACCTCGCCATCTCGCGCTGGCGGCAGAAGGTGCTGGCCGCGGCACGCGCGTATGGCGAAGGCACCAAGCCCGTCGGTCTCGACCCGCGCAGCCACCGCATCCGCCCCGTGGGCCTGGTGCTCGACCGCGAGGCCGACTGGCGAGAGCACATCACGCGTTGCATGACCATTGATCCAGCGCAGGACACCGCGGCCACGTGACAACAGCGCGGGCATGTGGGGGACATGTGGCTGCCGTATGATTTGCGTTTCGCAATGATTTCGCCATGAAGCGCGGCCGCACCGGCCGTGCCATGCGTGCAGAGGAACACATGTCTATCAAGAGCGCGGCAGGCCTCACCGAGGAAGACCTTGACCTGGAACACCGGACGGCCTACCGTTTCGCCATCCTGGCCGACGGCAGCATGCGCTGCCTGGCGGGCATGTTCGGACCCAAGTTCGGCCTCACTGTCGCGGGATGGAAGATCATGGCGATCATCGGCCGCTACGAGCCGATCTTCCCGGTGGACGCCGCGCATCACGCCACCATGGACGCCGACAAGGTCACGCGCGCTGTCGACCAGCTGGTGAACGCCGGCTGGGTCACGCGCACGGTGGACTCGGAAGACCGCCGCCGCGTCGCGCTGAACCTCACGAAGAAAGGCCGCGCCATCTACGAAGAGATCGACCACGCGCGCCGCGTGATCGAACGCCGCTTCCTCTCCGTGCTCGACACGCGCGAACTCAAGTCTTTCTACCAGGTGATGGACAAGCTCGAAGCGCAGGGCCGCAAGATCTTCACCGGCAAGACGGCCTGGAAGGCCATCGCCGAGGCAGAAGGCCTGGCCGCCCCCCCGGCGCGCGCACCGCGTGCCGCTGCAAAGACGACGGCGCCGCGCAAACGCAAGGTTACCGACTGAAGCCTGCCGGGGTGTCTCATCCGGCAGCCTGATCGCTCGCGCGCCAGGCCAGCGCGATTTCCTGTGGCGTCGCGCGCCACACACCCTCCATGCCGGACAGCGCAGCCAGCAACTCGCGCAGGTAGGTCGCGCGCCACGGCTGGCCGATGAGCCACGGATGCAGGTTGATCACGAGGCAGCGCCCGCTGGTCTTCCCGTCTTCGGCGAGTCGCGTCGCGGCTTCGAGCACCATGGCGCACCAGCGCGCCATATCGACCTTGCGGTGCCAGTGCGCAAACACGTCGTCGAGATCGATCGCCACGGGCACCGCAACCACGCGGCCCGAGCCTGACTCGATGGCGAAGGGCTGTTCGTCGTTGGTCCAGTCGAGCAGGCAATGGATGCCCAGGCCGGCCAGCAAACCCGGCGTGCGCATGCTCTCGCCGTACTCGGCGCCGTGCCACGCCGTAGGCCGGATGCCGCAGGCCTGTGCGATGTCGTCGATGGCCGACGACAGGTGTGCATGCTCGGTGGCTTCGTCCATCTCCGACGACACCATCTGCGTCACGCTGCGGCCGTGCGCCGCAATGTCCCAGCCGAGCGACTGCGCGCGCCGTATGACTGGCGCCCGATGCATCGCCGTGAGCGCATCGACGGCGAGCGTCGCACGGAAGCCGTGGCGCGCCAGTTCGTCCGCCACGCGGAAGAAGCCGATGCGGTTGCCGTATTCGCGTGTGGACCAGGCGCGCAGGTCCGGATACGGGCCACGGCCGAAGCCGCCCGGCAGATTGGGCGGCTGGTGCGCGCCGTCGGGCGGTGCGATCTCATAGGTTTCCGCGCTGACCATGAAGGCCAGCGCCAGCGGCTTGTTACCGGGCCAGCGCAACGCGGGCCGCAGATGGATCGACGAGGGCGCATGGCCGAAGCCGAGCGGATGACCCTGCGCCTGCAGGCGGGGCTGGTTGCTCATGCGTCACCGCCTTGCCGTGCGGCCTTTCCGGAACCGCAGGCGTGCGCGAGCATCGCATCGTGGCAGTTCGTCATGTACCAGCCCGCGATCTCCGCGCCAGTGGCCTGCCAGATCAGTGGGTGCGACAGCACATGCGACAGCACGCGGTCGAACGCGGCAATGCGCTGGGGCTGCCCGATGAGCGCCGGGTGCACCGACAGGCAGAACACGCGGCCGCTGTGCGCACCCTCTTCATACAGCCGGTCGAACTGGCGGCAGCAGGCGTCGGCGAACTGGTCGGCCTCGAACGCTGCACCGAAGAACGGTGCATCGTTGGTTTCCTGCGCATAGGGCATGGAGATCAGCTTGCCCGCGCGCACGCGCAGCGGGAACGGCTGGTCGTCGTGGAACCAGTCGCCGTGGTAGAGGAAGCCTTCTTCCGCCAGCAGGTCTGGCGTGCTCTCCGTCGCGGCCTGCGGGCCGGGGCCGCCGGTGCCCGCCATGCGCACGCCGGTCAGTTGCTCCACGCCGTCGCGCATCTCGCGCCAGTAGGCGCGCTCCTGCGCTTCGTCCAGGCCGTAGATGAAACGCGTGTTGGCGATGCCGTGGCCGATGAAGTCCCATCCGCGCGCCACGGCGGCCGCGCGGATGTCCGGGTACGCCGCGAGCGCCGCAGAGTTGACCACGGCGGAGCAGCGTGCGCGGTGTTTGTCCAGCACCTCCAGCATGCGCCAGAAGCCCACGCGCGGACCGTACTCCTGCCGGCCGAAGGCCAGCACATCCGGCGCTGCCGTGCGTGACCACGCGTTGAGCCACGCGTCGCGCGGCGGGTCGGGTTCGTAGAGCAGCACGTTCGGGCAGATCCAGACCGCCACGCGCGCGCCACCCGGCCACTTCAGCGGCGGGCGGCCCTCGATCGGATCGTAGGGTGACCAGGTGGGCAGGGTGCCGGCGCGCTCGCGGCGGGTGGCCGGCGCCTGGGGCCGGTAGGTGAATTGCAGCATGGCCGGCATGTTGCCAGATATTTGCGATTCGCGACTTTTTATTTGTATAATGCAACTATTATTTCGAGAGGTCCTCCGATGCTTTCCAAGCGAGACAATGAAATCCTGACGCGCGTGGACGCGAGCGAACCGCTCGGCCGCTTCCTGCGCCGTTACTGGATTCCCGCCTGCGTTTCCAGCGAGATCGCCGAGCCCGGCGGCAAGCCGGTGCGCGTGGGCCTGCTGGGCGAGAAGCTCGTCGCCTTCCGCAGCCCCGATGGCACGCCCGGCCTCATCAAGGAGTTCTGCCCGCACCGCGGCGCTTCGCTGGTCTATGCGCGCAACGAGCCGGGTGGACTGCGTTGCCTCTATCACGGCTGGAAGATGGCGGCCGACGGCGCTGTGGTCGAGACACCGGCCGAGCCGGCCAACAGCAAGATCACGCGCAACCTCTGCCATGGCAACTACCCGGTGCGCGAAGCCGGCGGCGTGCTCTGGACGTACATGGGTCCGCGCGAACTGGAGCCGCCCTTCCCCGACTTCCCGTGGACACACCTGCCGCCCGAGCAGTTGCTGGTGGTGAAGATGTACCAGGACTGCAATTTCCTGCAGGGCCTGGAGGGCGACCTCGACCCGGCGCACCCCAACTACCTGCATCGCGACTTCAGCGACGAAGCCAAACAGCGCAGCTGGACCGGCGCGGGCTGGCAGTCCATCAGCGATCTGATGTTCGACGGCGCGCCAGTCATCCACTGCGAAGAAACACCGCACCTCATGCGCGTGGGCGCCGTGCGCAAGACGGCGGACCCGGCACAGAGCTACGTGCGCCTCACCGAATGGGTCGCGCCGTTCTACACGCACATCGCCACCGGCCCGCACGAGTCGGCGCTGTTCAAGGCCTGGCTGCCGATCGACAACGAGCGCTGCTTCACGTTCTACATCCACTACGACCCGTTGAAGCCCATCAACGTGTCGGCCATCTACGAGAACTGGGGCCACTACACCGAAGGCCCGGATTTCAGGACGCCGCACACGCTGGAAAACATGCACCTGCAGGACCGCGTCAAGATGGCGACGATCAATTTCTCCGGCGTGGACGGTGCGGCCGTGCAGGACCGCGCGGTGCAGGAAAGCATGGGTCCGATCTACGACCGCACGCAGGAGCACCTGGGCACGAGCGACAAGGCCGTCATCTTCTACCGGCGACTCGTGCTGCGGAAGATCGCAGAGATGGACGAAGGCAAGCCGCTGCCGGCCACCGACCCCGGGCTCGACTTCTCGCAGCGCGCGGCCTCGGTGTTCATGCCGTCGGACATGTCGTGGCGCGACGCGCGCCAGTGGCAGGAGAAGGTGGAGCGGGAGCGGCCCCTTCCGGACCCCGTCGAGACCTCCGACGCTGGCGCGCCACGCTGATGCCCGAGATCACCTACATCCTGTCCGACGGGACGCGCCGGACCGTGAGCGCGTCGGCCGGCGACTCCGTCATGCGTGCCGCCGTGATGAACGACGTGCGCGGCATCGACGGCGAATGCGGCGGTTGTCTCTCGTGCGCCACCTGTCATGTCTATGTGGACGCTGAATGGCTCGCGAAGTTGCCTGCGTGCGATCCGATGGAGATCGAACTGCTCTCCACCGTCGCCGACGAGCGCCGCGAAGGCAGCCGGCTCGGCTGCCAGATCACGCTGGACGCAACGCTCGACGGCCTCGTCGTCACCATGCCCGGGCGCCAGACATGACCGGCAGCGCGCGCCTCGTCGTGATCGGCGCCTCGCATGCGGGCGTGCAGCTCGCGGCGAGCGCGCGCGATCTGGGCTGGAGCGACCCCATCACCCTGATCGGCGATGAGGCCGATGCACCCTATCAGCGCCCGCCGCTGTCCAAGGCGTATCTCACTGGCAATGCTGCCGAGGAATCGTTGCCGCTGCGCGGCCCCGCTTTCTACAGGGAGCGGCAGATCGATCTGCTCACCGGCACCCGCGCGTTGACGGTCGACACCGCAGCGCACACGGTGACGAACGGCGACGGAACCGTGCTGCCGTGGGACAAGCTGGCCTTCGCCACCGGCACACGCGCACGGGCCCTGCCCTGCGTGCCGCCCGGCACACGCGGCGTGCTGGCGCTGCGCACGCTGGACGATGCCCGCCGTCTGCGCGACGCCTGGGCTGCGCGCGATGTCGTGATCGCGGGCGCTGGCTACATCGGCCTCGAGGTGGCCGCAGCGCTGGCACAGGAGAAGCGCCACGTGACCGTGATCGAAGCGCAGCCGCGCATCCTCTCGCGCACCACGCCCGCGCCCGTGGCGCAGTGGATGACCGATCTGCACATGCGCCACGGTGTATCGCTGGCGCTCTCGACCACCATCCAGTCGGTGCAGACCGACGCTGGTGCCATCCGCGCCGTGGCATGCAGCGACGGGCGCGTACTGCCGGCCGACCTTCTCGTGGTCGGCATCGGCGTGCTGGCCAACGACGACATCGCACGCGCGGCCGGCATCGACTGCGACGATGGCATCCTGGTCGACGAGTTCGCGCGCACCAGCCATCCGGACGTGGTGGCGGCGGGCGATTGCACGCGGCACTTCAGCCTGCATGCGGGCCGCAAGGTACGCCTCGAATCCATCCAGAACGCGACGGATCAGGCACGCACCGCTGCGGCCACGCTCGTGGGGCAAAGCCAGCCCTATCGCGCGGTCCCGTGGTTCTGGACGGACCAGTTCGGCTTCAAGCTGCAGACGGCGGGCATCGCGGGCGACGCGGCGCAATCGGTGGTGCGTGGCGACGTGCAGGGCGGGAAGTTCTCCTGGTTCCACTTCACGGACAACCGCCTCGTCGCGGTGGACACGATCAACAAGCCCGCCGAGCACATGCTGGCGCGCAAGCTGCTTGCCGCCCGCACCGCGCTCACGCCCGCGCAGGCAGCAGACCCCCTCTTCGAACTCGGAAGCGCCTTGTCATGACCATTCCCCTCGACCTCGATACCGCGGGCATTGCGCAACTCGGCGAAGCATTGCGCTCACGCCAGCTCACGGTGCGCGCGCTCGTGCAGCATGGCCTCGACCGCATCGCGCAGCACAACGCGGCTGGCGCGAACCTCAACGCGGTGCGCACCCTGTCGCCCGATGCATTGGAGGCCGCCGACGCAATGCAGGCCGAACTCGACGCCGGGCGGGACCGTGGGCCGCTGCATGGCATTCCCTATCTGGCCAAGGACAACATCATGGTCGCCGGCCTGCGCGCGAGCTCGGGCGTGAGAGCACTTGCCGAGTTCGTGCCGTCCGCCGATGCGACGATCGTGCGCCGCCTGCGCGATGCGGGCGCCATCCTGCTCGGCAAGACCAACATGACCGAGCTCGCCGACTACGTGTCCGACGTGATGCCATCCGAATTCAGCGGAGCCGGCGGCGTGGTGAAGAACCCGCATGGCCCGCGCTACGACCGCGGGCAAGGTTCGAGCGTGGGCTCGGCCAGTGCGGTGGCAGCAGGCTTCGCGCCGTTCGCCATCGGCTCGGAAACGCAGAACTCCATCCAGACCCCGGCCACGCGCTCTTCGCTCGTCGGCTTCAAGCCGACGGTGGGCTTTGCCAGCCGCGCGGGCATCGCACCGCTCGTGGCGAGCCAGGATTCGCCGGGCCCTCTCGCACGCAGCGTGGCCGATGCGGCGCTGGTTTCCGCCGTGCTCTGCGCGCCCGATCCGCGCGACGGCCTCACGATGCGCTGGGTGCATGAGCGCCGGCAGGCCATCGCCGCCACCGCCGCGCCACTCGGGGGACTGCGCATCGGTGTGCCGCGCCGCGCCATGGCCGACAAGCCCGCGTATGCCGATTCGATAGGCAGTTTCACGCGCGTTCTCGACGCCTTGCGCCAGGCCGGCGTGACGCTGGTCGACCCGTGCGACGTACCGTCGTCCGAGCAATTGCTCGACGTGGTGTCGTCCGTGTTCCGCGCCGAGTTCAAGGCGTCGTTCGACGCATTCCTGCAGGAGCACGGCTCGCCCTGCGGCATCGATTCGCTGCAAGCGCTGGTGACATGGAATGCGTCGCACCCCGAAGCCATCCCCTACGGCCAGGTACTGATGGAACGCGCCGCTGCCACGGGCCCGCTGCACGAAGACACGTACCTCGCCGACCGCGCGCGCGATCTCGCGCTGGCGCTGCACGGCGGCATCGAAGCCGCGCTCGACCTTGGCCAGGCCGACGCCCTGCTGCTGCCCATGGACGCCGCCGCGCGCATGACAGGCAAGGCCGGTGCACCGGTGCTCGCGATCCCGATGGGTAAGGGCGACGACGGCCAGCCTTTCGGCGTCACGCTCGTGGCACGGCCAGGTGCGGATGCGCAACTGCTTTCCATCGGCATGGCCGTGGAGGGCGTGTGCGGTCAGCGCCTGCTGCCGCGCCTCTGACCACTGCCTTTCAGACGCAGTAGAAGTCGAGCAGGCTCGGCACGCGGTCGTTGAGCAGCGTCGCCGTCTTGCGGCGGATACCGAGCCCGCCCCGGCCGGCATCGCGGCGCACGAGCTCATAATCGGCGGTGCCGAAGAACACATGCTGCTGCGCATTGCGCACGTTGAAGACATGACAGGCCCAGCTTGAGAACGCCTTCACTTCGCCGCCCACGCCCTCTTCCACCATGACCGAGCCGCTGACGTGCGAGGTCCGCAGCAGCGGCGCCGATGCGAGCGAGCGTCCCGTGCCCAGCCGCCACGCGCGGTCTTCGAGCGCGCCGCGCGATTCGAGATAGATCATCGATGTCTCGCGCGCCGGGTCCGTCGTGGGCTCTTCATCCGAACGCCAGGCCGGCACCCAGAACACCGCGTCTTCTTCGTAGAGCGTGAGCCAGCGATCCCATTGCCGCCGGTCGAGCAATGCACCTTCCATGTCGATGAGGCGGCGCGCAGCTTCGTGCAGATCCACGCTCATGCCCCGGCCTCCGCGCTCATCAGATGACGCCACTGCCTGAAGCCGTGCTGATGGCCCGTCTCGTCGCCGAGGTCGAAGCCGCCGAACACCCACTCGTGCGGCTGGATGCCGATCTCCGCGCCGTGCGGCGACGGACCGTTCTGGACGATGGCCATGCCGCGCGCGTAGTCCACCCATGCATCGGGTTGGTGGGCCAGGCCGGTCTGGCAGGCCTCGTAGCAGGCGATGTCGTCCGGGTTGGCGATGCCCAGGTTGAGGAACTGCTCGCAATGGCGGATGCGGCGCTTGCGCGCATCAGGCGCCTCGCCTTTCGGACCGACGCAGTACGTGATCATCTCCGTGCAGCCCGCCGAGACCGGCCGGATCATGCCGATGAGCGAGGCGATGTTGTCGTAGAGCTGCAGGTTCGGCCAGATGTTCACGTTGCGCGTGTAGAGCATCCATTTCGCGCGCGTCTCACCGACGCGCGCCTGCAGGGCTTCGAGCGACTGGTGCAGCGGCCTTGCTTCGGGCGTCGGGGTCGGGCCCCACATCGCGCTGTGCCCGTTGCCGAGGTCGAACGCGCCGCGTCCGATCTCCCTGCGGTGCTGCGCGAAGCCCACGTAAGACGACACATGGGTGTCCGTGAGCTTCGTGCCGGCTTCGTCGGCCTTGCGCTTCTGCCGCTCCAGCGTGTCGATGTAAGTGCTGTGCGCCGACTGGAAGTGGTAGCTGTCCGTGGCGTTCTCGATCTGCCATTTCCAGTTGGCGTTGAAGGTGTAGCGCACACGACCCGGGATCAGCTCGATGCCGTGCTCGCCCTGATCGACCAGCAGGTCGATGAATGCGCGCGCCGGCCCCAGATGCTCTTCAAGCGGCGGCACAGCAGCGGCGAGGCTGCCGAACAGGAAGCCCCGGTAGTTGCCGAAACGTGCGATCGGGCGCAAGTCCTGGCTCCGCGCCTCGAAAGCGGGGACATACGCGCCGGTCGCCTTGCCATTGATCGACAGGTTGCGCCCGTCGCTGCCGTAGGACCATGCGTGGTACGGGCACACATGCACGCGCTTGTTGCCGCAGGTACTGCTGGTGAGCAGCGCGCCCCGGTGGCTGCAACTGTTGTGCACCGCGCGCAGCACGCCCGCACCGTCGCGCATCACCAGCACCGGCTGCCGGCCGATGGAGGTCGCGAGCCAGTCGTGCGGTTGGGCGACTTCACTTTCGTGCCCGAGGAAGACCCAGGTCTTCTCGAAGATGAGCGCCATCTCGGTGTCGAACACGTCTTCGCTGGTGAACGCGCTGCCATGCACGCGGAACACGCGCTCGTCAGGCCGCTCGTCGATGAGCGAGCCGATATCGACATGGGGCGTCGCTCCGGCTGGCGCTCCAGCAGCCGCGTTGCACCGGATGGGGATGTTTTCTCTGCTCATGCGGCCAATGCTAGGAGCAAGGCCATCGTGAAGCGAGTGAAGTTTGGTCAGCGCGCGCGTGCATCGCGTGCACTCGCGGCCTCGATCACATCGCGCATCCAGGCGTTGCCCGGGTCCGCATCGGCGCGTTCGTGCCAGACGATGGAATACGGAAACGATGGCGAGCCCTGCGGGTCGTCATGGATCTGCAGGCCCCACACCGGCGCCAGGCGCTCGGCCATCTGGCGCGGCAGCATGCCCACTGCGCCGGAGGACTGCACGATCGCGGGCACCGCCAGCGGATGCGAGACCACCGCGCAGATCGTGCGCGCCTCGCTCCGCGCGGCCAGCGCCTGATCGAGACGCGGCGAATCGCCCATGTTGATGTGACGGCGCAGGCCTTTCTCGACGATGCATTCGTCCACCACCACACGCTCCTGCGCGGTCGCCAGGCGCACCACCACGTGGGGCAAAGCGGCCAGGCGCTCCAGCGTCAGCGGGCCGGGGCCGGCGCTTTCGGGCAGCACGTAGACCTGGTCGGTGTCCATCAGCTTGCGCATGCGAAAGCGCGGACCGGCTTCGAGGAAGGTACCGATGGCCAGGTCGATTCGGCCCGCCTCCAGCGCCTCGGAGACGTTGAGCGCGTTGGACGGCAGCAAACTGACCTGCACGCCCGGCGCCTGCGCGCGCACGCTGGCGATCAGCGGCGCGAACAGAACGACACTCGCGAATTCGCTGCACGCGATGGTGAACACGCGATCGCTCGACTCGGGGTGGAAGGCATCGTCGCTGAGCGCGGTGCGCAGGCGCCGCAAGGTGTCGTGCACGGCCACGCCGAGTTCGCGCGCGAACGGCGTGGGTTTCATGCCGTCCTTCTCGCGCGTGAAGAGGTCGTCCTTGAGCGCATGACGTAGCCGGCCGAGACCATGGCTGATGGCTGACGGGCTGAGCGACAACCGGCGGCCCGCCTGCACGACGCTGCCTTCTTCGAGCACGGCGTCGAAGATGCGCAGCAGGTTCAGGTCGAGCCGGTCGAATCGTGGCGGTGCTGTGGGCATGGGGGAAGCTGCATGCGGTTCACGCGGGGGCTGACGCAAAATCATTATGCGGCCGCGGGTTGCCCGCCTACGATGGCGCAGCGACGGCGTGGGTCGTGGCCGCACGGCGCGGCCGCGCGTGTCCGTGCAGGAGAAACAACGGCATGCGAGGCTTGGACGGCAAAGTGGCGATCGTGACCGGCGCAGCGACGCTGCTGGGCGCCGAAGTATCGGCAGGGTTGGCGCGGCGCGGCGTACACGTACTGCTGGCCGATGTGAACGAGGCCGACGGCCGCGCCGCGGCGGAACGCATCGGCACGCGGGCGCGCTTTTGCCGCACCGACCTGCGCGACGACGCGCAGATCGCACAGGCGGTCGCGATGGCCCGCTCGCTCTGGGGCGGCCTGGATTTCGTGGTGAACCTCGCCACCGTGTACATGGACAACGGCATCGAATCGCCACGCGCCGACTGGTCGATGGCGCTGGACACCAACATCACCGGCGCGGCGATGCTGCTGCAAGCCGCCGTGCCGGCGATGATCGCGCGCGGCGGCGGGTCGGTCGTGAACTTCGGCAGCATCAGCGCGCATGTGGCGCAACCGGGCCGCTGGGTGTACCCGGCCTGCAAGGCCGCGATGCTGCAACTCACGCGCAACGCGGCGGCTGATCTGGCGCAGCACAACATCCGCGTGAACACGGTGTCCCCGGGTTGGGTGTGGTCCAGCGCCTTCGAGCGGCGCACCGGCGGTGACCGCGCCACCGCAGACGCCGTAGCCGCGCCGCTGCACATGCTGGGCCGCATGGGCGACCCGGCAGAAGTGGCGGACGCCGTGGCTTTCCTGCTGAGCGACGAGGCGCGCTTCATCACCGCAGCCGAGTTGCCGGTGGACGGCGGTTACGCCGCCCTCGGCCCCGAGCAGGGCATCAGCGTGGCCGAGCGCTTCGAGGCGCATGCTGCGCACGCGTCCCCGTCGACGCGTTAGTCGAGCTTGACGCCGGCAGCCTTGATGATCGGCCCCCAGCGTTTCGCCTCGGCACGCACATGCGCCGTGAACTGCTCGCCGGTGAACGGTGTCGGCTCGAGGCCGATTTCAGTCAGGCGGCGCAACACGGCCGGGTCTTTCAGCGCGGTGATCAGCGCATTGGACAGCTTGGCCACCACCGGCGCGGGCATGCCCGCCGGCCCTGCAAGCCCCTGCATGCCGACCACGTCGCTGTTGGCATACCCGGCTTCCGTGAATGTCGGCACGTCGGGCAGCAGCGCCGAGCGTTTTGGCGTGCTGATGGCCAGTGCGCGCACCTTGCCGGCACGGATCGCCTGCACGCCGCCGGCCATGTCCAGGATCATGCATTTCACCTGGCCACCCATCAGGTCCTGCAGCGCCGGTGCGCCGCCACGGTACGGGATGTGCGTCATGAAGAGGTTGTTCTGATGCTTGAGCATCTCCATCGTCAGGTGGTGCGGCGAGCCGTTGCCCACCGACGCGTAATCCACCTTGCCCGGATTGGCCTTCACATAGTCCATCCACTCGCGCATGGTCTTCGCCGGGAAGTCCGGGTGCACCACGAGCATGAGGGGCAGCACGCCGATGCCGCCGATGTACGTGAAGTCCTTGGCCGGATCGAACGGCAGCTTGCTGAACAGGTGTTCGTTGAACGAGCAGATCGCCGGGTCCACCGACATCACGGTGTAGCCGTCCGGCCGGGCCTTGACGGTGAGGTCGCCCGCGATATTGGTCGCCGCCCCGGGACGGTTGTCGATCAGCAGCGGCTGGCCGAGCGTCGCGCGCATCGAATCGGCGAGCGTGCGGGCCGTGATGTCGCTACCGCCGCCGGCGGGGTAACCGAGGATCCAGCGGATCGGCTGCGAGGGGTAGGCGTCCTGCGCGAACACGGTGGCAGGTGCGGCGAGACCGGCGGCCAGCAGGCCGGAGAAAGAACGTCGTTGCATCGTGGACCTTTCGAATCTGAATGAGCCAATTAATTGGAATTTGCATTTATCGTAACTCACGACTACCGTGAAACACAACATAAATGTGAAAGTGGACGACGCAGGCGCAGCGGCTCCGCTGCTGCGGGGGGGCGATATGGTCCCGCGAGGCGGGCTACACGTGGGGTTGTGGCTGCTGCTCGCCGCGAGGGCGGTGGCCGTGGCGATTGAACGCGCCCGAGGCCGGATCAGAGATTGGGGGCCAGCAGGCGCTGCAGTTCCTGTTCGCCCATGCCGCGCCGCTGCGCGAGGTCGTGCAGCTGGTCTTCACCGATCTTGCCGACGTTGAAATACGTGCTGTCGGGGTGGCCGAGGTAGAAGCCGCTCACGCTGGCCGCCGGCGTCATGGCCAGCGATTCGGTCAGGCCCATGCCGATCTCCTCGCATTGCAGCAGGCGGAACATGTCGGCCTTCACCGAATGATCCGGGCAGGCCGGATAGCCGGGCGCTGGTCGGATGCCCTTGTACTTCTCGTGGATCAGGTCTTCGTTCGACAGTTGCTCGCCCGCAGCGTAGCCCCACAGGTCGGTGCGCACGCGCTGGTGCATGCATTCGGCAAACGCTTCTGCAAGACGATCGGCCAGCGCCTTGAGCATGATGGCCGAATAGTCGTCGAGGTCATCGGCGAAGTACTTCTCCTTCTTCTCTACACCGATGCCGGCCGTCACCGCGAACATGCCGGCGTAGTCGGCGATGCCGCTGTCACGCAGCGCGACGAAGTCGGCCAGGCAACGGCTCGGGCGCATCACGCCGTCGACACTCTGCTTCTCGGTCTGCTGGCGCAGGCCGTGCCATGTCAGGATGGGCTGCGCACGCGACTCGTCGGCGTAGAACGCGATGTCGTCATCGTTCACCGTATTGGCGGGGTAGAGCGCGACCACCGCATTCGCCGTGAGCCAGCGCCCCTCGATCAGCCGCTGCAGCATGCGCTTGCCGTCGGACATGACGCGCTGCGCTTCGGCGCCGACGATCTCGTCCTTCAGGATGGCCGGAAACGGACCCGCGAGATCCCAGGTCTGGAAGAACGGGCCCCAGTCGATGTACTTCGCAAGTTCGGCGAGGTCGAAGTTTTTGAACACGCGGCGGCCGATGAACTTCGGCTTCACCGGCACGAAATTCTTCCAGTCCACCGGCGTCCTGTTGGCGCGCGCTTTCGCGAGCGGCCACAGCGGCACCTGCTTCTTGTTGGCGTGCTGGTCGCGCACCTTGTCGTAGTCGGCGTTCAGTTCGTCGATGTACTTCGCCGCCTGCTCCGACAGCAGGCTCTGCGCGACGCTCACGCTGCGCGAGGCATCGGGCACATAAACCACCGGGCCTTCGTAATGCGGCGCGATCTTCACTGCCGTGTGCACGCGGCTCGTCGTCGCGCCACCGATCAGCAGCGGGATTTTCCGGATGCGGAAATGGTCGTCCTTCTGCATCTCGCCGGCCACGTACTGCATCTCCTCCAGGCTCGGCGTGATCAGGCCCGACAGGCCGACGATGTCCGCGCCCTCGACCTTCGCCTTCGCCAGGATCTCGTGGCACGGGACCATCACGCCCATGTTCACCACTTCGAAGTTGTTGCACTGGAGCACGACGGTGACGATGTTCTTGCCGATGTCGTGCACGTCGCCTTTCACCGTGGCGATGATGATCTTGCCCTTGCTGCGAACGTCGCGGCCGGCCGCTTCGTCCTGGCGCTTTTCTTCCTCGATGTAGGGGATGAGGTGAGCCACGGCCGACTTCATCACGCGCGCCGACTTCACCACCTGCGGCAGGAACATCTTGCCGGCACCGAACAGGTCGCCCACGATGTTCATGCCCACCATCAGCGGACCTTCGATCACATGCAGCGGACGGCCGCCCTTGGCCAGGATGGCCTGGTAGGCCTCTTCCGTGTCTTCGACAATGAAATCGGTGATGCCGTGCACCATGGCGTGCGAGAGGCGCTGCTCCACGCTCACCGGCGCTTCGGGCGTGCCACGCCATTCGAGCTTCCTGCTTTCGTCCCTGGCACCGCTTTTGGCTGTCTCGGCGATCTCGACGAGGCGCTCGCCGGCGTCAGGGCGGCGGTTCAGCACCACGTCTTCCACGCGCTCGCGCAGCGTCGGCTCGAGGTCGTCATACACACCGACCATGCCGGCGTTGACGATGCCCATGTCCATGCCGGCCGCGATGGCGTGGTACAGGAACACGGTGTGGATGGCTTCGCGCACCGGGTCGTTGCCGCGGAAGCTGAAGCTCACGTTGCTCACGCCGCCCGACACCTTGGCACCCGGCAGGTTCTGCTTGATCCAGCGCACCGCCTCGATGAAATCGACCGCGTAGTTGTTGTGTTCCTCGATGCCGGTGGCCACCGCGAAGATGTTCGGATCGAAGATGATGTCTTCCGGCGCAAAGCCCACTTCATCCACGAGCACGCGGTAGGCGCGCTCGCAGATCTCGATCTTGCGAGCGAAGGTGTCCGCCTGGCCGGTTTCGTCGAACGCCATCACCACGGCGGCCGCCCCGTAGCGCCTGACGAGCCGTGCCTCGTGCTTGAACTTCTCGATGCCTTCCTTCATGGAGATCGAGTTCACGATGCCCTTGCCCTGGATGCAGCGCAAGCCGGCCTCGATCACGTCCCACTTCGACGAGTCCACCATGATCGGCACGCGCGCGATGTCCGGCTCGGACGCGATCAGGTTGAGGAAGCGCACCATCGCGGCCTTGCTGTCGAGCATGGCTTCGTCCATGTTCACGTCGATCACCTGCGCGCCGTTTTCCACCTGCTGGCGCGCGACGGCCAGCGCCTCCTCGAACTGGCCGTTGAGGATCATCCGCGCGAAGGCCTTGGAGCCGGTGACGTTAGTGCGCTCGCCGATGTTGACGAAGAGCGAGCCCTTGCCGATCAGCACGGGCTCGAGGCCCGACAGGCGCATCGGCGCCGGTTGCGGAGCCTGTTCGGCGGTGTCTTTCGGAAGGTTCGGATCGCTCATGGACTCACTCTCGTGGAGAGCGCCACGCTGCAGCGCTCCTTGCGGAAGCCCGCAATTTTACCGGCGCGGGTCCGGTGCGTGCGAAAGATCAGCTCAGACCGCGCCGGTCACGGTGCTTTCGGCGCCGTGTCGGTCACCGCCCGTCACCGAAGCCGGCAGGCCGAACACGCGGTCGAAGATCCAGTTGAAGCAGAAGGTGTAGACGAGGAAGAAGATGAGCAGCGCGATGTCCATCCAGAGCGCCGTCCAGAGGTCCACGCCCAGCCACCACGCGAACACCGGCACCAGGATGGCCGCCAGACCCCCTTCGAAACCGATGGCATGCGCCACGCGGCGCGCCACGCTTCGGTGCCGCTCGGGGCGGCGCGATTCCCAGGCTTCGAAGATCGTGTTGTAGGTCAGGTTCCAGACAACGGCGATGGCCGAGCAGATGGCAGCGAGCGCGGTCGAATGGCCCGCGCCGTGCCCCGACATGGCTGCCAGCCCGATGCTGGCGAACAGGATGGCGAAGCCTTCGTACAAGGTGACGTAGACGACTTTGCGCTTGATGCCCTGCATTTCCGATGTCCTTACCGAGGTGCTTTGAGTGACGATGGCTGGACTTTATGACTGATCGACTGATATAAAAAGTCAGAAGCTTTCAGTTTTTCTGATGATTCACAACCATTCCCGGATAATCCAGCGATGGCTTTCACCAGTGACAGCGTCCAGGTCTTCCTCGCGGTGCTCGACCACGGATCGTTCTCCGCCGCCGCGCGGTCGCTGCGGCGTGTGCCTTCGGCCGTCAGCATGGCGATGGCGAACCTGGAGGCAGAGCTGCAGCTCACGTTGTTCGACCGCGGCGGCCGCGAGCCGGTGCCCACGGCTGCCGCCCGCGCGCTGGAGCCGCAGGCGCGGCAACTGGCGGCGCAGTTGCGGCAACTCGACGCACACGCGCTCGCACTGACACAGGGCCTGGAGGAACGCCTGGCCATCGCCATCGCGCCGGAGTTGCTGTCGGCCCCGTGGAGCGCGCCGCTTGCGCAACTGGCCGCGGAATATCCGCTGCTTCAGGTCGAAGTGCTGGTCGCGCCGCAGGCCGATGCGCTCGCGCTGCTGCACGCCGGGCGTGTGCAGTTGTCGCTGGTGTTCGAGCGGCCCAGCCTCGACGGACGTGAGAGCTTCCAGGAAGTCGGCAACGAAACGCTGGTGGCCGTGATGGCGCCGACGCATCCTGCGCTGGTGGCCGCCGGTCCCGGTGGCACGCTGCGCGAAGAACACCTGACCAACACGCGGCAGATCATCGTGGCCGGTCGCGACACCGGCAGTTCGGACCCGCGCGTGATCTTCGCGCGGCACATCTGGCGCACCGACAACCCGGTCGCCGCACTCGGCCTGCTGGAAGCGGGCCTCGGCTGGGGCTGGCTGCCGCGCAGCTTCGTGCGTTCGCAACTGGCCGGCGGCACGTTGGTGGAGATTCCGCTGCTCGGCCTGACGAATTCGATGGCGCTGTATGTCGACGTGGTGTGGTCGCTGGAAAGGCCCATGGGCCTGGGCGCGCGGCGCTTCGTGGAACTGATGCAACAGGCGCGCGAAGCGCGGCACGCAGGCCGTTAGAGCAGCCCCTGCGTTTCCGCGTCGAGCCCCGTGACGGGCGTCGCCCTGGCCAGCGCGATCCATGTGCCGAAGGACACGGTCTTCGCGCGGCGCGGCGCGTTGCGCACGACGATGAGACGACCCTGCTCGCACAGCATCACGCCGCATTCGGCGGGGATTTCGTCCTCCGACGCGATGGGACGGCCTTTCGCGTCGCAGCCCAGCACGTACCAGCACTCGCTGCTCAGGTCCAGGTAGGCGGCGCGCTTGGCGGGGTTGCGCAGTTCGCCCAGCAGGTCGGCGCGTCGCACCTTCACCTCGTGCACGATGGGCTGCGCATACGCTTCGACCGTGGTGTTGCGAATGGAAAAGACGTCGGGCATGGCGATGCACCAGCGGCGCGCGTCGGCAACCGGAGCGCCTTCGCCGGCGGTTCCCATCGCAGATGCATCCGTCGGATCCGTCGCATCTTGCGGCATATCGGCCGGCACGAGCGCGCGCAACGACAACCCGCGCCACGCGATGCGGCCCGCGCGCACCATCTCGCGCGCCACCTGCTCGACCAGCGCTTCGTGCGCCGAGCGCGCGGCGCGGTTCTTCACGAGTGTGTCGGCGAGCAGACGGATGCCGGCTTCGGTCACGCGCAGGCATTCGTGGCCTTCCGCCGTGCGCATGCGTTCGAGCAGGCCTTCGGCCAGCAGCTCGACTTCGATCAGATCCTGCGACGGCCAGCCGGCCGAGCGGTAAATTTCGCGAAGACGACGGGCGTGGACTTTGGTGAGCACGGCGCGCCTGCTACGAAGGTTTCGGAAATGTGCCGCGCTGCGTCAGGCCGCTTCCGCGTAGAAGCGGTTGCGCGCCACTTCGCGCGCAGCCATCGGCGCGACCGCACGGGCGATGGCCCCGATGTGGTCCGGCGTTGTCCCGCAGCAGCCGCCGACGATGTTGACCAGGCCTTCGGCTGCGAACTCGTGCAGCAGCCGCGACGTATCGGCCGGCGTTTCGTCGAAACCGGTGTCGCTCATCGGGTTGGGCAGGCCCGCGTTCGGGTAGCAGCTGATGTAGGTGTCGGGCGCCGCGCGGTTGAGCTCCTGGATGTACGGGCGCATCAGCGCCGCACCCAGCGCGCAGTTCAGGCCGATGGCCAGCGGTTGCGCATGGCGCACGCTGTGCCAGAACGCGGTGACGGTCTGGCCGGAGAGGATGCGGCCCGACGCGTCGGTGACGGTGCCGCTGATGATGATGGGCAGGCGCTCACCCGACTGGTCGAAGAACTCGTCGATGGCGAACAGCGCTGCCTTGGCGTTGAGCGTGTCGAAAATCGTCTCGACCAGCAGCACGTCCGATCCGCCTTCGACCAGCCCCCTGACCTGCTCGAAGTAGGCCGCGCGCAGTTCCTCGAAGTTCACGTTGCGCGCACCGGGGTCGTTCACGTCGGGACTGATGCTTGCGGTCTTGGGCGTGGGGCCGAGCGCGCCGGCCACGAAACGCGGTTTGTCCGGCGTGGAAAACTTGTCGCAGGCCGCGCGGGCGAGCTTCGCCGATTCGACGTTCATCTCGTACGCCAGGTCGGCCATGTCGTAGTCGGCCTGCGCGATGGTGGTCGCGCCGAAGGTGTTGGTCTCGATCAGGTCCGCGCCGGCGGCGAGGTAGCCTTCGTGGATGTCGCGGATGACATCGGGCCGCGTGAGGCTCAGGAGCTCGTTGTTGCCCTTGACGTCCTTGGGGAAGTCCCTGAAGCGCTCGCCCCGGTACTGCGCCTCCGTGAGCTTGAAGCGCTGGATCATCGTGCCCATGGCGCCGTCGAGGATGGCGATGCGTCGGGACAGGATGCCGGGCAGGGCCTGGCCACGGGTGTACGGAGCGGGTTTCATGTGAAGGATTGTAGAAAGGCCGGGCTGTCCGGGCGATTTGCCAGCACAATCGGCATGCCGGCACCAGGGCCTCGGCCTCCTGCAGATGCACGCCGCCCGCACCGCTTTCAAGTCAACCCCGCCCGCTTTCCTGCATCCCGCCCCTTGAAGTCCGCCTCTCCCCAGTCCATCCTGCAGGAAGTCTTCGGCTACGACCACTTCCGCGGCCCGCAACAGGCCATCGTCGAACACGTCATCGGTGGCGGTGACGCGCTGGTGCTCATGCCCACCGGCGGCGGCAAGTCGCTGTGTTACCAGATCCCGGCGATTGCCAGGCAACGGCTCGGCCAGGGCATCACCGTCGTCGTCTCGCCGCTGATCGCGCTGATGCACGACCAGGTCGGCGCGCTGCACGAAGCCGGCGTCGAAGCCGCGTTCCTCAACTCCACGCTCGACAGCGACGAGGCCTGGCGCGTCGAGCAGCGCCTCTCGCGCGGCGACATCACACTGCTGTACGCCGCGCCCGAGCGCGTCACCACGCCCCGCTTCCTCGGCTTGCTGGACAAGTTGCACGAGCGCGGGCAACTGGCTTTGTTCGCCATCGACGAAGCCCATTGTGTGAGCCAGTGGGGTCACGACTTCCGCCCCGAGTACCGCGCGCTCACCGTGCTGCACGAGCGCTTCGCGTCCGTGCCACGCATCGCGCTCACCGCCACGGCGGATGCGCTCACGCGCGCAGACATCGTCGAGCGCCTGCAACTGCAGGACGCCGGCCAGTTCGTCAGCAGCTTCGACAGGCCGAACATCCGCTACACGATCGTCGAGAAGAAAGACGCGTCGCTTCAGTTGCTGCGCTTCATCGAGCGCGAGCACACGGGCGATGCGGGCGTCGTGTACTGCCAGTCGCGCAAGCGCGTGGAAGAAGTGGCGCAGATGCTGGCCAACGAAGGATTGAACGCGCTGCCCTACCACGCAGGCCTGGATGCCGCCGTGCGCCAGCAGCACCAGGACCGGTTCCTTCGCGAGGAAGGCATCGTGATGGTCGCGACCATTGCGTTCGGCATGGGTATCGACAAGCCCGACGTGCGCTTTGTCTGCCACCTGGACATGCCCAAGAACATCGAAGGCTACTACCAGGAGACCGGCCGCGCGGGCCGCGACGGGGAACCCGCGAACGCGTGGATGACCTACGGCTTGCAGGACGTGGTGAACCAGCGCCGCATGATCGACGAAAGCCCGGCGGGCGAGGAATTCAAGCAGGTCATGCGCGGCAAGCTCGACGCGCTGCTGGGCCTGGCCGAAGCGACCGATTGCCGGCGCGTGCGGCTGCTCAAGTATTTCGGCGAAGACAGCCAGCCGTGCATGAACTGCGACAACTGCCTGAAACCGCCGGCCGTGTGGGACGGCACGGATGCCGCGCGCAAGCTGCTGTCCACCATCTACCGCGTGCAGCAAAGGAGCGGCATCGGGTTCGGCACGGGCCACATCATGGACATCGTGCGCGGCAAGAAGACCGAAAAAGTCGCACAGCATGGGCACGACACGCTCTCCACCTTCGGCATCGGCGCGGAGTACAGCGAAGCGCAGTTGCGTGGCGTGTTGCGCCAGCTCATCGCCATCGGCGCGGTGGCGGTCGATTCCGAAGCCTTCAACACGCTGGCGCTGACCGACGCGTCGCGCGCCGTGCTCAAGGGCGAGGTGACCGTTCAGTTGCGCGAATCGGTGTCGCAGCCTGCGGGACGCAGCCGCACGCGCACGGGTTCGGGTTCGGCGGGCAGCAAGCCCTCCGCTGCTGCAGCACTGGATGCGGACGGGCAGCGTCGCTTCGACGCGCTCAAGTCATGGCGTGCCGAAGTCGCGCGCGAACACAACCTGCCGGCCTACGTGATCTTCCACGACGCCACGCTCGCGGCCATCGCCGACATCGCGCCGCAGTCGCTCGACGACCTGCGCGGCGTCAGCGGCATCGGCGAGAAGAAGCTGCAGGCTTATGGGGAAGAGGTGTTGCGCGTCGCTTCGGCCGTCTGAAGGTCGCTGCTACTGCACGAACCCCATGCCGCGCGCTTCGCGCACTTCGGGTTTGATGCGGTGCTCGGCTTCGAGCTGCTCGAGGAATTCCTCGGTGGTGAAGCTCGCGTCCAGGATGTCGACCTGACGTTTCACCGCCGCAAAATCGCCCGGGCACAGTTGCTCGAGCTTCGCCAGCCGCGCGCGTGCCGCATCGGTGAACGCAGCCGCGTCGCCGGCCAGCGCTTCGTTGATGAACATCTTCTCGCGCTGCTGCAGGGTCAGCGGATTGAACCGGATCTTGAACGTGAAACGCCGCAGTGCCGCCTGGTCGATGCGGTCCAGCAGGTTCGTGGTGCACACGAAGATGCCGGCGTAACGCTCCATGCCCTGGAGCATTTCGTTGACCTCGGTCACCTCGTACGTGCGCTGCGCGCCGCGACGGTCCTGCAGGAACGAATCGGCCTCGTCGAGCAGCAGCACGGCTTTCTCGTTCTCCGCCTCGCGGAACATCGCGGCCATGTTCTGCTCGGTCTCGCCGACGAACTTGCTCATCAGGTCGCTCGCCTGCTTGATGATGAGCGGCTTGCCGAGTGCGGTGGCGATGTGCTCGGCCAGCGCCGTCTTGCCGGTACCGGGCGCGCCGTAGAAGCACAGCGTGCCATGGCCGCGCGCGCGCAGGGCCTGCACGATGCGCGGCACCTCGAAGCGCGACTCGACGTTGAGCATGTCCAGGTCGTACGTCGTCACGCTGCGCCGCGCGCCGCGTGCCTGCTCGCGGCTGCCGAGCGCGAGGTCGGCATTGCGCAACTGGCGCTCGATCAGCATCTCGGTAGCCGATGCTGCGGTCGAGGCATCCTGCCCCTCCACCTGCGCGAGGCCGGCGAAGCGCAGCGCCGTGCGGATCTGCGCCGGCGTGAGGCCCTTGCGCTCGGTGAGCTTCGCGACGAAGCCTTCGGATACCGGCACACCGTCGAGCGCTTTCCGCACGAGTCCTTCGCGCGCGCCGGGCGGCGGCGACTTCAGTTCCAGGTGGTATGCAAAGCGGCGGCGGAACGCCGGATCGATCTGCTCGATGCGGTTGGTGACCCAGATGGTCGGCACCGGATTCGACTCGAGGATCTGGTTCACCCATGCCTTGCCGCTGACCGAGCCGCTCACCGGCATCGCGACCTGTTCGGCGCGCGCCATGAGTTGCGCGGCCTCGCTGGAGATCGGCGGGAAGACATCTTCCACTTCGTCGAACAGCAATGCGGCCTGCGCACTGCCCTTGAGGAACACCTGCGCGATCTGCAGCGACCGGTAGCGGTCCCGGCCCGACAGGGAGTTGCCGTCGCGGTCGGCATATTCCACTTCGAAGAGTTCGAGCCCTGCTGCCTGCGCCACGACTTTCGCCAGCTCCGTCTTGCCCGTGCCGGGCGGGCCGTAGAGCAGCACGTTGACGCCTGGCTCCTTGCGCGTAACGGCGTTGCGCAGCAGCGTGCAGAGCACCTGCGCATCGTCCGCCACGAAGGAGAAGTCGTCCACGCCCAGCGTGCTCTTCGCCGACGGCCGCGTGAACACGGCCATGAGCTCGTTCTGGTCGCGGTATTCACGCATCAGCACCGGCGGCAGCTTCTCGCTGACCTTCATCAGGTCGGCCAGGTCGGTGATGTTGTGTTCGGAAATCAGGTTCTCGACGAGGCCGATGCGCTCGAGCCGCGAGCCGGCGCGCAGCGCTTCGCCGACCTCGGTCGCATTGACGCCCGCCACTTCCGCGATGGCGGCATAGGCTTCGGGCGCGTTGCTCACCTTGAACTCGACCAGCAGCGAGCGCAGGTCGCGCTGGTAGCGCGCGAGCGTGCCGTAGAGCAGCAGCGCGCGCTCGGCCCGGTTGAGCTGCAGCAGCCCGGACAGGGCATCGATGTTCTTCTCCACACGTGTGGACTGCTTCTTGAGCGTATGCGTGAGCCAGCTGCCCGTGACCGACAGCACCGACAACAGGTCACGCGGGCTGTCCTTGGCGTATTCGTCCAGATAGAAATACAGCGTGCCTTCTTCGTACGGGCCGCGCCAGACGCCATAACGGTCGAGGAATTCGCGTGGCTCGAGCGCTTCGTGGCCACGCCAGAAGTCGTTGCCCGCACAGCGACGCGCCAGGAAGCCGCGCAGGCGCGTGAGCACCGGCGCCGGCCAGACGAGGTGACGGCCCGCCAGCGAGAGCAGGCCGTTGAGGTCGCGGCGCACATTGAACTTGGGCCCCTGCTTGGCCGCAAGCGTCAGCACGAAGTGCGAACACATCAGGTCGAGCACGGGCGCGTCCTTGAGGCCGGGCGAAGGCAAGGCCTGGCCGCGGGGCTGCGAGCCAGTCACTTCAACTGCCATGCGTCTGACCATGCAAGAACCTCCTGCAACGACGAGTGAATTCCACGATAACGCAGCTTTTGCATGGAGGGAAGACGCCCGCACGGAAATATGCCGCGCATGGCTGAATATTTGCTGTCGCTATTTCGCGACGACACGCGGCCCGGCACAATCCGCCCATGCTGGAAATCCATGACATCCGTGCCGCAGCGGAGCGCCTGCACGGGCAGGTGCTCGACACGCCGTGTGTCGAATCGCGCACGCTCTCGCAGATCACCGGCGCGAACGTCTACCTGAAGTTCGAGAACCTGCAGTTCACCGCGTCGTTCAAGGAGCGTGGCGCGTGCAACAAGCTCGCGCAACTCACGGCCGAAGAGGGCGCACGGGGCGTCATCGCCATGTCCGCCGGCAACCATGCGCAGGGTGTGGCTTACCACGCGCAACGGCTCGGCCTGCGTGCGGTCATCGTGATGCCGCGTTTCACGCCCGGGGTGAAGGTCGAGCGCACACGCGGCTTCGGCGCCGAGGTGGTGCTGCATGGCGATACGCTGGACGAAGCGCGTGCCTTCGCGCTGGAGAAAGCGCAGGCGGAAGGGCTGGTGTTCGTACACCCCTACGATGACGAAGCCATTGCAGCCGGCCAGGGCACCGTGGGCCTGGAGATGCTGGAGGCCGTGCCGGACCTGGACACGCTGGTCATTTCAGTGGGCGGCGGCGGCCTGATCGCAGGCATTGCAACCGCAGCGCAGGCCTTGCGCCCGGGCATCGAGGTGATCGGCGTGCAGACCATGCGATTTCCGGCGATGGTGAACGCCATCAAGGGCACGCATCATGCGCAGGGACAGAGCACGATCGCGGAAGGCATCGCCGTCGGCACACCGGGCGTGATCACGCGGGAAGTGATTGCGCGCCGCGTCGACGATCTGCTGCTGGTCGACGAAGGGGACATCGAGCAGGCCATCGTGATGCTGCTCGAGATCGAGAAGACGCTGGTGGAAGGCGCTGGCGCTGCGGGTCTTGCGGCATTGCTGCGCCACCCCGAGCGCTTCCGCGGACGCAAGGTGGGCCTGGTGCTGAGCGGCGGCAACATCGACCCCCTGCTGCTGGCTGCGATCATCGAACGCGGCATGGTGCGCGCCGGGCGGCTGGCGCGCATCCGCGTGGGGGCGCGCGACGTGCCGGGCTCGCTGGCACGCATCACGGCGACCGTGGCCGAAGCGGGCGCCAACATCGACGAAGTGCATCACCAGCGCGCGTTCACGATGCTGTCGGCGCAGAACGTGGACATCGAGATGGTCATCCAGACACGCGGCAAGGCGCACATCGCCGCCGTGATCGACGCACTGAAGACCGCAGGTTATGAAGCCGAGGAGCAGAAATGAGCGAGACGACACAGGACATGCCCGTCACCCCGCAGACGCTGGACGCCGCGCTGGCCGAATACTTCGCGCCCTGGGTGCAGGAGCTCGGCCTGCGCGTGGACAGTCTGGATGCGGACAGCGTGACGCTGCGCCTGCCGCACAGTGCCCGCCTGTCGCGCGTGGGCGGCATGCTGTGCGGCCAGGCCATGATGGCCGCCGCCGACACGGCGATGGTGCTGGCACTGATCCGGCACTTCGGCGCGTTCCGGCCCTGCACCACGGTGCAGCTCAACGCCAGCTTCCTCAAACCCTTGTCGAACCAGGACGCCCTGGTGCAGGCGCGTGTGCTGCGCGCCGGCAAGGCGCTGGCGTTCGGCGAGATCGACATCCGTGGCGCACAGGATGGCAAGAGCGTGAGCCGTTCAAGCACCACTTACGCCCTGCTCTGAGCGCCGGGCGGCTAGAATCCCGCTGACGCCCACGTTTCCGGGCATTTCCACAGTTTCCACGAGGCCAAGCCATGTCCAGCGCACCGTCCCACGACACGCACGCAGAATCGCACGAACAAGACGTCGTCGAATCCATCGTTCCGGCCATGCCCATCGTGTTGCCCATCGTCGGCGGCGTGCTGATGTTCCTGCTGGCCTTCATCGCGATCTACATGGCCTGATAGAGGCACGCATCAGGAAGCCGGGTCACCGGCTCCCCCTGAATCCGGTGCACCGGCACCGCCCCGAAAACCCTGTGAGCCATTGGCCAACAGGGTTTTTCCGTTTCGGGAGGGCTGCAATGGTCATGCATAACCCTATGCTGGTTTTGCATGGAATTAGGTCGTAACCCGGAAGGTCGGTTCATAAAATCGTCATCCGGGGCGGGTTGTGCCGCTCCAGAAAATGTCTCCCGCAAGGCGCGCGCGCACCACAAGGCTTGCGAAAGACAGTTTTCAATCTCAGGAGCTTTCCGATGAACTCACCCGTGATGCAGGGCCTCAACCTGAACACGCCGGCTTACGTGAAGAACGCCAGGCTGATCGCCTGGGTGGCCGACATGGCCGCCCTCTGCAAGCCCGAGACCATCTACTGGTGCGACGGCAGCGAAGACGAATACAACCGCCTCTGCCAGCAACTGGTCGATGCCGGCACCTTCATCAAACTCAATGAGGCCAAGCGCCCGAACTCCTACCTCGCCTGGTCTGATCCGGGCGACGTGGCGCGCGTGGAAGACCGCACCTACATCTGCTCGAAGAACAAGGAAGACGCCGGCCCGACCAACAACTGGGTCGCTCCCGCCGAGATGCGCCAGACCCTCGAGACCGGGAGGTCTCCTTCGGAGCCCGCGCTGTTCGACGGCTGCATGCGTGGCCGTACGATGTACGTGGTGCCGTTCTCGATGGGCCCGCTGGGTTCGCCCATTGCCCACATCGGCGTGGAACTCTCCGACAGCCCCTACGTGGCCGTCAACATGAAGATCATGACCCGCATGGGCCGCGCCGTGTTCGACGTGCTCGGCACCGACGGCGAGTTCGTGCCTTGTGTGCACACCGTGGGCGCACCGCTCGAAGCCGGTCAGGCCGACGTGAAGTGGCCCTGCAACAAGACCAAGTACATCGTCCACTACCCCGAGACGCGCGAGATCTGGTCGTACGGTTCGGGCTACGGCGGCAACGCGCTGCTGGGCAAGAAGTGCTTTGCGCTGCGCATCGCGTCCACCATGGGACGTGCGGCCTCGCAGGGGCCCTCCGGTGGCCTGGGCTGGCTGGCCGAACACATGCTGATCCTCGGCGTGACGAACCCGCAGGGCAAGAAGTACCACGTGGCCGCCGCCTTCCCCAGCGCCTGCGGCAAGACCAATTTCTCGATGCTCGTGCCGCCCGCCGGCTTCGAAGGCTGGAAGGTCACCACCATCGGCGACGACATCGCCTGGATCAAGCCGCAAGCCGACGGCAAGCTGCGCGCCATCAACCCCGAAGCGGGCTACTTCGGCGTCGCCCCCGGCACCAACTACAAGACCAACCCGAACTGCATGGCCAGCCTGGACAAAAACGTGATCTTCACGAACGTCGCGCTGACCGACGACGGCGACGTCTGGTGGGAAGGCATGGAAGCCGACGCCCCGGGTAAGGCCTACCCCGAGCACCTGATGGACTGGCAAGGCCGTGACTGGACGCCCGAGATCGCCAGGCAGAACGGCGAGAACGGCAAAATGCGCCCCGCCGCACACCCCAACGCCCGCTTCACCGTCGCCGCCGTCAACAACCCTGCGCTGGACGCTGCGTGGGACGACCCGGCCGGCATGCCGATCGACGCCTTCATCTTCGGCGGCCGCCGCTCGACGACCGTGCCGCTGGTGACCGAAGCCCGCAACTGGACCGAAGGCGTCTACATGGCCGCGACCATGGGGTCGGAAACCACGGCTGCAGCCACGGGCCAGGCGGGCATCGTGCGCCGCGACCCGTTCGCCATGTTGCCTTTCGCCGGCTACAACATGGCCGACTACTTCCAGCACTGGCTGAACATGGGCGACAAGCTCACCCGGTCCGGCGCCAAGCTGCCGCGCATCTACACCACCAACTGGTTCCGCAAGGGTGAGGACGGCAAATTCGTCTGGCCCGGCTACGGCGAGAACATGCGCGTGCTCAAGTGGATGATCGACCGCATCGAAGGCCAGGCCAATGGCCAGGACCACGTCTTCGGCGTGAGCCCCGCGTACGACGAACTGAACTGGACCGGCCTGGACTTCAGCGCCGCACAGTTCCAGTCCGTCACCAGCATCGACAAGGCCGCGTGGCAGGCCGAACTGAAGCTGCACGAAGACCTCTTCAAGCAGCTGCAGCACAACCTGCCGAAGGAACTGACCGACACGAAGGCTGCCATCGAGCAACGCCTCGCCGCGTAAAGGCAAATGGTGGCGCTGTCGCGCCCCATAGAAAAAGGCCGTGGCGAAAGCTCACGGCCTTTTTTTTATGCGCGCCAAGTGGCGCGCCGACTAAACCCGGAGTGCACGGATCCGGCTCCGCCGGTCCGTAGCACTGCCCCCTGGGGGGAGGCGCCGAAGGCGCTTCGGGGGGTTCAGTTTCGGGGGGGTCAGTAATACTTCCGCAGATCGCTGGCGGCGTCGCTGCTCATCGCGCGGCTGAGTTCAGCCATCACGCGGGCATCGGTCAGCGCCAGCTTCCACAGCTTGTCGTCTTCGGCGGCCTGGCGGCGGCTTTCGAGCCAGGCGCCATAGCTCTTGCGCACGGCCTGACCCAGCGAGTGGGCGAGGGCGACGATGCCGGAGCCCTTGATCGTGTCCACGGCACGACCGGCGCGAGTCACGCCGGGGTGTTGCATGGAGTATTCGAGGTGAACAAAGCTGGCCATGATGATTTCCTTTTCCCTGTGTAGACCGGGCACGCGCCCGGTCGATGGGATGAATCTTAGGGTTTACCCTTTGATCTTTCCACTTTATATTTCTGATGCATATCATTCACATCAGTGATGAATTGCCATGAAGCCGCTCAATTTCCGAACCCTTGACCTGAACCTGCTGCGCGTCTTCGACGAGGTCATGTCCGAGCGCAGCCTCACCCGGGCCGCGCGCAACCTGTCCCTCACGCAGCCGGCCATCAGCAATGCCATGCGCCGGCTGCGCGATTCGCTGGGCGACGAACTGGTGCGCCGTTCGGGACAAGGGGTCGAGCCGACGCCCCGTGCCCTGGCGCTCTGGCCTTCGGTGCGTGAGGCGCTGCGGCAACTGCAGGATTCGCTGGCTCCCACCGAATTCGTGCCTGCGCTGGCGCAGGACACCTTCGTGCTCGCCATGGCCGACGCCACCGCGGCCGAACTGATCCCCGGTCTGGTCGCCATCGTGGAGGCGGAGGCACCCGGCGTTTTCCTGCGCGTGGTTCCCCTCACCACGCGCGACCCGCGCCGCCTGCTCGATGAAGAGACAACCAACCTCGCGGTCGGCTACTTTCCCGCCGTGATGGCCGACCTCACCGCGCGCAACCAGGCCGACGAAGGCCTGAGCTACGAACATGAACGCCTCTACGACGGCGAGTACGTCTGCGTGATGCGACGCGGCCATCCGCTGGCCAGGGGCGCGCTCACCGTGGACCGTTTCTGCGAGGCGCGCCACCTGCTGGTGAGCTTTTCAGGCCGGCCCTTCGGCTTCATCGACGAAGCGCTCACGGCCATGGGCCGCAACCGTCGCATCGTGCTCACCGTCAACCAGTTCTTCACCGCCGGGCGCGTGGTGGCCAATTCGAACCTGCTGACCGTGCTGCCCCGCCACTTCGTGCGCACCACCGGCATTGCCGACGAACTGGTGCAGCGCGACCTGCCGTTCGAAGTCCCGACCGTGCATGTGGACTCGCTGTGGCATCGCCGCATGCAGCAATCGCCCGGCCACCGGTGGCTGCGCCAGGCGATGACGCGTTCTGCGCTTCAGGCCTTCGGCCCGGCACGCATCAGCTAGCGGCTGATCCGGTCGGGCGTTTGGCCGGGACGGCGATGCCCTGCCGCAAGGCCTGCGTCGCACCCGCCGTGCGCGCCACCGCCGACAGCAGCGAGCGCAGCCACGCATGCGCCTGCGAATGCTGTGTTCGGCTGTGCCACAGCTGGTAGAAGCGCATCGGCGGGAAGTTGATCGGCGAATCCACCACCGCGAGCGGCAGTGTCTTTGCGAAATGGTCCGCGAAATGCCGGCTCGTGGTGAAGATGAGGTCCGTGCCCACCAGCAGATGCGGCGCCAGGCTGAAGAACGGCACCGCCACCGTGTGCTCGCGCGACATGCGCATCGCCGCCAGGTGCGACTCCACCACGCCGCGTTGCGTCACGCTGTACATCAGCGGCACGATGTGCGCGCCGTTGAGGTACTGCATGGCCGTCATGCCGGCTGCCAGCGGATGGTCGCGCGCGACCAGGCAGACCACGTCGTCCTCCAGCAGGATGGTCATGCGCAGGTGCTCGGGCGGCTGCGGCCAGTTGCCGATGACCACGTCCAGCTCGCCCGCGGCCATCGCGGCTTCGTAGTCGAAGTCGGGCGACAGCGGCTGGATCACCAGCTTCGCGCGAGGTGCGGTCATGCGCATGTACGCCACCATGCTGGCCATGAGCGGCGGAGCGATGTAGTCGGGCGTGCCCACGCGGAACACCTGCCGTGTGGTGGCGGGCTCGAACACGTCGGCAGGCGCGAGCAGGCCGTCGATCTCCGCGAGCACGATGCGCACCGACGCCTCGAGTTGCATGGCGCGCTCGGTCGGCACCATGCGCTGCTTGTCTTTCACCAGCAGCGGGTCGCCCAGGATGTCGCGCAGGCGCTTCAATGCCGCACTCACCGCCGGCTGAGACTGCCCGAGTTTCGCCGCTGCACGCGAGACGCTGCGCTCGGTCATCAATGTACTGAAGACGCGCAGCAGATAAGTGTCGAACGGATCGTGGGCACGGGACATGCGTGAAACCTGCTCCTGTGAGCCCGCACAAGTTTGGTGCCAACCCGGCATCGGACCGGCGCCGTTTACTTATGCGATGAATAACTCGCTAGCGATTGGCGTGCCAGAAGCAGCGCCGTACATTGAAAAGCATCCCCTCCCATCAGGATCCGCCATGCGCCACACACTGCCCACCCTCTCCCGCCGTACGCTGCTTCGTGCAGCCGGTGCCACCGCCGCCTCGCTGGCGCTGCCCGCCTTCGCCAACTGGCCGGACAAGCCGATCAAGATCGTCGTCACCTTCCCGCCCGGCGGATCGAGCGACATCCTGGCCCGGGTGATGGCCGAACAGCTGACCAGGAAACTCGGCCAGAGCGTGGTGGTGGACAACCGCCCCGGCGCGGGCGGCACCATCGGCGGCATGGCCGTGGCCCAGGCACCAGCCGATGGCTACACCTTCATGCTGTCCAACACCACGCCGATCGCGCTGGGCCCGTTCACGCTGGAAAAGCAACCCTACGACCCGGTGGAGGCGTTCACGCACGTGGCCTATCTCGGTTCCGCGCCGCTGGTCATCATGGCCAACCCCAACGTGCCGATCAAGACCGTGTCCGATCTGGAAGCGCAGGCCCGCAAGCAGGGCCGGCTCGACTTCGGCTCCGGCGGCCCCGGCTCCATCGGCCACATCCACGGCGAACTGATGAAGAAGACCATGGGCGTGAACCTGGTGCACGTGCCCTACCGCGGCGGCGCGCCGATGACGACCGACCTGATCTCGGGCGTCATCCCCGTCGCCATCGACGTGATCACGGCGTATGTGCCCTTCTTCAAGAGCGGCCAGCTCGTGCCGCTCGCCGTCACCTCGCCCGGCCGCTCGCCGCTGATGCCCGACGTGCCGTCGGTCACCGAGTTCGGCTACCGCAAGCTGGTGCTGGAAAACTTCTTCGGCCTCACCGGCCCCGCCAAACTGCCGACGGACATGGTGACGAAGCTCAACACCGCGTGCAACGAAGTGCTGGTCATGCCCGATATCAAGAAGAAGCTGGTCGAGCTCGGCATCACCGCGGTGCCGACGAGCGTTGCGGGCTTCAACAGCTTCGTGAAAGAGCAGGTGTCGGTACTCGGCCCCACGGTGAAGGGTGCGGGCATCAAGCTCTGACGGATCGCTTCAGCGTTCGCGCGCGAGTTGCGTCACGCGCTCTTCAAGCGGCGGCAGCCATGCCGGGTTGAAGAGCTGCGAAGCCAGCGGTGTGTGCGGCAAGCCGCGCGTCGCGCAGATCAGGTCGATCGAACGCTGGAAGCGCGCCATGTCCATCTGGCCGATGCCCAGCGCCGCGCCTTCGCGGTGCGCCATCTCGAGCTTCAACGTGCCTTCAAGCCGGCGGCGGTCGGACTCCCGGTTCATGCCCGGCTTGCGACGCGCGAGCGAATCGATGGCGGCGTCGATGTCGTCCACCGTGTCCTGCAGGCCCCGGTTGAGCGCGCGCAGCAGGCGCTCGATGGTCTCGGGCTCATCGCGCACCAGTTGCGGCGACGCGAGCACCGCCATGCCGTAAAGATCCGGCAGGTGGTCGTTGTATTCCATGAAATGCAGGCGCTCGTTCGGATCGATGCCCGCTTCGATGGACGCGGCGATCAGCGTGTTGACGAAGCCGAACATGCCGTCCCAACGGCCCCTGAGCAGGTCCGGCACCATGTCGCTGTGCGGTGCAGGGCAGATCTCGATGCCGACCGCCGATGCGTCGAGCCCGCTCAGGCGGCACAGCTCGGGGAACAGCATCATCGCTGCGTCGTTGGGGTGTGCCGAGAGCTTCAGGCCCGCGAGCTTCAGCGGGTCGGTGACAGCCGATTCGCGAGGGAAGGCAATCGTGTAAGGCGACGCGTTGTAGCTCGCGAAAACGGCCAGCGGCGCATTGCCAAGGCCCTTGCCGGCGTGTTCGATCAGCGCATTCAGGTCGCCGTAGCCGACGTCGAAGCCACCCGCCGCCATGCGCGGCACGACGTTGGCCGCCGTGTCGCCCTCGGTGAAGGCAATCGTCAGGCCTTCGTCACGCAGGTAGCCGCGGTCTTCCGCGAGGAAGAGCCAGGCCTGGGGACCCGAGAAGAAGGTGTTGAGCTGCATGCGCAGCGGCGCGGAGCGTGCGTTCATGCGGGGCATTGTTGCCGCGCGGGCTCCAGGCAGCCATAGCTGCGCGTTTATGAACGGTATTTGGTTCGCGACGCACGCGAACGCAGGTCAGCGCACGACGCTGAGGTAGGCGCGGGCGGCCTCGCGCAGTTCACGCGCTTGATGGGGATTCAAACCGGCGCGGGCTTCGGCGCTTTCGAGGAGCGAACGGGCCACGCTCTGGCGACGGGCTGCGGCAGGGCGCAGGAACTGGGAAATCCGGGCGATGAGGGCAAACATGATGGGTGCGCCTGGGGCGCGTTGTTGGGATGAAAGAAGAATAAGGGTTTTCCCTAGATCATCAAGGGCGACTTCATGCGCTTCATGCATAACGTCGGGAGCGGCGCTTCATAACCCGGCGGGAACAGTCCGGCTGCGCCTCTAAACTCGGGCCTCAGACCTCGCCCCATGAAGCTCCAACTCCTGTCCGACCTGCATCTGGAAACGCAACCCGGCTTCATTGCCGAGCCGGCGCCGCAGGCCGATCTGCTCGTGCTGGCCGGCGACATCGGCTCCTACCAGTACGGCTCGCGCCTGGGCGACGCCGATTTCGGCCTGCGCCAGTTCTCGCCCCTGCCCCAGTACGGCGGCTGGCCGGTGCCGGTGCTTTACGTACCCGGCAACCACGAATACGACGCCCTCGATTTCGACGAAACCCACGTGCGCCTTCGCCAGACCTGCGACCGGCTGGGCATCACGTGGCTGGAGCGCGAGTCGCTGGTGATCGACGGTGTGCGCTTCATCGGCACCACGCTCTGGAGCGATTTCGACGCGCTGGCGGCCGAAGGTTCTCTGGCATCACGGCTCAAGGCGCGCGAGAAGGCCTTCCGCGCCGCCAACTTCTACCTGCGCACCACCGGGGGGACGCGGCATGGCAAGCCCTGGCTGGCCGAAGGCGTGCGCGAACAGTGCCAGGTCTGCCGCGACTGGCTCGAAGCGGCGCTGCGCGAACCGTTCGAAGGCTCGACGGTAGCGGTCACCCACTTCGCGCCCAGCCTGCGCAGCATGGACCCGCGCTACGGCCTGACACCGGGCACCGCAGGCTTCTGCAACAGCCATGACGACCTGCTTGCCCACGCCCAGCTCTGGCTCCATGGCCACCTGCATGCGCCCAGCCTCTACGAGCATCTCGGCTGCCGCGTCGTCGCCAACCCGCTCGGCTATGCCGGCAAGGGCGAGCAGGACGCCTTCCGGCCACGCGCCGTGATCGAGGTTCCGGCCAGGCAACCCGCCCCGGGTTGACTCAGGTCAAGGGGCGCAGCGGCCCCGCGGCCTAGACTTGCTTCACTCAACAAGGAAGGGGTATCGCATGAAGATCCTGCTGGCTGCCGACGGCAGCAAATTCACCAAGAAGATGCTGGCCTATCTGGCCACGCACGACGAGATGTTCGGCGGCGGGCACGAATTCACCGTGTTCACTGCGCTGACGCCGTTGCCCCCGAGAGCGGGGCTGGCACTCGGCAAGAAGGTCGTGGACGACTACCACGCCGAAACCGCCGGGAAAGTGTTGGCACCGATCCTGAAGTTCATGGGCCGTCACGGCATGGAGGCCCGCTCGGCCTACAAGGTCGGCCCCACCGGCGAGACCATCGCCAAGTTCGCCGACAGCGGCAAGTTCGACCTGGTGGTCATGGGCTCCCACGGCTGGGGTGCGCTGGGCAGTCTGGTGCTGGGTTCCGTGGCCACGCAGGTCCTGGCACGCAGCAAGGTGCCGGTCCTGCTGGTGCGCTGAAGCCGGCTTCAGCGGGCGCGCAGGCCGTCGAAGCAGGTGCGCAGCACCAGGTCGACGATCTGCTCGTCCGAATGCTGGCCGCCTGCCTTGAGGAACTCGAGCACCGGGTCGCAGGCACGCGCATACAGGGTGTAGAGCACGGCGATGGGCGGCAGGGCGGCGTCGATGGCGCCATCTGCCTGCGCCTGCTCGATCCAGCCGCCTAGCTGGTCGCTCACCATCATCAGCCCGTCGATGTACTCGCGGTTGGCCATGAGCGCCGCCCGCAGCACCGAATTCTGGCTCGGCAGGGTCGGCATCTCGCCCGCCAGCTGGACCTGCATGGCCCAGCGGACGACGGAACGCAACTTCTCCAGCGCAGACAGGTCGGCAGGAATGCTGTCGAGATAATCCTGCGTCCGCCCGAGCACGCGCACCATGGCGGCGGCGGCCAAGTCTTCCTTGCTGGGAAAATGCTTGTAGAGGCTGGCCTTGGCGATACCCACGGCTGCGGCCACCTCGTCCACGGTCATCGCGTCGAACCCCTTCTCTGCAAGGAAGCGGTTGACGGTCGTGATGATTGCATCCTCCCGCGCGCGCAGCATCTGCTGCTTGAATGAAATCTTTGCTGGGGCGACGGCGGTATTCATATTTGCATTTTATTCCGATTGCGTCGGAATTCAAATGTCTTGTATTTTTTATTACTAACCAGTCTAGAATTGACCAAACGGTTGGACACAATTCTCCATTGCATGCTTTTTGCTTCTTGTTATCGTCACCTCACTCCGAAATGTGGGAGTTCGCCATGAAAAGTGTGTGGATGAACGTTCTTGCCTGGGTCGCTGCGGTCGCGGCGGCTTTGTCACTGGCGTTTGCTTCGCCGAGTGAAAGCTCGGTCATGGGCAAGCTGCCGATGGTGGTGGCGCAGCCGGCCAACCGCCAGCCGGTCCGGCTTCCCGCCGAACTGCCTGCAGAGCGTACGCTGGCCGTCCTCACCTTCAGCAAGAACCACCGGGAAAGCGCCGAGGAATGGATCAACGGCCTGCAGTTGCGTGACGCGCCCGGAATCCGATGGATCCGCATGCCGGTGATCGAGGATCCAGGCAGCGATTCGCACCGTGCCGAAGTGCAGGCGCGCCTGCTCTCGCGCTACAGCCAGGCCAGTGACATCGCGACGCTGTGGCCGGTGTTCACCAAGCGTGACGAGTTCCTCCGTGCCGCCGCCGTTGCCAGCACCGACGCCGTGCAGGTCCTCGTGCTCAACCGCTACGGCGACATCCTCGCGCGCGCCGAAGGCGCATTCGATGCCGACAAGGCGATCGCGTTGCGCGAAACCCTGCTTTCGCAGGACATGTAGTCCGCACGCTGCTGCCGCTCATTCGAGTGGCAGCACTTCCTCACGACCCAGCGAGAAGTAGAACGTCGCGCCCTGCCCGGGCGACGATTGCGCCCAGATCCGCCCGCCGTGGCGCTTGATGATGCGCTGCACCGTGGCCAGGCCGATGCCCGTGCCCGGAAAGTCGGTGGCCGCGTGCAGACGCTGGAATGCGCCGAACAGCTTGCTCGCATGCGCCATGTCGAAGCCCGCGCCGTTGTCGCGCACGAAGATCACCATTTCGCCTTCGCTGCCGGTTTCCATGCCGACATGGATGCTCGGGCTGCTGGCGTTCCACGTGAACTTCCACGCGTTGGACACGAGGTTCTCCATGACTTGCCGCAGCAACCGGGGATCGCCACGCGCGATCAGGTTGTCGTCCACCGTGAATTGCACCGTGCGTGCGGGATCGCGCTCGCGCAATGCTGCGACCACCTGCTGCGCGAGATCACCGAAGTCCACCTCTTCGTCACGCATGCTCGCGCGCGAGATCTGTGCGAGCAGCAGCAGGCCTTCGATGAGCTCGCCCATCTGCCGTGTGCCGTTGCGGATGCGCGTGAGGAAGTGCATCTGGCGTTCGTCGGCCGTGGTCTTGATCGAACGCTCCAGCAGGTGGCTGAATCCATCGATGGCATTGAGCGGCGTGCGCAGGTCATGCGAGACGGAGTACGAGAACGCCTCGAGTTCCTTGTTGGCCGCGACCAGCTGTGCCGTGCGCTGCTGGACCCGATGCTCGAGCTCGACATTCAGGCGCAGGATCTGGTCGCGCGCCCGCTTGCGCTCGCGGATGTCGGTGTTGATGGCCAGCACGCTGCTCGGGTTGCCCTGCTCGTCACGCACCAGCGTCCAGCGGCCTTCGACCGCCAGCGGCGTGCCGTCGCGCGCGATCTGCGAGAGCTCGCCGGTCCACTCGCCCTGCTCCAGCAGCACCTGCATGACGTCGTTGTACTGACGGACGTCGGCATAGATGAGGTCGTGCAGTTCGCGGCCAAGGGCTTCTTCCGACGTCCACCCGTACAGGCGCTCGGCGCCCTTGTTCCAGTAACGGATGCTCGGGTTCTCGACCGTGCGCACGATGATCGCGTCCTGCGCCCGATCGAGCAGCGACGCCTGTTCGGCCAGTTGCGTATTGGCCGCGCGGATGACGTTCTCGATGCGCTTCTGTTCGGCGCGCGTGCGCAGGCTGGTGATGCCGTAAGCGAGGTTGGCCACCAGTTCCTGCAGCAGCTTCACTTCTTCCCAGCGCGTCTTGTGCACGTTGGGCGAGAACAGCACGAGCATGCCGAAGGTGCGCCGCCCGTCGTGCAACGGCAGGCTGATGAGGCTGCGATAGCCGCGTGCAAAGGCCTGCGCACGCCAGAACATGCCGGCCGCGTCGTTCATGATGTCTTCGCAGATGACGACGTGGCCGCTGCGGATCGTGCGGCCCGCCGGGCCCTGGCCGCGCGGGTCGTCCTCGGCCCAGCTGAGCGACACCTCGGAGAGGTAGCCGAGCTCCTGGCCGGCCCAGGCCATCGGCGTGATGCTGCGGCCCACGTCTTCCGCGGCATAGCCGACCCACGCCATCTGGTAGCCGCCGATGTTCACTGCCAGGCGGCAGATTTCCAGCAGCAGGTGCTGTTCATCTTCGGCACGCACCAGCGCCTCGTTGCCGCGGCTGAGCATCTGCAGCGCGCGGTTGGTGTGCAGCAGGTCCAGGTCGGCCTGCTTGCGCGGCGTGATGTCGCGCGCCGTGCCCACGACCCGATCGACTTCGCCGGACGCGTTGGGGACGGGGTAGGAGTGATCGTGCACCCAGCGCACGCTGCCATCGGGCCGGATCACGCGGTATTGCATGTCGCTCATGCGCTGCGCGCCCTGCGCGCGCATGGCCAGCGCCTGCTCCCTGTCATCCGGATGGATGGAAGCAGCGAAGGAGTTCGGGTTCTCCATCAGGCTCGCACAACTGCGGCCCCACAGCGTTTCGTACGCCGGGCTCACGTACATGATGCGATTGGTGCGCGGGTCGAAGCTGTAGAACACGTCCTGGATGTTCTCGGCGAGTTCGCGAAAGCGCGCCTCGCTGTCGCGCAACGCATCTTCTGCAGCGGACCGTTCCACCGCCAGGCGCAGGAGCCGCGTGGCGATTTCCACCAGTTCGTATTCGCGCGCGTTGGGCCGGTGCGCGAAGCGGCGGTACACCGCGAACGTGGCCAGCAAGCCGCCGTCCGCACCGGTCACCGGCGTGGACCAGCAGGACACCACGCCCGCCTCGGCCGCAGGCTGGCGCCAGCGCTCCACCAGCGGATCGGTGTCGATGTTTTCCACCACCACGGGCTGCCGCCTGAAGGCAGCCGTGCCGCAGACGCCGCTGCCCTCGCCCACGGCCAGTCCATCGATGAGGAAGTTGAATTCGGCCGGCAGGCTGGGTGCGACGCCCTGCCACAACGCACCGTCGCGATGCAACAGGATGGAGCACATCGCATCGGGGTCCTGGTCCTCGATGAGGCGCACGATGGCATCGAGCGAGAGCTTGAGCACGGTGCCGCTGGCGATGAGTTCGAGCACATGTTCCTGCCCGCGCGCGAACTCCTCGGCCGCGCGGCGCTCGGAAATGTCGGTGACCACCACGAGGCCGCCGATCAGACGGTCCTCGTTGTCCAGCAGCGGCCGCACGTTCATGCTGAGCATGCGGTCGCCGGAGCCGTCGCGACGGGCCGCCAGTTCATAGCGGTCCACGTTTTCGCCGAGGATCGCGCGCACGAGCGGGCGCGCCTGCGGCGCGAGCGGACCCCAACCGTCGGGCGCTTGCAGTTCGTGGCCGAGCGTCCAGGCCGTGAGCGGCTCGCCCGTCGAGTCCTGGCTGAACAGGCGCTTGGCAGCCGCGTTGAACAGCAACAGGCGGCCCTGCGTGTCGGCGGCCACCACACCTTCGCTCATGTTGTTGATGATCAGGTCAAGCAGGGCGTGCTCTTTTTCGACATTGCGCAGCATCGCGTCGAGTTCGTCACGCCGGATCTCCAGCGCCTGCGCCATGACATTGAACGCACCGCCCAGTTGCGTGAGTTCACTGGCGGGGTGACGGCCGTCCAGCGCCACGCGCGCCCCCAGGTCGCCACGCGCCAGCGCATGCGCCTTGTCCAGCATGGCGCGCGCAGGGCCCACCATCATCCGTTCGCCGATCCACCAGGCCGCGAGGCCGCCGACGAGGGCGGTGAGCAGCAGCACGGCAAGCTGCAGCACCAGCCCGGTGATGACGGGTGCCACGATGGCATCGCGCGGCACGCTCACCGCGATGAAGAAGTTCGTTTCCCCCGCATCGTGCGCACGGGCAAAGGCCCATTCCCGGCGGTGGCCGTCGGCGTCGATGGACTGGGCGCGGCCGGTGCGCTTTTCCTGCAGCGCGGACAGCACCACGGCGTCCTGCATCTTCTGGCCGATCAGGTCGGGCCTGGGCGGGTAGGCCGCCAGGATGGTGCCATTGCGGTCCATGACCAGCGTTTCGCCTTCCTCGACGCGTGGAATGGAGATCAATGCATTGCCCAGCGCCTCCACGCCGAGTGACGCGTAGACGACGCCCTGGAGCGTGCCGGCGCCGTCGTGGACCGGCGCGGCGAACATCACCACGCGACGACCGCTGCGCGTGAGCTGGTGCGACCCCATCATGAAGCGGTTGGCATCCAGCAGTCGTTGCAGGCTGGGCAGGCTCTCGGCAGGAATGGGGAGCCGGGCATCGACCGCATTGCACACGAGCTCGCGTTCGGGCGACACGAGCCCCATGGTGGTGTAGATGGGGTACTGGGTCAGCAGGCTGCGGAAGTAGCTCATGCAGACCTGCGGGCTCGAATCACGGATGGCGGGCGCGCTACCCACGGCCTCGATCAGGTTGCGCGTGCGGTCCAGCAGGCGGTCCTGCGCGGCGGCGGCCAGCTGGGCCTGCGACAGCAGCTGCGCCCGCGCACTGCCCAGCGCATCCTGCTGGTTCTGCCACGCCATCCAGGCCACGAGCGCGAAGACCGGTGCAAGCGCGACCAGCACCAGCATGACGAGACGGGCACGCAGCCCCAGCCCACGAATCACGACAACAACCCCCCGGCTTCAACGGCCGTATGCCTATGCGGGGGCAGCATACACGGACGCGCCCGTCAGCGCTGTACCGGCCGCCGCCGTGAGCGCATCGCTCAACGCGTTCAGCACCTCCGACTCCAGGTTCCAGCAATGCCAGTACAGCTGCACCGGCACCGAGTGGGCAGGTGCGAGGTTGACCAGCTGTCCGTCCGTGATGAGTCCGCGCACCAGCAGTTCGGGCACCACACTCACCCCCCAGCCCGCCAGCACCGCACGCACCTGCCCTTCGGAGCTCGGCACGAACAGGTGATGGAGCGCGACGCGCTTCAGGCCGAACGCACGGCTGACGAACTCGGCCTGCATGTCGTCCTTGCGGTTGAACGCGACGAAAGGCAGCTCGCGGAAGTTGTGCGCGGTGAGGCCGCGCGGGCAATGCGCCTGCGCAAAGCCGGGGGAGGCCACGGCCACATAGTCCATCGCGCCCAGCGCCACCAGCTTGCAACCCCGCAGCGCCTGCTTGAGCGTGGTGATGCAGCCCAGCACCTGGCCCGAGCGCAACCACTCGTGCGTGAAGTCCTGGTCGTCCGTGATGATCTCCAGCGGCAGTCCGTCGCGGACAAGCTCGCCCAGCGCGGGCAGCGCCCACGTGGCGATGCTGTCGGCGTTGATGGCGATGGAAATGCGCTCTTCCTCACGCGAGCCGCCCAGGGAACTGGGCGCGAGTTCGCGCAGGTCGCGCTCCAGATCGGCGCGCAGCAGGCGCAACTGCTTGGTGTGCTTGAGCAGCAGCAGGCCGGCTCCGGTGGCCTTGAGCGGCCGGCTGCGCACGATGAGCACCGTTCCCACCTGCGCCTCGAGTGCGCGCAGGCGCTGCGAGACGGCAGACTGGGTGATGGACAGGCGCTGGGCCGCACGCTCGAAACCGCCTTCCTCCACGATGGCGGCCAGGCACTCCAGGGCGTCCGGATCGAATGTACTCATATTAGATATTCTGATGTTTTCACTGATAGTTTAATTTCCCTGTTCATGAAAAGGCAATTGGAAGACACTCGCCGGATCATGAAAGTCATCGTTCTTGGCGCAGGCATCATCGGTGTGAGTACGGCGTGGCATCTGCTGGAGCGGGGCCACGATGTGATCGTGGTCGAACGCCAGCCAGACGCCGCACTGGAAACCAGTTTTGCCAACGCGGCACAGATTTCCGTGAGCTACTGCGAGCCCTGGGCCAATCCGCAAGCGCCGGGCAAGCTGCTCAAGTGGATGTTCCGCAACGATGCACCATTGTTGTTCCGTCCCCAGCTGGACTGGCACCAATGGCAATGGGGCCTGCAATTCCTGAGCCAGTGCACCGACGCCGCCTTCGTGCGCAACGTGCAGCAGATCGTGGCGCTGGGCAATTACAGCCACGCCGCGCTGAAGGACGTGGTGCGCGCCACCGGCATCGACTACAACCGGCTCGAGCGCGGCATCGCGCATTTCTACACGGACGAAAAGTCATTCGCATCCGCTGGCGAAGCCGCTGCGCTCATGGGGCGCTTCGGCGTGGAGCGCCGCGTGGTCAGCCGCGAGGAACTGCTGAACATCGAGCCCGCGTTCCGCAACTTCGGCGATCGCATCGTCGGCGGCACCTACACGCGCAGCGACGAAAGCGGTGACGCACGCGTCTTCACGCAGGCACTCGCAAAGCTGTGCGAGGCGCGTGGCGCGAAATTCCTCTACGGCCGCGACATCGAACGGCTCGAAAGCGCCGGTGGCGAGATCTCCGCCGTGGCCGTGCGCGACCGCGCGACGGGTGGCCTGCTGCACATGAAGGCCGACGCCTTCGTCGCGGCCTGCGGCTCGTGGACCGCGCCACTGCTGCGCAAGGTCGGCGTGCGCCTTCCCATCTACCCCGGCAAGGGCTACAGCGCCACGTTCAGGCTGAAACGGCCGGAACTCGCGCCCTATGTTTCGTGCATCGACGACGAAGTGAAGTGCGCGATGAGCCGCCTGGGCGACACGCTGCGCGTGGCCGGCACCATCGAGGTCGGCGGCTACGACCTGTCGCTGGACACGCCGCTGGCCAGGGCGCGCTGCCAGATGCTGGTCGACCGCATCGAGAAGGTGCTGCCCGGTGTCTGCGACACGAGCGAGCCCAACTTCTGGACCGGCCTGCGCCCCGCGACGCCGACCAACATTCCCTTCATCGGCCGCACCCGCGTCGGCAAGCTCTGGGTGAATGCGGGCCACGGCACGCTGGGCTGGACGCATGGCGCGGGCTCGGGCAAGGCCATGGCCGAACTCATCAGTGGCGAGCAGCCGTCGATGGCGTTCGACTTCCTGGGCTTCGACACGAACCCGGGAACTCTGGCGTCAGTGCAGCACGCGCGGAAGCGCCAGGAAGTTGAGCACCAGCCCGTCGAAGTCGTCCGGTGACTCCAGGTTCTGCAGGTGACCGACGCCTTTGAGTTCGAGGTACGTGCTGCCGGCGATGTCCTGCGCCATCTTCTTCATCGAAGCCGGCGGCGTCTCGCGGTCGTGTTCCCCCGCCATCAGCAGTGTGGGCACGCGGATGTCGAGCAGCGCGGCCTGCCGGTCGAAAGTGGACATGGCCTCCACCGCCTTGCGGTAAGCGGACGCGTTGACATGCGCCATGCAATGCGTGGCCAGCTGCACGCCTTCCGGCAGCGCAGCCGGCCCGACCATGCGCGGCACCAGCGTCTGGGCCAGCGTGGTCATGTCGTTGCCGGCATCCAGCGGCGCGACGCTGCGTGTCACGAACTCATCGCGCAGCGCCTGTGACACCCGGCCATCTGCGTCGCGACCGAAGGTGCTGGCAGTCCCGCAGAGGATGAGCCGGTCCACCAGTTCGGGCCTGCGGGCCACGACTTCCTGTGCGACCATGCCGCCGATGTCGTGGCCCAGCAGCGTCACGGTGCCGCAACGCAGGCCGTCGATGAGCGCGATGCAGCTTTGCGCCAGGGCCTTGAAGTTGTAGGGCTCCACAGGTGCGCTGCGCCCGTAGCCCGGCATGTCCCACGCCACGGCGCGGTAGCCGGATGCCGCGAAGGTCTCGACCTGCGGGGCGAACGCACGATGCCCACCGCCGATGCCGTGCAGCATGAGGATGGTGGGGCCGGCGCCGAGGGTGGTGAAGAGAGGCAGTCGACTCATGGGGCTGATGGCGAAAGCTTATTATCGACGTGCTCCCCGGACAACACCCAAAAGCATCATCTGCCCGTGCCTCCGCCCGATCGCGCCCAACCCCCTTCGTTCTCCCCGCAGGAATTCCGTGCGGCGTTGGGCATGTTCGCCACGGGCGTCACCATCGTCACGGCACGCACGGCCAGCGGCGAACTCGTGGGGCTGACGGCCAATTCGTTCAACTCCGTTTCGCTCGATCCGCCCCTGGTGCTGTGGAGCCTGGCGCGCGTGGCCGGCTCGATGCCGGTGCTGAGCACCGGCTCGCACTACGCCATCAACATCCTCGCCGCGAGCCAGCGCACGCTGGCCGAACGCTTTGCCAGCAAGGGCGCGGACCGCTTCGAGGGCGTGGCGTTCACCGACGGCATCGGCGGCGCGCCTCTTCTGGCAGGTGCGGTGGCCTCCTTCGAATGCTTCAACCGCAGCCGCTACGAGGAAGGTGATCACGTCATCTTCGTCGGTGAAGTGGAGCGCTGCACGCACCAGCCGGGAGCCACGCCGCTGCTGTTCCACGGCGGCAGGTTCTACGCGGAGCTGCCGCTGTAGACATCACGAGACAACATGACCCAGAGAAAAACCGAACTCGACACCTTCGCCATCACCCTGCTCGTTGCCTGCTGCATGTTCTGGGGGCTGCAGCAGATCCTCATCAAGAGCATCGTCACGGAAGTACCGCCGCTGTGGCAGGCGACGATGCGCTTCGTCGGGGCGACGGCCTTGCTCATGGGCTGGTGCGCGTGGCGCGGCATCCGGCTCTTCGAGAAGGACGGCACGCTGCCCGGCGGCCTGCTCACCGGCTCGCTCTTCCTGGCCGAATTCACCTGCATCTACCTCGGCCTGCGCGACACCACGGCCTCGCGCCTGACGGTGTTCCTCTACACATCGCCCTTCATCGTGGCGCTGTTGCTGCCGCGTTTCATTCCCACCGAGCGCCTGCGCGGCTGGCAATGGGTGGGATTGGTGCTGGCGTTCTGCGCCGTGGCGTTCGCCTTCAGCGAAGGCTTTTCGCACACGACCGCACGGCAGTTGCGCGGCGACGCGCTGGCATTGCTCGGCGGCGCGTGCTGGGGCCTGAGCACCATCGTCATACGCACCACGAAGATGGCAACGGCCAGCGCCGAGAAGGCGCTGTTCTACCAGATCGCCGTGACGGCGGCGGGCTCGCCGCTGATCTCGCTCGCGCTGGGCGAGAAGTGGTCGTTCAGCTATTCGGGCTGGGCCTGGACCTCGCTCGGGCTGCAGACCTTCATCGGTGCGTTCGCGAGCTACCTCGCCTGGATGTGGATGATCCGCCACTATCCGGCGACCAAGGTGTCGTCGTTCGTGTTCCTCACGCCCGTCTTCGGGCTGATCTGCGGCGTGCTGTTCCTCAAGGAACCGTTGACGGTGCAGCTCGTGCTGGCGCTGGCCGCCGTGGCGGTGGGCATCGTGCTGGTGAACCGCAAGCCGGCCGCCTGAGCGGCTTCCTTCAGATCACTTTCTGCGCACGCAATTGCGCGATGCGCGCGGCGTCGAAGCCGAGTTCGCCCAGCACTTCGTCGGTGTGCTGCCCCAGCGCGGGCGGCGCGCGGTCCAGCACCGGCGGTGTGGCGGTCAGGCGCAGCGGGCTTGCCACGCCGTCGATGGTCTTCACACCGTCGCCCGCGTCACGCGGCAGGCTCACGCACAGGCCGCGCGCCTTCACCTGCGCATCGTCGAATGCCTGCGCGATGTTGTTGATCGGGCCGCAGGGCACGGCCTTGTCTTCCAGCAGTTGCACCCATTCGGCCGTGGTGCGTGTGCGTGTGACGGCCTCCATCGCAGGAATGAGATCGGTGCGGTGCTTCACGCGCAGCGTGTTGGTGGCATAGCGCGGATCGGTTGCCCATGCATGCTGGCCCGCCGCTTCGCAAAAGCGCGCGAACTGCCCGTCGTTGCCGATGGCCAGCAGCATCGCGCCGTCGGCCGTCGGAAAGTCCTGATAAGGCGCCAGGCTCGGGTGCGAGTTGCCCTGCCGGCTCGGCGGCTTGCCGGTGTTCAGGAAGGCCGAGCCCTGGTTGGCGAGGATGGCCATGCCCACGTCGAGCAGCGACATGTCGATGTGCTGGCCTTCGCCCGTGCGGTTGCGCACTTCCAGCGCTGCAAGGATCGCGGTCGACGCATACACACCGGTGAACAGGTCGGTCAGCGCCACGCCCACGCGCAGCGGGCCGCCGCCGGGCTGGTCGTCCGCGCGGCCGGTGATGCTCATCATGCCGCTCATGGCCTGGATCATCAGGTCGTAACCCGCACGCTCGGCATACGGACCATCCTGCCCGAAACCGGTGACCGAGCAGTAGATGAGGCGCGGGTTCACCACCTTCAGGCTCGCGTAGTCGAGCCCGTAGTGCGCGAGGCCCCCGACCTTGAAATTCTCCACCAGCACGTCGCTCTGCGCCGCCATCTGCCGGATGATCGCCTGCCCCTCGGGCGTGGCCATGTCCAGCGTGATCGAGCGCTTGTTGCGGTTGCAGGCCGTGAAGTAGGTCGCCTGCGTCGTGTCGTTGCCGTCCGCGTCCTTGAGGAACGGAGGCCCCCAGTGCCGCGTGTCGTCACCCGCGCCCGGGCGCTCCACCTTCACCACGTCGGCGCCGAGATCCGCCAGGATCTGCGTGCACCACGGTCCCGCGAGCACGCGGGAGAGATCGAGCACCTTGATATGCCCGAGAGCAGGAGAGGACTTTGAGTCAGGCATGACTGTGAGAGGAGGTTAAAAGCCAGGGCGCCGAAGGCGCTTCGGGGGTGGTCAATTGAATGCGGCGATGCCCGTCTGTGCACGGCCCAGGATCAGCGCGTGCACGTCGTGCGTGCCTTCGTAGGTGTTCACCACTTCGAGGTTCACCAGATGGCGCGCCACACCGAATTCGTCGCTGATGCCGTTGCCGCCCATCATGTCGCGCGCCAGGCGTGCGATGTCCAGCGCCTTGCCACACGAGTTGCGCTTGATGATGGAGGTGATCTCCACCGCCGCCGTGCCCTCGTCCTTCATGCGGCCCACGCGCAGGCAGGCCTGCAGGCCCAGGCTGATTTCCGTCTGCATGTCGGCCAGCTTCTTCTGGACGAGCTGGTTGGCCGCGAGCGGTCGGCCGAACTGCTTGCGGTCCAGCGTGTACTGGCGCGCGGTGTGCCAGCAGAACTCGGCCGCGCCCAGCGCGCCCCAGGCAATGCCGTAGCGCGCGCTGTTCAGGCACGTGAACGGGCCCTTCAGGCCCTGCACTTCGGGGAACGCGTTTTCTTCGGGCACAAACACGCCGTCCATCACGATCTCGCCGGTGATCGACGCACGCAGGCCCACCTTGCCATGGATCGCCGGCGCGGAGAGGCCCTTCATGCCCTTCTCGAGCACGAAGCCGCGGATCGGGCCGACCTGGCCGCCTTCGCTGACTTCCTTGGCCCAGACGACGAACACGTCGGCGATCGGGCTGTTCGTGATCCACATCTTGCTGCCCTTGAGCTCGTAGCCGCCCGCGACTTTCTTTGCGCGCGTCGCCATGCTGCCGGGGTCGGAGCCGTGGTCGGGCTCGGTCAGGCCGAAGCAGCCAACCCATTCGCCGCTGGCGAGCTTGGGCAGGTACTTCTGCTTCTGCGCTTCGGTGCCGAATTCATGGATCGGCACCATCACGAGCGACGACTGCACGCTGGCCATGGAGCGGTAGCCGGAGTCCACACGCTCGATCTCGCGCGCGATCAGGCCGTAGGCCACGTAGTTCAGACCGGGGCCGCCGTACTGCTCGGGAATGGTGGGGCCCAACAGGCCGAGTTCGCCCATTTCGCGGAACACCGACACGTCCGTCTTTTCTTCACGGAAAGCCATCAGCACGCGCGGCTGCAGCTTGTCGCGGCAATAGGCAGCAGCGGCGTCGCGGATCATGCGCTCGTCTTCGGTGAGTTGCGCGTCGAGGAGAAAGGGGTCGTCCCAATGGAAAGAGGCTTTGGCCATGGTGGAGGTCTTTCGGAAGGAAAAAGGTTGCGGGGATCGTACGCGCGCGTGCCGCCAGCCGCAAACGCTGATTGGGAACCCAGATATGCGCCATTCACATATCTTGTATGCTGCCTGACCAGCTTCTGCGCGGGCAATCCGCCCTGCCAGATGCGCATGGAGTGCATACATGAGACGCCGGATTCCCCCGCTCGACACCCTGCTCTGTTTCGACGCCGCCGCGCGCCACGAGAGTTACACACGCGCAGCGCAGGAGCTGTCGCTGACGCAAAGCGCCGTATCGCGCCGCGTCGCCGCGCTCGAGGAATTCCTGGGCGTGCAGGTGTTCCGGCGCACACGTCACGGCGTTGCGCTCACGGCCAGCGGCGCGGCGTATGCGAAGCAGATGGCGCGCCGTCTGGCTGCCATGGAGCGTGACACGCTCGACGCGATGGCCAGACAGGGCGAAAGCGGCGGCGCCATCACGCTGGCCGCCGTGCCAACGTTCGCCTCGCGCTGGCTCCTGCCACGCCTGCCGGCGTTCAACGCGCAGCATCCCGACATCACGATCCATATCGAGACGAGCACGCGGCCTTTCCTTTTCGCCGACACCGACTTCGACGCCGCACTCTATGCGGGCACGAAGGCGCAGGTGGCGAGCTGGGCCGGCACGCGCGCGCAGTGGCTGATGAACGAGGAGGTCGCGCCCGTCTGCAGCCCGGCACTGCTGCCGCGCGGCAAGTCCGTGAGCCCGGCGGCGCTCGCGCGCCTGCCCTTGTTGCAGCAAAGCACGCGGCCCGACACCTGGGCCACATGGTTCGACGCACACGGCGTGGACGCGCCGCTCGCGCGCTCGGGTCCGCGCTACGAACTGTTTTCCCTGGCCACCGCTGCTGCGCGTCACGGTCTGGGTATCGCACTCGCGCCCGTACTGCTGGTGCAGGACGAACTTGCGCGTGGCGACCTCGTCATCGCCTGCGGCAAGCCGGAGCCGAGCGAACGAGCGTATTACCTCGTGACGCCGGACGCGGGGGAGAACGGTGCAGGCACGGACAAGGCCGTCGATGTGTTCGGCAATTGGCTGGCGCAGGAGAGCGCGCGCCGCTGACACTCAGTCTTCGTCGAGCGTCGCGCCGATCTGCAGCCAGTCCATCGACCGGAATGCCACCGGCGCAGCAGGAAACACGGCCGGCAGGATGCGCCGCGCCAGCCGCAGCCCACGCGCGCTGTTGGCGAACCAGACCACGGCGTCCTTCGTCCTCATGTTGCCGACGACGTACGCACGAAAGCCCGGGCTGTTGCCCCAGTGGAAAAAGCTTTGCGCGCCCGTATCGAGGCCCCATCCCAGACCCCAGGCAATGCCGTCGAACGCCTTCGCGTCCGCATTGAGCACGTCGTCCACACCCTCGCGCGCAACGACGCAAGGTGTGAGCCAGCGCGCATGCATGGCGGCAGACAAACCCCAGCCGCGCAGCACGGCCTGCACGAAGCGGGCGTAGTCCGTGGCCGTGGTCTGCAGCGACCACGATGCTGCGGCCGTCGTCAGGCGCCGCTTGGGCATCGGCTGCCCCAGCATGTCATGACCGATGGCGTGATTCGCATCGAAGCGTGCCTGCCACTGCAGGCTGGAGTCCGCCATGCCCAAGGGCGCGAGCACGCGGGCCCGCACCACTTCTTCCAGCGGCTGACCGGTGACGTGCTCGATGGCGCGCTGCAGCCAGGCGAATGCGCTGCTGCCGTAGTTGAAGCGCTCACCGGGCGTGAAGTAGATTTTCAGCGGCGTCTTCCCGGTGACGATATTGGGCAGGCCGCTCGTGTGCGTGAGCACGTGCAGCGCGGTGATGGCGGCCGATCGCGTGTCGTCCTGCACGTACTCCCCGCACAGGCCTTGCAAGGGCGCGTGCAGGTCGAGATGCCCTTCTTCGGCCAGCTGCAACGCGACGAACGCCACCACCGGCTTGGTGAGCGACGCGGCTTCGAACACGGTGTGCACATCGACCGGCAGTGAATCTCCGGTGCTGCGACGCCCGACAGACAGGACCTCACCGATCTCACCCGCACGAAGCGTCGCGATGGAGATGCCGGGAATGTGCGACGCGACCAGCGGGTCGCGCAGGATGTTGTCGAGCATGGGGCCGTGAGCTTAAACCAGCTTGCGGATCGGCTTGCGCTTCCAGACACCGTAGAAGTACGTGCCCTGCAACAGCAGGCCGATGCCGTAGGTAATCGGGTACGCCATCCATACACCCTTCACGCCGATCATCTGCTGCAGCACCCAGGCGAGCGGGAACAGCACGCCCGCCAGGCAACCGAGCGAAAGCATCGTCGGCACGCGAACCGTGCCCGCAGAACGCATGACCCCGGTGAACACACTGGCCATGCCGAAGGCCAGGCTGCCCCACACGGTGATGCGCAGCACCGATGCCGCCAGGTCGATGACGACCGCGTCGCGCGTGAACAAGCTCGCCGCCAGCGGCGCACACAGCGCGACGATGAGCGCGAGGCCGCCGGTGAGCACCAGGTTCATCTGCAGCCCCACGCGCGTGACGTGCGCCACCTCATCGGTCTTGCCCGCACCGATGGCCTGCGCGGCAAACACGGACGCCGCGATGGCGATGGACATGGCCGGGAACTGCACGAACACCATCACCTGCCCCACGGAACCCCAGGCCGCCGTGGCCTGCGAGCCGTGGGCGTTCACCAGTGAAAGCAGCAACGCGTCCGCCGCCGAGCCCGTCAGGAAGAAAAGCCCGGTGGGCACGCCCAGACGCACCACCGTCCTGAGCAGCGGTGCGTTCCATGCGAAATACGGGCGCAGCCTGGCAAGGCTCAACAAATGCTGGCGGCGATGCAGATGCCAGACGATCCATGCGACGGCCACCGTGTTGCCCGTCAGGCTGGCCCACGCCGCGCTTGTCGTGCCCAGCCGCGGCAGACCACCCCAACCGAGGATGAACGCCGGCGTGAGCAGCATCCACACGCCTGACGCGACCAGCAGCACCTTGAGCGGCGTCACCGAATCGCCAAGCCCGCGCAGGAGCGACGCCGACATGAGATGAAGGAACAGCACCGGCATCGAGGCGAGCAGCACGCGTGCGTACGCCACCGACTCGGGCAGCACGTCAGGTGGCGTGCCCAGCGCACGCAGCACATGCCCGATGAAAATGAAGCCGGGCACTCCCACGATGAGCGACAGCACCAGCGTACCCAGCAGCACCGTGCCTGCCACACGGCGCACCTTCTCTTCGTCACGCGCACCCCAGGCCTGACCGATCAGCACCGACGCGCCGGCGCCCAACCCGATGACGAACGAGATGCAGCACATGAACAACGGAAAGAAACTCACTGCCGCCGCGAGCGCCCGCGTGCCCAGCAGCTTGCCGAGATAGATCGTGGTCGCCGTGCCGCCCAGCGCCTGCAGCACGTTGGTGAGCACCAGCGGGCCGAGGAAGACAAGGAAGCGGCGCCAGAGGGGCCGCTGATGGACATCGGGGGACATGCGGCCGCGATGGTAGCTTGCGCAGGCCTGGCTGCAAACAGGGTTTGCGGCAGGTACGATGCCGGCCATGCACTTCATCGACATCGTCCGCATCGGCGTGGAAGCCGCCGCCGTGATCGCGTTCGCGATGTCCGGTCTCATCGCCGCCGCGCGCAAGCAGCTCGACGTGGTCGGCGCATTCGTCGTGGCCGGCCTCACCGCGTTCGGCGGCGGCACGTTGCGCGACATCCTGCTGGACCGCCGGCCGTTCTTCTGGGTCGAGCATTCCACCTGGCTCTGGGTGCTGCTCGCGCTGTGCAGCGGCGCGATGATGCTCATGCACGGCCGCCACATCGCCCCGACGGAACGCGCGATGCAGTGGCCCGACGCACTCGGCCTCGGCCTGTTCACCGCCACGGGCACCCAGCTCGCGCTGACCCAGCAGATGCCGATGCTCGTCGCCGTGCTGCTGGGCGTCGTTACCGCGACATTCGGTGGTGTGCTGCGCGACATCGTGTGCAACGAGATCCCCAGCCTGTTCCGCGACCGGCGGCCCTACGCCGTATGCGCTTTCATCGGCGGCTGGACTGCGGTGGCCGCGCACGCGTGGGGCGCTTCGGAGCTGGCCGTGCTGCTTCTGGGTTCAATCGTCACCACCCTCCTGCGGATGGTTTCGTTGTGGTCCGGCTTCACGCTTCCGAGCTGGCAGCAGCGGGACGACGCAAGCCCTTGACCCTGCCGATGAGCGCGGCACCTGCTATAAATTCATTCATCTGCGCCCCACACCATCCAGGAGTCACCCATGTCGATCCAATCCGCTCTGAAAACCACTGTGGTCGCACTGGCAGTCGCGACCGGTGCGCCGCTTTTCGCACAGGGCACGCCCATCAACGCAGCGGCGTTCGACGCGCTGGTCGCCCAAGGCCCCGTCGCCGACGCGGCGACCCTCGCGTCGAGCACCTGGGCCAGCAAGATCAAGCAGGCCGGCACGCTGCGCCTGGGCGCCACCCAGACGTCGAATCTCTTCTCGCTGCTCAACGAGAAAGACAGCAAGATCCGCGGCTTCGACGCGGGCCTGGCACAGCTGCTCACCCGCTACATCCTGGGTGACGCTTCCAAGTACCAGTTCACGCAGGTCACCTCGTCCACACGCGAGCAGGTGCTGATCAACAACCAGGTGGACATCGTGCTGGCCACCTACTCCATCACTCCTGCCCGCGCCGAGAAGATCTCCTTCGCAGGCCCGTACTACACCTCGCAGGCGGGGGTGCTGGTCAAGTCGACCAACAAGACGATCCAGTCGTACAACGATCTCGCCGGCAAGAGGACCGCCACGCAGGCCGGCTCCACCGGGCCCGCGATCCTGGCGCAGTTCGCCCCCAAGGCGACCGTGCAGGAGTTCCAGACCCACCAGGAAGCGCTCGACGCGCTGCGCCAGGGACGCGTGGACGCCTACGTGACCGACTACACGCTGCTGCTCAACGTGTTGAGCCAGGGCACCGGCGATGCGCAACTGGCAGGCACCCCCTTCGGCCCGCAGGACCCGTATGGCATCGGCCTGCCCAAGGGCTCGGACGGCGTGGCATTCGTCAACGCGTTCCTCAAGAAGATCGAGGCCGACGGTACGTGGGCCAAGCTGTGGACGGTGGCCATCGGACAGCGCACCGGCAGCACCAACGTGCCGACACCGCCGCCGATCCCCTGACCCCTCCCTGACCCTCTCTGACCGATGGGCAGTGTCTTCCGGCTCCTGGCTGAATACGGGCCTGCCTTCTGGCAGGCCCTTTTGCTCACGTGGAAGCTCACTGCCATTTCCTTCGCGGCTGGCTTCGCTCTGGGCACGGCCGTCGCAGTGGCCCGGCTCCTGCCGCTGCCGCCGCTGCGCTTCGTGCTGACCGTGTACGTCGAGATCTTCCGCAACATCCCGAGCGTTGCGCTGCTGATCTTCATCGTGTTCGCACTGCCCGACCTGAACGTCCTGATCGACTACGAGCCCAGCGTCATCCTGACCCTCACCCTGGTGTGTTCCGCGTTCACGGCGGACTACCTGCGCACGGGCATCAACACCGTCAGCGGCGGCCAGGTGGAAGCTGCCCTCAGCCTCGGCATGCGGCCGGTGCGTGTCGTCACTGCGGTGGTGTTGCCGCAGGCGCTGCGCGCGGTGGTGCAACCGATGACCTCGTTGCTGATCGCGCTGATGCTCTCGACCTCGCTGGCATCGCAGGTGCCGCTGCCGGGCCGGGAGCTCACCGCACTCGTGGCCAAGCTCGCCAATGACTCGGCCGCCGGCATGCCCGCCTTCGCGCTGGCTGCCGCGATGTACGTGGCCTCGGGGCTGCTGATTGCGTGGGCGGGTGCCGCGCTGGAGAAGAAGGTGCGGATCCTCAAATGAGTCGCACGCTGGAAGACATCCTGTTCGGCGCACCGGACCCGCGGGCCCACACTCTCGCCCGCGCGATGAGCGTGGCCGTCGCCGCCGTGCTGCTCTTGCTGGCTGCGGGCATCGTGTACGGTTTCCATGTTGCAGGCCAGCTGGAAGCACGGCTCTGGAAACATTTCGCCTTGCCGACGACCTGGGCCTTCCTGGCCAGGGGCCTGCTCGGCACGCTGGCGTCAGCAGCGACGGCGGCTGTCATCGCATTGACGCTCGGGCTGGTGCTGATGGCCGGCCGGCTGTCGCCGCTGCGGTTCGTGCGGTGGCCGAGCGTCGCAGTCATCGAGTTCCTGCGCGGCGTGCCGACGCTGCTGCTCATCTACGTGTGCTTCCTGGTTCTGCCGTCGGTCGGCATCAAGCTGAGCACCTACTGGATGCTGACCTTGCCCGTCGGCCTGAGCACCGCCGCCGTGGTGGCCGAGGTCTACCGCGCCGGCGTGCTCGCCGTGCCCCGCGGCCAGACCCATGCGGCCCGCAGCCTGGGGATGACCGAAGTCCAGGTCTTCTTCGGCATCGTCTTTCCGCAGGCGCTGCGCTACATCGTCCCGGCACTGGTCGCGCAACTGGTCATCGTCGTGAAGGACACGACCTTCGGTTACGTCGTCACCTACGGCGAACTGATGCAGAACGCCAGGGTGCTCATCGCCAACTACAACGCGCTGGTGCCGGTGTACCTCGTCGTGGCGCTGCTGTACTGCCTGGTGAACTACGCCATATCCCGGGCAAGCCAGCGGCTGGGCCGGCCCGTGCACTGAATTCACGGCATTGGTGGGATGATGCGCGGCATGACACTTACCGATCTCGTCAAGGCCTTCGCCCCCAACGGGCGCCTGCGTGCCTCCATCAACACAGGCAACCCGATCCTGGCCGCGCCGACGCCCGACGGTTCCGCCAAAGGGGTGTCGGTGGATCTGGCGCAGGGCTTCGCGCAGCGGCTGGGCGTGCCGCTGGAGCTCGTCGTGTTCGACACCGCCGCGAAGTCGGTGGACGCAGTGACGCAGGAGCAGGCGGACATCGGTTTCTTCGCCATCGACCCCAGGCGCGGCGAAGGCATCCACTTCACGCCGCCTTACGTGCTCATCGAAGGTTGCTATGCGGTGCGCAACGCTTCGCCCGTCACCGCGATGGACCAGGTGGACCGCGAAGGCACGCGCCTCGTGGTGGGCCAAGGCAGCGCGTACGATCTGTTGCTCTCGCGCGAGATCAGGCGCGCCACGCTGCTGCGTGCACCGAGTTCGCCGGCGGTGGTGGACTACTTCATCGAGCACGGTGCGGATGTGGCAGCGGGGGTGAAGCAGCAGCTCGAAGCGGACGCGAAGCGCATCGGCGGCCTGCGTCTGCTGCCCGGGCATTTCATGGTGATCCGCCAGGCGATGGGCTGCCCGCGCAGCCGCGGCGAAGAAGCCGCGCGCTTTCTCGCGCAGTATGTGGAAGAGATGAAGGCCAGCGGCTTCGTGACCGAGGCACTCGCACGACATGGCATCGAAGGCGCGGCCGTTGCGCCGGCCGGAAATCCGTAGCCCCATGCTGCACCCCCAAGCCCAAGCGCTTCTACAACTCATGGCGGACAAGGGTGTGCCGCCCACGCACACACTCGCACCGCAGGAAGCGAGACGCCTGTATCTGGAGCGGTCGGGCTACACACAGCCTGACCGACCGCAGATCGCGGAGTCGCGCAATGTGTCGATCCCTGCGCTGCACGGCACGATTGCCGCGCGACTCACACGCCCCGTCGTGCCGGGCGCTGCCTCGGGCGACGCATTGCCGCTGCTCGTGTACTTCCACGGCGGCGGCTGGGTGATCGGCGATCTCGACACGCATGAAACGCTGTGCCAGCAACTGGCGGACTTGAGCGCCTGCGCGGTGCTGTCGGTGGACTATCGCCTTGCGCCCGAGCATCGCTTTCCCGCAGCCGTGGACGATGCCGTCGCCGCCGCGCAGTGGGCAGCGGTGAACGCGGCCCGACTGGGCATCGACCCTGCCCGCATCGCCGTGGGCGGCGACAGCGCGGGCGGCAACCTGGCGGCCGTGGCAGCGCTCGCGTTGCGCGATGCCGGCGGCCCCGCACTCCGGTTCCAGTTGCTCATCTACCCCGTGACGGACCAGCGACGCGGCAGCGAGTCCTACCGCACACGCGCCACCGGGTACGGGCTGGGCGCAGACACGATGGCGTACTTCTGCGCGCACTACCTGCATGACGAAGCGCAACACGCGACGGACTGGCGTGCATCGCCGCTGCTGCACAAGGATCATTCCCGTCTGCCGCCGGCCTTCGTGCTGGTTGCGGGTTACGACCCGCTGCGTGACGAAGGCATGGCCTATGCGCAGGCACTGTCGGCGGCCGGCACGCCGGCAACGCTGGTGTCGTACGAACGGCAGATGCACGGCTTCATCACGCTGGGCCGCGTCCTCGATGAGGCGAACGATGCGGTGCACCTGTGCGCAGACCAGCTGCGACGCGCGATGCGCTGAAGTTCAGATGCGCGGGTCGATGACCTGCGCAGGCGTGCAGATTTCGCGCTCCCACCACGCGCCGAAGGCGAACAGCGCCGCTTCCGATCGCGGTGGCCCCATCACCTGCACGCCGATGGGCAGACCACGGCCTTCGGCACCCGTACGCACCGGCAACGCAATCAGCGGACAACCGACCAGCGACCACATGTAGTCGATGGTGATCCAGTCGGTGTAGTGGCGCATCGGCTCGCCGTCGATGGCGCGAACATACACATCCCCCACCGGAAACGGCATGGCCTGCGTCGCCGGGCAGATGAAGAAGTCATGATCGGTCCAGAACGCCGCCACGCGTCGCGCGAGGTCGTTGCGCCAGCGGTGCGCGGTGCGCACGCGCTCGGGCGGCTGCGTGAGACCGCGCTCGATGTCGCCCTGCACTTCCGGCGTGAACGCCTCGCGCGGCAACTGGCGGTACAGGCTTTCCCAGCTGAGTGCATAGGCTTCGCCGCGCAGCACGGCGACATGGTCGCGCGCGCCGTCGCATGCGGGCTCGGCCGCCTTGACCTGCATACCGCCTGCGGCAAGCTGCGATGCGAGCCGGTCCATCGCATCGCGGATTTCGCGCGCGACCGGCAGGCCACCGGGCGATGCACTGATGGCCACGCGCGCAGGTTTGTTCAACGGCGCACGAGCCGCAGGAAGGAACGGCGCGTCTGGCGAGGGCGCGGACATCGGGTCACCCGCGTCGAAGTCCACCATCGCATCGAACATCAACGCGAGGTCTTCGACATTGCGCGCAAGCGGGCCGTCCACCATGACCGGGTCGAACGGGTCGCGCGTGGCCAGGCGCGGCACGCGCCCGGGCGTGGGTCGCAGGCCGGTGATGCCGGCGAATGCAGGCGGAATGCGGAGGCTGCCGCCCACGTCGTTGCCATGTGCTACCCACACCTGGCCCGTCGCCACCGCCACCGCCGAGCCCCCGGACGAACCGCCGCAACTCAGCGACAGATCCATCGGATGCAAGGTGGTGCCGAGCAGCCGGTTGGTGGTGTTGGCACCCCCGAGCTCCGACAGGTTCGCCTTCGCGACGGGGATCGCGCCGTTCTTCTCGAGCAGCGCGATGGTGCGATCGGACGCCACCGGCAGACGGTCGCGGAAGATCGCCGTGCCGCCGCTGGTGACGACGCCGCCGACATCGTTGTTGTCCTTCACGACGATAGGCATGCCGCCGAGCGCGCCGCGTTGCGCAGGCGGCACTGCATCGAGCTGCCGCGCCTGCTCGCGCGCACGGTCGAAGCAATGCACCGGCAATGCGTTGAGTTTCGTGTCGACCGCTTCGATGCGCGCGATGGACGCCTCGACGGCTTCGGAGGGTTTCACCTCGCCGCGCGCCAGCAGCCCGGCAAGTTCTGCGGCACCGAGACGGACGAGTTCGCGCGTCATGTCAGCGCGCGGTGGCCGCAGCCTTCGCACCCACGGGCCGGCTGCACGATTCGCGCACCACGAGCATCGGCGCCATCACTTCGGTGTGCGGCGTGGCCGGGCCTTCGCCTGAGATGCGGTGCATGAGGATGCGCACCGCCGTCTCGCCCATGGCGTCCACCGGCTGCGCCACGGTGGTCAGGCGCGGGCGGAACGCGTTGGCCCAGGCAAAGTCGTCGATGCTCACGACCGACACGTCTTCCGGGCAACGCAGTTTCATGTCGGCAATCGCGCGCATGACGCCAATGGCGATGAGGTTGTTGGCGGCGAAGATCGCCGTGGGCCGCTCTTTCTGCGAAAGCATCGCGCAGGCGATGTCATAAGCACGCTCTTCGCGGAAGCCCGCGTCCTGCACCCACTTGTCTTCGTAGCGCACGCCCGCTTCGAACAGCGCTTCGCGAAAGCCGGTGAGGCGCTCCATGCCGGTGCTCACGCTGGCCGGGCCGGCAATCATCGCGAGCCGCTGGTGGCCGAAGCCGAGCATGTGGCGCGTGGCTTCGAGCGCGGCACGCCGGTTGTCGAGAATCACCGCATCGAGCCCGAACTCCGGCAGGCCGCGGTCAACCAGCACCACCGGCACGCGCAACTGCGCGAGCGCTGCGGCGCGGCCGGCCGACGCCTGGCCCGTCGCCGCAAGGATGATGCCGTCCACGCGCTGCGTGCGCAGCAGCTGCAGGCTGCGCTCCTCGCGCGCCTGGTCTTCGTCGCTGTTGCACAGCAGCACCGCATAGCCGTGCGCATTGGCCGCGCGCTCCACCGACTGCACGAGCGATGTGAAGAACGGGTTGGTGATGTCCGCAACGATCAGGCCGATGAGCCCGCTGCCGCGTCCCCGCATGCTGCGCGCAGCCGCATGCGGCGTGTAGCCCAGTGCGTCGACGGCCTTGCGCACGCGCTCGCGCGTTTCGGCCGACACCGGCCGCGCGTCGTTGACCACGTTGGACACGGTGGCCACGGACACGCCCGCGAGCCGCGCCACGTCATGGATGGTGGCGCCGCCGTCGGATGAAGCAGGAGATCGCGGTTTACGCATGGAATGATATTAAACGATTTAAATCAGTGACCGCTTTCCTTGTCGAGAAGCTACAAACCGGGCTTTCCCTGTCAGTATTTTCCCTTGGAGAAACGTGTTTCCTCTTGTCCCGGACCTCGGGTCTGGATTCAAATGTAAAACGTTTTACAACGACACCCATGTTCTATCTGTTCCGCCGCATCCTCGCCGTCGTGCCCGTGCTGGTTTTCGTGGGCGCGCTGGTGTTCCTGCTGCTGCGCCTCACGCCGGGCGATCCGGCCGTGGTGCTGGCGGGCGACTATGCGACGCCCGAGCAGATCGACGCGATCCGTGCGAACCTGGGCCTCGACCAGTCGCTGCCGCAGCAGTTCTTCACCTGGACGGCGAAGGTGCTCCAGGGCGATCTGGGCATTTCCATCTATGCGCAGCAACCGGTGTCCAGCCTGATCGCGCGCCGCATCGAGCCGACGCTCATGCTCTCGGCCTACACCGTGCTGCTCGCCGTGCTGATGGCCATCCCGCTCGGTGTTCTGGCGGCGTGGCGTGCAGGTGGCAAGGTGGATCGCACGGTGATGGGCCTGGCTGTGGCGGGCTATTCGACGCCGGTGTTCGTCGTCGGCTATGCGCTCGTTTACTTTTTCGCGATGAAGCTCGACTGGTTCCCAGCACAGGGTTACGTGCCGCTGAAGGAAGGCTGGCTCGCCTGCCTGCGCAGCCTCACGCTGCCGGCCGTCACGCTCGCATTCCTCTACATGGGGCTGATCGCGCGCGTCACCCGCGCGAGCGTGCTCGAAGTGCTGGCGCAGGACTACGTGCGCACCGCCAGGGCCAAGGGCCTGCACCCCTCGCGCGTGCTCATCCGGCACGCCTTGAAGAACGCGGCCGTGCCGATCGCCACCGTCGTGGGTATCGGCATCGCATCGCTGCTCGGCGGGGTGGTGGTGACCGAGACGGTGTTCAACATCCCGGGGCTCGGCCGCCTCGCCGCCGATGCGATCTCGCAACGCGACTACCCGATCGTGCAGGGGCTCATCCTGCTCTTCGCGCTCATCTACACCGGCGTGAACCTGCTGGTGGACCTGAGCTACCTGCTGTTCGATCCGCGCATCCGCTACTGAACGGACCCCATCGCACATGGCCGCCCTGCTCGATTCACCGCTGACCCTGGAGACGCCGAAATCGCCGCGCTGGCAGCGCCTGGCCGCGTTCGCGCGCCGGCACAAGCTGCTGGCGTTCAGCATCGTGGTGTTTGCGCTGCTCGCACTCGTGGCCCTGATTGCACCGCTTGTGTTGCCCGACCCGCGCGCACTGAACCCGGTGCTGCGCCTGCGCGCACCCAGCGCCGAGCACTGGTTCGGCACCGATCACCTCGGCCGCTCGGTGTTCGTGCGCACCATCTACGGCACGCGCGTGTCGCTGGCCGTAGGCACCGCCGTCGCCATCGCAACCTGCGTGCTCGGCCTGTCCATCGGTCTCTTCGCAGGGTTCAGCCGTCGCTGGGACGGCGTGATCATGCGCTGCATGGACGGGCTGATGGCCATTCCCGGCGTGCTGCTCGCCATCGCGCTGATGGCGCTGTTCGGCTCCGACATGCGCACCGTCATCGCCGCCATCACATTGCCCGAAGTGCCGCGCATGGCGCGCCTGGTGCGCAGCCTCACGCTCACCGTGCGCACGCAGCCGTACGTGCAGGCCGCCATCACGCACGGCGCGCGGCTGCCGCGCCTGCTGCTGCGGCACGTGCTGCCCAACGTCGTCGCGCCGGTGATGGTGCAGGCCACCTATGTCTTCGCGTCCGCGATGATCCTCGAAGCCGTGCTGTCCTTCCTTGGCGCGGGCACGCCGCCGGACATCCCGAGCTGGGGCAACATGCTCGCCGAAGGCCGCAACTACCTCGGCCGCGCGCCGTGGATCCTCGCCTTCCCCGGCGTGGCGCTGGCGCTGCTGGTGCTGCTGGTCAACGTGAGCGGCGATGCCTGGCGCGACCTGCTCGATCCGCGCCTCGCACGCGCCATGGGCAAGTGAGGACGACGATGACCACGCCCCTGCTCGAAGTCGATCGCCTGTGCATCTCGGTGCGCGGCGACGCGGGCTTCCACCCCGTCGTGCGCGACCTGTCGTTCAGCGTGGGTGCGGGTGAGAACCTCGCGATCGTCGGCGAGAGCGGCTGCGGCAAGAGCATCACCGCGCTGTCCATCCTTGGCCTGCTGCCGCCGGGCAGCGTGCGCGTGGATTCCGGCAGCATCCGCTTCGAAGGCCAGGACCTGCTGAAGATGCCCGAGCGCGACATGCGCGCGCTGCGTGGCAACCGGATCGCGATGATCTTCCAGGAGCCGATGACCTCGCTCAATCCGGTGCTCACCATCGGCGACCAGATCGCCGAAGCCGTGAGCGCACACCAGGACTGCGGGCGCCGCGCCGCATGGACGCGCGCCGTCGAAGTGCTGGAGCGCGTGCGCATTCCCGACGCACCGCGCCGCGCGAAGATGTACCCGCACCAGCTCTCGGGCGGCATGCGCCAGCGCGTGATGATCGCGATGGCACTCGCATGCAAGCCGCGCCTCATCGTCGCCGACGAACCGACCACGGCGCTCGACGTCACCATCCAGGCGCAGATCCTCGCGCTGCTGGGCGAACTGCAGCGCGACCTGGGCACGTCCGTCGTGCTGATCACACACGACCTGGGCGTGGTGTGCGAAGTGGCCGACCGCGTGGTCGTGCTCTACGCCGGCGCGCGTGCCGAGGAAGCGCCGGTGGCGCAGCTCTTCCGTCAGCCTTCTCACCCGTACACGCGCGGGCTGATGGCGTCGATCCCGCGTCGCGCGAGCCAGATGGCTCCGCAGGACGATGCCGTCACACGCCTCGCGGAAATCCGCGGCGCCGTGCCCTCGCCCGACCGCCTGCCGCCGGGCTGCGCATTCGCGAATCGCTGCCCGCGCGCGCTGGAGCGGTGCCCGCAATCGACGCCGCCGCTGCACACGCCGTCGGCCGGCCACGTGGTTGCGTGCTTCAACCCCGAGCTGGTCGCACAGGAGATGGCCGCATGACCGCCCTGCTCGAAGCCGACCGGCTCACGCGCACCTTCAGCCTGCCGCAGGGTTTCATGCGCAAGCCGAAAACCATCCGCGCGGTGGACGGCGTGTCGTTCAGCATCGCGCGCGGCGAGACGCTCGCGCTGGTCGGCGAGAGCGGCTGCGGCAAATCGACCGTGGCCAACCTGCTGATGCAACTGGTCGCGCCCAGCAGCGGCACCATCCGCATCGACGGCAAGGCCGTGGACCCGCACGATGCCGCCTCGCTGCGCGACGTGTGGAAGCGCGTGCAGATGGTGTTCCAGGATCCGTACGCGTCGCTCAACCCGCGCATGCGTGCGGAAGATCTCATCGCCGAGCCGCTGGTGAACTTCGGCGTGGGCGATGCGGCGTCGCGTCGCCAGCGCGCGCGCGAACTGCTCGGCCAGGTCGGCCTGCCGGCCACTGCCGCGCAGCGCCATGCACACGAGTTTTCCGGCGGCCAGCGCCAGCGGCTGGGCATTGCGCGCGCGCTGGCGCTCAAGCCCGAACTCATCGTCGCCGACGAGCCCGTTTCCGCGCTCGACGTGTCGGTGCAGGCGCAGATCCTCAACCTGCTGGCCGACATCAAGCGCGAAGAGCGCATGGCCTATCTCTTCGTGAGCCACGACCTCGGCGTCGTGGAGTACATCGCCGACACCGTGGCCGTCATGTACCTGGGCACCATCGTCGAGCGCGCGCCGAAGAAGGCTTTCTTCGCAAAGCCACTGCATCCGTATGCGCAGGCGCTGGTCGATGCCGTGCCTGCAATGGACCCGTCACGCCGCCGCCGGCCCGTGCTGCTGCAAGGCGACGTGCCCAGTGCTGCCAATCTGCCCTCGGGCTGCCGCTTCCGCAACCGCTGTCCGCTCGCCCACGAGCGCTGCGCGGTGGAAGAGCCGGCCCTGCGCGAAGCCGTGCCCGGCCGTTTCGTCGCCTGCCATGCGGTGACGGAGCAGTCCATCCAACCCCACCCCGGGGGCACCGGGGAACAACTACAGGAGACATCACATGCTTGAACCCCAATCCCGTGCGCGGCACGCACTGCGCCTGGTGGCCGCGGCGCTCGGCCTCGCATTCGCCGCATCGGCGGTGAATGCGCAGTCGGTGCTGCGCGTGCGGCCGTTCGGTGACCTCAAGGGCATCGATCCGATCGTCAATTCCGACTACATGGCGCGCAACCACGGCTACATGGTCTACGACACGCTGTTCGCCATGGACGAGAAGCTCGCCATCAAGCCGCAGATGCTGGAGCGCTACACCGTCAGCCCCGACCAGCTCACCTACACCTTCGTGCTGCGCGACGGCCTCAAGTTCCACGACGGCAGCGCGGTGACGTCTGCCGACGTGGTCGCCTCGCTGCAGCGCTGGGGCCAGCGCGACGGGCTGGGTCAGCAGCTCACCGCGCGCACCGCCGAACTCGTGGCGGTGGACGCGAAGACCGTGCGCCTGAAGATGAAGGAAGCCTGGGGTCTCGTGCTCGACGCGCTGGGCAAGCCAAGTTCCAACGTGCCGTTCATCATGCCCGAGCGCATCGCGAAGACGCCTGCGACGACCGGCATCACCGACCCGATCGGCTCCGGCCCCTTCATCATGAAGAAGGACGAATGGCTGCCCGGCGCGAAGGTGGTGTACGTGAAGAACCCCGCCTATGTGCCGCGCTCGGACGAGCCCAGCGGCCTGGCCGGCGCCAAGCGCGCGAACGTGGACCGTGTCGAGTGGCTCAACATCCCCGACACGCAGACTGCCGTGAACGCGCTGCAGAAGGGCGAGCTCGACATCTTCGAGGAGGTGCCCTCCGACATGATCAAGGATCTGGCGCGCAACAACGCCATCCGCGTGGTGCCGCAGGACTCGCTGGGCGTGCAGGCGGTGTTCCGCTTCAACTCCACACAACCGCCCTTCAACAACCCGAAGGTGCGTGAAGCCGTGCTGGCGGCCGTGGACCAGGAAACCTTCCTGCGCGCCGCAGTAGACGACCCCAAGCTCTACAAGGTGTGCGCGTCGTTCTACATGTGCACGTCGCCCTACTACACGAACGCGAACTACCCGAAGCCCGACCTGAACCGCGCGAAGCAGTTGCTCAAGGACAGCGGCTACAAGGGTGAGCCCGTCGTCGTGCTGCACGGCAACGAAGGCCTGACCAACATCTTCAGCCTGGTGGCCGAGCAGATGATGCGCGACATGGGCATGAAGGTCGATGCGCAGTCGATGGACTGGGGCACGCTCACCGCGCGCCGCACCAGCAAGAACCCGCCCGGACAAGGTGGCTGGTCGCTCTTCATCTCCGCGCCCACCGGCGCGGACATGATGGACCCGCTGGGCCATCTGGGCCTGCGCTCCAACTGCGACAAGGCCTGGTTCGGCTGGCCGTGCGACGAAGAGCTGGAGAAGCTGCGCGACCAGTTCGCCACCGCGGCCGACACGGGCAAGCGTGCCGACATCGCCAGGGCGGTGCAGGTGCGTGCGCTGCAGACGCTGCCCTACGTGCCGCTGGGCCAGCTGTACCTGGTGCGTGCGCAGTCGGCCAAACTGAGCGGCGCACTCAACGCGGCGGTGCCGGTCTACTGGAACATCCGCAAGGCCCCTTGATGCTCAAGAACCTCGACCCGCTGCTGGGGCCCGACCTGCTGCATGTGCTGGCATCGATGGGCCACGGCGACGAGCTGGCCGTCGTGGACGCGAACTTCCCGGCCGCCAGTTTCGCGCGCCGGCTGGTGCGCGTCGACGGCGCCAGCGCGACGGCCGTGGTGCGCGCGGTGCTGTCGGTGATGCCGCTCGATACCTTCGTCGACGCGCCGCTGGCCAGCATGGCGGTGGTGGGCGACGCGGCGGCGGTGCCTGAGGCCGTGCGGGAGTTCGATGGCATCGCGTCCAAGGCACACGGCAGCGAGGCGAAGCGCGATGCGCTGGATCGCAACGCGTTCTATGCGCGCGCGCAGTCCGCCTACGCCATCGTGCAGACGGGCGAAACGCGTCTTTACGCCAACCTGCTGCTGCGCAAGGGCGTGGTCCAGCCGGGCACTGTCGCGTGATGGCGAAGCCGCGCGGCGTCCTCGCTTCCCTGGGCGGCATCACCGGCCTGGGGTTCGGCGGCGCGCCGCTCGGCAACCTCTATTCGGAAGTGGCGGAGAGCGCGGCCGAGGCCACGCTGCAGGCCGCGTGGGACGCGGGCATCCGCTACTTCGACACCGCGCCGCTCTACGGCCACGGGTTGAGCGAGTCGCGCATCGGCCGCATGCTCGCGGGCAGGCCGCGCGACGGCTATTTCCTGTCGACCAAGGTCGGCCGCCTGCTCGAACCCGCGACCACACCCCTGCGCGAACAAAGCGGCTACGTGGCCGGATTGCCTTTCAGTGCGCGCTTCGACTACAGCGCCGACGGCGTGCGGCGCTCGCTCGACGAAAGCCTGAAGCGCCTGGGCACCGACCGCATCGACATCGTCTACATCCACGACATCGACCGGCTCACGCATGGGAACGCGCAGCCCGCGCGCTTTGCCGAAGCCATGAACGGCGCGTATCCCGCGCTCGCACGGTTGCGCAGCGAGGGCGTGATCGGCGCCATCGGCATCGGCGTGAACGAATGCGAGGTGTGCATCGACGCGCTTGCGCATGGCGACTTCGACTGCTTCATGCTCGCCGGCCGCTACACCTTGCTCGATGCGTCGGCACGCGAGCGGCTGATACCGATGTGCGAGCAGCGCGGTGTCAAGCTGGTGCTCGGCGGCGTGTACAACTCCGGCATCCTCGCCACCGGCGCGGTGGCCGGCGCGCGTTATGACTACCAGCCCGCGGATGAACACATCCTGTCGCGCACGCGTGCGCTGCAGGCGCTGTGCGATGCGTCTGGCGTGCCGCTGCGCGCGGCTGCGTTGCAATTCGCCATGCGTGGCCCCGCGACATGTGCGGTGGTGGTCGGCGCGCGCAGTGCGCACGAAGTGCGCGACAACCTGGCCATGGCGCACTGGCCGATCGACGATGCGTTCTGGCAGCGCAACGACAGCCTGATCGCCGCATGAGCCTGCGCATCGATGCCCACCAGCACTACTGGTCACCCATCCACGGCGACTACGGCTGGCTCGTGCCCACCGGCGCGACCGCGCCGATCTGCCGCGACTTCGGCGTGGCCGACCTGCACCCGCTGCTCGATGCAACAGGTGTCGACGCGACCGTGCTGGTGCAAGCCGCACCCAGCGAAGCCGAGACGTGGCGTCTGCTGGACATCGCCGCGCGGCCCGGCAGCCGCGTGATCGGCGTCGTCGGCTGGTGCGACTTCGAAGCCGCCGATGCAGCGGAGCGTGTGCGGCGTCTCGCTGCGCAGCCGCTGCTCAAGGGCCTGCGCCCCATGCTGCAGGACCTGCCCGATGCACGCTGGATCCTCCGGCGCGACATCGAGCCCGCGCTCGCCGCCATGCAGGCCAGCGACCTTGTGCTGGACCTGCTCATCAAGCCCGTGCACCTCGATGCGACGCTCGAATTCGCAAAGCGCTGGCCGGGCCTGCGCATGGTGATCGACCACGCGGCGAAGCCCGTCGTGGACGGTGCGCATTTCACGCAGTGGTCCATCGGCATGCGCGCGCTCGCACGCGAAACCCACCTGCACTGCAAGCTGTCGGGCCTGATGACGCAACTGCCGCCCGGCGGCAGCCCCGGTGACCTGCAGCCCCATGTCGAGCTGCTGCTGGCGGAGTTCGGCCCCCGGCGCCTGATCTGGGGCAGCGACTGGCCGGTGCTCACGCTCGCAGCCGACTACGAACTGTGGCATGCGCTGAGCCGCCGCTGGCTGGCCGGCCTGCCGGAAGACGACATCGCGCGCGTCTTCGGGCGCAATGCGCTTGCGCTTTACGGCTGACGCTTCAGCACGGCCACGCGCACATCCGTCCTGAATTCGAAGCCGAGCTTTTCGTACAGCGTGATCGCCGCGCGGTTGCTCGTCCAGGCGTGAAGAAAGGCCTGGTCTCCGCGCTGCTGGATGTTGTTTGCCACCACCGACGAGAGGCGGCGCGCGAGACCACGCCCACGGAAGTCCGGGTGCGTGCAGACGCCGCTCACTTCAGTGAAACCGGGAAAGCGCATGCGCTCGCCCGCCATGGCCGCCAGCCGCCCGTCGATGCGCACGCCGATGAAGCGGCCCATGGTGTGCGTGCGTTCCAGAAACGGACCCGGCTCGGTGAGTGTGGCGAGCGCGAGCATCTCCGCCGCTTCTGCATCGCCGAGCACGACGATGCCGTCGGGGCCGTCTTCGGCGTCGATGGAATGTGTGGCCACCATCTGCACGCCCTGCGCTTCACGCGCGAGCGTCAGGCCGGAAGGAATACGGATGACCGGCACCTGCAGCACATAGACGGTGTCGCCAGGATGGAGCAGGCCGGCGAGCGCCGCCGTGCTTTCGTCGCTGTCATCGCGCGCTGAGGCGAACATGTTCACATCGCGCCGGTAGCGCTTCGCGAGCTCGCCGCCTTCGGCGAGCTGAGGGGCATGGGCGAGGGTGGCCCAGACGGGCCGGTCGAGATCGGTCATGCGGGCATTGTGCCCGCCTCCTCGAACTCACCCGTCGCCGGATCGAACCCCAAACTCTTCAGGTGCAGCGCCAGGCCCGCGTCCATCGACTGGGCATGATTCACGAACCATGGGGCGAGTTGCGACGCCATCTCGCGCACGATGTAAAGCCGCCCGTGCGCGGCCAGGCGAGCACCCTCGCGCATCGTCTCCAGTACCACGCGGTGCTGCGTGCTGTGGCAGTTCCCTGCTGCAAAGCCTGCGCGCCGCATCCATTCGTCCTCGCGCCCGAAATGCTCATCGGTGTGCGCGATGAGCGCGTCCCAGCCCGCCAGCAGCGACCCGTCAGGTGCGACCTCGACCGCAGTGAGCAGTTCGACGAACTCCCGATGGGTCTCGTCCATCACGGGCATGTCCAGCGCGAGCGCGTCGGACCATTCGAGCAGGGCCATGGCAGCTTCCTTGAAAAGAAGCAGACAGGCTACGGGGATCGCACAGCGCCGGGGTTGACGTGACGCAAACCGCCTCGACTACGGCACCATATTCTTCCAGTGCGCCAGCAGATCCGCCGATTCGAGCACCAGACCCAGGTGCAGCGACACCATCGACAGCGCCGCGCCTTCCAGATGCGGGTCCGTGCCGCGCACCAGGTCGCGCAGCACCACGACGCGGTAGTTGTGGTTGTTGGCGTCGAACGCCGTGTTGAGCACGCAGCAGTCGGTGAAGCCGCCGTCGAGCACCACGGTCTCGATGCGCTGGTTGCGCAGCAGGAAGTCGAGGTCGGTCGGGTAGAAGGCCGAAAGGCGCCGCTTGTTCTCCACGCGCATGTCGCCTGGTTCGACACGCGTGACCCACTCGGTCCAGCGCGAGCCTTCGATCGCATGGGCGTCGGCATTCGGGATTTCGCCGATGTGCAGCGGGAAGGTGCGACGCCATGCGGCGGGGATGCCTGCGATGTCGTCCACACCATTCGGGCGCAGCACCGATTTCACATGCACGATGCGCACACCCAGCGCACGCGCCTCGTCGTGGAACGCATCGATGGGCGCGACCACGTCGCGCGCACGCGGCGCGGGGCACGGACATTGGGGGTCGTCGTCCAGATGACCGCGGTGCATGTCGATGGAGATGACGGCGGTGGTTTTCGGGTCGAGGTAGTCGTCGAAGGCGCTGCCGAGGTCGCGCGGCTTTTCGTAAACGTAGGCTTTCATGGATTCTTTCTGGTGGCGCTTCTCGGCGGATTGCCTATCGCCGTTCTTCCCGCACGTACGGTTCACCCAGCGCGCCCGGCTCGGCGTCGCTGCTCTTGCGACCGAGCGCGACCCAGATCATCACGCCGAGCGTGACGACGTAGGGCGTCATCAGCACGAAGTACTGCGGCAGCTTCACGCCGGCGGCCGCCAATTGCGGGATGAGCGCCTCGATGCAGCCGAACAGCAGCGCACCGATCAACGCCTTCCACGGCGACCAGCGCGCGAAGATGACGAGGCCCACGGCGATCCAGCCGCGCCCGCCGGTCATGCCGGCGATCCACAGCTTGGTGGACAGCAGCGAGATGTACGCGCCCGCCAGTCCGACGATGGCCGCACCCGCGACGATGGCAAGGAACCGGTACGCGTTGACGCGGATGCCCGCTGCATCGGCCGCCTGCGGGTTCTCGCCGACCGAGCGCAGCCGCAATCCTGAAGTCGTGCGGTTGAGGTAGTACACGACGCCGATGAAGATGAAGGGCGTGAGGTACACGACAGGGTTCTGCTCGAACAGGCCGCCGATGAGCGGGATGTCCTTCAGCGGCCCGAGCGCCACCGCGCCCTGCGAGGTGACGGGCATGTTGGTCCAGCTCAGTACCGTGCCCAGCAGGCTCGTGAGGCCCTGGCAGAAGAAGACGAGCGCAAGCCCCGCGATCACCTGGTTGATGCGCAGCAGCACCACCATGACGGCGAACAGCACCGACACGCCTGCCGCCGCCATCATCGCGAGGATGAGCGAGATGCCGGTCGCGTTGAACGCGAGTTGCGCGCCGATGGCGGTGAGTGCGCCCACCAGCATCAGTCCTTCCGCGCCGAGCGAAAGCACGCCCGCGCGCTCCGCGATGATGAGGCCGAGCGCCGCGAGCGCGTAGGGCACCGCGAAGTCCGGAATGCTGCCGATCCAGTGTGCGAGCAGTTCCATGTCAGCTGCCGTGGGCCACGCGGCGCAGCCGGTGGCGGATGAAGAAGTCGGACGAGGCCACGCAGATCACGATGATGGCCTGGATGAGCTGCACCATCGAGAACGGGATCTGGTAGAAGACCTGCAGGCTGCGCCCGGCGATGAAGAGCGTGGCCACCAGCAGCGCGACGATGGTCGCGGCAATCGGATGGTTGCGCGCCAGGAACGCGATGAGGATGCCCGAGAAACCATAGCCGTGATAGAAGGCCTGCGTCAGCCGCCCCTCCTGCCCCGCCGCAACGAGGAAGCCGCCCATGCCTGCGAGCGCGCCAGAGGTCAGCACCGCCGCCATCACCATGCGCGTGACGGGCACACCCACCGCGCCCGCCATGCGCGGGTTGGACGACACGAAGCGCAGGTAGAAACCGCCCCGGCTCAGGTTCACGAACCACCACACCAGCAGCATCACGACAAGGGCCAGCGACACCGCCGCGCCGGAGGGTCCGAGGAATTCGGGCAAGCGCTCGAAGCTGCGAAACTGCGGCGAATGCGGGAACGAGCTCTGCGGGTCCTTCCACACACCGTACAGCAGGTGCAGCAGGAAGTTGCCCGCCACATAGTTGAGCATCAGCGTGGAGATGATCTCGTTCACGCCGAGTCTGGTTTTCAGTAGCAACGGCCCGAGCGCCCACACGAGGCCCGCCGCAGCGGCCACCGCGAACATCAGCGGCAGGCGCATCGCCTCCGGCCCGATCTGGAAGATGGACACGGCCGTCGCGCCGATGGCGCCCCAGATCATCTGGCCTTCGAGGCCGAGGTTCCAGAAGCGCGCGCGGAACGCGACGGACGCCGCGAGGCCCACCATGATCATCGGCGCGGCCTGGAACAGCACGCCTTGCAGGCTCTGCTCGTCGAACAGCGTGGCGATCACGAATTCCCGGAACAGCTCGCCCGCCGGCACACCGGCCGCCACGAGGATCGCTCCCGAGATGAGGAAGCCGCAGGCAATGGCCAGCGCGAGCACCAGCGCCTGCCAGTACCACGCCATCTGCTGGCGGATCTCCAGCGTGTAGCGGCGCGAGAGCAGCGGTTGCTGCACGGGCTTGAGGACGGCGTCAATCATGGTCGGTCATGGCCTGGCCAATGGCTTGCCGGTCGGCCGGCTGTTCGAATTCGGCGACGATGCGCCCGCGGTTCATCACGCCGATGCGGTCGGCCAGCTGCAGCACTTCGTCCAGGTCTTCGCTGATGAGCAGCACCGCAGCGCCTTCGGCCCGCGCGGCCAGCAGGCGCGCATGCACCTCGGCGCTGGCGCGCACATCGAGGCCGCGGCTCGGGCTGTGCACGAGGATGAGCTTGGGCCTCTTGCTGAACTCGCGCGAGATCACGAGCTTCTGCGCGTTGCCACCGGAAAGCAGCGCAGCTTTCTGCGACATCGAGCGCACGCCCTGCACGTCGAAGCCCTTCACGGCCTTGCCGGCTTCGACGTCGACCTTGCGGCGGCGCAGCCAGGCCAGCGGCCCGTAGCGGCCCGAGTGCACCTGGCCGATGCCGAAGTTGTCGGCGATCGACAGGCCGCCCGCGAGCGCGAGCCCGTAGCGGTCGGCCGGGATGGTGGCCATCTGCAGCTCGCGCCGCTTCATCGGCGTGGCGGACTTCAGGTCGCCGAATCCTTCGAGCGCAATCCCGCCTTCGAGCGCGCCGGGCAGGCCCATGATGGCGCCCGCGAGTTCGGCCTGGCCGTTGCCGCCGACACCCGCGATGCCGTAGATCTCGCCCGCATGCACGGTGAGGTTGACGCCGTCGAGCACGCGGTGCCCGCCGGACGCGCCCGGCGACACCGTCGCGAGATCGCGCACGGTGAGTTGCGCCGCGCCGCGCGTGTTCTGCGGGCGTTGCTGCGCGGTCATCGCGGCCTCGCCCACCGTCAGGCGCACGAGCTCCTGCACCGGCGTCTGCGCCGGATCGACGGTGGCCATGGTGCGGCCGCCGCGCATCACGGTCACGCGGTCGGCGAACGTCTTCACGTCGGCCATCTTGTGCGTGACCAGCACGACGGTGGAACCGCGCCGCGACAGGTCGCGCACGGTGGAGAGCAGACGCTGCGCTTCCTGGTCGGTCAGCACGGCCGTGGGTTCATCGAGGATGAGGATGCGCGCACCCGCGAGCAGCACCTTCAGGATTTCCACGCGCTGCTGCTCGGCGATGGAGAGCGTGTCGATGCGGCGGCGCGGGTCGACCGCAAAGCCGAGTTCCGCCGCCTGCGCGCGGATCTTTTCTTCCACGTCGGCGAGGCGCTTGCGATAGGAAGGCGCGTCCGCGGGCGTGGGCAGGCCGAGCAGGATGTTCTCGGCCACGGTGAAGGGGCGCACCAGCTTGAAATGCTGGTGCACCATGCCGATGTGGTGGCGGGCCGCATCACGCGGGCCCGCGAAGCTCACCGGGTTGTCGTCGACCAGCAACTCGCCCGCCTCCGGCGCATACAGGCCGGCGGCGATGTTCATCAGCGAGGACTTGCCGGCGCCGTTCTCACCCAGCAGGGCATGCACTTCGCCGTGACGTGCGGCGAAGTGCGCGCCATCGAGCGCGAGGAATCCGTCGAAACTCTTGCGGACGTCCCGCAGCTCGAGGGCGTGGGTCTGGATCACTGCAGGCGATTTACTTCTGCGTGACCACGCCCTTGACGAACCAGTCCATCTTCCACAGGTCGGCGTCGGACAGCACGGCGCCTGCGGCGACGCGTTGCTTGCCTTCGCGGTCGGACAGCGGGCCGGCGTAGATCTGCTTGCCCTTCATCAGCGCGTCGCGCTCGGCCTGGATGACCTTGACCTTGTCGGCCGGAACGCCCGGGCCGAAGCCGGCGATGTCGGTGCCGCCCGCGCTCATGGGGATGAACGCGCCGTAGGGTTCCGGCTTCCAGCCGCCGGCGATGATCTTCTTCAGTTCGGTGACGAGGAACTTGTCCCACACCCAGACGGACGAGCACAGCGTGGCCTTGGGCGCGAACTGGCGCAGGTCACGGTGGTGGCCGGTGCCGTACACGCCGCGCTCCTGCGCGACGATCTGCGGCGTGGGCGAGTCCACGTGCTGGCCGATCACGTCGGCGCCCTGGTCGATGAGGGCGGATGCTGCTGCACGCTCCTTCACCGGGTCGTTCCAGGTGCCCGTGTAGATCACGTTGACGGTGGCGTTGGGATTCATCTTCTGCGCGCCGAGGGCAAACGCGTTGATGGTCCAGTTGACGACGCCGAACGGGTTGGCAGCGACGAAGCCGAGCTTGCCGCTCTTGGACGCTGCGCCCGCAGCCATGCCGCAGAGGTACTGGCTTTCATAGGTGCGGCCGTAGAACGATTCGAGGTTCGCGCCGTTGGTGGTGCCCGATGCGTTGAGGAACGCGACCTTGGGGTACTTGGCAGCGAGATCCTTGAACGCGTCGGAGTGGCCGAAGGCCGTGCCGATCACGATGTTCGCGCCACGCGAGATGAAGCGCTCGGCCGCCGGCTTGATGACCGACGCGTCTTCGGTGATGTTCTCGACGAACTGCACCTTCAGGCCCAGCTCCTTCTCGATCTTCACGCGGGCTTCGTCGAAGGCCTGCGTCCAGCCGCCGTCGTTCTTGGGGCCGTAGTACAGCATCGCAATGGACGGCTTGCCCGGCAGCGTGAAGCCGTCGGCCGCGATCGCGGGCGTGGTGGAGGCGGCTGCAGCCGCGAGGCTCACCGCTGTGATGGAGAACAGTTTGCGCAACATGTGAAGGCCTTTCAGGACAGGATTACGGGGAGGAGCAAAAATCAGTCCACCAGCCGCAGCACGGTGCCGTAGCGCCGCGTCAGCTTGCAGGTGTGGTGGTCGGTGATGTTGGTGTCGGCGAGCTCCAGATTGAAGAAGCTGGCATCTTGCGATTCGAACAGCGGGCCGGCGTGCCACGTGCCCCGGCGCAGCATGACGGCGACGTTGCCGGGGATGCGGAACGCGCGGATGTCCTCGAGGGCGGGCTCGGCTTCGGGGTCGTCCACGTCGTAGGGCGGCGCGACGGCCATGACCCAGTCGTAGCCGCCGACGGAGGCCAGCGCCTGCGTGACATGCACATGGCGCGTGATCTGCCGCACTTCCATGCCGCGCCCCGGGATGCGCATGACATAGAAGCGCGGAATGCCCTGCGAGAGTTCGAGCTGCGCGTCGCTCGTCGAGAACGGCACGCCGTCTTCCAGCGCGGCCATCACGGTGCCGAAGGGCGCGAAGGCCTCGGGCGTGAGTGGCTCGATGTGCAGGTCGCTGACCATCGCGCCTTCGAAGACACGCTCGAAAACGGGCGCTTGCGGCAGTGCGCCCGGCGGCGCGCCCGATGGGGGGTTCGGTACTGGGTTCATCACGCTGTCTCCATGGCCGCGAAGCGCGAAGCCGCCCGCAGTGCCTGTTGTTGTTCGAAATCGTCCGGCAGGTCGAGCTCGCGCTCGGCGTGGCGCTGCAGGTTGTCCACGAGCACGCCCTCCTGGTCGAGGAACAGCCGTTGCGTGAGGCCGCGCACGAGGCGCGGCAACGCATGTTTGTGGCCGCTGATCGACGTGGAATGCGGGCCGTGGCTCACGTAGCTTGCGCTGTTGAAGGCGAAGACGCGGGAGACCCAGGCGCTGTCCGCGTGGCCAGTTTCACGCGGCGTGAATTCGTAGTGTTCGCCCAGATACGGGTGCGCGCCGAGCGTCGAATTCGCTTGCGCATCGGGCGGTGTGTAGCGATCGCTCCAGCGCGCGATGGCCGGTGCGAGCGCTTTCATCTCGGGCCGTGCGGACAGGTCGAACGACTGGCCCGTGGCGCAGATGACATGGTCGAAATGCAGATCGCCCTTCGGCGTGGTGACGGCGATGTCGTCGCCCGTCCAGCGCAGTTGCTGCCAGCCGCAGCCGGCATGCAGCGCGAATGCCGGCGATGACAGTGCAAGACGGAAACTGCCGCGCGGCGGCGGCTGGTCTTCGCTGCGGAAGTGGTGCGCCACCTGCCAGCGCGTCGCATCCGACAGGCGGGCGTAGTTCGTCATGAGACCGGCGGTCTCGATGTGGCGATGCGGGTTGATGCGCGGCAGGCGCGCGCGCCGGAAGCACAGGTCCACCGAACGTGCGCCGGCGTCCAGCGCAGCCACCGCGTTGTCGAACGCGGATGCGCCGTGGCCCAGCACGCCGATGCGCTTGCCTTCGAACGCTGCGAAGTCGATGGCGTCGCTCGAATGGTTGTAGTGTTCGCGCGGCAACGCGTCCGACACGAAGAACGGCACGCGCCATGCGCCGCCGCCGTCGGTGCCGGTGGCCAGCACAACAAGTCGTGCCAGACGGGTGACGGCAACGCCGCGCGCCTGCGTCTCGACCGCGATCACGCCATCGCCCTGCGGGCGGATGCCGGTCACCTCGACGCCGTTTTCCACCGGCAGTTGCAAGGCATCACGGTACCAGCGCAGGTAGTCCATCCACAACGTGCGTGGAATGCGGTCGATGCCTTGCCACGCTGCATCGCCGAAGCGCACCGCGTACCAGCGCTGCACGCTGAGCGACGGCAGGCCGAGGTCGAGGCCGTTGAGCAGCTTGGGTGTTCGCAGCTCGGGCATGCGCGCGAAGCTTTCCCACACACCCTCCTGGCCTTCGGTCGCGCGGTCGAGCGCGGCGACACGCGTCACGCCGTTCGCGCGCAAGGAAGCGCAGATGCCGAGGCCCGACTGACCGCCACCAACGACAAGGACATCGAGCACGTCATCGCCATGCAGCGGCAGCACCCAGGCCTTGTCCGGGTAAGCGAGCAGCGCCAGTTCCGCGCGCGCCTGCGCCGCCAGGGCCTGCACTGCGGCATCGGCATCCGGCAAGGGCATGGGCATGGGCACGGACATGGCGCTCGGGGTCGGCATCACATCATGTAGTTGATGCGGAACACGTTGCCCTCGGGGTCGAGCAGCACCGCCTGGTACCAGTTGTAGTACGTGACGTACGGTTCCTTGATCAGCGTGGCGCCAGATTCGAGCGCGACGGGCACCATGCGGTCCACGTCGGCCTGGCTGTCCACATCGATGTTGAGCAGGAACTTCACGCCCTTCGTGTCGGAGAACTCACTGAGCTTGAGCAGGTCGTACGCGTCCAGCGCGTTGAAGCCGAGGCTCGATTTGCCCGTGTCCAGACCGCGGAAGATCGGCGAGCGGATCGCCTCGATCTCGGGGAAGCCGAACACGCGCTGGTAGAAGCCGCTCAGGGCGACCACGTCCTTCGCGAACACGTTGACATAGGAGAGATGGGCCATGGGTCCGCGGCTTTCAGGCTTCGGCCTTGGTGCCGCCGAAGGTCGTCTGCTTGACGAACTTCGAGGTCAGGTGATCGCCCGAAGAGATGGGCGCGTACTTCGGCTTCTCGCCCGGCGCGAGGCAGCTGGGCAGGCACTCGACCATCGCGTCGTAGTTGGGCTGGTGGAAGAACACCAGCGACTGTCGGCGCTTGTTCTGCGACGGGTCGCGCGGCGGGTTGACCACGCGGTGCAGCGTGGACACCCACTGGTCGTTGGTCCACTGCATCATCAGGTCGGCGATGTTGACGACGAGGCCGCCCTCGACGTGCGGCACGTCCACCCACTGGCCGGCCTTGTTGAAGACCTGCAGGCCCTTGTCGTCGGGCAGCACGATGGTGAGGCTGCCGTAGTCGCTGTGCGCGCCGGCGCGCAGCTGGCCGGGCAGCGGCTCTTCCTTCTGCGGCGGATAGCTCAGCACGCGGAACATGCTGATGTGCTCGTTGATCTTGTCGTCGAAGAACGTCTCGGGCAGCTCGAGCGCCAGGGCAAAGATGCGCATCAGCGACTGCGACAGGTCGCTCATCGCGCTGAAGTATTCCGTATACGCGGCCTCGAAGCCGGGGATGCCCTGCGGGAAGACATTCGGCTCGAAGTGGGCACCCGCCTTGGGCCCGCGGTGGTACTCGTCGTCGGGCACGCCGGAGGGGCCGATGGAGAACGATTCCTTCAGGTCGCCGGGCGTGGCTTCTTCCAGGCTGTAGGACAGGCCTTCCTCGCCGACCGCGCTGTAACCCCGCACCGCGTCGTCGCGCGGACGGTCCACCTTGCGCTTGTCGGCGAGCGGCAAGTCGAAGAACTGGCGCGAGACATCCGACACGCGGCGGATCAGCCCCGGGTCGATGCCGTGGTTGGTGATGACGAGGAAGCCGATGCTGCGGCAGGCTTCGTCGAGCTTCGCGGCCACGGCAGCCTTGCCTTCGGGCGTGCCGCCGAAATACGGCGCCAGGTCGATGATGGGTACGGTGAGCATGGTCATGAGGGGGTTCCCGGCAATCGCGGGGTCGATGCAACAACCATGCCATTCGGACCAAATGGACAAACCCGGTTTTCCGCGTCAGCATGGTGCATGCCTGCACCGGGTACGACTCCTGCAAGGCCATCCCATGCCCAGAACCGCCCGCGACACTGCCGCCCCCGCCAAACCCCCTGCCGCACCAGGGCGGCGCATCCGCCGCATGGAAGACAAGCGCGCCGTCATCCTGCGGGCCGCCCTCGGCCTGTTCTCGCGTTTCGGCCTGCACGGCACCAGCGTGGACCAGGTCGCCGCCCGGGCGGCCGTGTCCAAGAGCAACCTGCTGTATTACTTCGCCAACAAGGAAGAGCTCTACGTCTCGGTGCTGCGCGACCTGCTGGATGTGTGGCTGGAACCGCTGCGCACCTTCAGTGCCGACCAGGACCCGCGGCAGGCCATCGGCGACTACATCCGTCGCAAGCTGGTCATCTCGCGCGACCGGCCCGACGCCTCACGCCTGTTCTGCCTGGAGATGATCCAGGGCGCGCCGCTGCTGCGCGACGAGCTCGACCGCGAACTGCGCGAACTCGTCGATGCCAAATACCAGGTGATCCGCGCATGGGTGGACTCGGGCCGGCTCTCGCCCATCGACCCGCACCACCTGATCTTCGCGCTGTGGGCCATCACCCAGCACTACGCCGACTTCGCGGTGCAGGTGCAGGCCGTCGCGGGCCGCACGCTGGAAGACCCGGAGTTCTTCGAGCAGACGGTGAGGAACGTGCAGCATCTGGTGCTGGAAGGCATCTCGGCACGCTGAGCGCGCCGCCAACTTCGCGCCGCCCCTTCGCGCGAGCCTGTTCTTCAGCCGCCGAACCGCGCCGGTGAATACGGCGCCGGGTCGACCATCGGCGCATCGCCATCGATGAGCTCCGCCAGCAGCCTGCCGCTGGCCGGGCCCATGGTGAAGCCTTGATGCGCGTGGCCGAAGTTGAACCACAGGCCTGCATGTTTCGGCGCTGCGCCGACCACGGGCACCATGTCGGCCACGCAGGGCCGCGCACCGCGCCAGGGTTGCGCCTCGACCGGCGTGGGCAAGTCCACCAGTTCGCGCGCGGCGGCTTCTGCGCCGTCCATCTGCCAGGGCGTGGAAGGCGCGTCGCGCAGCGCGAATTCGGCGCCCGTGGTGATGCGCACGCCGCGCTTCATCGGCGCGATGACAAGGCCGCGGTCGGCATCAAGCAGCGCGCGGGCGGGGCCCGTGCCGCCGGTGTAGTGGCGGTGGTAGCCGCGCTTGACGAAGAGCGGCAGCGTGTAGCCGAGCGGCCTGATCAGCGTATCGGCCCACGGCCCGAGCGCGACGACCACATGCTCCGCCGCCACGGCGCCGTCATCGGTCTGCACCGACCAACCGGACGATGCCTGCTTCAACGTCAGTGCATCCCCGCTGACGATGCGTCCGCCGAGTTTCACGAACAGCGCCGCATAGCGCGCGACGAGTTCGCCCGGGTCGGTCACGCTCCACGGGTCGAGCCATTCGATGGCACCGGGCAGCCGCCGGCGCAGCGACGGCTCGGCAGTTGCGAGCGCGTCCGGCCCGAGCACCTGGTAGCGCAGGCCGTTCGCACCGGCGATGCGCGCGGCGTTGGCCATGGCTTTGTCCATGCTGGCCTGCTCGCGGTAGATCCAGAGGTAGCCATCGCGCCGCACAAGGTCGCCGGCACCGGCCGCTTCGATCAGCGGCGCGTGTTCGGAGATCGACTGCGCAACGAGGTTGCCGTAGGCCTTCGCATGGCCCGGGTAGCGCGCGGGGCTGGAGTTGTACCAGTAGCGCGCCAGCCTGGGCCCGATGACCGGCATGGCCGACAGGTGCCAGTTCGTGTCGATGCCCCGCTTGAACGCGACGCGCAGAACGCGCGCGATGTCACGCGGAAACGGATAGGGTTCGACCGCCTCGCGCTGGATGATGCCGGCGTTGCCGTATGAGGTTTCCTCGCCCGGGCTGCGCCGGTCGACCAGCACCACCTGATGCCCGCGCTGCGCAAGATGCAGCGCGGTGCAGGTGCCGACCATGCCGGCACCGAGGACGAGGATGGTCTTGGTGGACGCAACGGCGGAAGGCTGGGGCATTGGGGGACTTTAGGCGTTTTGAATGAATCTCCGCCGATTATTCCCCCTTGCGCCGCCTCATCCGCCGACGGTGACCAACACCTTGCCCAACTCCTTCGAGCCCTCGGCCTGTGCGGCGTTCGTTTCCCCGCCCCATTCGAAGGGCACGCGCAGCAGCTCGCGGTCGCCGCGCTCGCGCACCACTTCCACGGCGAGCAGGTAACGGCCTGCGGGCAGCGCCGCGATCGCCGGTGCCGTGCCCGCGAAGTGCAGGGTGTGCACGCCTGCGGGCCGCGTCGCGCCACTGACGCCATCCATCGGCAGTGCGAGCTGCGCGCCCGGGCCGCGCCACCAGGTGCGCAACTGGCGCAGCCAGCTCTTGCCCAGGCCGTCGCGGAGCTTGACGTCATACCAGACCGCCAGCGTGCCGACCGGGGTGTTGTCGGCCGCCTGCTCCACCCACGCGGCCAGGTAGGGCCGGTAGGCGTTGGCGGTGGTGAAGCCGGGCAGCGTCACCTGCACCGTGAGGCCGGCAGCGACAGCCGGCACACTGGCACACACCACCGCAGCCGCTGCGAACCAGCGGACCTGCGGGCGTGCAGACGTCTTCATCGGTGCCGGCGACTCAGTTGGCATCGCGTGCGGCCGGCTGGCGCGGCGGGTCTTCCTTCGATACCTTGCCGTCGTTGTTGGTGTCCGCGCCCTTGAAGGTCTTGTCGGCGATGTCCCGGTCTTCGGCGAGCGTGAACTTGCCGTCGCGCGCGCGGTTGACGATGGCGAAGCGCACGTGCGCCTGCTTGATCGAGTTTTCGTAGGCCTTGTCGGGCTGGCGGCCCTGGTCGAAGTACTGGCGCTTGAGACGGTCTTCGAACTCGGCCACGTACTCGGCTTCGCTCACCCAGCCGTCGCCGTTGGTGTCTGCCGCACGGAAGCGTTGCAGGCGGATGGCGTCGTATTCCGCGCGGGTGACGATGCCGTCACGGTTGGCGTCGTAGCTGCCGAAGAAAGCGTCGAGGCCATGACCGCCTGCAGGACGTGCCGGACCCGCGGCAGGCGCCGCAGATGTGGCGGGCGAGGTGGTGGTGCCCGCGCAGGCAGACAGCAGGACGGCCACGCCGACGGCCGCAGCCGCCCGGGGGAAGGTCCGGGTGAAAGGGATGGTGTTTTTCATGGTGAGTTCTCCGTTGGGTTGTGGAAGTGGTTGAAGGACATGCGTGATCAGAAGTCCACGTTCAGGTTGATGGCGAAGGTGCGGCCCGGCGCCGTGGACAGCGCGATCTGCCGGCGGTCCTGGGCGTTGGCCGGCTGCAGGTTGCGCGTGTTGCTGTAGTTCCAGTACTGCCTGTCGAACAGGTTGAAGATGCCGACCGACAGGCGCGTGTTCCTGTTCACGCGGTAGTAGCCCGTGAGGTCGAAGCGCGCCCATCCGGGCACGCGGTAGAGCTGCACGGTGGAATCGGTCAGTTCGACGCCGGGGTTGTTGCTGAACGACTGCCGGTTGGTGGCGACGGCCTGCTTGCCCTTCACGAACGTGCCGATGAAGTTGACGCCCCAGGCTTTTTCCGGCGCGTCGTAGCCGACACCCACGATGGCCTTGGCAGGCTGGACGGTGTCCAGGTCGACTTCCTTGTCGCCCGGGTAGTTGGACTTGGACGTGCCTTTGGAATACCCGAAGGCCCAGGTGCTGTAGATGCCGCGTGCAGCCGGTGTCCACACGCCGTGGTCCAGGCGCGCGCTGACTTCGGTGCCGTAGATGTTGGCTTCGTCGCGGTTGTTGGCCTGGTAGAGCACGGTGAGCGTCGGCTGGATGTCGACAAACAGCTCGGGATTGGCCGCGCGCGTGTAGCGCGTGTAGGAAATGAAGTCCTTGTAGCGCGTGTAGAACACCGAGCCGGAGAACGTCACGCCCTGCGTCGGCGTGCCCTTGAGGCCGACGTCGAACGCATCGCTGGTTTCCTTGTCGAGGTTGCGGTTGCCCACCAGCGCATAGGTGCCGCCACCGGAGTTCCAGTAGCCGAAGATTTCGCTGTTGGTCGGCGCGCGGCCGCTGCGCTTCCATTGCGCATAGGCATTGAGGCGCGGCTGGATTTCATAGACCAGGCTCAGGCTCGGGCTCACGATGGTGTTGGACGGCGCGCTGCCGTACATCTGCTCGAGCTGCGCCGGCGTGATCGCGGTGCTGTTGAAGCCGGCCGCCGAGATGCTCGGGTCGATCTTGTCCACGCGCAGGCCCGGCACGACGGTGAGCGACTTGCCGCCGACCTTGAAGCCGATGTGGTCCTCGATGAAGAGGCCGGTGCGCTTGGTCTCGGTATTGGGGAAAGGCTGGCCTGCTGCGAACGCGGCCGTCGACCAGAACGGATGCTCGTTGTTGGTCTGCGAGTAGTTCATGCCGAACTTGAGGCCGTGGTTGTCCAGGCGCTTGCTCGCCACGGTCGAGAAACCGGTCTGGCGCGTGAAGTTCTGCGAGGTCTCCGTCACCGACGTGTTGGTGGCGATGGTCAGCGTGCGGGTCGTGTCGTCCATCGACGTTTCCTGATGGAACACACGCGTGGCGAGCGAGTCGATGAAGCCACCGCCGGCTGGCGTCCAGATGTGACCGACCGACAGCGTGTCGCGGCTGGTGGTGGCGTCCTGCACCGAGCGGCCGGTGATGGCCGTCGCCGTCGTGTTCCAGGCCGCGAATTCCGAATCGTCCTGTTTGCGGTAGAGGTCGGCGGTGAATTCGAACTTGTGCTCCATCGACGCACGCCAGGTGCTCTTGAGCAGCAGCGCGTCGGAATGCCAGTCTTCCGGATAGCTTTCGACGGACGAGTTGTTGCGCGTGGCTTCACCGTCGCGGCGCACGTAGTTGATCAGCAGGCCGACGTCGCCCGTCAGCGCAGCCGCCGTCACGCCCTTGGTCCAGGCGCGGTTGGCGCTGCTGTAGCCCAGGCGCGCGCCCGCGTAGAAGGGCTTGTTGATGTTGACGTAGTCTTCCGGCGACTTGGTGCGGAAGCTCACCGCACCGCCGATGCCGCCGGCCGTGCGCTGCGACGTGGTCGTGCCGGACTGGATCTCGACCGCCGAATAGCTGTCGGGGTCGATGAAGTCGCGGCCCATGCCGAACGTGCCATCTTCCGAACGCGCCGTCAGCGGCGCGCGGCTTATCGCGTCGGGCATCTCGATGCCGTCCACATCGAGGCCGATGCGGTTGCCCTCGATGCCGCGGATGTTGTAGCCCGTGGTGCCGCTGCGGTCGTAGCGGCTTGCCCCGCGGGTTGCGCCCTGCACCGTGCCCGGCGCTTCGACGAGCGGTTGATAACGGATCACGTCGCCCATGCCGGTGGCACCGGTTTTCTCGATGTCTTCCTGCGTGAGTGTGGTCTGCGCGCCCGCTTCAGCGGGAATCGCATCCGCCGTCACCAGGACTTCGGGCAACACGCGCTGCGCGTCGGTGGTGGTGGTCCCGGCCGGTGCGGTCTGCGCGGCGACGGGTGCTGCAAGAAGGACGGCCTGCACGGCCAGGGCGATGACGCCCATGGCGCGGCCAGCCTGTCGAAGGCTCAGCTGATTCATATGCTCTCGGTGGATGAGGGTCTCTGGCTGGACTGACCCGCAAACACGGAAAACATCTAGCTACCGAGGCGCGACTGTATGCCTTTTGCGCCAAATAGTAAAGATTCTCATTTAGATCACTCATTCCTGCGGCGCTAGACTGCCCGCATGAAGCGCACACGCCATTCGCTGCAGACCCTGCGGGTCTTCCTGCTCGTCGCAGGCAGCGGCAGCGTGTCACGCGCAGCCGAGCAGGCCAGTCTCACGCAGAGCGCGGTGACCAAGCACATCCAGGCGCTGGAGGAGATGCTGGGCACGGTGCTGTTCGAGCGCACCGGTCGAGGCATGACACTCACGCCCGACGCGCGGCGCTATCACCGCTCGGTGCAACGCGCGCTGCAATTGCTCGACGAAGCGGCCGGGCGCATCGCCTCCTCTGCCGGCCCGGCCACTGAAGTGCGGCTCGGCCTCGCGCCCGCCGTGGCGCAGCGCTGGCTGATCCCGCTGCTCGCTGACTTCGAAGCGCGACATCCCGATATCCACGTGAAGCTCGTGCCGCGACTGCCGGATGCACAGGGCCAGACCGCCGCGGCATATGCCGAGATCCGTCCCGGGACAGGGCGCTTCCAGGGCTGGCAGTCGCGCTATCTGGTGGGGCGGCATTTCTGCTTCGCGATATCGCCTTCGCTGCGCGACACGCTGCGTGCCAGGGGCATCGATGTGCGGCGCATCCATCGCCGCCTGCTCGAGGCAGTGCCGCTGCTCAGCCATGTGCTGCGGCCATCGCTGTGGGACGAATCCCTCGAAGCCCTGGGCTTCGTGTCGGTGCGCGCCGAGCGCATCAGCTTCGAGCAGTACTCGGTGCTGATCCCCTCCGCCGTCGCGGGCCGGGGGCTCGCGATGGTGCCGCCGTTCCTCATCGCCAACGAGCTCGAAAGCGGACAGCTGGTCACCATCGGCTCGATGGTGACGGCACGGCACGGGTTCTACCTCCTGCTGCCCAAAGGGCAACCGCGCCACGCGGCGCTCGACGCACTGGCTGCCTGGCTGATCGAACAGGCTGTCGTGGCGGACGCGCTTCGACCCTGAGCCGGCACCCGCAGATATTCCTGTCAGGAATCGGCAGCTCCAATGATTCATTGGACGGGCTGGCGGCTCCACGCAAGACTGCGGGCATTCGTACAAGAAACCCGGAGACAAACCATGAACGACAGCACGCCCCACATGCAGCGCAGGCAACTGCTCGGCGCAGCCGCCGCGCTCTGCGCAGCGCCCTTCGCGTCACTCGCACCCCTGGCCGCACAGGCACAGGACGCCGCCCAGGCCTGGCCCGCAAGGCCGGTGCGCGTGATCGTGCCCTATGCGCCGGGCAACATTTCCGACAGCTCGGTGCGCGTGGTCTGCCGCCACCTCAGCACCCTGCTCGGCCAGCAGTTCGTCGTGGAGAACAAGGCCGGCGCCAACACGCAGATCGGCACCGACTTCGTCGGCCGCTCCGAAGCGGACGGCTACACGCTGCTCTACACCGGCCCGATCCTCACCGTGATGGGCCCGCTGTTCGACAAGCTCACCTTCGACCCGATGAAAGACCTGACGCCCGTGTCGCAGGCCATCGCCAACCCCACCGTGTTTCTGGTGAAGCCGGACTTCCCCGCGAAGGACATGCGTGAATTCATCGCGCTCACCAAGAAAGACCCGGGCAAGTACTTCGTCGCCTCCGGCGGCATCGGCACCATGCCGCACATGGCGCATGAGTTGCTGGTGTCGATGGCCGGCCTGCAGAGCCAGCACGTGCCGTATCGCGGCGGCTCCAGCTGGATGAGCGACTTCTTCGGCGGCCAGGTGACGGGCATCTTCGACAACCCGTCGTCGGCCATGCCACTCATCAAGGACGGCCGCGTCAAGCCGCTGGCCGTAACCTCGCTGCAGCGCAACCCCGCGCTGCCCGATGTGCCCACCGTCGCCGAACTCGGTGTGCCGGGCTTCGAGGTGATGAACTGGTTCGGCTTCTTCGCGCCCGCGCGCACGCCGCCCGCCATCCTCGACAAGCTGAGCGCCAGCATCAGCAAGGTGATGCAGATGCCCGAAGTGGCCGACGGCTTCACGAAGATCGGCGTCACGCCGGTGGGCAACAGCCGCGAGAAGTTCGGCGAGATCGTCGCGAGCGACCATCGCAAGTGGGCCCGTACGGTGAAGGAACGGAACATCAAGCCGGAATGAACGCCAGGACGAACCAGGTCAGCCTCGACCCCGACCTCGCGAGGTTCTTCCAGCTCGCGCACGCACAGCTCGGCCCGTCGGTCACCGATCTCGCCCGCCGGCGCGAGCGGTACGACCGCATTGCGGAACTGGCCGGCGCGCCCGCCGCGCCCGACACGGTGCGGCGCGATTTCCATCTCGACGCAAAGCAGGGGCACCGAGTCGCGCTGCGCCTGTACACGCCCGCGCAACCCGTATCGCCGCTCGCGCTATACCTGCACGGCGGCGGCTGGAGCGCGGGCGGCATCGCGTCGCACGACGCGCTGTGCGGCTGGCTGGCACACCAGGCCGGTGTGGAACTCGCAGCCGTCGACTATCGGCTAAGCCCCGAGCATGCGCACCCTGCCGCGCTCGAAGATGCGGAGACCGCCTTGTACTGGGCGCTCGCACAGAAACGCCCGGTGCTGCTGCTGGGCGACAGCGCGGGCGCGCATCTGGCGGCGGCGGCTGCATTGCGCGCAACGCTGCATGGCCAGGCGTCGGGCCTCGCGTGGCTCGGGCTCATCTACCCCGCGGCTTCGCCGAATGCAGAGTTTCCGAGCCATCACGAGCACGCACAGTCCGCAGGCCTGTCGCGCGGGAACCTGCTGCAGTATTGGGAGTGGTTCGGTGGCGTGCAGGGCCGCGCCAACACCGACCCGCATTTCGACCTGCTGCAGATCCGCAACTGGCACGGCCTGCCGCCCACGCACATCCTCAGCGCAGAGCTCGATCCGTTGCGCGACGAGGCCCAGGCACTGGCAGGAATCATGTCAGCCTCCGGCATCAACGTGACCCTGCGCTGCGCACCTGCCATGCCGCACGGGTTCGCAAGATTCGTGATGCAAAGCAATGCGGCGATGCAAGAGATGAAGGGTTTTGCACGTGCACTGCAGCGCTCCTTCGGCAATTGCCGCGAAAGCGTCGTGGGATATCGCCGGGATCATGGCCCCGACGAAATGAAGCCGCGGCGTGCCCAGCACAAGTTCACACCGGACTGAGTGCTCAGCCCGGCAGGCACACCCGCATGTGGCTGGCGATCGATTCACATAAAAGGCTGTCGGCGCTCGCGAAGCCGTCGATAGCCGAGTTGTGCAATGCGCCAGGCAAAGGCAGCAGCTCGGCCAGCGTTTCGTTTGCTTCGCAACAGTCTTTCCACGCTTGGGCCTGCCGCGCGAATTCAGATGTCTCGTCGGCACCCCATGCAATGAGCATGGGTGCGAGAGGCCTCCGCGTCACCAGCAGGGGGCTTTCGTCGAAGGCCATCTCAGGCGTCAGTCGCAGCTTCGGCTGAAGCCATGTGTACGGAAACGGCCTCAGATCGAACAGCCCACTGATCGGACACGCGCCCTTCACGACATCCATCGGAAGCGCGAAGTCCAGCGTCCAGTCCGTCTGAGCGACACGAGCACTCAAGTGCCCGCCAGCCGAATGGCCGGTGACATAAATCTTGTCATTCGACCCGTTGTACCGTTCAGCATTGCGATACAGCCACGCAACCGCTCGACGGCATTGCGCGGTGAGTTCGGCAACGGAGTAGTCCGGGCAAACACCATAGTCCAGCACAACAGTGGTGAAGCCACGCGCATGAAGACCCATCGCAACCCACGAGTAGAGCTCCTTCACAAGAAACGGCGTTGACCAGTAACCGCCGTGGATGAAAACAACAACGGGCGAGCCAGGCTGCGCCGCAGGGAAAACGTCCAGCGTCTCGGGGGGCAGTTCGCCGTAGCGCACGGACAAGTCGCAATCCAGTGTCGCGCGCGCATGTGCAGCTGCTGCCTGACGTCTGGCCAGCATGGCGGCGGGGTCGGCCACCTGGCTGGAAGGGTCGTATTGCGCATCCAATTGCGCCTGGGTCGTGAATTCACGATAGAGGGTCATGCTGGCACCGTAGCCGCCAGGCAGGTTGCGCGCTGTATCGCCGGATACATTGATGGTCGCACCATACATAGTGTCTGCACCGATGTCCGAGCGCGCACCACTTCCATATCATCACCTTGGCGCATCTGGTATGCCACTTGCATGATTCACAGACCTTCATCAGCCAACGGAGTCAAGCCATGAGCTGTTCACCAGGATTCGATGCCGCTGCAGCGCCAGCCGGTCGCAACGCGACCTCCGAGACGTGGATACCGCGAGGCGAATACGTCGCGTACATGTTGCAGGCGGGCATTGGCGAGAAGGTCCATTACGCCGCAGGACAGTTCCTGTTTACTCAAGGCGAGATCGACCGGCGGTTCTACATCCTCCTGTCGGGAAAGGTGCATGTCTTCAACCTGAGCGACAACGGGCACGAGTCGATGTTCAACATCATGGGCCCGGGCAGCGTCATCGGCGAAGCGGCAGCGCTCACCGCTTTGCCGCGGTACTCGGCCGCCCGCGTGATCGAGTCGGCGGATCTCCTGCAGCTCAACGTGGCGCACATGGAGGAGTACATCTCGCAGAATCCGAGATTTGCGATGTCTCTTCTCTACGTTTTGAGTCTCAAGCAACGGCTGGCAGTGGACAGGCTGCACCAGGCCGTATACGAAGCACCGGACCAGCGCATCCTGCGTTTCCTGGAGCAGATGGCACAGACACACTCGGAAGAAGTCAGCACTTTCAATGACCACGTTCGCGTGCACCTGACACACGAGCAGATCGGCAACATGACCAATCTTTCACGTGTGACCGTCACGCGTACGCTGCAGAAGCTCAAGCGGGCCGGCAGCATTGACCTTGTCGGGCGCACGATCCTGCTGCGCCGCTCCTCGCCCGACCCTGTCTCCAGGAACACGAAGGCCGCCACGTCAGCGCCTTCGCCAACGCGCCACTAGGCTGGCAGGCCCCACTTCGGAATGGGGTGATTGCCATACGACACGCAGACATTCTTGACTTCACAGAACGCTTCGAAACTGAAGTCGCCACCTTCGCGTCCGATGCCCGACTCCTTGATGCCGCCAAAGGGCTGGCGTAAGTCCCGCACGTTCTGGCTGTTGACGAATACCATGCCGGCCTCGATCCCTGCGGCAAGGCGGTGCGCCTTGCCAATGTCCTGCGTCCAGATGTAGGACGCAAGGCCGTACTTCACATCATTGGCGAGCCTCAGTCCTTCGTCCTCGTCCTCGAACGGAATCAGGCACACCACGGGACCGAAAATTTCCTCCTGCGCGACACGCATACGGTTGTGCACGCCAGTCAGGACAGTCGGCCGCAAAAAGTTGCCATTTCGCAGATGCACAGGCAGATCTTCTGGGCGCCCCGTTCCGCCAGCTGCGGCAGTGGCGCCCTCGCTCGTGCCGATGTCGATGTAACCAGTCACTTTTTCCCAATGCGCACGCGAGATCATGGAGCCGACGTTGGTGGTTTCGCTACGCGGGTCACCGACGACGAGTCGGCTTGCACGCTCGGCAAATTCCCTCGCGAAGCGGTCGTACACCGAGGCCTGGATAAAAATACGCGAGCCGGCCGTGCAACGCTCACCGTTGATCGAGAAGATCGTGAAGAGCGCGGCGTCGAGCGCCCGTTCGAGATCGGCGTCTTCGAAAACCAGCACCGGAGATTTGCCGCCAAGCTCCAGCGAAAGCCGCTTGAGGCCAGCCACGCTCGTAATGCGCTTGCCCGTGGTCGTACCGCCGGTGAACGATATGGTGCGTACATCCGGATGCCGCACCAGCGCCTCGCCCGCATCGCGGCCATAGCCGTGGACGACGTTGAGCACACCCGCCGGCACGCCGGCCTCAAGCGCGAGGCGTCCAAGCATGTCAGCAGTCATCGGTGAGAGCTCGGACATCTTGAGCACTGCCGTATTGCCGAGGGCGAGGCATGGCGCCACCTTCCACGTCGCGGTCATGAAAGGCACATTCCACGGGGAGATGAGGCCGCACACACCGACGGGCTGCATCAACGTGTAGTTGAGCATGGTGCGATCGACCGGGTAGGTCTTGCCGTCCATGCGGGTGGCCACTTCGGCGAAGAAGTGGAAGTTGTCGGCCGCGCGCGGGATCAGTGTCTGGCGTGTCTGATGCAGCGGCAGACCGGTGTCGTCGGTCTCCATCAATGAAAGGGCGGGTACATGCTGTGCAATCAGGTCGCCCAGTTTGCGCATGATGCGCGCACGCTCGCGCGCCGGAAGTCCCGCCCATTTGGGGAATGCGCTCTTTGCTGCTGCAACAGCGGCATGAATCTCGGCGTCGCCGCCCGCGGCAACTTCGGCGAGAACTTCCCCGGTAGCGGGGTTTGAATTTTCGAAGGCAGCGGCACTTCCGACCGCGTGCCCATCAATGAGATGCTTGATCATGGATGCCCCGCATCGTCGTCCAGCACGGCGGTGACCTCGATCTCCAGGTGCAGCCCTGCGCGCGCCAGATGCGAGACGCCCACCGTCGTGCGGGCCGGCGGGTTGTTCGGGAAGACCTTGCGGAACACGGCGTTCATGGCTTCAAAGTCGCTGGGCATGTCGAGCATGAACACATTGACCTTGGTCACGTCGGCCATGGTGCCACCGGCAGTCTCGATCACAGCGCGGATGTTCTCGAAGGCCTGCTGTGCCTGCGCTTCGGCGCCCTTGGCAATTTCGCGCGTGACCGGATCGGAGCCCGTGTGCCCCGAAACGAAGAGGAGGCGGCCCGCCAGCACGCCAGGTGAATAAGGGCGATGCGGCAGCAGGCCCGTGGGGGGAATGATGATCTTGCGTTTCATGTGTGACTGCCGTGCTCTCAATCGAGCACGTATTTGGGAACGGATTGCATCAGCGCCGGCTGCGGCTCCATGATGGCGCCGGTCTCGATGT
>NZ_JBMSDV010000006.1:0-290159 GCF_049445855.1 Variovorax sp. VNK109 | reverse complement strand
GGCGAAACGGGGCCTCATGAAGCTCCAAATCGCCGTTCTGGCACCTCAAAGCACTGGATGAGAGGTGATGGTCGGTCAGGACTTCAATGCCGAGCGGCTACTGCGCGTTTGCACACAGCCTCGGCCCGAAGCAGACATGGGAATTTAACCAGTCAACAGCTTCGCGCCTCGGCGAATCACAACAGTTCTTGAGGCGAGGTCGCTAAGCGTCTGTCGACGCTTCTGGAATGTACAGAAGCATCCTTCAATGACAACGACGAACAGCACCGCAAGTAGCTCGCTCTCGTATGAGACCAGCACTACAAATATCGCGAAGAGACCAATTCGAGTGGCTACTCGGGCAACGTGTTGCCACGCAGTCGGGCGCAATCCGTTTTCACCCACCAACGCTAAGCCTGCAACCATGCGGCCAAGTGTGGCGCCGCCCGTGGTGAGTGGAACGACCACCTCGCTCAGCAGGACAATCAACCACACCAGAAACTCATTCATCGGGTAGAACTCTATGGAAGCTTTGTGAGCGACATAGAGGCCAAAGACGATACATACACCCAGAAAAACAAGGTCGACTGTCCGCGAGAAGGCGCGACGCCAAAGCTTTGCAGGCTCTGGCTCATATGTGGCTGTGGATTGAGGCGCCATTGAGTGTCCCGAAAGGCGTCATCTTATTGCGAATGCAGCATGGCACTATGTAGGGTGCCTGGCAATCCAAAGCCAAAGATGTGCGAACGGCCATGACAGTATGGCGACTGCGTAACAAATCAAGAACGCGGCGGGTATAGCGATCCGAAAGTCGCCGAATGCCACCGCCAGAATAATCCCAGCAAGGACGGAAATCGCTGCAAGCAATTTACCCAGAGAGCGTATGAAAGGTTCGGCAACCAGTCGGTTGGCGCGGTGAAGTGCTAGGCCAACGATTGGAAATGCGAGGGCGACATACAACACTGCAAGTGCCGCAATGAAGAACAGCACCGCGTAGCCTTGGACGGCACCTGAGTCGTCAGTTGGATCCCATGCTGCAGATTGGTAGTCCCAATACGCCGCAGAGAAGAAGACCAAAGGCAGGGCCACCACGGCGAGTGTGGTTAGCAGGGTAGCTCTGACGTAACGCGGCGTCTCCACTGACTGCATTTGAATGTCCGCTTCTGGCCGATAGCCGACATCGTACCCACCTAAGTTCAAAAGCAAAAACCGCCTTGATGCTGCGATTCGCGGCCGGACATAATTTCCCGGCGCCTGTCTATTTCCGGCTTGCCGCTTCGTCATAAAGGCATCACCATCTGGAAGGATCAGCCATGAAATACCTCGGCCTTGCCTATTACATTCCTGAGAAATTCGCTGCCATGTCCCCGGCGGATGTGCAGGCGTTGGTGAGTCAATGCCCGCCGCTGGACGAGAAGATGCGGGCCACCGGCAAGGTTCTGGTGTCGGCGTCGCTCGGCGAGTCGAAGGACTGGATGACGCTGCGTCCGCGCGCGGGCAAGCCGCAGATCAGTGACGGGCCTTATATCGAGTCGAAGGAACTGGTGGGCGGGCTGTTCATCATCGACGCGGCGACGCGTGAGGAGGCGTTGAGTCTGGCGGCCATGCATCCGGCTGCGACACTGGGTGAAGAAGGCGGTTGGGGTGTCGAACTGATCCCCATGGATTTCTTCCTGGGCAATTTGACGGCGCTGTCTGTTGACTAGAGCTTTGCCGGGGCTTTCACACCCATCCCATGATGCCGAGCACTGCGCCCGCGCCCAGCAGCCACAGCAGGTGGATGCGCGTGCGCCAGACGATCAGCGCCGTTACGGCAGACAGCAGCCAGATCCGCCATTCCTGCTCGGCCCCGCCGCTGCCCATGCCCAGCACCCATCCGGTGGCGACGAGCAGCGCGATGACGATGGGGGCCATGCCTTGCTTGAACGCGCGCACGGCCCGCCTTGTGCGGTTCTGGTACATCCAGCGCGCGGCGAAATAGGTGAGGGTGGTGCTGGGCAGCAGGATGCCGGCGAGCGAGATGGCCATGCCCAGCAGGCCGAGGCCCATGCCGCCTGCGTTCATGCCGATGTTCCAGCCGAGCAGGCCAACGAACAGGATGTTGGGCCCCGGTGCGGCCTGTGCGATGGCGATAGACGCGGTGAATTGCGCGTCGGTCAGCCAGTGCTGCTTGTCCACCAGGAAGCGGTGCATGTCGGGCACGGTGGTGATGGCGCCGCCCACGGCGAGCAGCGACAGCGAGGTGTAGTGCAGGAAGAGCGTGAACCAGTCGGCCGCTGTGAGGGTGATGCTCATGGCTTGAGCTTCCTCCAGGTGAGCACGCAGGCGACGCCGCCCAGCCCGAGAAGCACCCACACCAGCGGCCAGCGCAGGATGGCCACCGCGATGAAGCAGAGGACGGCGAAGACGATGCTGAGCGGCAGGCCGAGCGGATGCAGGCGCAGCGCGCCCAGCAGTTTGAGGCCGACGGCCGCAATGAGGCCGGCAGCGACGGCACCCATGCCGCGCAACGCGCCGGCCAGGGCAGGGTGACCGGCGTAGTGCACGTAGAACACGCCGGCAATCAGCACCAGCGCCAGTGGCGCCGCGAAGATGCCGGCCACCGCGACAAGCCCGCCGCGCAGGCCGAAGTAGCGGTCGCCGAGCATCAGGGCGAGGTTCACCACGTTGGGGCCGGGCAGGATCTGCGCGACCGCCCATTCCTCGACGAATTCCTCGCGCGTCAGCCACCGCTTCTTCTCGACCAGTTCGCGCTGCACGACGGCCAGCACGCCACCGAAGCCCTGCAGGGCCAGGATGGTCATGGACATGAAGAGGTCGGTAAGGTCGCTGGGCCGGCCGGGGGGCGCAGTGTCGGGCTGGGAAGCGTCGGGGGTAGGGAGGGACTGCGGATCGGGAGGCATCGGGTGGCGATTATCCGCCTGCGTGGTCAATCGAGGTACAGCTTCTGCAGCAGGCGAACGAGGGTCGCGCGCTCGGTGGAGGGCAGCTTCTGCGCGATCTGCGCTTCCATGTCGTCGGAGATTTTTTCTGCACGCGCCATGAACTTGCGGCCTGCGGGCGTGAGGTGCACGCCCATGGCGCGGCCGTCCTGCGGGTGCGGCTTGCGCATGACCAGTTCGCGCTTTTCCAGCGCGCCGATCATGCCGACGAGGTTGGGGGCTTTCATGCCGAGCGCCGCGCACAGCTGGCTCGACGTGATGCCCGGGTTGCGCGTGATGAGCATCAGCACCGAAAACTCCACCGGGTGCAAGCTGAGCTCGGCCATGCGCTGCACGAAAACATCGATGAGCGAGAGCGACACGCGGCGGGCGTTGTAGCCCACCAGGTTTTCGAGGTAGCTGATGTCGACCTTGTCGACCGAGGGCGTTTCTTTGGGCATGACGGGCGCGAAGCGGATGGCCGGATGCTACAGCGCCTCAGGCCGTCCGTCCGCGTTTTGCGTTGCGCTGGATCAGGATTCGCCGGTGAAGCCGACCCTGCGCACGATGCCGCCCCAGTACTCGTTCTCTTCCTTCATCGCTGCGGCGAGCGACGCGGGCGTCTCGGGGCGCGCGATCAGGCCCATGTTGGCCATGGTCTGCGCGACGCCCGGGTCGGTGAGCGCCTGGTTGATGGCGGCGTTGCCGGCGGCGATCACGCTGTCCGGCGTCCTGGCCGGCACGAAGAAGCCGTAGAAGCCGCCCGAGGTCATGTGCTTGTAGCCCTGCTCGGCGAACGTGGGGATGTCCGGCACCAGCGGGAAACGCTGCGCGCTGGAGATGCCCAGCACGCGCAGACGGCCGGCCTTGTAGTACTGCATGGCGTCGCCGATCGGCACGACCATGGCGGGCAACTGGCCGCCCAGGATGTCGTTGAGGCCCGGGATCGCGCCGCGGTAGCCGATGTGGCGCAAGTCGAGGTTGGCGTGGATGCCGAGCGCCGCGCCGACGAAGTGCGGAATCGAGCCGGGCGACGGCGAGCCGTACGCCGCGTCCTTCGGGTTTGCGCGGGCCCAGGCCACGAAGTCGTCGAGGTTCTTCACACTGGCGGGCACGAGCGAGCTCACCACGAGGCTGTGGATCACGATGCCGGCGCTGGCCATGGGCTTGAAGTCCTTGAACGGGTCGTAGCGCAGGTCCTTGTAGATCACGGGGAACACCGACATGATCGACGAGGGCGTGAGCAGCATGGTGGCGCCGTCGGCCGGCGCGTTCTTCACGAACTCGCAGGCAATGCGGCCGCCCGCGCCGGGCTTGCCTTCGACGATGACCGGGCCGCTGGTGTAGCCGCCGGCCAGTTTGTCGCCGATGCGGCGCGCGACGACATCGACCGTGCCGCCCGGCGGAAAGCCGATGACGACACGCGTGGTGCCGGAGACGGCCTGGGCGAGCGCCTGCAGCGGTGCGAGGCTGGCGAGACTTCCGAAACTTCCGAGTGCGGCCATGCCGCCTAGCGCCTTCAGCGCGTCACGGCGTCCGACCGGGGGGTTGAGGGGAGAGTGCGACATTTGAAACTCCTGGCGAAGAGGTTGGCGAAGCGGGAAAAAGGCGGGAAGAAGGCGGGAAAGGTTTCGTCTCCGTGCGGGTCTTTTGTTGGATTCAGGGCAACGGGACCAGCGTGAAGGGCAGGTTGCCGTCGTGCAGCGCCTGCACCATCGCGTCGCGGTGCTTGAGCACGGCGCGCTGGTTGATGGAGCCCTTGTCGGTGACCTCGCCCTTGTCGAGCGACGGTGGTTCGTGCATCAGGTGCATGCGCGCGACGCGGTTGGCACTGCCGGTGGCCGAGGCGGCAAGCCCGTCGAGCACCTTCTGGAAGTGGGCCTGCACCGGCGCGCTTTCCAGCACGGCTTGCAGGGATGCATCAGCGGGCAGGTCCGCCAGCGTGCGAACCGCAGCAGTCGGCACGACGAGTGCGCCGATCTCCTTGAGGTTGATGCCGGTGAGCACGACGTCCTGGATGTAGGGCGCGCCTGCGGTGGTGATCTTTGCGCGCAGCGGGCCGACAGACACGAAGGTGCCGGTGGCGAGCTTGAAATCTTCAGCGATGCGCCCGTCGAACTTCAGCCCCTTGCTGATGTTGGCCGGGTCGATCCACAGCACCGCGTCGCCGGTGCGGAAGAAACCTTCCTCGTCGAAGGCCTCGGCGGTGGCTTCCGGGTTGCGCCAGTAGCCTGGCGTGATGTTCGGGCCCTTGTAGCGAATCTCGACCTTGCCATCGATGGGCACCAGCTTCGCCGTGAAGCCGGCCACCGGCACACCCACGTCGCCCGAGCGTACGTGCTCGTCGGTGAAGAACAGGGCGCACGGCGATGATTCGGTCATGCCCAGCCCGGTGCCCATGACGATGCGCTCGCCGATCTCGGCTTCCTGCGTGGCGTGCAGTGCGTCCCACACCGGCTGGGCGAGGCCGGCGCCGGCGTAGTAGAAGAAGCGCACGCGGGCCAGCAGCGTACGGCGCAGTTGCTCGTCCGTCTTCATCGCGTTGGCGATGGCTTCGAAGCCGGTCGGCACGTTGAAGTAGGCCGTGGGCGAAATCTCGCGCAGGTTGCGCAGCGTCTCGCCGATGCCGCCGGGCGTCGGCTTGCCTTCGTCGATGAACATCGTGCCGCCGTTGTAAAGCACCAGGCCGAAGTTGTGGTTGCCACCGAAGGTGTGGTTCCATGGCAGCCAGTCCACCAGCACCGGCGGTGTTTCCGTCAGCGCCGGCAGCGACTGGCGCATCTGCTGCAGATTCGAGCACCACATGCCGTGCGTGTTGATCACGGCCTTGGGCAGCTTCGTCGAGCCCGAGGTAAAGAGGAACTTGGTGATCGTGTCAGGTCCGGTTGCCGCCATCGCAGCGTCCACCGCGTCGGTGGCCGGTGTCTGCAGCAGCATGCTGAAGGGCGTGGCGGCTCGGCGCTTGAGCAGGCCATGTGACAGCACCACTTCGACGTTGAGAGGCACTGCATCTTCGATGCCGTCGCCATGCAGACCGGCATTGCTGGCGAACACGAGGCCGGGCGTGAGCGTGTTCAGCACATGCCTGAGCTTGCCGAAATCGCCGAGCGTCGAATACGCGGGCGAGACGGGGCAATAGGGCACACCCGCAATCAGGCAGCCGAGTGCGATCAGCGCGTGGTCGATGTCGTTGCCGCTCAGGATGGCGACCGGCCGATCCGCGGAGAGCCGGCGGTCGATGAGCGATTGCGCGATGCAGCGCGCGCCGGTGAGCGCCGCGCCGTAGCTCAGGTGACGCCAGTCGCCCAGCGTGCCGTCCGGCTGGCGCACGCGTTGCGCAATGAAGGTGCGCTGTGGCGCTTCCCGGGCCCAGTGCACGAGCCGGTCGGTGATGCGGGTTGCGTAGTCTTGCAGCGGGTGATCGGCTTCGAAGTACTGCACGCCCCCCACGCCGTCGCGCAGCTTCACGCGCTGGATGCCGAAGGGAAAGGGGCGGTAGCGAACAGACATGAAATCGGTATTTCTGAAAATTTCGATTAATTAGTTATTCACTATAAGTATTTGTCGAAGTTTCGCAATAGTTTTGTGGCTGAAAACTGCGAAACGGTTGAAGAAAAAATGCGCCTGTACGCCTGTGGTGCGCAATGCGGCATTTGTGTACGGACTTGGGGCGGTGGATGTTCGCGACTGGTGCGCAGTCGCTGGCTATCATGTCCGCATGGCATCGCTTCCATCGCTCCGGCCCCTGGCAGACGACGCCGTGCGCGGGCCCGCGCGCTGGCTGGCCAGCTGGGGACGCCTGGTGGTCCTGGCCGCCATGATCCTCGTGCTCGTCCTCACACCGTCCACCTGGCGGCGGGAGGGGCGCCGCCAGGTCGCGCGGCATATCTACGCGAGCACTGCGCCGAGCCTGCTGTGGTTCACGCTGCTGGTGGCGCTGGTCAGCCTCATCATCATCCGCATCGTGGTCGCCACGGCGCTGAACTATGGGCTGTCGCAGTACGCGCTGGAAGCGGTGATCCGTGTGCTGGTGCTGGAACTGCTGCCGTTGTCCGCGCCCGTGTTCGTGGCGTTGCGCTACAGCATCCCGATGGCGGACGGGCTCTACGCGCGGCGACAGCAGCAGGCCCGGCAGGTGTCCGCCGACGCGCGCGCCGCTGGCGACGGGGTCCTGGAGCCCGGGACGGCGCCTGCATTGCAATCCGTTGCCACCGAGTTCATGCCGCGCGCGGTGGCCGGCGTGTTCGCCTGCGTGATGCTCGTGGCCATCAGCTGCGTGGCGACGCTGATGCTGGCGTACTTCACCGTTTACGGCTTCGTGCTGTCGGGCCTGCCGGAATACACGCGCCGCGTCGGCCAGGTGTTCAATGCGAGCGTGAGCCTGATCTTCACGCTCAAGACCATCTTCTTCAGCCTGGCGGTCTCGCTCATCCCGCTCACTTCATCGCTGTACGATGCTTCCACGCGCATGAGCCGCAGCCGCGTCGAACTGCACGGCATCGTGCGCATGTTCGCGGTGATCCTGCTGGTCGAGGTCGCTTCGCTCGTTGGCAACTATTCCTGACATGTCTACCGAACCCCACATACCCGACGATGCAACGCCCCAGGTGAAGAACCTGGAGTTCAAGGCCGGCCTGTTGCTGGCGCTGCTGGCCGTGCTCGTCGTCGGCTCGGGGCTCTACCTGCTGTATGCGCGGGGTGTCTTCGAGAGTACGCAGCGCCTCGTGCTGGTGGCCGACGACTCCGACGGCGTGGTGGTCGGCATGGACCTCACGTTCTCGGGCTTTCCCATCGGCCGCGTGCGCCGCATCGAGTTGGCGGACGAGGGCAAGGCGCGCATCCTCATCGACGTGGCTTCCAAGGATTCGAAGTGGCTGCGCAAGTCGAGCGTGTTCACGCTGGAGCGCAGCATCGTCGGTGCGCCCAAGCTGCGCGCCTTCACCGGCATGCTGCAGGACGAGCCGCTGCCCGACGGCGCGCAGCGCGACGTGCTGGCCGGTGATCTCGCGGCCGAGATTCCGCGCCTGATGGGCACGGTGCGCGATCTCGCGCAGAACCTGTCGAACATGACCGCGCAGGACGCGCCGCTGAACGCCACGCTCGCCAACGTGCAGGCCGTGACGGACCGCCTCAAGGGCCCGGGCGGCGGCCTGGGCGTGCTGATGGGTGGCGATGCCGAGACGAAAAAGCTCATCTCCGTGCTGGACAACACCAACGCGTTGCTGGTTCGCATGGACGCGCTGGCCGCGAAGACCGATTCGCTGGTCGCGCGCACCGACACGCAGGTCTTCGGCCCCGAAGGCGTGATGAAGGAAGTGCGCGCGACGGTCATCCAGCTCAATGGCGTGCTGTCGGACACGCGTGAAAGCCTGAAGAAGGTGGACGCGGTGCTGGTCGAAGCCCAGGGCGTGGGCGCGAATGCGCGCGCAGCGACGGCAGACCTCGGCCTGCTGCGTGCGGACGTCGAGTCGAGCCTGCGCAAGGTGGATGCGCTGGTGAACGAGATCAACCGCAAGTGGCCGTTCGCCCGCGACACCGAGGTGAAGGTGCCATGAAGCGGGCATGGTTCAAGGCATCGGTTGCGTCTGTGGTGGCGATGGCCGCTCTGGCGGGTTGCTCGTCCAGCCCGCCGGCGCCGGACTGGCAGATGAACGCCAAGGGCGCGCTCGAGCGGAGCGTCGCGGCTTGGCTGGAAGGCAATTCGCGCGTGGAGCTTGCCGAGTTCACCCGTGCACGGAGCGAAGCCGCAAGCACCGGGCAGGTCGACGTGGTCGCGCGCGTGGAGCTGACCCGCTGCGCTGCGCGCACGGCCGCGCTCGTGTTCGATGCCTGCGAGGGCTTCGGAAAACTGAGTGCCGATGCCTCGCCCGCAGAGCGGGCCTATGCCGACTACATCGCCGGCAAGTCAACGCCGCAGGGCATTGCCTTGCTGCCCCCGCAGCATCGTGCTGTGGCAGTCGTCCTTGCGGGCAGTGGCGATGTCGGCGCCGCGCAGGTCCAGGCCATCGAAGACCCGTTGGCCCGCCTTGTGGCTTCGGGCGCGGCGTTCCGGGCTTCGAAGGCCGCCCCCGACCTCGTGAAGACAGCGGTGGACACAGCGTCCGCGCAAGGCTGGCGCCGGCCGCTGCTGGCGTGGCTGGGTGTCCAGGCCCGACTGGCCGAGAAGGCGGGCGATGCCGAGGGCGCGGCGCGTGCGCGTCGCCGCATCGCGCTGGTCGAAGGCGGCTGAGCTGGCTTCTCGCTTTCTTTCAGCGTTTCTGCGTCAGGTACAGGTGCAGCGCGTTGACGTCGGTGTCGTTCATCGCCTTGAGTGATTCGAAAGGCATCACCTTGATCGGCGTGCCGTCCGGGCGCTTGCCGGTGCGGAACATCTGCAGGAAAGCCTTGGCATCGGCATAGCGCGCCATGTCAGCGCTGCCCGCGCGCAGGTCGGCAGCGGGTGGCCAGTCCGGCGGTCCGCCGGGCACCTTGCCACCGGCGAGATTCGCGCCATGGCAACCCAGGCACATGTTGGCCACGTAAGCGCCGTGGGTGACCGTCACGCCTTCGGCGACGGGCTGCGCGGGTGGCAGCGTGTGATCGATCTTGGCCGCTGCGTCCTGGATCATCCCGAAGCCGTAGAGCGCACGCACGGGCACCGGCAAGCGGACTTCGCCTTTTTCGCCGGCGACCGCAGGCAGGCTGCGGACGTAGGCCACCAGCGAAGCGAGGTCGTCATCCGTGAAGCGGTTGTAGTCTTCGCTGGGCATGATCATCAACGGGCGCCCCTGTGGATTCACGCCGTGGCGGATGGCGCGCTCCCAGTCCTTGGGGCCATACGCAGCCACCACACCACCGGCCACCTGCGTGATGTTGGGCCCCGTGATGCGCATGGCACCGTCGTCCAGGAAGACGCGGCCATTGCCTGCCGCACCGTGGCAGTCCACACAGCCGCGCGAGGCGAAGAGGTATTTGCCGCGGTCGACGGAGGCAGCGTCGTCCCGGAATGCGACGCCCCGGACGTCGATGACGACCTGCCGGTTCATCTTGCGGTCTGCGGACCACAGGCCAAATGCGATGGCGCATGCAAGCAAGACGACCAGCGCGGCCAGCAGGATGCCGGCGCGGATCGCCCATTTCTTTCCATTCATCGTGATTTCCCTCGTGTTCTGGTGCCGGCGATGTTTGCGCGCCGGCCATCTCTTCTCTTCGGCCGTCATTTTGCCGGCTTCGGTGCCAAATGTCGCGCTTTTGTCAGGAGAGGTCGATGAGTGGAAGAAAGCGGCGGAAATATCTCACGGCCGCGCCACAATCCTTGCATGAAATTGCAACAACCCTTGATTCGCTGCGCCTGGGCCGGCAGCGACCCGCTCATGCAGGCCTACCACGACGAGGAATGGGGCCGGCCCGAGCACGACCCGCGCATGCTGTGGGAGACGCTCATGCTCGAGGGATTCCAGGCCGGGCTGTCGTGGATCACCGTGCTGAAGAAGCGCGAGGCGTTCCGCGAAGCTTTTGCGAGGTTCGACCCTGTCAAGGTGGCGCGCTTCGGCGAGAAGGACATCGAGCGGCTGATGGGCAACCCCGGCATCATCCGCGCCCGCGCGAAGATCGAAGCGACCATCAAAGGGGCGCAGATCTACAACGAAATGATGAAGAACGGCGAGGATTTCGACGCGTTCTGCTGGTCGTTCACCAAAGGCAAGGTTATCAAGGGCGATGGCAAGACGCTGCCGGCCGTCACGCCGCTGTCCGAGGAGATTTCGAAAGAACTCAAACGCCGGGGATTCAAGTTCGTCGGCCCGACCATCGTCTACGCCTGGATGCAGGCCATCGGCATGGTGGACGACCATGCGCTCGGCTGCTTTTGCAGAAAGCGCTGACAACCCGCGTTGACATCCGGAAACACCCACGTCATCGTGTCGTTTCACAACCTGCTTACACTCCCGAAAAAAGGAGTGCGTTGCTGAATGGTCAAACTGCATGAAAACGACTTTGACGACAGCGAACTGACCGTCAAGGTGTCTGAACTTCTCGTCGCCACGTCGGATGGTGCCGATCCCGAACTCGACACTTCCATCCCGCAGGTGCTCAAGCTCCTGCGCGAGCGCATGAAAATGGACGTGGTCTTCGTCTCCGAGTTCGTGGACGGAAGACGGGTTTTTCGCCATTTAGCCAATCCGGCCGGCAAGCAAGTACTGAACGAAGGCGGCAGTGATCCGCTCGAAGAAACCTGGTGCCAGCGTGTGGTGGACGGCCGGATTCCGCAACTGGTGAAGGATGCGCGCAAGGATCCCGCCACCGCGGGCCTGAAGACCGATATTCCCGTCGGAACGCACCTGAGCACGCCGATCGTCATGAAGGACGGTTCGGTCTATGGCACGCTGTGCTGCTTCAGCTTCAGCCCGAACGAGCAGATCAACGATCGGGACCTGAAGAACCTCCAGCTCACGGCGCAGCTGACGGCCGGCAAGATCGAGCAATCGCGGCCAAAGCGGGCCCAGATGGTGTCCCCCATGCCGAAAAGCGTGCCCGACTGGTCGCTACAGCCGCAGCAGCAGGACAAGCCGCGCCGCTAGGGGCGCAGGGATGCTGGACGAAAAGCCAGCGCGCAGACGGCTAAAACCTTAAAATCGCGGGTTACCCCAAACCCCGATGAACGCCCCAGTCGACGTCTCTTTCTTCGCGCGCGCCGCGAAGCCGATCACCAGCTACCGAAAGTACTGGGCCTCGCGCTTCGGCACCGCGCCCATGCTGCCCATGAGCCGGGCGGAGATGGACAAGCTCGGCTGGGACAGTTGCGACATCGTGCTCGTCACCGGCGACGCCTATGTCGACCACCCCAGCTTCGGCATGGCGGTGATCGGGCGAACGCTGGAGGCGCAGGGTTTCCGCGTGGGCATCATCGCGCAGCCCGACTGGCAGAGCGCCGAACCGTTCCGACTGCTGGGCAAGCCCAACCTGTTCTGGGGCGTGACGTCCGGCAACATGGATTCGATGATCAACCGCTACACGGCGGACCGCAAGACGCGCAGCGACGACGCCTACACGCCCGGCGACGTGGCTGGCAAGCGGCCCGACCGCGCGGCCATCGTCTACAGCCAGCGTTGCCGTGAGGCTTTTCCGGAAGTGCCCATCGTGCTCGGCGGCATCGAAGGCTCGTTGCGTCGCATTGCACATTACGACTACTGGTCCGACAAAGTGCGCCGCTCGGTGGTGGTGGATGCCAAGTGCGACCTGCTGCTGTACGGCAACGCCGAGCGCGCCATCGTCGAAATCGCGCACCGACTGGCCGCACGCGAGCCGGTGGAGAAGATCACCGACGTGCGCGGCACCGCCTTCGTGCGCCGCACGGACGACGAATCGTCGCAGGGCTGGTTCGAGATCGATTCGACGAGCGTGGACACGCCCGGCCGCGTCGAGGCGCACGTCAACCCGTACATGACGACCAGCGAGCAGGCGCGCTCGCAAGGCGAAACCTGTGCGAAGGAAGAGGGCGGCGATGCGGCCTCCGAGGCCAACCCGGCCATCCAGCCGATCAGCTTCGTGGCCAACCCGCGTGTCAAGCTCAAGGTGCCGCCGCGCGACAAGTCGGTGATCCGCCTGCCGAGCTACGAGCAGGTCAAGTCCGACGCCGTGCTCTATGCCCATGCCAACCGCGTGCTGCATCTCGAAACCAACCCCGGCAATGCGCGCGCGCTGGTGCAGGCGCACGGCGAAGGCGCGACGGCACGCGACGTGTGGATCAACCCGCCCCCCATCCCGCTGACCACGGCGGAAATGGACTACGTCTTCGGACTGCCGTATGCGCGCAGCCCGCACCCGGCCTATGCCGACGAGAACGGCAGCCACGACGGCGCGACGAAGATTCCCGCGTGGGAAATGATCCGCTTCAGCGTGAACATCATGCGCGGCTGCTTCGGCGGCTGCACCTTCTGCAGCATCACCGAGCACGAAGGCCGCATCATCCAGAGCCGCAGCGAAGATTCGATCATCCGCGAGGTGGAGGACATCCGCGACAAGGTGAGCGGCTTCACCGGCGTCATCTCGGACCTCGGCGGTCCCACGGCCAACATGTACCGCATCGGCTGCAAGAGCCCCGAGATCGAGGCCGCCTGCCGCAAGCCGAGCTGCGTGTTCCCCGGCATCTGCCAGAACCTGCACACCGACCACGGCCCGCTCATCAAGATCTACCGCCGGGCGCGCGCGCTCAAGGGCATCAAGAAGATCCTCATCGGCTCCGGACTGCGCTACGACCTCGCGGTGAAGAGCCCCGAATACGTGAAGGAGCTCGTGCAGCACCACGTCGGCGGCTATCTCAAGATCGCGCCCGAGCACACCGAGCAGGGCCCGCTCACGAAGATGATGAAGCCCGGCATCGGCAGCTACGACCGCTTCAAGCAGATGTTCGAGAAGTTCAGCGCCGAAGTGGGCAAGAAGCAGTACCTCATCCCGTACTTCATCGCGGCGCATCCGGGCACCAGCGACGAGGACATGATGAACCTCGCCATCTGGCTCAAGAAGAACGGCTTCCGCGCCGACCAGGTACAGACCTTCTACCCCAGCCCCATGGCCACGGCCACGGCGATGTACCACAGCGGCCGCAACCCGCTGCGCAAGATCGCGCGCGACAGCGAACCGGTGGACATCGTGCGCGGCGAGAAGCGCCGTCGTCTGCACAAGGCCTTCCTGCGCTATCACGATCCGAACAACTGGCCGCTGCTGCGCGACGCGCTCAAGGCCATGGGCCGCGCGGACCTCATCGGCAACGGCAAGCACCATCTGATCCCGACGTACCAGCCACTCACCGATGGCAGCTACCAGTCGGCGCGGCGCAAGAATTCGACGCCGGTGCGAGGCCAGTTGCTCACGCAGCACACGGGCCTGCCGCCCCGCGAGACGGGCTCGCCCCGCCCAGGCGCAGCCGGCGGAAAGCCGCAGCCGCGCCCCGTGCGCAGGCCGCGCTGAACACGCCGAGCCGTCATGCCCAGACAGCGCACCCTGTTGCATGAAGACGCGACGGTGCGCATCGAACGCGTGACGTCCGGATTGCCGACCGACCGCTGGAGCGCAAGCTACGAGGCAGAAACATCGCGCTGGGTGCTGCCCGAAGGCGGTTGCACCGAATTCCGGACCGAGGATGGCAACCTGCTCGTGGATGGTACGACGGCGATGCATCTGCCGTGCGCCTTGCCTTACCGCATGAAGCCCGGCGAAGGTGTGCAGGAGAGCGTGGTCGTGAGTGCGATGCATCCCCCCGCCACAGAGGCCGTCGAGGCACAGCGCAGCAGCTCCACCAGCTGGTGCCTGCAACCGCTGGCGGTCTGGCGGCTGCATTGTCTCTGGCGCGATCTGGCGCGTGGTGATGCCGTGGACGGCAACGCGTTGCATGACCTGCCGGTGCCGTTGTGTGGCCAACGTTTGCATCCGCCAGGTGACGAGCCGGCTTCGCATGCCGTGCTGCGCGCGCGCCGCTTCATGGCACAACGCGCCAGCGTGCAGGATTTCGCGCGCTGGACGCTGCACGACGTGGCGGATGCTGCGCATGTGTCGTCCTTTCATCTGGCTCGCGTGTTTCGCCGGCAGGTCGGCACCAGCCTGCACGGGTACCGCCAGCGCCTCCGGCTTGCGGAGGCCATGCGTCGCCTGCGGCACGGTGAACGCGATCTCGCCGGGCTCTCGCACGATCTCGGCTTCAGCGGCCAGAGCCACTTCGGCCAGGTGTTTGTGCAGGCGATCGGCACGACGCCATCGCGCGCCCGCGCCAGACTTTCGCGCTAGCAGGACGCTGCGCACAAATCTGATAGTCAGCGCGCGCCGTGCCGGGCACAGTGGCGCGCATGTCCGCCATCCACACCCATGCCAGTCCTCCGTCATCGCGTGACCTCCAGATCGGCATCGCGGCTGCGCTCGCTGCGGCTTTGATCGGCAGCGCCTGGCAGATCACGTCGCGCCATGGCGTCACCACCTCGCTCGGCCCGCTGGAGGTGGCGATGCTCCGCTACGGCGTGCCGACTTTCGCGTTGCTGCCCCTGTCGCTGCGTGGCGCGTTGTTTCCGCAGCAACTGCCAACAGGCGCTTCGCGCGGCCTGCTGTTCATCGTCGCAGCGGGGGGCGGGCTGCCGTTCGGACTGGTCGTGCTCGCCGGTGCGCAATGGGCACCGGCGGCGCACATGGGCATCTTCATGGCGGGGGCCTTGCCGCTTTTCACGGCGCTGGGCGCGTGGCTCGTGTCGGGCGAGAAGCTTTCTGCGCTGCGGCTCGTGGGACTGGGTTTGCTGTGCGCAGGCATCGTGTCCTTCGGCATCAATGGTCCGGCGTCGACGCCGGGTGCGTGGCGGGGCGATCTGCTGTTCCTGCTGGCAGCCGTGCTGTGGGCCGCGCATTCGCTGGCATTCCGGCGCTGCGGCCTCTCGCCGTGGCAGGGCGCCGCGTTCGTCAACGGCTGGTCGTTCATCGGCCTGTTGCCTGTCGCGCTGGTGGCCGGGTTACCGCGCTTGCAGTCCGCGCCGTGGCAGGACATCGCCTTGCAGGGCGTGATGCAGGGCCTGGTGGCGGGGATGCTGGGGCTGGTGATCTATCTCGTGGCCGTCGATCGCCTCGGCGCCACACGCGCTGCGCTGTCCGCTGCCTTGGTGCCTGTCTTCACCGCGCTGGGGGCGGCATGGTTGTTGTCGGAACCGATGACTGCCAGCACCTGGGTTGCGCTCGTGCTGGTGGTGCCGGGTGTCGCGCTTGCCTCGGGCGTGCCGGGCCATCGACGAAGCCGATTCGGGTGACAAAAAAAGAAGCGGGCGCGACAGCGCCCGCTTCTTCTCTTTTTGTGCAGTTGCCGTTGTCTGCTCGCGCGGCTCAACCGCCCTTGTGGGGACGCTTGCCCGGGTTCTTCTTGCTGCGCGTGGCGGGACCGCGCTCCAGGCTGCTGCGCTGGCCGGTGCCCTGACGATACGGGTTGCCGTTGGCGACCTTGGGAGCCTTGGTGGCCTTGCGGTCTGCTTCGGTGACGATCTTGTTGCCCATGAAATGCTCCGTTGACTGTGTGGCAATGGTGAAAAACTACAACCCCGTATTAGGCCACACATGGAATTCGCGATCCGGAATGCAGGAATCGGGCCGCTTCCTCTGCGATCGCCCCCTAGAATCGGACGCACGAGGCAGGGAGCAGCTTTCAATGAGCAACGATTAATGAGCAACGATTTCGACAGTGGATCGGGACGCCTGGAGTTCCGTTCATCCGGCAACAGCCCGATCCGCAAGGCACGCCTGTATGCCTGGCTGGGCGGAATCATCGGCGTAGGCATCTCGGCTGCGTTGACGCGGAACCTGACTGCGCTCGCCGTTCCACTGGTAGTCATTGCCGTGCTGGACTTCGTGTTGCTACGCCGACTGGCCGCCACCAATCAGTTGGCGGCGGTGCTGGATGGCAATGGCATCGAGTCGCCGCACTTCACGGGTAAGACCAGGCGTTTCGCGTGGTCGGAGATCGAATCCGTGTCGGTACGGAGCGTTCAGGGTTCCAACCACCTCGAACTGCTGCTCAAGCCTGCACCGGGCCGCCAGGACAAGCGTTCGTTCCTGACGGGACGCAACAGCGCGCGGGTTTCCCTGCCGCTGGGCATGCTGGATTCGGAAAGCCAGGAACGACTGGTGGACGCCGTTCATGATTTCTTGCGGGCGCAGCGTACTGCCGCTGAAGACGAGCCCGTGAACCTCATCCGCGAGCAGCGTGCGCTGCAGGAGCACCTTGCTTCCAACGCACGCCATCCGTGGGTCACGTATGTCCTGGCCGTACTCAACATCGGCATCTGGCTGATGATCGCCGCACCCGGCCAGCTGATGGGCAACCTGTCGCCGGACGTCCTGTTCGCGTGGGGCGGTAACGCTGCATCGGAAGTGCAGAAGGGCGTTTGGTGGCGGCTCGTCTCCTGCACGTTCCTCCATGTGAATCTCATGCATCTGGCAACCAACATGGTGGGCTTGCTCGCCATCGGGTCCATGCTCGAACGCATGTACGGACACTGGTTGTTCCTGCTGATCTATATCGGCTCCGGTTTGTTGGGAAGCGTCGCGAGCCTGCATTTCGTTGCGTCGAATGCAGTGGGCGTGGGCGCTTCGGGCGCGGTGTTCGGCATCATGGGGGCGCTGATGGTCGGCGTTTTCGTGTACAGCCGCCAGATGCCACGCGCCTTCGGCAAGCAGTCGATTGCGGGCGCTCTGCCCTTTGTCGGCCTGTCACTGGTGCAGGGCTTTGCGACGCCGGGCGTCGACAACGCTGCGCATGTCGGCGGACTCGTGGCCGGTGTGGCGATTGCGGCGCTGCTCCCCGTGCGGGCCAACGCGGATCGGTTCCGGCAGCTCGCGAGCCTGCGCAGCGCGCTGGCGATCGCCATGGTCGCCGTCGTGGCCTTCGCGGGGACGACGCTGTCCCCGAAGGCGCCCTATGACCTGCATGCAGCGCTGGTTGCGGGCAAGCGCCTCGAAGCCGCAACGCGTGAATTCGGCGCGGTGTGGAAAGGTGTGGAAGACGACAGCAAGAGCGTGAAAGCCGGCACCTTGAGCGAACTGCAGATGGACGAACGCAGCCGCACGGTCCACGCGCCGCGCATGCATGAGGTGCTTCGCCTGCTCGATGGCGCCACCATGCCGGCAGGTCACCCCTTTGCGCAGTTCTCTGCGGACTTCGCCCGTTTCGTCACACTGCTGCACGAGATGCTCGCGATGCCGTCTGTCGTGGTCAACGGCCGGCCTGTTCCGGTGGATATGGCACGGACGCGAGCCATCGAAAAGGAACTGGGCGTGCTCAATGCGCGCATCGTCGAGCAGTCCGGGAAATTCAAGGCGCGCAAGAAGCCTTGAGTGGGCGCCATTCAAACAGTGCAGCACTCAATTCGCCAGCGTATGCAGCGGAATGTCTTTCTCCACGGACAGCTTGTCCAGCTGTTTGCGCGTGCGCGTGGCCAGGAACGCAGCCACGGTCTGGTGTGTGGCCTTGCTGGACATGAGCTGGCGTTCATCCACGATCGCGATGCCCGCAGCTTCGCAGAGCGAGCGTGCGAAGTGCGGCTCCAGCGCGGCCACGGCAACGCGACCATCCTTGCAGGGGTACACGCGATAGCCGGCGTGTGCACCGCCCACGGAGCCCGAGGGCAGGGTGAGGCCCCATTGGCGAGGCAGGGCGGCATAACCCGCGGCCGTGCTGAGCGTCACCTCGAGGAACACGCCCTTGCCGCGCGCGCGCTGGTTCAGCACGGCTTGCAGCACGGCTTCGCTGGCCATGAGTGAGCCGCCCATGTCGGCGTACAGCGTGGCGGGCAGGTCCAGGCCGGTGATTAGGCCGTTGTCGGCGAGGTACGTGAGATCGTGGCCCGGTTCTTCGGCCCGTTCGCCGGGCGCACCGACGATGGCAACCTGGCTGAGTGCCGGGTACTGCTTGTGCAACGCCTTCCATCCAAGCTGCAGCTTCCCGAGCGCGGAGGGGCGGAACGACGTGATGAGCACATCGGTCTTCGCAAGTAGCGCGTGCAGCGTCTTCTGGCCAGCTTCGGTCTTGAGGTCGGCCGTGCGGACCTTCACGCCCTCGTGCATCACGCCGTAGGCCGTGGGGCTGTACAGGCCCATCGGATCGCCCGACGGCGGTTCAAGCTTGGTGCAACTGGCGCCCATGGCGCGGCAGCGCATGAGCGCGGCCGGGCCGGGCAAATTGAGCGCAAGGCTCAGGATACGGACGCCTTGGAGGATGCGCGGGGTTTTCATCCGCGCAGTTTAGGGGACGGGGCTTACCTGGAAACGATGGCGCCCGGTGCAGGGCTCACCCGAAGGGGAGTTTGCAGGAATTCACTCTCCGAAGTCGAACGGCAGGCCCACGTAGTTCTCGGCCAGGGTCGTGGAGGCCGCGACGGAATTCACCAGATAGTCGAGCTCGGCTTCCTGCAGTCGCTGGCCGATTTCGCCCGAATCCGGAAAGCGGTGCATCAGGCTGGTCATCCACCATGAGAAACGCTCGGCCTTCCAGATGCGCTTGAGCACGCGGTCCGAGTAGGTGTCGATGCCGGCTTCGATCTTGTCCTTGTAGAACTCGATCAGTGCGGTGGAGAGGAACTTCACGTCGCTGGCCGCCAGGTTCAGACCCTTCGCGCCCGTTGGCGGCACGATGTGGCCCGCGTCGCCCGCGAGGAAAAGCCGCCCGAAGCGCAGGGGCTCCGCGACGAAGCTGCGCAGCGGCGCAATGCTCTTCTCGATGGTCGGCCCGGTGACGATGCGCGCAGCGAGATCCGGGTCCACGCGGCGGCGCAGTTCGTCCCAGAAGCGCTCGTCGCTCCAGGCCTCGACCTTGTCGTCCAGCGGGACCTGCACGTAATAGCGGCTGCGCGTCAGGCTGCGCATGGAGCACAGCGAGAAGCCGCGTGCACTGTTGCCGTAGACGATGGCATGCGGGGACACCGGCGGCACGTCCGCCAGCACACCCAGCCAGCCGAAGGGGTAGACCTTCTCGTATTCGGTGACCTTGTCCTTCACGGTTTCGCGCGACACGCCGTGGAACCCGTCGCAGCCTGCGATGAAATCGCAGGCGATTTCGTGCGTCTGGCCGTCCTTCTCGTAGCGAACGCGCGGCGACTGGCTGTCGAAATCGTGCAGGGTCACGTTGGCGGCTTCATAGACCGTGGGCAGGCCGGCCGCTTCGCGTGCTTCCATGAGGTCGCGCGTGAGTTCGGTCTGGCCGTAAGCGGTGACCACCTTGCCGCCGGTGAGGTCGTGCACGTGGATGGGATGGCGCTTGCCCTCGAACACGAGTTCGATCGCATGGTGCACGATGCCTTCCGCATCGACGCGATGGCCGACGCCGGCTTCATGCAACAGGTCGACGGTTGTCTGTTCGAGGATGCCTGCGCGGATGCGGCCGAGCACGTAGTCGCCAGTCTGGCGCTCGAGGATGATGTTGTCGATGCCGGCCTTGTGAAGCAGTTGGCCGAGCAGCAGGCCGGAAGGGCCTGCGCCGATGATGGCGACCTGGGTGCGCATGGGATGTCTCCTGGGATGCCTGGGGCGTGCGGTTCAGCGCCAAGGTTAGGACTGATGGAAGTCAATTTCCAGAGGGTGGGCGAGCCGTTGTGCGATCATTGCGCACCTTGCGCGATCATCGCGCAGATGATTCCTGTGGAAATCCATCCATGCTTCCCATCGCGAAAGCTGACTTCATCGAAGGCATGGCCAAGGGCATGGCCGTGCTCGAAAGTTTCGACACCGAACGCCAGCGCCTCAACGCCACGCTGGCCGCGCAGCGCGCCGGCATCACGCGCGCGGCGGCGCGGCGCCATCTGCTCACGCTGGCGCATCTGGGCTATCTGGAAACCGACGGCAGCCACTTCTGGCTTTCGCCCAAGGTGCTGCGCTTTTCTGGAAGCTACCTCGCTTCCGCGCGTCTGCCGCGCATCGTGCAGCCCGCGCTCAACCGGCTGGCTGCGCTGACGCAGGAGCCGTTCTCGGCCGTCGTGCTCGACGGGGACGAGGGCGTGATCGTGGCGCGCAGCGGCACCACGCGCGTTCTGGCCTACGGCCTGCATCTGGGCGCGCGGCTGCCGGCCCACGCCACATCGACGGGGCGCGTGCTGCTTGCGGGCAAGACGAAAAAGGACTTCACGCAATGGCTCAAAGGCCGGCAGCTGCCGCGCCTTACACCGCGCACCGTGACAGACCCGCGGGATTTCCGCACGCTCATCGAGCAGGTAAGAGCGCAGGACTGGTGCGCCGCGGCCGAGGAACACGAACTCGGTGTGCACGCGCTGGCCGTGCCCTTGCGCAGCATGCGTGGCGAGACCGTGGCGGCACTCAACGTGGTGGCTTCACCGGGCAAGCGCAGCCTGGACGATATGCGGCGGGACTTGCTGCCGCTGATGCTGGACGCGGCGCGTGAACTACGCCCGATGCTGTGATGGCGCGAGAAACACGTCGATGTCGGACGTGTCCCACGGCTGATTGCGTGGCCGCCTGACGAACCCGCGGCGCGTGTGGTGAAAACATGCAGACGTTGCAGTTTCACACAGGATGTATCCGCCATGTTCACGACTCTTTTCGCTGACCGCAGTTCCCTGCAGCGCATTGCTGTGCGCGCGGCGTTTTCCCTCACGCTTGCGGCTTCCGGCGCTGCGGCCATGGCGCAGGTGCCCGAAGGCAATCTCGATCAGAACCTCTGGCTCGAACTCGGTGTGTTCCGCCCGAAGATCGACTCCACCATCCGCGCCAACAGCCCCAGCGGTGCATTCGGTACCACCATCGATGGCGAGAATGATCTCGGCCTCAAGGACAACAGCACCGTCGGCTCGCTGCTGCTGGGCGCGCGCCTGGGCGATCGCTGGCGTCTGGAGTTCGAATACTTCAAGCTGAACCGTCGCACCACGCGCTCACTGACCGACACCATCGACTTCGGCGACGCGTCATATCCGGTGTCGGCATCGCTCGCCAGCGAATTCAATTCGACGGTTTACCGCCTGAGCGGTGGCTATTCGCTCTTCCGCACACCCGATTCCGAACTCGGCGTGGTCGCGGGCATCCACTACACCGACTTCAACTTCATCCTGGAAGGCGCGGGCACGATCGGTGGTGTCGGCACCGCATCCGCCCGTGAGGAGCGTACCGAGAACGTTGCGTTGCCGACCCTGGGCCTTTACTCGACCTACGCGTTCGCGCCCAACTGGATGCTGGCCGGCCGCGTCGACGTGTTCTCGCTGAACCACGACGACAAGAAAGGCACGCTGGTCAACGCGCAGTTGAACCTGCTTTACCGCATCACCCGCAACATGGCGCTGGGCGTGGGCTACCGCCTGAACGACTACCGCCTGAGCACCACGCAACCCGACTGGGAAGGCGAGGTGAAGTACAAGTTCCGCGGTCCGCAGATGCTGCTGAACGTCGGCTTCTGACGTTGGTCGACCTGTACTTCAGGCTGCGCAGCCTTCGGGCTTGAAGACCCGTTCGGTGGATGGCGGGTTGTTGGCGAGCTTGTTCGCCGGCCGGCGCGGCCGCGCCACCAGCTCGCCACCGCAGTTCGGGCAGATGCCCTTCAGGCGTTCGTCTGCGCAATTGCTGCAGAACGTGCATTCGAAAGAGCAGATGCGCGCGTCTGCCGAGCCGGGCGGCAGGTCCTTGTCGCAGCATTCGCAGCCGGGGCGCAGTTGGAGCATGGCGGTTTCCTTCAGGTGCGGAGATGTCGTTCCGGAAAGAATAGCATCGGGGCATGCCATTGCACGTCGACCGCTCGTCCGCTGCCGTCCGCACCGTTGCGGCCTTTGAAGCCTTCAAGGGCATCGTCGCCGTGTGCGCTGCATCGGGGTTGCTGGCGCTCGCGCACCGTGATCTGCATTCACTGGCAGTGCGCCTCGTCGAGCACGCGCATCTCAACCCGGCGGCGAAATACCCCGGCATCTTCATTGCGGCTGCCGAACATGCGCAGAGCGGGCATCTCTGGCTGATCGCACTCGGCGCCGTCGCCTATGCATCGTTGCGCTTCGTCGAGTCGTACGGGCTTTTCACCGGTGCAGCCTGGGCCGAAGTTCTGGCGGCGGGCAGCGGGGCGATCTATCTGCCCTTCGAAGTCCTCGAACTGGCCCGCAAGCCTTCATGGCTGGGTGTCGGGGCGATCGTCGTGAACCTGCTCGTCGTCGCATTGATGCTGCGCGCGCTGTGGCGCAGGCGTACCGGTCAGCGTCCCCCGACGAGCCCGTAGCGGTTGTGCCCGGCAGCCTCTTCCTGGCCTGCCCAGTCGTCTTCGAGTTCGATCGGAAACACCTTGTCGACGTAGGTGTAGTCGGCATAGCCCAGTCGCGCGAGCGGCCTGATGGCCGCAACGTCGACCTTGCCGTCCTTGAGTACATGGTCCGCGATGTGGATGCCGACCACCTTGCCGAAGATCACGTAGTGCTGCGTGCCCAGGCTGTCGCCGGGCAGGCAGATGGTGGAGTGATGGACGCACTCGAACGAGACGGGGGATTCGGCCACGCGCGGCGTCTTCACGAGTCGGCACGGCGCGGCCGTGAGGCCGACGGCATCGAGCTCGCTGATCTTCGGGTCATAGATCTGCGAGCTGCGCGTCACCTGCTGGCGCAAATCCCATGTGGCCATGTTGTAGACGAACTCGCCCCGGCGTTCGGCGTTGTCGCTGGAGTCCTTGCGCCGCCAGTCGGGCGGATGCCGGTTGGCAGAGAACATCACGTAGCCGGGGTCGAAGCCGACGATATTGAACTGCGAGAAGGGCGCGAGGTTGACGCGGCCGTCGTCCGCCAGCGTCGTGATCCAGCCGATGGGCCGCGGCACGACACAGGACTTGAACGGGTTGAACGGCAGGCCATGGTCATTCCTGGCGGTGTCGATGAACATGCGGGCTTCCTTTTTCCGTGCTCAGTTGGGCTGGATGCCGACACGCTTGACCACGGCCTGCCAGCGCACGGATTCCTTGCGCACGAAGTCCTGCATTTCCTCGGGTGTCGAGCCGACAGTGAAGGCGCCCACGTCCTCGTACCGCTTGCGGAAATCCGGCGCAGCGAGCACAGCCCGGATTTCCCGCGAGAGATAGTCGACGGCAGGCTTCGGCGTTCCGCTGTGGATGACGAACGAATACCAGGTCGACACCTCGAAGTCCGTGAAGCCGAGCTCCGACATCGTGGGCACCTGCGGCATCCAGGGCGTGCGGGTGCGCGAGGTGACCGCGATCGGCCGCAGCTTGCCCGACGACACGTGCGGCAGCACATTCATCATTTCAGTGAACATGAACTGGGTCTGCCCGCCGAGCAGGTCGTTGAGCGCGGGTGCCGGCCCCTGGTAGGCCACCGGCTCGAAGTCGGCACCGGTCTGCGTCTTGAGCATCTCGCCTGCCAGATGCTGGTAGGCGCCGGTGATCGCGCCGAAATTGGTCTTGCCGGGATTCTTCCTTGCGTATTGGACGAGCTCCTTCACGTTGTTGACGGGTAGGGCCGCGTTCACCACGAGCACCTGGGGCGTCTGCAGCAGCACGGAAACGGGTGCGAAGTCCTTGTCGAGGTCGTAGCTGAGCTTCTTGAACAGCACGGACTGCACCGTGAGGTTGGAGGCGGGGGCCATCAGCAGCGTGTAGCCGTCGGCCGGCATGCGCGCGACTGCATCGAAGCCGATGTTGCCTGCGGCACCTTGCCGGTTTTCCACATACACCGGCTGGTTGACGCGTTTCTGCAGGTCGGCCGCCACATCCCGTGCGAGCTTGTCTGCCGCACCGCCCGGTGGATACGGCACGACGACACGGATCGGGCGAGCGGGAAAGTCCTGCGCCACGGCAAGCAATGAGGCCGTTGGAAAGATGGCCAGCGCGGCCCATAGGTTGAGCAGAAAGCGGCGTGAGGGCGTGTTCAAGATTCACTCCTGGAGCGGTTCGGTTGGACTGCCGGCGTTGTGTCGGCGCTCAGGAAATTCTGCGAACTTCAATCATCAATGTCGCATGCTTCTTTGTCTGCTGTGCATAACATGACGTTAAGTGTGTGGCCGCAATCAGCCTCGGCTCGTCCGCCGCCGATGATCCCGCGCTGATTCCGGTCAATTTCAGGCAAGTTGCCGGACTTCGATTGCCAATGCATGGCTGATTCATTAACTTCGGGTTATTGAAATTTCATCGATGGAGCCAGAAAGTCATGCGATTGAACCTCCGGCAGATCGAGGTGTTCCGGGCCATCATGCAGACAGGCTCCATCAGCCGCGCTGCCGGGCTGCTCAATGTGTCCCAACCCGCCGTCTCGCGGCTCCTGTCGTACACCGAACAACGGCTGGGGCTGAAATTGTTCGAGCGCATCAAGGGCCGGCTGTACCCCACGCCGGAAGCCAAGCGCCTGTTCGTCGAGGTCAATCTGGTCTATCAGGGCGTGCAACGGGTCAATGAAGTCGCCGAGGATCTCATCGAGCACCGCATGGGGCACCTGCGTCTGGCCTGCGTGCCGAGCCTGGGGCAGGGGTTGCTTCCGCACGCCATCGCGCGGTTCCTGGCGAAGTACCCGGATGTGCGGGTGAGCCTGTTCACCATGCGTCCGCATGTGCTGATCAATGCGCTGCTCACGCAACAGGCGGATCTGGCGCTGGTGTTCCTGACCGACCCGCACCCGAGCATCGAGGCCACGCAGATCTACGGCAACCGCCTTGTCGCGGCCTTGCCGGCCAACCATCCGCTCACGGCGCGCAACGTCGTCTCGCTGGAAGACCTGGCGGCAGAGAAATTCATCGGCTACAGCCACGATACGCAGATCGGGCAGTTCATGCGCCAGCTCTTCGCGGACGCCGGGCTCACCATACGGCCGGCCGTCGAAGTGCAGCAGGTCGACATCGCGTGCGCCATGGTGCAGACCGGCATCGGCGTGGCGCTCATCGACGAAATCACGCCGCTCGCGCCGGTCTGGACGCGCGTCGTCGTGCGTCCCGTCGAGAACGCGGTCGACACGCCGGTGAACCTGCTGCGCGCGACGTTCGAGCCGATGTCGCGCATCGGCCAGGCGTTCATCGACGTGCTGCAGGACATGAAGAAGGACTGGTCCAGCCTGAGATCGCCGACGTTCTGACGGTGGGGTCGCGCGCCATCTGCATGAGTTCAGGTTATGCACGCGGCACTAAATGGAATTGGAGAGCGGACGGCCCAGTTTTGACAATGCATCGAGAACTTCCATTCCAGACCCATGCAAGACGTCGTCGACCTGCTGCAGCGAAGAGCCGCCGAAAAGCCCCATGAAACCCAGCTGGTCTGGGAGCCGCTGGACGGCGAGGGTCGCGAATGGACGCGTGCCGGGCTGCTGGCCGACGTGCAGTCGCTCGCTGCACGCATGGACCGCATGGGCGTTCGGCAGGGCGACAAGGTCATGCTCTATGCGAACAATTGCCCGGAGCTTGTGATCGCGTGGTTCGCCTGCGCCTGGCTCGGGGCCACTTCCGCGCTGATCAATCCCAAATCCACGGCTGACGAGCTCGCCTACTTTGCAGGCCATCTCGGGGCGAGCGGCCTCATCTGGCAGGACGGACTCGCGGCGCGGCCCGATCCCGAAAAGCTCGGCATCCCGTGGAGCCTGCCCATGAGCGACGTGCTCGAGGCGGAGGGCGACCGGGCGGGCAACGTACCCGGCTTGCCCGCCGCTTCGGTGGACCCGGCCGCGCCTGCCTTCATGCTCTTCACCTCCGGCACGACCTCGCGGCCCAAGGCCGTGATCTGGTCACGCGAGAACGTGGCCTGGGCGGCGAGCAGCGGCAGCCGCATCAGCACGCTCACCGCGGCGGACGTGGCGCTGCTGTTCGTGCCGCTCTATCACATCGTCGGGCTGGCGTGGACGCTGCTGCCTGCGCTGTATGCGGGAGCGCGCATCGTGCTGTTGCCCCGCTTTTCCGGCACGCACTTCTGGCGTGTCGCGCTGAAGACAAAGGCGACCTTCGCGGCGCATGTGCAGTTCAGCACGGCAGCGCTGGCGCGCCTGCCGGTGCCCGATTTCCACCACTTCCGGCTGTGGTGCAACTCCACCTGGCTGCCCGAGTACGAGGCCTACTTCCGCGTGCCCATCGTGGGCTGGTGGGGCATGACGGAAATGGTGGCGCCGGGCATCGTCGGCAAGGTGGGGCGCGCACAGACCGCAGGCTCCATCGGCGCTGCGGCCGAAGGGTATGCCTTGCGCATCGCCGGAACCGGGCGCGACAGCCTGGGTGCGGGCGATGCCGGTGAGCTGGAGGTCAAGGGCATCCGCGGCAAGACCATCTTCAGCGGCTACTACCGCAACCCGTCCGCCGACGACGCGGCGTTCACCGACGACGGCTGGTTCCGCACCGGCGACCGCGTCCGCGTGCACAACGACGGCTCGGTGCAGTTCATCGAACGCTCCAGGGACGTGATCAAGACAGGCGGCGAGGGCGTTTCGCCGGCGGAAGTGGAGCGCCTCATCCGGCAGGTTCCCGGTGTGTCCGACGTTGCTGTGGTGGGCCGGCCCGATCTGGTGATGGGCGAGGTCGGTGTGGCGTTCGTGGTGCTGCACTACACGGGCATGGAGTCCGGTCCCGTCATCGAGGCGGCGCAGAAGCTTTGCGCCGAACGCCTTGCGAAGTTCAAGGTGCCGCGCGAGTTCCGCGTCATCGACCGCCTGCCGCTGGCAGGCATCAACAAGGTGGCCAAGGGCGAGCTGAGGCGCATCGCGCTCATACAGCCGGTTGCGGCTCCCACGAACGGTGCCTGAGCCAATGTTCCACCATCCACAACCGGTCCACGCCCCAGATGGGTTCGCCGTCGACGATGAAGAACGGCGTGCCGAACACGCCCCGGGCGATGGCTTCGTCGACCGCGGTCTTCAATGCATGCCGGCCTTCGTCGGATGTCATGGCGGCCACAGCCACCGTGCGCAGCGGCGCGCCGGTGCCGATGGCGTCGCAGGCTTGCGAGATGGCGTCCTCGCTGTCGATGCCGAGGTTCTCGACCCACAGGCGCCGGAAGATTTCGTGCGCGAAGGCCCTGGCCATCGACGGGCTCTGCGCGTCGAGCGCCATATAGGCACGCAACGCGGCCACAGAGCTCACGCCCGTCATGTCCGGCTGCCGGAAAGGAATGCCGAGCAGCTTCGCCATGCGCGGCTTGTCGTGCGCGATGTAGTCGGACTTCAGGGGCGTCTGCGGCAGGGGCTTCAGACCCATCACCTTCGTGACGGTGACGCCGACGAGCAGCGGCTTCCATGCGACCTTCCTGCCGAAACGTTCGCCGAGCGGATCGATCTGTGTGGACGCGAAGTAGGCATAGGGCGAGACGAAGTCGAAGAAAAATTCCATGCGGGTTTGTACACCGGGTGATCATGAATAGCCAGACACCAGCGCGATCACCGTCGTCAGCGCACGCACCATCGCATTCGCAAGCGCCCGGGGGTTTCCTGCCTCTCGCGCTGCCACCCAGCGGGTACCTGGCGTCGATCGGCCCTTTCCACGCAAGGCGCATCGAAGATCGCCTGCTCATCGGTCTGCGCATCGAGCCGCGCCACTGCAATTCCTCGGGCAGTGCGCACGGCGGCATGTTGCTGTCGCTGGTCGATGTGATCCTCACCGTGTCGTCCAACTTCAACGCAGGTCTCTCGCGCTTCCTGCCCACCGTCAGCGTCAGCTGCGACTTCCTGCGCCGTGTCGATGAGGGCGCGTGGGTGCAGGGCACGGCCGAGGTGCTGCGCGTGACGGGCGGCCACGTCTTCTCGCAGATGACGCTCGAAGACGGGGCCGGCCAGCCCTGCCTGCGCGCCAGCGGCGTCCTGCTCCTGCGCGGCGAAGAGAGCCCGGCCTATTCGCGCGACGTCTATCTTTCCAACTCACCGAGGACTCCAGCATGAAATACCTGACGATCTTTGCATCGCTCGCCCTGGCCGTCGCGCCAGCATTCGCCCAGCTCGCGCCGGGCGGTACCACGTCGCTCGTGGTGCCCGCCGCGCCCGGCGGCCCGAGCGATGCATTCGCGCGCGTGCTTTCCGAAAAGCTCAAGACGTCCCTGGGACAGAACGTGGTGGTCGACAACCGCGGCGGCGGCAACGGCACGATCGGCGTCGCTTCGGTGGTGCGCTCCACACCCGACGGTCGCTCGGTGCTGCTGGCCGTCGACGGGCCTGTCACCACCATTCCCGCGCTGATGCCCAACGTGAGCTACGACGCCACGAAAGACCTGATGCCCGTGGCCGTGCTGGCAGACGGTGGCGATGTCGTGCTCACCGTGCTCGCCGATGCCCCTGCGCGTGATGCGAAGCAGCTTGCGCAGCAGATGCAGGCCGACCCGTCGAAGGCCAACTACGTTTCTTCGGGTGCCGGCTTCACGAGCCACATCGTGTCCGAGCTCTACAAGAAAGAGGCGCGTTTCGATGCGCAGCACATCCCCGTGCGCGGCTCTGGCGCAGCCATGGCCGAACTGCTGTCGGGACGTTACAGCTTTGCATTCATCCCGGCGAGCCTTGCCGCTGTTCACCTGAAGGCGGGCAAGGTCCGCGTGCTTGCGACCGCCAGCGAAAAGCGCAACAACCTGATGCCCGACGTGCCCACGATGGCAGAAGCCGGCTTTGCGGGCGTGACGCCGCCCGGCTACTGGATCGCGCTGTATGTGCCTTCGGCCACGCCGGCCGCGATCGTCGACCGCCTCGCGAAGGAAACGCAGGCCATCGTGCGCACCGCCGAGTTCGGCGAACTGCTCAAGACGCAGGGCATGGTGGCAACGGCGTCGTCGCCTTCGGAAATCCAGGCGCGCGTGGCGAAGGAAACCGTGTTCTGGGCGCGGACCGTCAAGCAACTGGGCATCAAGATGGAATGAGCAGCAACGGCACGATGCGGTTGATGGCGTAGCCGCCCAGCAAGAGCAGCGTGAACAACGCGCCCGCCAGCACGTGCGGGCGCGGGCCGGCCTGCAGCACCGTGACGAGGCGGGTCTTCATGCCGATCGCCGCCATCGCCATGCCGAGGATGAACGTGTCGACATGAAGCAGCGCTGCCGTGATGTGCGGTGGCACCAGGCGCAGGGAGTTGATGCCGGCAACGACGATGAACAGCACGGCAAACCACGGCACGTTGGCCAGCGCCGGACGCGGCGTCGCCTCGCCGGTTGCACTGGCAGCAGCGGGGAATCCATAAGACAGGAAAAAAAGGAACGGCGCGAGCAACATCACGCGCAGCATCTTCTCGATGACCGCGATCTGCGCCACGGCCGGGCTGATCGCCTCGCCTGCCGCGACCACCTGCGCCACCTCGTGCACGGTGGACCCGAGGTAGAGACCGAACGCGTGTTCCGGCATTCCCAGCAGGGGAAAGGCCAGCGGAAACGCCAGCATCGACAGCGTGCCGAAACCCACCACCGTCGCCACCGCGACCGAAGCGTCGCGTGATTCACCGCGCACCACCGGCTGCGTGGCCATCACGGCGGCCGCACCGCAGATGGCGCTGCCCGCGCCGATGAGGGCGCACGTGCGCCGGTCGAGCCCGAGCCATCGCGGGCCGATGTACATCGCGGCGCCGAACACCATGCCGACCACGGCGACGGCGATCAGCGCGCCCGTCAGTCCGACCGCAGCGATGTCCTGGAACGAAACGCGCAAGCCATAGAGCACGATGCCGGCGCGCAGGAGCGTACCGCCGCAGAAGTCCAGCCCCGATCTGGCCCGGCCTGTGCTTGCGATGGGCTGACCGGGAAGATTCGCGATCGCCAGGCCGGCGAACATGGCCAGCGTCAGCGCGCCGAGTCCGGCCTGCCGGGCCGGCGCCCACAGGCTGCCGAGCATGGCGGCGGCAGCAATGAAGGCCGCCACCAAAACCCCCGGCAATCGGGGCATCGAACGGCTTGTGGGGACCGGGGGAGTGACCGGGGACGAGGCGGCCGAAGGGGTCGAAGGGGGTGCCATGCGCCGAGACTAGGCATGCGTCAACTGTGAGTCAAAGATATAAAATTCACGCGTCAATAATATTTGGTTATGGCACTGAACCTCCACCTGTTGCGGCTTTTTGCTTCCGTGGCCGAAGCGGGCAGCTTTTCGCGCGCAGCGCAGTTGCTGCATATCAGCCAGCCGGCGGTGTCCAAAGGCGTGCGCGAGCTCGAGCACCAGCTCGGGCTCATCCTGATCGAGCGCGGACGCGCGAGCAGCAGCCGCATGAAAGGCGAGACCGGCATCCGGCTCACCGAGGGCGGCGCGGCATTGCTCACGCATGCGCGCAGCATCTTCGCGATGGAGCGCACGGCCATGGAGGACGTGCGGGCGCGCGTGGGCGTGCAGCGCGGCAACCTCACCATCGGGGCCAGCACCACCATTGCCGGGCATCTGCTGCCGCCGTTCCTGGCGACGTTCAGCACGCAGCATCCGGCGGTCACGCTGCGGCTGGTGGTGGGCAACACGCAATGGGTGTGCGACGAGCTCACCGAGTGCCACATCGACCTCGCGCTGGTGGAGGGGCAGGTGGATGACGACCGCATCGACGCGGTGAAGTGGAAGGACGATCCGCTGGTCATCGTGGCACCGCCGACGTCCGAACTGGCGATGAAGCGCGCCAAGGCAGACATGCTGAGCGCGCAGCCGTGGATCATGCGGGAGCCGGGCTCCGGCACGCGCCAGGCGACCGAGGCGCTGTGCAAGGCCAACGGCATCCAGGCGCGGCCCTGGATGGAACTCGCCAGCAACGCCGCCATTGCGCGCACCGTCGCCAGTGGGGTGGGCGTCGCGATGCTGCCGCGCACGGTGGTGGCCGAACTGCTGGCGCTCGGCACCTTGAGGCAAGTGAATTTCGCGGCCCAGCAGCCGTTGTCGCGTCCGCTGTTCCTGCTGCATCTCAAGGCCCGGCCGCTCACGCCCGCAGCGTCGCGGATGGCGGAATTGCTGAGGGCCTGAGCGCTGTTCAGGCGGCTTTCATGACCGCGGCGTCACCCGCGTGTCCAACGGCTTCGGCTGGAAGTCCGGCAGGAACTTGCAGCCCTTTCCGAATGCCGCCTCGGCGGCGGGGCAGCGTTGCGCGATCGCGGCCGGCGTCGGCTTAGTTCCGTCGCGCGCCCAATCGATGACAGTGGCAAACAGCGTGACGTAGATCGGGTCGTGCAGGTAGCTGTGCGTGCCATCGTCGGTGAAGGTCTGCACCAGATGGCCGGCCGTGCCCGCGCGTTCCATGGTGCGGCGGAAGGTGTCTTCCATTTCGACGAACGCGGTCGGGTCGTGGATGCCGTGCACGGTGAGGACGGGCACGGGAATGCGGCCGTCGGGGTCGGTGTCCGCGCCGAAGGCTGCGACGGCCTGCGGCTCTGCGGCATAGCGCAGCGCGCTGCGGTTGAGCGTGGCATCGTCGTCGGATCCCCTGTACTGCGCGCCGATGTTGCCGAAGACGTTGCGCCCGCCGGTGCGATTCTGCGCGATGTCCTGGAAATGCCAGGTGGCCCAGTTCAGGTGCGACTGCACCTGGTTCTGGGGGATCTTCAGGGTTCGGGTGATGGTGTCGAGCTTGCGTTGCTGCGAAGGCGTGCGCTGGGCTGCGGGTTTGCCGAGGCCGAGGCATTCGTCGGTGCGTGCGCGCAGCTCCGCCTGCGTGAGTTTCGCGCCGGCGGGCAGGCCCATCCAGAGGGGATACTGCCCCTCGTCGGCTTTCGGGTGGTTGCCACAAAGGTGCTGATAGATCACCCGCAAGTCGAGCCGGAAGTCGTAGGCCTTCGTGCCACCGGCCAGTACGCCGCTTGTGAGCAGCACGGCGTCGTACGGCTTGCGGCCCGTGCCGTCGTCCGTGAACATCGACGCGCCGACGGCAGCCACGCTCGCGCCCCACGACTGGCCATGCAGCAACGTGAACTCCGGCTTTGCCACATGCTGCACGAAGATGCGGCGCAGGCGCTCGGTGTCTTCGGCGGCGGCGCGTACCGCGACACCACCCTGGCGGAAGCTGGAGCCGGCCCACGCATAGCCCGCGCGTACCGTGATGTTCCAGCGGTCGATGTCTTCCAGCACGCGCGCCATGGTCGCGGCGCCCAGCGCAGGACCGCCGTGCGAATGCATCACCAGCGTGCCTTGCCAGTTCGGCGGGATGGCGATCATGTAGAACGCGCCGGCCGAGTCCTTGCCGGAGAGGCAGCGTGTGTTGTCGGGCAGGCCCTTGGGGCAGGTGGTGGCCTGCGGAGCCGCTTCGGCGGTGGCGGGCAGCGTGGCGGAGGGCCGCTGCGAGGATGGTGCCGGTGGCGGGCTCGCGCAGCCTGAAAGGGCAAGGGCGGCAGCCACGCCGACCGACGCGCCGAGTGCGTGGATGCGGCTGGGGAGCAGCGGGTGTCTGGGGGAAAACGGGTGCATGTTGTCTCCTTTGGCTTTTCCCGAGGTTATACCCAGGCTGCGACGCCATCTTCGGGCGCTTAGACTGGGGGCCACACCATTCATTGGCGCTTCGCACATGGCAACGAAATCAGCTCCCGGTCTCGCGGGTTTCCAGCATCGCACCGCACTCGACAAACGCGCGAAACCGTTCGACCTCTACGCCATCGACCCGGGCGCGACACCGTTCTCCAGCGGCGACAAGGTGGCCGACAAGGCGATGGTCGAGTCGCTCGCGAAGGATCTCGACGGTCTGCAGGACCTGCTCTGGGCGGACCGCCGCTTCAAGGTGCTGGTGATCCTGCAGGGGACCGACACCTCGGGCAAGGACGGGACGATCCGCGGCGTGTTCGGGCAGATGAGCGCGCTGGGCGTGCGCACCATCGGCTGGAAAGCCCCGACGCTTCATGAGCGCGCGCACGACTATCTCTGGCGCATCCACCAGCAGGTGCCGGGCGATGGCGAGATCGTCATCTTCAATCGCAGCCAGTACGAGGACGTGCTCGTGCCCGTGGTCAACGGGCAGATCACGAAAGAGCAGAAGCTGCAGCGCTATGCGCAGATCAACGACTTCGAGCGCATGCTCACCGGGAACGGCACGCTGGTGCTGAAGTTCCTGCTGCTGATCTCGAAGGACGAACAGCGCAAGCGCTTGCAGGCGCGGCTGGACGACCCGACGAAGATGTGGAAGTTCGAAGGTGGGGACATCGAGACGCGCAAGCACTGGAAGGCCTACCAGTCCGCTTACCGCGACGCCGTCGCCGCAACGGGCACGCCGTGGGCGCCTTGGACCATCGTGCCCGCCGATTCCAAGACACATCGCAACCTGATGATTGCCACCGCCATGAAGGAGGCGCTGGTGGGGCTGAAGCTGCGCTATCCGCCTGCCGACCCGGCGATGAAGGGGGTGAAGCTCAAATGAATGATTCCCCCGACCGTTTCCGTGCACTCGTCGAAGCCGTGCAGGACTACGGCATCTTCATGCTAGACCCTGGTGGCATCGTGAGCTCGTGGAACCTGGGCGCGCAGCGCATCAAGGGCTATTCGGCCGAAGAAGTCATCGGCCAGCATTTCTCGCTTTTCTATCCCGAGGAGTCGCGCCTCATCCGCTGGCCGGACGAAGAGCTCAAGCGCGCTGCGCAGATCGGCCGCTACGAGGAGGAGGGCTGGCGCGTGCGCAAGGACGGCAGCCGCTTCTGGGCCAGCGTGCTCATCACCGCACTGAAGACGCCGCAGGGCGAGCTCACCGGTTTCGGCAAGGTCACGCGCGATCTCACCGAGCGCCGCCTCCATGAGGAAGCCATGCGCGAGAGCGAGGAGCGCTTCCGGCTGCTGGTCGACGGCGTGCGCGACTATGCGATCTACATGCTCGACCCGTCCGGCATCATCCAGAGCTGGAACCGCGGCGCGGAACTGATCAAGGGCTACAGGTCCGAGGAAGTGGTGGGCCGGCACTACGGCATGTTCTTCCGGAACGAAGACATCGCGCGCGGCCTGCCGCAGCAGGAACTCACCGATGCGCTGACCCTTGGCCGCACCGAAGAAGAAGGCTGGCGTCTGCGCAAGGACGGCTCCGCGTTCTGGGCCAACATCGTGATGACGCCCATCCACGGTCCGGACGGCGGGCTGCGGGGCTTCGCGAAGGTCACGCGCGACATGACGGAGCGGCTGCGCCTGCGTGAGCTGGAGCATTCGTCGCAGCGCATGAACGAGTTCCTGGCCATGCTCGCGCACGAGCTGCGCAATCCGCTCGCGCCGATCCGCAACGCGGTGTCCATCCTGCAGATGGAGGCAGCCCCCAGCCCGTCGCTGCGTTCCAGCCGCGACATGATCGACCGCCAGCTCACCCACATGACACGGCTGGTGGACGACCTGCTGGACGCCGGCCGCCTGACCAGCGGGAAGATCCGCGTGCGGCTCGATCGCATTTCGTTCAGCGACGTCGTCGCGCGCGCGGCGGAGACCGTCCGCCCGGCGATGGAGGCGCGTTCGCACACTTTCGTGCTCGACATGCCGGAAGATGAAATCCAGGTGAACGCCGACGCCACGCGCCTTGCACAGGTACTGCAGAACCTGCTGGGCAACGCGGCGAAGTTCACACCCCCGGGCGGCCACATCGAACTGAAGGCCGGCGTGGAGGGTGAAACGCTGCGGGTTCAGGTGCGTGATGACGGCGAGGGCTTCGCGCAGAAGGACGCCGAACGTCTGTTCGAGTTGTTCGCTCAGGGCGAGGAGGCCACTACCAGCCGCGAAGGCGGGCTGGGCATCGGTCTTGCGCTTGCGCGTTCGCTGGTGGAAATGCACGGCGGCACGATCCGTGCGTCCAGCGACGGGGTGGGGCGTGGCAGCGTCTTTTCTTTCGAACTGCCGGGTGCGTCCATGGCCGGCAAGGTCGATGCATCGGGCATGGAGCAACGCGCACTCGTTGTCGACGACAACCGCGATTCGGCAGACAGCATGTCGGAGCTGTTGCGCTTGCTCGGCATGCGCGTCAGCACGGCCTACGACGGGGAGTCGGCGCTGGTCATCGCGGCGCGTGAACATCCGGCGGTGGTATTCCTCGATCTCAACATGCCGAAGATGTCCGGCGCCCAAGTGCTGTCGCGCATCCGCGCATTGCCCGGTTGCGGGCGCGTGTTCGGGGTGGCCGTGTCGGGCTACGGCGCTGAGGACGAGAAGGCAGGGCGCGCGGATTTCAGCGGATTCGACGAACGCACGCTCAAACCGCTCGACCTTGCATGGCTGCAGGGATTGCTGGTGCGCAACCAGTTCATTGCGGGTTAGGCGTCGTCCGACAGGATCATCCGGCGCTTGCTGGCGGTGCGCAAATGGCCGCTGCGGGACATTGCGGCCATGTCCAGAGACACCATCACTGTCACCACGCCCATCGCCGCCGTCGCGGTGGCGGTTCCTGAAGGGCTCGTCTACACCACCGATGCGAGGCCCGGCATCGCGCGCCTGCGCCGGGGCAAGGGCTTCACTTACCGGCGAGCCGACGGCAGGCCGGTGAAGGACGAGCGCGAGCTTGCGCGCATCCGGCGGCTGGCGATCCCACCGGCCTACCGCGACGTGTGGATCTGCCCGCGTCCCAACGGGCATCTGCAGGCGACCGGCCTCGATGCGCGAGGCCGCAAGCAATATCGTTACCACGAGGCATGGCGCGAAGGACGCGACCAGGAGAAATTCGAGCGGCTGGCCGATTTTGCGCAGCGCCTGCCGCGCATCCGCCGCAGCGTGACGCGGGCGCTTGCGCAGCCGGACCATGACCGGCCCTTGCTGCTTGCGGCCGTGGTGCGCATGCTCGACACGACGCTCGGGCGCATCGGCAATGACCAGTACGCGCGCGACAACGGATCGTATGGCCTGACGACGCTGTGTGACCACCACGTGCGGGTGAGCGACGATCGCATCGAGCTCGCGTTCAAGGGCAAGAGCGGCGTCGAGCATCACCTGCGCGTGCGTGATCCACGTGTCTCCCGCGTGCTCCGTCATTGCCTCACCTTGCCCGGCAAGTGCCTGTTCCGCTACTTGGATGAGGAGGGGGCGCCGCACTGCATCGGGTCGGCGGAGGTGAACGACCATCTCAAGCAGATTGCGGGCGCAGAAGTATCGGCCAAGGATTTCCGCACCTGGCACGCAAGCGTGCTGGCGTTTGCCACCGTGGTGCGTGCACTTGGCAACGATGGCGAGCGCTTCACGCTCAAGCGCATGCTGGGACAGGTATCGCTTGCCCTGGGCAATACGCCGGCGGTGTGCCGCCGGTCATATGTGCACCCAGCGGTCATCGACCTGGCGATCCGTGCTGCGCGCGATCCCGACGCGGCGCGCGACGAAATCGCGGCGCTCGGTGCGTGGCCGCGGCGAGCGGGCCTGCGCCAGCCGGAGTGCGGTCTGCTCGCATTCCTTCAGACCCAGTCGCAATCGTAGGTAGGGGCAATCGTAGGTATGGGCCTACTGCACGAGGCGGCACAAGCGCACGCCGTACGCGACGCGGGGTTGATAAGGTTCACCTACCGATTCATCAACCCGATCAATCAACCCAAGCAAAGGAGTTCAACATGCCCATCATTCTCTGGCTTCTCGGCGTTCCCCTCTCCGTCGTCCTGCTGCTGATGCTGTTCGGCGTGCTCTGATGTCGACCGAGACGCAGACAGACAGCAACGAACCCACCCGCAACAATGGCTTCCGCTCAACGGCGGTGGCCGTTGTTGCGGGTGTGGTCATTGGTGGCGTCGTCCTGGCTGCGGCGCTGGCCTTCACCGGCAAGCGCCTGATGCCGACGGACCCACCGGCTGTGGCATCCGCGGCATTTAAGGCATCCACGGTGCAGGCTCCTGCGTGGGAGCCGGTGAAGGTCGATTTCGGCAACGAAGAGGCTTCCATCGATGCGCGTCGCCTCGCCCAGTGGGTGGCCTACAGCGGTGATCACCAACGCCTGCACTTCGTCATCCTCGACAAGAAGAACGCGAAGGTCTTCGTGTTCGGTCCGGATGCGAAGCTCGTCGGTGCGTCGCCCGTGCTGCTGGGCTACGCGCCTGGCGACGATTCGGTCGACGGCATCGGGCAGCGCGCGATCGAGCAGGTGAAGCCCCACGAGCGCACGACCCCGGCCGGCCGCTTCGTCGGCGAGCCAGGGCGCAATACGCTGGGCGAAGATGTGGTGTGGGTGGACTACGACGCCGCAGTCTCGATGCATCGCGTGCGCGCCACCAATCCGGCGGAGAAGCGGCTGGAGCGGCTGGCGTCGCCCACCATCGAGGACAACCGCATCTCGTTCGGCTGCATCAACATGCCGGTGGCGTTCTATGAGGGCGTGCTCAAGCCGGCTTTCGACAAGCGCTACGGCATCGTCTACGTGCTGCCGGAAGTGAAGACGCTGGACGAAGTGTTTGCGCAGGTGGACTCGGTGCCGCGCAGCATGCGTGTGGCTGCTTCGTCCGGCACCGCATCGACGTTGTGATGTAGCCGGTTGTATCGGTGTAGGTGCATGGACGACACGACGTAGCGCTCATCACCGACCCGGAAACCTGACCCGCACAAGCATCATTGAACCAGCCGGAAACATGAAGGATCCGGCGCTCAACCAACCGATGGCCCAGCCATCCAAAGCCAAGGAGATTCGAAATGATGAAGACCAAGCTCAGCCAAGGCCTGATCGCCGGTGCCGTTGCCATTGCATTCGCAGGTGGTGGCCTCGCCATCGCCCAGGGCAACCCGCCCAGCACGGCACCTGCCAACCCGGCCACGGCTGCTGGCCAGCAAAGCCCGCAGAACACCCCGATGGGCACCACGGGCACGCCGACCAATGAAGGCACGATGCAACAGCGTTCGGACACGATGACGTCGCCGGCCGCTTCGCCCGACATCAACAACGCTCCTGTGGAACGTCCGGCCCAGGCCGACCGTAACTGATCCCCCTCGGGATTGAAGAAAACCGGGCATCTGCCCGGTTTTTTTTGCCTGCTCGCTGATCTGTTTCTTCGTACCAACACCCGATTTGTATCAGTCGTTGAAATCGCGAAGGCCTCCCCGTACCATGTTCCGTACAGCGTGCCGCATGAGTCGTAACGTCGGCACGACACACAAGGGGATCGGGCGAAATGCGGAAGTCAGGTTGGGTGCGCGCCCTGCTGCTGGGCGCGTTGCTTGCGGGCGGCGTGGGTGCTGTCACGGCGCAGCAATCGGTGGTGCAGGAACTCGTGCGCCTCGTCGTCGCGTCCTCGGACAACGCGGGCCAACCATTCGCCATCGTCGACAAACGCGGCGCCACACTCAATGTCTACACAGCCGATGGCCACCTGGTTGCCACCACGCCTGCCTTGCTCGGGATCGCGCCCGGTGATGTGTCGGCTCCCGGTGTTGCGCAACGCGTGCAGACCGGCTTGGCCGTTGACGATCGCACCACGCCGGCCGGCCGTTTCGTTTCCGAACCCGGCCGCAATCTCAAGGGTGAGCATGTCGTCTGGGTGGACTACGGCAGCGCCTTCGCCATCCATCGCATGCGCCCGTCGGCCGCGCGCGAACGTCGCGAGGAGCGCCTGGCGTCAGCCACGCCGGATGACAACCGCATCAGCCTGGGCTGCGTGGTGGTGTCCGTGCAGTTCTACGAACAGGTGGTGTACCCGATGCTGGGGCAACGCAAGGCCCTGGTGTACGTGCTGCCGGAGTCCGGGTCTATTGCCGAGATGTTTGCGCTGACGGCGCATTGACCGCGTCCTGCCCTGCGGGACTGGCAGCGTTTGTCTCGTCCTCTTTTTTCTTCTTCCGCTCGCGGATGACCGCGTTCACCTCGGCACCGTAGATCAGCGTCGATGCGCTGATATAGAGGAACACCAGCGTCGCCACCACACCCGCGAAGCCGCCATAGATCAGCGCCAGCTTGCCCGCCGTGCGCAACGTGTAGGAAAGCAGGGCGGCTGCGCCGACCCACAGCGCCGCGCCCACCAGCGCGCCGGGGATCACCGTGCCGATGCGCTGGCGGATGTCCGGCAGCCACGCATACATGAGTGCATAAAGCACCACCAACGCAAGGTACGCGATGGCATAGCGCACCGCATCGCGTACCCAGGGCGCATCGGCACCGGCACCTTGCGCTTCCAGCAGTTGCCAGAGGTACGGCATGATGATCACCGAACTGAAGGTCACGACAATCGCACCGCCCACGACCACGGTGAAGAGCGTCACCTTGATGCGTGCCTGCCAGAAAGACATGCCTCGCCCGATGCCGTAGGAGCGGTTCAGCGCCGTGCGCACCGCTTGCATGCCCGAAGAGGCCGTCCACAGCGTGACGAGGAAACCGATGGCCAGCAGCGCCTGGTTGCGCTGGGCCAGCACCTGCTTCACCACGGGCTGCATGGCGTCCCGCACCAGCTTCGGCGCATATTCGAGAACGCGGCCGGCCAGCGCTGCGGCGTCACCGGGCTGGCCCATGTAGGCCGCCGTGGCCGACACGAGGATCAGCAACGGAAACATGGCCAGCACCGACGAGAACGCCATGCTCCCGGCCTGGTTGGCACTCTGGTGGAAGATGTAGTTTCGGAAGGCGGCAATCAGTACACCGATCACCGGGGTGTGATCGATGACGTCCCAGGCTTTCTTCAGGAGGTTCAGTGCGCGTTTCATCATGGGTTGTCCGGCATGCTAGCCCAACCCGGCACTTTCCGAGGCTTGGTGTCCTGCAGGGGTATGTCAAAAGACATGGTGTACAACCCGGCTGCTTGTAATATTGTTTTTACAATCGCGCACTGACATGCCCTTCGAAATCGACAATTTCAGGAAAGCCCTGCGCCAAGGTGGCGTGGCCGCCGCATTGCAATATCTGAATGCGCCGGTCCCGCACCGCTACACGGGCATCTATCAGCTCAAAAGCGGTTTGTTGATCAGCGCCGGGCTGCATGACAAGGCCGGAGAAGTATTGCCCGGCGATCTGATGGAAGTGCCCTTGGGTGACTCTTTCTGCCAGTTCGTGCTGCGCGACGGGTCGTTCAGGACCGAGGATTCGGGCGTGGACGGGCGCCTCGACGGGCACAAGTACAAGGGCGTGGTCCTGTCGTACTCGGGCGTACCCATCCTCGGCAATGACGGCGAACTGTGGGGCACGCTGTGCCATTTCGACACCCTCAATCGCCGGATTTCGGATGACGAGTACGAGTTCCTGCGGAAGTCGGCGCGGTATCTTCCGGAGTTCCTGCCGAAGTAGACAGCGTCAGCCCTGGCACGGGGATGACATGCAGGTCGCGCTGCGGATACGGAATGGTGATGCCGCCGGCTTCCAGCGCCTGCTTGGCCGTCTTGAGGATGTCCAGTTGTGCGTCCCACCAGTCGCTGCGCCCGATCCACACGCGGAACAGGATGTCGACCGAGCTCTCGCCCAGTTTCTGCACCTTGATCAACGGTGCCGGGTCCTTCAGCACGCGCGCATCTTCGTCGACGATCTTCTGCAGGATGGCCAGCGCGGCATCGATGTCGTCGCCGTAGCCGATGCTGTAGGTCTGATCGAGCCGCCGCATGTCCTTGTCGGTGTGTGAGTAGTTCACCAGCGTCTTGCCCCAGATCTCCGCATTGGGCAGGAAGGCGAGCGGGCCGTCGGGCAGATGCGCCTGGCACGCGAAGAAGCCGATGTTGTCGATGACGTACACCGTGCCACCGACGCTCACGGCGTCACCCACCTTGAATGGCCTGAGCAGCAGCAACATCGTGCCTGCCGCCACATTGCTCAGCGTGCCTTGCAGCGCCAGGCCGACGGCCAGACCGGCAGCGCCTATGGCGGCGATCAGGCTTGCCGTCTCGACACCGAAGCGCCCGAGAACGGCGATCAGCGTGAAGATCATGACCGCGACGCGCACGATCTGGCCCGCCAGCGTGTGAAACACCGGATCGATGCGCGCAGAGCGGCTCAGCGCCCTCGTGACCACGCCGCCGGCCCAGCGTGCGACTATGAACCCGGCGGCGAGCGTGAGCAGCGCGCCGGCGATGTTGCCGCCCCAGGAGATGAGCAGCGCGGGCAGGAGTTCGGTGTAGTGGCGGATGGTCTCGTTCATGTCGCGGTTCAGGTTAACAGCCAGTCCTGCCGATGCATGCAAGAAAAAGTTGCGAGACGCAAGAGCCGGTTAGCACAACGCTGACCTACAAAAGCGGTACGAATCGGACTACACCGCTGACTTCGCCCGCCGGGGATGCTACGGACAAGCCCGGTCAGGGCATCCAATTCCAGGCAGGCCGCACATGCATCAATGGTTCGAGGAAAGCAGCTACGACGTCATTGCCAGCTCCACCGCCAATGAAGACGGCAAGTGGCAGCCCGTTGCCGTATTCAGCGACGTGCAGTCGCGTGGGCAATACAAACGACCCATCTCCACATGCCAGTGGGACCGGTGTTTCGACAGCGAGGAGCTGGCGCGCGATGCTGCGATTGAATGGGCCCGACTCGCGGTGAAGAACGGGAAGGTCTCCCTTTCGCTCGCAGGACGGACGTAGCGAAGCTTCGACTGCCGCCAAGAAAAAAGCACCTAGGCCTGATGACCTAAGTGCTTTGTCCATTTCTTGTTTTGGCTCCCCGACCTGGGCTCGAACCAGGGACCTACGGATTGACAGGCCACGGTCCGAACAGGCTGGAAAGCGGCGCCACTGCAAGGTTTCATGGGGAACGATGCCCAAAATTTTAGGCGGCGTTGGCGCAAACCGACCTAGCAACCATGCGGGTTTCAAGCCTTCGGTACTGGATATTTGGCATCAATGCGCTGGGACAGCGCGGACGCTGCATTGCGCACCTGAAGGACCAGTTTGTGGAACTCGATGATGTCAAAGCTCAGGCCGATCCACGGGATCTTGGACTCCCGAACCACGCCACCGGCGTCGCTCTGCAAAACCTCCGATCGGTGGTGCGTGACTGGTGCGTGTGCCACCAAGTCATGGCGGATCAGGACCACGCTGTCATGCAGTGCTCGAAGCTCCCGATCCTTGCTGCAGGGCAAATCGTCCCAGTGAATCGTGCCGTAGGGTTCGCCCAAGCTCTCGTTGGCCAGGAAATTCCGGGCATACATCACGAGACAAGCCTTGAGCAGGCCTTCCACGATGTCGTCCTTCCGGTAAAGCGCTGGGCGAGCGAGGAGGACTTCGTTTCGCCCCTCGAGCATGTGCAGCACCTCGTTGAGATCGCGCGCCAAAAGGGCCGCGCGGTCAGCCAAGTACTGCCGGTTGGCCTTTTTCATGCCAGCGCGAGAGAGTTCGCGGTAACGGTCTCGCGCCAGCGCTGCTTGATGTAGATCTCAGTGGTGGTCTTGCTGGCGTGCCCGCACAGCTGCTGGATCGTCTCAATCGGCTCCTTGGCGATGTAGTACATGTCGGTCGCTCCCTTGCCCTTCAGGTCCCGGAACCGGGGTTGCGCTTGACGCCGGCACCTTTCAGGCACGGGTTGAGCTGCAGGCCAGGCACTGAGCCCGTCCGCAGCAGCCAGCCGAAGCACGCCGAGAGGGTGGCGCGTTCGATGTTGGCGCGCCGCGTGCGGCCGGCCTGTGCGTTGATGTCCAGGAACTTCTGGACCATGGCCGCCGTCACTTGGGTTGGCGTGAGGCCCTTGCCGAAGTAGATCCGCAGTGGGGTGTCTTTGTCATCGGTGCCAATGGCACCGGCGTAGTCGTCGCGGGTGCGCTGCGCCATCTTGAAGCCCTTGACCGTGGATGTGGACTTGACTCGCTCGTCGCAGTGGCGCACGAACATGTCCAGCCAGTAGACCATCGTGCCGTATTTGCGCTCGGGGTCATTGAGCAGGCGGCCGCGCCGCGGCCCAATGCGCTGCGGGTAGTCGCCGCCGATGTAGGCATAGCCAGGAAAGATGCTGTCTAGGCGCTCTCTGCGGGTGGTCTCGTATCGGTTGCACATGCTACGTAGGGACTCGCGAAATGAATAGCGCAACCCCGGCTCGCATGAGGTCGACCTGCTCCTTTTTGTATTCCGCGTAATGCCCGTGAGCGGCGTTGTTTCTCAGATCAAGCCAACTCGTCACTGACTTTTGATCCTGCATGTTGTACGCCGAGGCTTTGTGCAGATCAACATTCATCGCTTCTGCCTTTTTCGCTACTGCTCGGCCAGCACCGTTGATGAATTGCAAGTCTATGCCGCGACGGCGGCACAGCGTGCGAAGGTGTTCTTCCAACACGCTGCCGATCATGACTGCCGCCGCATCTTTAAAGCCTGCTTCCAAGAGGGCGTCAGCCATATCGAGAAAATCGCCACAGATGTCGGCGGCGACGAGCGATCGGTATGACAGGGCCCACCCTGCCTGAATCTCATCACGGACTTGCGCAAGGATTGCGAGGCCGCTGTCGATGGACGAACCGAGATCGTTTCGCGTGTGGGTCTCGAATTCCTTAACGTATGAGTGCTCCGCTCCAAAAACGCTGGAGAGGAAAGAAAGCACTCCAGCGCGAAACCCATGCATCAAACCACCGTTGATGTATATGACGCTGCCATATGCGCGATCTTGGCGTTTCGTCGCAAGGACCGCCTTGCCGGTTGCCTCAAGCGCATTAAGCCGTTGTTCTATCGTCGCTTTGTCCATTGAACTCCTCCTTGGTTTAGAGAGTACTGGATATTAGGCAATTGCCAAATAAGCGCCCAATAAGGAAAAAAGCCCGCTATCGAAAAAATAGCGGGCTTTCCAGTGGCCATGCGGCCTCGTTTGGCTCCCCGACCTGGGCTCGAACCAGGGACCTACGGATTAACAGTCCGGCGCTCTACCGACTGAGCTATCGGGGAATGGAGCCTCAGATTATAGCCTGATTTTCCAGGCCTCCGGAAGCCGCCTGATCAGCTCTGCACCTTGACCGCGCGCCCGATGAACAGGATGGGACCTGTGGGCCTGTTGAGCGGCGAGCCCTGCGCGGGTTCGAGGGTGAGTTCGAAAAGCTGGTTGTTTTCCAGCGGTGGCAGCCGGTCCAGCGGCACCTTGAACGTCTGGCCCGGCGCGACGAGGCCGAGCGACATCGGCCCGCTCCATTGTTCGCCCTTGGTCCAGAACTGCAGCGACTTGTCGGGTGGCACGGGGGTGGTGCCCAGCGGCACGAGGGAAAGGGGCTCGTTGCCGGCACCGGCTTGAACCACCCACCCCGGCGTCTTGTCCTGCGGCGCGACGAGCACTACCAGATACTGCGTGCCGCTCACCGGCGCGGTGCGTTGCAGGCCCACGGCGGCCAGCACGGCCGCGAGCGCATAGCCGCCGACTGCGGCGTAGCGCCAGAAGTTGAGGCTGCTCCACCAGTCCCGCCATGTACCGGCAGTGCCTGCTTTCGCAGCACCCGCAGGCATCAGCGCGGCCACACTTTTTTCGATGCGCTGCCAGAGCCCCACGCCGGGTTCGACGGGCTCGGCAATGGACGTCAAAGGCAGCAGGCGTTCTTCCCATGTGGCGACTGCGGCGCGCAGGGCAGGCTCATGGGGCAGGCGTGCTTCCACGGCTTGCCGCGCGTGCGCGGAGAGGGTGCCGAGCACGTATTCGCCGGCGACCCGATCGACCTCGGGGTCGATGTTGCCGGGCGATGGGTGGACAGGCGTATTCATGACGACATGCACTGGCGCAGCGAGACCATCGCACGTTGCAGCCAGGCTTTCACGGTGCCCAGCGGGTGGCCGGTGCGCTGGGCGATTTCTCCATGCGAGCAGCCGTCTACATAGGCGTGGAGGATGCAGTCGCGCCGCTCGGCGGGCAACGCGTCCAGGCAGCGTTCGAGCCGGCCCCAGTCGGCGCGCAGCTCGAAGGCGGGTTGGGCATCACGGTGGGCTTGCATGGCTTGTTCTGCTTCGACGGCTTCGGTGGCTTCCTCGTCCAGGCTGACTTCACGTGCGCCATTGCGCACCTGGTTCAGTGCGGCGTGGCGCACGACACTGTAGATCCATCCGCGCGCGGAGCCGAGCGACGCATCGAATGTCGACGCGCTGCTCCAGATGCGGACGAAAGCATCGTGCAGCACGTCTTCGGCTGCCGCTTTCTCTCGCACGATGCGCACGGCCACGCCCAGCAGGAAGCGCGATTCGTGACGGTAGATGGCCGCCAGCGCTGCATGGTCGCCGCGCGCGCAACCCGCGAGGGCTGCGGCGTGGTCGAAACCGGCGTTGGGGGCTGGAGGCATCGCGGCATCATAAGCGCCCGCGCTGCCCCGGCCCTCCGGCGTCGCCGCGTTTTATGCGGCCTTCCAGAAGATGTAGTCGGCCTGGTACTTCACGGTGGTCTTCTGACCACGCGTCATGGCGTTGCACGGCATGTCCGGTGCGACGCCGCCCTTCAGTGCGACGCGCTGGATGTAGGTGACACCCGTCATCGCGCCCGAACCCATGGCGGGGTTGGCCTTCACGAGCTGGTAGGGCAGGTTGCCTGCGCCGGCGGGTGCCACGGCCAGTTGCGTGGCGGTGACCTTGGAGCCGTCGTTCGCTTCCCAGGTGGCCGGCGGGCCGTAGTACTTGCCGACGGTCTTGCCGGCGCGGTCGGTCAGCACCGCATTCGGGCCGGCGAACACCCACTCGACCTTGCCCGCGTTGTCCTTGCATTCATACGTGATGTCGCCTGCGCCCACGGTTTCCCATGCAACGCGGTTGCCCGAGGGCACCTGGATGGGGCCGGGCAGGTCGGCCTGCGAGAAGGGTTTCGAGCCCATCATCGGGCCGGACGCACAGCCGGCCAGGACCGCGACAGCGGCGATGGCACTCAGGGTGGCACAAGTCTTCTTCATCATTCGTTCCTCACGTGGATTGGGGCAGGCACCATGCGCTGCCTGCCTGTACTACCCACGGCGCAGCCATCTGGATGCAGCGATTCCGGCCGAATGGTGAGAAAACGTTACCGAGAGGGCGGTGCCTTCATCAAGGCGGTGAGCCGCGCGGCAGCAGCCTCCGGGTCTGCCTCGCCCGTGATGGCGCGCACCACGGCAATGCTGCCCACGCCGCTTTTCATGACGTCCGGGATGCGCGTCGCGTCGATGCCGCCGATGGCGACGAGCGAATGGTTGCTCATGAGCTTCGCATACGCGTACAGCCGCTCGAGTCCCTGCGGTGCTGTCGGCATGGCCTTGAGCGTGGTGGGGAACACGGCACCCATGGCCACGTAGCTCGGGCTCACCGCGTCTACGCGGCACATTTCCGCATAACCATGGGTGGACAGGCCCAGCCGCAAGCCGGCTGCGCGGATCGCGGGGAGATCGGCCACGTCCATGTCCTCCTGCCCGAGGTGCACGCCGTAGGCCCCGGCATCGATGGCGTCCTGCCAGTGGTCGTTGATGAAGAGCAGCGACCCGGTGCCCTTCACCGCTTCGACGGCGGCGCGTACCTCGCGCACGACGGCGGCGCGGTCATCGGACTTGAAGCGCAACTGCACCGTGGGCACGCCTGCACGTGCCATGCGGCCGACCCATGCCGCGTCGGGCAGTACGGCGTACAAGCCCAGCGCCTTCGGGCAAGGCGCGAAGGCATTGCTGCGCGGCCAGGGGAGCAGGCCGAAGTCGGCGGGGTCTTCGGGCCAGGCCTCGGGGTCGAAGTGGCCGGTACGTTCGGTCTGGCGTTGCCATGCATCGGCCAGGCAGTCGGCATCGGCCGGAATGAAGCCACGCGCCTCGCAGATGGCACGTGCGGCGTGCCACGTCTCCGGTTGCAGGGCAGGGCGCTGTGGGGTGGAGTTCATGTGTGTTGTCTCTCGATTCAGGCGCCATGCCAGAACGGCGTGCCGAGCACGGGGGTGCTGGGCTGTGCGGCCTGCTGCTCGGCCATCGCACCGGCGATGAACGCGTCGCGCCCGGCCTGCACGGCGCTGGCGAACGCGCCAGCCATCTTCACCGGGTCCTGCGAGAGCGCAACGGCGGTGTTGAGCAGCACGGCGTCGTAGCCCCACTCCATCACCTCGCAGGCGTGCGAGGGCAGGCCGAGGCCGGCATCCACGATGAGCGGCACCTCGATGCGTTCACGCAGCGTGCGCATGGCATACGGGTTGATCGCGCCCTTGCCGGTGCCGATGGGCGCGGCCCAGGGCATGACGGCCTGGCAGCCGATGTCCACCAGACGGCGGCAGAGCACCAGGTCTTCGGTGCAATACGGCAGCACCTTGAACCCGTCCTTGATGAGCTGGCTTGCGGCGTCCACGAGGTTGAGCGTGTCGGGCTGCAGCGTGTAGTCGTCGCCGATGAGTTCGAGCTTGATCCAGTCGGTCTCGAAGACTTCGCGCGCCATCTGCGCGGTGGTCACGGCTTCCTGCACGCTGTGGCAACCCGCGGTGTTGGGCAGCACGGGCACGCCCAGGCGCTTGAGCATCTGCCAGAAGGCCTGGCCGGCTTCTGCGCCGGTGGCGCTCTGTCGGCGCAGCGAGGCGGTGACCATCGCGGGCCTGGCGATGGCCACTGCCGCTTCGAGGACGGCGGGCGACGGGTAGCGCGACGTGCCCAGCAGCAGGCGGCTCTGGAAGGTTTCGCCGTAGAGGGTGAGTGTGTCTCGGGTCATGGTGTTGTCTCCGGCTCGCTTCTCAACCGCCTGTCACCGGCGAGATGATCTCGATGCGGTCGTTTTCGGCCAGCGGCTGCGCTGCATAGCGGGCGCGTGGCACGAACTGCTGGTTCACGGCGGCGGCGAAGGGCGGCTGCAGTTGCAGTGTGGCGACGGCGGCGTCCACCGCGTCGGCCAGCATGGCTCCGTCGGGCAGCTCGTGTGCGGCGTTGTTGATCAGTACTTTCATTTCAGCAGGTCGAACTGTCTGGCGACGGTGTCGTCACCATGGGTCAGCAGGGGCAGCGCGGCGTCGAGCATCGTGGGCGCGATCATGAAGCCGTGGCGATACAGCCCGTTGATGTGCAGCACGCCCGGCGCGCTCTGGTGGATGGCGGGCAGGTTGTCGGGCAGGGCCGGGCGGCATTGCGTCGCGACTTCGAGGATACGCGCTTCGGCAAAGCCGCTGTGCACGGTGTAGGCCGCGCTCAGCAATTCCAGTGTGGAGCGCACGCTGGCAGGCGACATGTCGTCCGATTCGATTTCGGTCGCGCCGATGACGAAGAGGTGATCTTCCTTCGGCGCGATGTAGATCGGGTAGCGCGGATGCATGAGGCGTGTCGGGCGCGACAGCGTCACTTCGGGCGCATGCACGCGCGCCACTTCGCCACGCACACCGCGCAAGGCCGTGCCGCCTCTGGCGTGCGGCCAGGCATTGCGCGCGCCCAAACCGCGGCAGTCGATGACCCACTGCGGCTGGCCCGCTTCGCCCGCGCGGAAGTCACCCGTCTCCTTCGGGCTGTTCCAGTGCATGGGCACGTTCAGTGCCTGCAGCTCATGCAACAGCGCCGCGAGCAACTGGCGGTTGTCCAGCTGTCCTTCGCCCGGCAAGTACAGCGCCTGCGGAAAGCGGCCGGCAAGCGAGGGCTCCAGTGCGGCAATGCGCGCTGCTCCGGCCTGCTCGATGGCGGCGAGGCCGTCGATGCCCCGGGTGGTCGTTTCAACCTGCCTCAGGAAGCGCGCGGCTTCGGGCGCGTCCTGCCGGTGCCACACGACGAGCGTGCCCTGCTGCTGGAAGAACACAGGCTGCGAAAGTTGTGCCAGCAACTCGGGCCACCGGCCCAGCGCGTGGACACCCATGCGCACGACCACCGGCTCGGTGATGGCGGATTCGGCCAGCGGCGCCAGCATGGCGGCGGCCACGCGCGCGGCGGCGCCGTCCGCATCAGGGCCGGCGGCATCGTGCAGCTCGCAACGCCAGTCCAGCCGTGCGAGCTGTACGGCCAGCAGGCGGCCCATCAGGCCCGAGCCGAGGATGACTGCAGACTGGGGGGCAGCGCTGCCGGTGCGATGGGGTTGAGGGGAGGATGTCATGTATCGAAAGCCATGCGGCGTACTGCGAACGTGCCACGCGGGCCCGCGTCGCGCATAATTTTGCAATGCCCACCGAACCCAGCCCGGCCGCCATGGCCACAGCAGCCATTCCCCAAGCCATGTCCAAAGCAACGACCCGCTACGCCCGTGTCCTGTCCATTGCAGGCTCCGACTCGGGCGGCGGCGCGGGCATCCAGGCTGACCTCAAGACCTTCGCGGCGCTCGGCTGCTACGGCATGACGGCCATCACCGCGCTCACGGCGCAGAACACGCTGGGCGTGACGGGCATCCACGGTGTGCCTGCGGAATTTTTGAAGGCGCAGCTCGCGGCCGTCATCGAGGACATCGGCGTGGATGCCATCAAGATCGGCATGCTGCATGCGCCCGAGATCGTGCATGTGGTGGCTTGGGCCATCGACACGTACAGGATCGAAAAGGTGGTGCTCGACCCGGTGATGGTCGCCACCAGCGGCGACCGGCTGATCGCCGAGGAGACCGTGAGCGTGCTGGTGAAGGAACTGTTCCCGCGCGCCACCGTCATCACGCCGAATCTGGACGAAGCCGTGCTGCTGCTCGGTCACCCCATCGGCAATGCCGGAGAACTCGAAGCGGCCGCTGCAGAACTGCTGGCCATGGGCGCGCCGATCGTCCTGCTCAAGGGCGGGCATCTTCCCGGTCAGCAGGTGACCGACGTGCTGGCGCAGGCAGGCACTTCCGCGTTGCGCCTGACCTCGCAGCGCATCCCCAGCGAGAACACGCATGGCACGGGCTGCACGCTGTCGTCCGCCATCGCCGCGCATCTGGCGCAGGGGTTCTCGCTGCCCGAGTCGGTGGCGCGGGCCCGTGCCTATGTACTCGCCGCCATCAAGGCAGGCGCCCACGTGCAGACCGGGCGCGGCCACGGCCCGCTCAACCACGGGCATGCACCCGTGGCGACGAAGCTGTTGCCGCTTTGACTTCATTTACACCGCGCGCGTCGAAGGGCGCGTGACATAGGCGAGCACGAAGGTCAGCGCCAGCGCGGGCAGGGCAGAGCCCGCATCGGGCGCGAATTTGCCGCACAGGTGGTAGGTCGCGATGCCTGCGATCCAGATTGCGATGGGCACGGCGTTCGCCTTGGGTGCGCGCGCGAGCTGTGCAGCGGCATCCACACCGAACGCCAGGCGGCCGAGGATGGTGCCGAACAGCGGCACGAACACCGAGCTCAGCATCAGCAGGAACGGCTCGAGGCTGTGCATGGGCAGCACCATCGCGACGCCCGTGCAGACGATGGCCATGATGAAGCCCCACTGGCGCACGCCCCAGCGCGGCATCAGGCTGTGGGCAGACACCGAGCCCGAGTACGCGTCGCCATAGGCGTTGTCCACCTCGTCGATGAGGATGAGCGACAGCGCGATCAACCCGCCCTGCGCCAGCAGCAGCGCAGCGACGAGGTTCTCGCTCGGCAGCGTCAGCGCCACCAGCACACCCAGCGTGTAGCACCAGGCGTTGGCAATCGCATAACCGAGCCACGTGCCGCCCAGCGCGCTGCGGCCCGAACGGCCGTGGCGCGCGTAGTCGGCCACCAGCGGCAGCCAGGAGATCGGCATCGCGATCACGAGGTCGAGCGCGGGCAGCACACTCATGCCGCCGTCGCCCTTGCGGTTCCACAGCGCGTCGAAGCCCTGCGCGTTGGCCATCCCGATGAACTGCCAGCTCAGCCACAGCAGCGACAGCACCACCAGCGGCAGCGCAAAGCGCGCGATGAGCTTGCGCACCACGCGCACCATCGACCCGCTGATCAGCAGCGCAACGACTGCGCCCCAAAGCAGGGTGGCGCCGGCCATCCACACGGGGGACGTCGCCGATTCCGCGAGGCCCGAACGCGCGGCGATGGCGACCGTCGATTCGCGCATCACCACGATCTCGAATGCGCCCCAGCCGATGAGTTGCACGATGTTGAGAATCACGGGCAGGCGTGCGAATGCGCTGCCGTAGACGGCATGCATCAGCCCAGCGCTGGCAAGCCCGCTGTCGGCGCCGAGCTTGGCGACCCAGCCGAGCAGGCCCGCGCCGAGCAGCGAGCCGAACACAATGGCGATGACCGCCTCCTTGGTACCGAGCGCTGGCATGAGGTACGCACCGACCTGCATGACCAGCAGGCCGACACCCAGGCTGAACCACAGCGACGCGTGGTCATGCCAGCCGAATGAGCGTTGGGACGCGGACATGGGCGTCAGCGCCTCGTTGCCGGACGACCCGGGCGAAAGTGTGTTGTCAGTAGAAATTGCCATCAAATTGCTCCATGCAATGTTTGAGGCAGGTGGGCGAAATCTGGCCGGAGAAGAGGCTGCAAGAGACGCGGCCACCGGCAACTGGACTTGGCTTCCCTGCGCGAGGATTACCTCAATCAGGTTCAAAGGGACTCTCTCAGTCTTGCCGGCCTTGCGGCCGGTTCGACACCCCTAGCGGATGCGCCCTTGCGGGCACGAAGCGGATTTTAGGCCATCAGGCCGGCATCAGGCTGGATCGGTGCCGTCGGTCTGCACGGTCACGCCCAGCAGGCGGTGCAGCCGCGTGCTGGTGGTCGTGTATTCGAGGTGAAGCGTCTTGCCCGGATAGACAACAGCCGCTGCGCCATACGCGGCGAGGGCGCATTCGTGGAAGGCAGAAACCAGCAGCTTCTTCTTGCCCGGGTAAGTGTTGATGTCGCCGATGGCGAAGATGCCGGGCTCGCTGGTGGCGAACGTTCCGGTGTCCACCCTGAGTTGCTTGCGCTCCATGTCCAGCCCCCATTGCGCGACGGGGCCGAGGCGAGGGGACAGGCCGAGCGAGACGATCATCGCGTCCAGCGGCAATGAACGGGTGCTGCCGTCGGGCAGGGCAAGGTCGAGGGCCGTGAGCGTGTCGCCCCGGGCTTGCTGGCCGACGATCTGCCCGATGACGACCTCGATGGCACCCGAAGCACGCAGCGCCTGCAGGCGGGCCAGTGCCTCGGGCGTGGCATCGAACACATCGCGCCGATGGAGCAAGGTCACGCGGTGCGGCTTGTCCGTTGAGGCTTCCGCCAGGCGGATCGCCCAGTCCACCGCTGTTTCGCCATGGCCGTGGACAACGACGCGCTTGCCTGCAAACGCAGACGCATCGGCGGGCTGATACCGGATCTGCCCACCGATGAACGGCTCCAGCCCCGGCACCTTGAGCGACTTCGGCTGGAATGCGCCGACACCGCCCGCAATGACGACGACCCGGGTCAGGAAACGCGTGCCCTTGGACGTGGCGAGCAGGAAGCGCCCATCGTCCTGCCGTTCGAGCTCGGTGACTTCCTGCCCCAGATGCAGCGTGGCCCCGAAAGGTTCGATCTGCTTGAGCAGCGCTTGCGCCAGTTCTCGGCCGGTGAGTACCGGCACGGCGGGAATGTCGAAGATGGGTTTGTCCGGGTACAGCTCGACGGGTTGGCCACCCGCCTGGGGCAGCGCATCGACCACGTGAGCCCGGATTTCGAGCAGGCCGAGCTGGAAGACGGAGAACAGGCCTGCAGGGCCTGCGCCAATGACGACGGCGTCGGTTTCGATCAGGTCGGTGCGGTCGTCGAAGGCGCTCACAGTGCGGGCGCTGCGGTCAGCGGATCAGCTCCGAGAGCTTGCCGGTCTTGTCTTTCCACTCGTCGGCATCGGGCAGCGCAGGCTTGCGCTTGGTGATGCTCTTCCACTCGGGGTTCTGGGCGAGTTCCGCGTTGAGTTTGATGAAGGCGATCTGGTCAGCCGGCACGTCTTCTTCCGCGAAGATGGCGTTGGCCGGGCATTCGGGGATGCACACCGCGCAGTCGATGCATTCATCGGGATCGATGATCAGCATGTTCGGGCCTTCGCGGAAGCAGTCCACGGGGCAGACGTCCACGCAGTCGGTGTACTTGCAGCGGATACAGGATTCGGAGACGACGTGGGTCATTTGGAATTTTGGGCGATCGTAAAGGCGAAGCCGGATCAGCAGTACGTGAAAACCCTCGATTTTAGGCGTTTTGTGCGTGGGACTGCGGCGAAGCCCTCAGCGAACCAGCACGGCGCCGGAGGTCTTGTGCGAAGCGGTGTCCACCAGCACCAGCGAGCCCAGCGCACGCGCACCGGCGAACGGGCGCACGGCCAGCGGCTCCTGCAGCGCCAGTTCGACGTGGCCGATGGCGTTGGCCGGCAGTTCGGTGGCGTCTTCCTCGGCGAGCGTGTTCACATCCAGCCTGTGCACGATGCGGCGCACCTTGGCCTTCACCCAGCGGTGCCCGTGCAGCGCCCAGTAGACGCGGCCGGCGACCAGCGGCTCGTCGTCCAGCCAGGCGATGGTGGCGCTCAGTTCTCGCGACGCCTCGCCACTGCCTTCGGCCAGCAACCAGTCGCCTCGGGACACATCGACCTCGCGGTCGAGCACGATGCCGGCGCTGTGGCCGGCGGCGACGTCACCCGGCTTGCGCACGTGGTTCAGCACCTGTGCCACCGTGGCGGTCTGTCCGCTGGGCATGACGGTGATTTTCTGGCCCGGCGTCACCTGACCGGCAGCGACGCGGCCCCAGAAGATGCGGCGGCCCTGTGACGTGTCGGACGAGGACGAGAACTTCTCGACCCATTGCACGGGGAAGGCGAAGGCCTGATCCACGTCCGCCGGGGTGGCTGGCAGGGTTTCGAGCAATTGCAGCAGGCCAGGGCCTTCGTACCCGCACCAGCCGGCACGGGGTTCGACCACATTCCAGCCTTTCAAGGCCGAAACCGGCACCACAGCGCGCACCTTGACGCCAGCGGCAGCGGTGAACCGTTCCAGTGCCGCACGGATGTGGGCGTAGGCCGTGTCAGGCGCGTCGACAGCGTCGAGCTTGTTGATGGCGAACACGATGGATGGCACGCGCAGCAGGTGGGCCAGCAACGTGTGGCGGCGCGTCTGCACCAGCAGTTCGAGTGCGGGGTCGGCCCAGTCGAGCTTGGTGGCGTCCACCAGGACGACGGCGGCGTCGGCGCTGGAGGCGGCGGTCACCATGTTGCGCGTGTACTGTTCATGGCCCGGCGCGTCGCCGATGATGAACTTGCGCGCTGCCGTGGAGAAATAGCGGTAGGCCACGTCGATCGTGATGCCCTGTTCGCGCTCGGCCGACAGGCCGTCGGTCAGCAGCGCGAGGTCGGCCTCGCCGCTCTTCGACACGCTGGCCAACTGGTCCTGCAGCACGGCGCGGCTGTCTACCAGAAGCCGGCCGATCAGCGTGCTCTTGCCGTCGTCCACGCTGCCACAAGTAATGAATCTGAGGGCGTCCATCAGAAGTACCCGTCCTTTTTGCGCTTCTCCATGGAAGCTTCGGATGTCTTGTCGTCCATGCGCGTCGCGCCGCGTTCGCTCACGTCGGTGGCCAGCGTCTCGATGATCACGGCGTCCGCGTCGGCGGCCAGGCTTTCCACCGGGCAGGTGCAGGTGATGTCGCCCACGGTGCGGAAGCGCACGTCGCGTGTCTCGATCTGCTCTCCGTCGCGCGGGGGGGTGAGGTCGGTCACCGGCACCAACAGGCCGCGGCGTTCGACCACCTCACGTTTGTGCGTGTAGTAGATCGACGGCAGTTCGATGTTTTCGCGGGCGATGTACTGCCACACGTCGAGCTCGGTCCAGTTGCTGATGGGGAACACGCGGAAGTGTTCGCCCGGCTGCAGGCGCGTGTTGAACAACGTCCAGAGTTCGGGGCGCTGGGCCTTGGGTTGCCACTGGCCGAAGCTGTCGCGGTGGCTGAAGATGCGTTCCTTGGCGCGCGCCTTCTCCTCGTCGCGGCGGGCGCCGCCGATGAGTGCGTCGAAGCGGAACTCGTCGATGGCTTCCAGCAGGGTCACCGACTGGTGCACGTTGCGGCTTTCGTCGGGGCGTGCCAGGCGCACGGTGCCGCGCTTCATCGAATCTTCCACGCTGCGCACGATGAGCTCGGCGCCGAGTTCCTTCGCGCGCTGGTCGCGGAAATCGGTCACTTCGGGGAAGTTGTGACCGGTGTCGATCATCAGCAGCGGGTAGGGCAGGTTGTTCGCGCCGAAGGCTTTTTCGGCGCACTTCAGCAGCACCAGCGAGTCCTTGCCCCCGGAGAACAGCAGTGTCGGGCGCTCGAACGCCGCCGCAACTTCACGCAGGATGAAGATGGCTTCTTCTTCGAGCGCGTCGAGATGGCTGTTGCCGAGCGTTGTAAGGGCTTGGGGTTCGGTCCGGGCGTTCATGGATGGGGTCGATGGGCGATCAGTGGGCCGTCAATGGGCAATGTGCAGCCCGCATTCACGGTTGTCTTCGGCTTTGGTGGGATCGACGTAGTCGAAGTTGTTGGGCAGGCCGTGCTGCGCGCAGTACTCGTGCAACTGTTTCGACGACCAGTGCAACAGCGGCGCGACCTTGATCAGGCCATCGGGGTTGATGCTGACCGGCTCCATCTGCGCGCGCACGGCGGTGTCGGTGGCGCGCAGCGCGGTGAACCAGACCTTGGGCGCTGTCTCGCTCAAGGCGCGCGTGAATGGCTCCAGCTTCACCTCTTCGGTGAAGGCGGCGTGACGCGGATCGTCGATGGAAGGCGTCGGGCCGTCCACGGCCTCGCGATGCGCACGTGTGCGGCGGGGCAGGTAGATCTTCAGCTTCAGCCCGAGCTGCTTCGTCAGCTCGTCGGCATAGCGGTAGGTCGCCTCGGTGTTGTAGCCGTTGTCCATCCAGATCACCGGCACATCGGCGTTCGCGCGCGTGACCATGTGCAGGATGACGGCTTCGAACGGCCGGAAGTTCGTGGTGACGATGGTCGGTTCGTTCAAGGCCACGGCCCAGTTCACGAGCCCTTGCGCGTCGTGGCCGAGCGCTGCATTGATGTTGGCGAGGTCGATGCGCATGGTCCCGGTTGCCTTGTTCAGGCGGTGGTGGCGAAGTGCGGCTGCACGTGCACCGCATCACCCTGGTAGAAGCCCTTGAAGCGTTCGAACTGGCGCTGCGCGTCGGCCGTGCCCAGCCCCTGCTTGAGCACGGCGCTGGAGAAGCCGGTGCGCTCCATCTGCACGAGCTGGTCGATCAGCACGTCGCCAGTCGCACGGATTTCGCCCGTGAACCCGCGGCGACGGCGCAACAGGAAGGCCTGACTGAAGGCCCGGCCGTCGGTGAACGCCGGAAAGCTGAGGTCGATGCGCGTCACGCTTTCCAGCGACAGTGCGAGCGGGTCGGCGTCGTTGGCCAGCACCACGACGCGGGTGTCGCCCTCGGCGGGCGGCGTGTGGTCTTCGAACGCGAGGAGCTGGAGGTGCTGCGTCATGCCACTTCCTCCACCTTGATGCGGGCCGCATTGGCCGCAGCCTTGAACGGGTCGAGCCCCAGTCGGCGCACGGCGCGCTGGAAGGTTTCACCCGGTTCGCGGTGGTCGCGGTAGGTCGTGAGGACGGCTTCGATCACGTCGGGAACTTCGGCTGCCGAGAAGGACGGGCCGATCACCTTGCCGGCCACGGCCGCGCCGCTCAGGTCGCTGCCGTCGGAACCGCCAAGGGTGACCTGATACCACTCCTTGCCGTCCTTGTCGACGCCCAGGATGCCGATGTGGCCGCTGTGATGGTGGCCGCACGAGTTGATGCAGCCGCTGATGTGCAGGTCGATCTCGCCGATGTCGTCGAGCTCGTCCAGGTCCTGGTAGCGCTCGGTGATGGCGGCGGCAATCGGCAGCGAGCGCGCGTTGGCCAGCGCGCAGAGGTCGCCGCCTGGGCAGGCGATCATGTCGGTGAGCAGGTGCACGTTGGTGCTGGCCAGACCCAGGTCGCGCGCGGCTTGCCACAGCGCGGGCAGGTCTTCGGCATGCACCCACGGCAGCACGACGTTCTGGTCGTGCGTGACGCGGGCTTCGCCTGCCGAGAAGCGGTCCACCAGATCGGCGAGCGCGTCGAGCTGGTCGGCCGATGCGTCGCCGGGCGCCTGACCCACGCGCTTGAACGACAACGTGACGATGCGAAGGTGCGGCTGCTTGTGCGGCGCCACGTTGCGCGAGAGCCAGCGTGCGAACGGCGCGCTGGCAGCGGCCTCGCGCCGCAGCGCTTCCTCGACCGCGGCCAGGTCGGCAGGCTGGCGCTGCGCCAGCTCAGGCGGCACGAACGAAGCGGCCACGCGGTCGAACTCGGCCTGGGTGATGAAGTGCGGGCCGCCGTCCACCTCGACGATCTGGCGGAACTCTTCCTCCACGTCGTCGATGTATTTCTGGCCTTCGGCCTTCACGAGGATCTTGATGCGGGCCTTGTACTTGTTGTCGCGCCGGCCGTAGCGGTTGTAGACGCGCACCACCGCTTCGAGGTAATTCATGAGCTGCTGCCAGGGCAGGAACTCGCGGATGATGGTGCCGACCACGGGCGTGCGGCCCATGCCGCCACCCACCTGCACCTTGAAGCCGATCTCGCCGGCCTCGTTCTTGACCAGGTACAGGCCGACGTCGTGCCAGCTGGTGGCGGCGCGGTCTTCCTTCGACGCCGAGACGGCGATCTTGAACTTGCGCGGCAGGAAGGCGAACTCGGGGTGCAGCGTGGTCCATTGCCGCATGATCTCGGCGTAGGGACGCGGGTCGGCAATCTCGTCCACGGCCACGCCGGCGCGCTCGTCGGTGGTGGTGTTGCGGATGCAGTTACCACTGGTCTGGATGCCATGCATGTCGACGCTGGCCAGCAGGTCCATCACGTCGGCGCTTTTGGCCAAAGGAATCCAGTTGAACTGCACGTTGGTGCGGGTGGTGAAGTGCGCGTAGTGCGTGGGCAGGTAGGTGGTGCCCATGGCGCCTTGGGTCGTCAGGGCCTGCTGGTAGATCTCGGCTTCGGGCTGGTCGTATTCGCGTGCGATCTTCGCCAGCGCGCGGATCTGGCGGCTGGCGATCTCGCCGTAGGGCACGGCCACCCGCAGCATGGGCGCGTAACGCTGCACATACCAGCCGTTCTGCAGGCGCAGCGGGCGGAATTCGTCCTCGGAGAGGCGGCCGTCGGACCAGCGCTCGAGCTGGTCACGGTACTGGTCCGCGCGGGCCCGGACGAACTGTTTGTCGAAGTCGGTGTATTGGTACATCGTGGTCAGTGGAACGGCCGCCCCGGGGGGCTTGGTTCTCGCAGGAAGTGGACTGTAAACAGGGGGCTTATGAAAACAAACTATCTTTTTGTTCGCGCTTTATGCGGATAAGCTTATGCACGAGCACTGGCGCGGGTTTGCGGGCGCTGAAAAGCTTGTTCCGGATAAGGCGCGAAAGCCGGGCAGACATGTCTGGCGGGCAGCGGCGCCTGTCTGGCGGGCCTGCGAATGATAAATGGCGTTATGCTGCGACGTTCATCAGAAGAACACATGAGTCAAAGGATTTTCGTCAAGGTCATCGGTTTCAGCGACGTTGAGCGCCATGCGCTCAACACCGTGTTTCGTCTGTCTGAAGGCCGTGAAGTCGTGTATTCGCTCTGGACGCCCGGTGCGCCCGACGCGCCGCAGGTCGCCCTGGTGGACGGCCAGAGCTACGAGGCCGAGATCGAGATGACCGCTTCCGGCCAGGGGCCGTCCGGCATGCGGCTCATCTGGGTGGGGGCCGTGGCTCCGGCGCATTCCTGGCTCACCTACACCCGACCGCTTCGCTGGGCCGACATCGTCAAGGTGATGGACGAGGCGTTCATCCCCCCGCCTTCGCTGGACCTCGACCTCACGCGCGACGCGGCCCTCGACCTGGACCTGAGCGTCTATCCGGACGTCTCGAAGCCGGCCCTGGACCCGCGCAGCGCGCTGATCATCGCGTCCAACCTGGAGTTGCGCCTGTACCTGCGCGCCAAGATGGCATCCCTGGGCGTGACCAAGGTGCAGGAAGCCATCACCGTCAACGAAGGCGTGGAGCTTTCCACCGCGGCCAAATACCAGCTGATCATCCTCGACCTGGACCTGACGGGCCGGGACGACTGGCAGCTCTACCGTGCCGTGCAGCACGACCAGCCCGAGGCGAACATCATCGTGCTGACCAGCAAGCGCACGCTGGGCCTGCGCCTCAAGGCGCGGCTCATGGGCGCGCATGCCTGCCTGGGCAAGCCGCTGCATCCGCTGCAACTGCACGAAGCGCTCGCGAAGCGCTGATCTACTGCGTTCAAGAGGCTCCGCCCGCGAAGCGCGCCGGGTCGACCGCGCGCGCCAGCGATGCTTCCACCGGCCAGGGCTCGCCGGAAATCTGGCACGCCAGCAATTCGGCGCAGATGGCCGCGAGGCTCAGCCCACGGGAACCCAGCGCCGCCAGCATGTACAGCCCGGAGCCGGCGTTGTCTGCCGCCGAAGGCCATGCTCCCACGAGCGGCATGCGGTCGGGCGAGGCGCAGCGCACCTGCACCCACGAACGCGCCGAGCCGGGTGCAAAGTCACCAGTGACGCCCGGTGCGGCAGCCGGCAGCAAACGGCCCAGTTTCTCCAGATTGCCGGCGGTCGCCTCATCCGTCGCATCGAGTGCCGTCTTTCCCCGTTCGAAGCTCGCGCCCACGAGCCAGGGCCAGGGCGAGTCCGGGGTCAGGGCCGGAACGAAATAGCCGTCGCCGCTCAGTGCGTGCGCAGGCATGGTGCCTTCCGGCAATGCCTGCCGGCCCAGCGTGACCTGGCCACGCACCGGGCGAAGCACATCGGCCTTCCCGCCGGAACCGGCGATGCGCAGGCTGTCCAGGCTGGCGGCGACGATGACGAGAGGTGCCTGTGCGAGCACACGCCCTGATGTGTCCAACGCCTGCCAGCCAGCGCCGTGTCCTGCCCGGGCCAGCGATGCGACACCGGTGTTCCAGCGCGAATCCAGCGCGGGGCAACGGGCCAGCAGTTCTCGAACCAGTGCCGCAGGCTCGATGGCGAGGCCATCAGCGAAGAAGCGCGCAGCCGTCGTCCCGGTCTGCTGCAGCTCGAACAGGGAGAGGCCGTTCCACGATGCCGGCGCGCGCGCCTTGTGGGCGTCGTCCACGCGCTGCGATACGCCGTCGGCGCGCCAGTGTCGACGGGGCAGGGCGATGTCGTCGATCCAGCGGCGCATGAGTGCGGCACCGGCCCGTGTCAGGCGCGACATGGGCGCATCGTCCGGTGAGACGTGCGGCACCATCAGGCCGGCCGGCAGGCCGGATGCGCCGCCTGCGGCTTCGCTGTGTGCGTCGAGCAGCGTGACGCGAAGGCCGCGTTGCGACAGTGCATACGCCGTGCAGGCTCCGGCCAACCCGGCGCCGATGACGAGGGCGTGATCTGCGGGTGCGATCCGCGTGTTGTCCGGCCAGTTGGCCGGACGCGGCCATGCCGGCGCGTATACCGCGCGCAAGGCATCGCGCTTGGGTGGCAGGCCCGGTGCCTTCTCGACCTTGAAGCCCGCTTCTGTCAGCCCCTTGCGCAAGGCTGCGGCGATGGTCCATGTCGCGACGCGTCCGCCCGGTCGCATCAGCCGAGCAATGCCCTTGCAGATGGCTGGCGACCAGAGTTCCGGGTTCAGCGCGGGCGAGAAGCCGTCCATGTAGACCGCATCCGCCGCCAGATGCAGGTCAGGCAACAGCACCGTCGCATCACCGATGGCCAGTGTCAGCGTGAGCTGGCAGCCTTCATGCTGGAAGCGGATGCGGTGCAGACCGGGCAGGGGCAGTGGATAGGCATCGGCCAGTTGCTCCGCCAGCTTCATCAGGGGCTGTCTGCCGGCGGCTCCATCGCCTGACGCAGACTGGTTCCGTGCTGCGCGCAGGATGTCCTCGCGGCTGACAGGGTGGGCCTCGATGGACACGTAGTCCAGCCGCTTTGCACGATGCGGGTCGTGCAGCCACGCCTGCCATGTGGCCAGGAAATTCAGGCCGAGGCCGAAGCCGAGTTCGAGCACAGTGAACTGCGCGCGTGCATTCCAGTTGGCCGGCAGGCCGCAGCCGCCCAGAAACACGAATCGCGCCTGCTCGATGGCGCCGGCTTCGGAGTGGTAGATGTCGTCACCGAAGCGCGGCGAAAAGGGAACCCCGTCACCGGACCACTGCACGGGACTGGGCATCGCGCGGGTTCAGGAGATCAGGACTGGGCGGGCGGGGGCACGAAGCCGGCTGCCGCGTCGGCGCCGTCGCCGAAGAAATGCTTTTCCATCTGGCGGGCGAGGTACTGGCGGGCGCGTTGGTCGGCCAGGTTCAGGCGGTTTTCATTCACCAGCATGGTCTGGTGCTTCATCCAGTCGGCCCAGGCCTGCTTGCTTACGCTTTCATACAGGCGCTTGCCCATTTCGCCGGGATACGGGGGGAAGTCGAGACCTTCGGCTTCCGTGCCGAGTTTGATGCATTGGACCATTCGTGCCATGTGGAACCTCGGGATGTGGGTGGCTTGAGATGTTTTAGGAATAAGGAACTGAAATCTTATTGGTTCCAGTTTTGTGACCCGGCTTTGAGAATCCATTCCATCGAAACACAACACGGATGGATCACGCCATGAGCAATCGCCGCAACTTTATCAAGATTCCTTTCGGGCTCGCCGCCGCCGCTGCCTTGTCCCTGTCGCTGGCACTGCCTGCAGCTGCCCAGCAGAAGGTCGAACTGCTCAACGTCTCGTACGACCCGACGCGCGAACTCTACGTCGAATTCAACCAGGCCTTCATCAAGGCCTACAAGGCGAAGACCGGTGTGGATGTGACCATCAAGCAGTCGCATGGCGGTTCGGGCAAGCAGGCCCGATCGATCATCGACGGGCTGGAGGCCGACGTCGCCACGCTCGCTTTGGCCGGCGACACCGATGCGCTGGTCAGGAACGGCAACTGGCTGGCGGCCGACTGGCAGAAGAAGCTGCCGCACAACGCGTCGCCCTACACCTCGACCATCGTGTTCGCGGTGCGCCAGGGCAACCCCAAGGGCATCAAGGACTGGGACGACCTGATCAAGCCCGGCGTGAGCGTCATCACCCCGAACCCCAAGACCTCCGGCGGTGCCCGCTGGAACTACCTGGCCGCCTGGGAATTCGCCAAGCGCAAGTACGGCAGCGATGCCAAGGCGAAGGAATTCGTCGCCAAGCTGTACGGCAATGTGCCGATCCTGGACACCGGCGCCCGCGGCTCCACCATCACCTTCGCGCAACGTGCGCAGGGCGACGTGCTGCTGGCCTGGGAAAACGAAGCCTTCCTGCTCGAGAAAGAGTTCGGCGCGAAGTTCGACATCGTCGCGCCCTCGCTCTCCATCCTGGCCGAACCCGCGGTCGCCGTGGTCGACAAGGTGGTTGACAAGAAGGGCACGCGCGCCGTGGCACAGGCTTACCTCGAGTACCTGTACTCCGAAGAAGGCCAGGATATCGCCGGCAAGAATTTCTACCGCCCGGCCGTGTCGAAGAAAGCCATCGACAAATATGGCAAGCAGTTCGCCAAGGTGAACCTGTTCACCATCGACCAGGCGTTCGGCGGCTGGGCCAAGGCCGACAAGGAACACTTCGCCGACGGCGGCAGCTTCGACCAGATCTACACGAAGAAGTAAGCCCGCGGACGGCAGGCCCGAAGCAACACACAACAAAAAGAAACCGCCATGTCCGTACTCCTGATTGCCGGCAGCCCGTCCGAGCGCTCGCGTTCCGCGGCGCTGCTGGACGCGGTCAGCCAGCGCATCGCGGCCCACGGTGCCGCCATCGACCGCCTGCTGATCCGCGACCTGTCTCCGCAGGCGCTGCTGCTGGCCGACGTGGCGCACCGCAGCGTGCTGCAGGCCATCGACCAGGTGGAAAGGGCGCGCACCATCGTGGTGGCGACGCCGGTCTACAAGGCGGCGTACAGCGGCGTACTCAAGCTCTTCCTGGACGTGCTGCCGCAATCGGCGTTCAAGGGCAAGGCGGTGCTGCCCTTGGCCACCGGCGGCAGCCCGCACCACATGCTGGCGCTGGACTACGCGCTCAGGCCGGTGCTGCAGTCGCTCGCGTCACGGCACATCCTGCCGGGTATCTATGCCACCGATGCGCAGGTGACGTTGACGCCCGAAGGCGCCTACACAGTGGACGGTGAACTGTCACGCCGGCTGGACGATGCGGTGGAGAACCTGGCGATGGAAGGCCATCTGAGCCGGTCTTCGCGCGCGGTGGACTTCACATCGGCCACAGCGGGTTTCGAGCCCGTGCCGTTTTCGCGCGTGCGATGTAGCGTCTGACGCTCCGCACGGCTGCCGGCTTCCTCCGCCAGCGGCTGCCGCACCCCCACTTCCTCGATCGACGAACAACCACCGCTCAACGGGCGGCGCGGCATGGCTTTGCCTCCGCACGCACGTGATTGATCCCCGAACCTGACCCTGAAGGAAAAACGACATGACCCAAGTAACGACAGACAGTATCGAGGCCAGCGTGCCGGCTTACCGCTGGTGGCTGGCGTTGCGCGACCTCGCTGTCAGCGCCATCGTGGTGGTGGCCATCGCACTCATCGTCAGCTTGTTGCTGCTGCCGTTGCAGAAGGCGCAAGCCCAGAACAAAGGCGAGCTGCGCATCGGCTACCAGAAATCCGCCAGCCTCTTCGTGCTGCAGAAGGCGCAGGGCACGCTGGAAAAGCGCCTGTCGCCGCTCGGATTCGGCGTGAAGTGGGTGGAGTTTCCCGCTGGCCCGCAACTGCTCGAAGGCCTGAACGTCGGCGCGGTCGACGTGGGCTATGTCGGTGAGGCGCCCCCGATCTTCGCGCAGGCCGCCGGCGCGAAATTCCTCTACATCGGCTTCGACCCGGCGGCGCCGCAGGCCGAAGCGCTGCTGGTCCCCAAGGACTCGCCGGTCAAGTCCGTCGCGGAACTCAAGGGCAAGAAGATCGCGCTCAACAAGGGCAGCAACGTGCACTACCTGCTGGTCAAGCTGCTCGAGAAAAACGGACTCAAGTTCACCGACGTGCAGGCCGTGTACCTGCCGCCCGCCGATGCGCGTGCTGCGTTCGAAAGCCGCAACGTCGACGCCTGGGTGATCTGGGACCCGTTCCAGGCCGCAGCAGAAAAGGCCACCGGCGCACGCGTGCTGGCCGACGGCACCGGCTTGGTCAACAACTACCAGTACTACCTGGGTGAACGCGGCTTCGTGGGCAAGAACCCGAAGGTGATCCAGGCGCTGTTCGACGACTCGGTGGAGCAGGGCATCTGGCTCAAGAAGAACCTGCAACAGGCCGCAGCCATCATCGCGCCGCTGCAAGGCCTGCCGGTCGATGTGGTGGAACTCGCGCTGCGTCGCTACCAGTTCAACGTCAAGCCCATCACGCCCGAGGTCGCGGCAGATCAGCAAAAGATCGCCGACACCTTCCACGAGCTGAAGCTCATTCCCACCGCCATCAAGGTGCGCGACGCCGTCGTGCTGGACGCGCGCTGAGCTTTCCCTGTCATTCACAGAACACCGAACATCATGAATCCGAACACTTTCCGCAAACGCCGCGACTTCCTGCTTGCCACGGCGGGCATCGCTGCAGCCACTGCGCTGCCGTCATTCAACGCTGTCGCCCAGCAGTCGCAGCGCGTGCTGCGCGTGGGCCACCAGAAAGGTTTCCTGAGCCTGCTCAAGGGCAGGGGCACGCTGGACCAGCGCCTGTCGCCGCTGGGCGTGAAGCTCAGCTGGACCGAATTCACTGCCGGCCCGGTTCAGCTCGAAGCGCTGAACGTCGGCTCCATCGACTTCGGCGACGTGGGCGAAGCCCCGCCGATCTTCGCGCAGGCTGCCGGTGCGCCGCTGGCCTATGTGGCCGCGACGGTTCCACGTCCCGCTGCCGAAGCGGTGCTGGTGCCGAAGGATTCGCCGCTCAAGACCGTAGCGGACCTCAAGGGCAAGAAGGTCGCCTACAACAAGGGCAGCAACGTCCACTACTTCCTCGTGAAGCTGCTGGAGAAGCACGGCCTCGCGTACGGCGACGTGCAATCGCTCTTCCTCGCGCCGGCCGATGCGCGCGCCGCTTTCGAGAAAGGCTCGATCGACGCGTGGGTGATCTGGGATCCGTTCGCTGCTGCCGCTGAAGCCACGCTGGGTGCGCGAGTGCTCGCCAATGCCAACGGTGTGGTCGGCAATCGCGCGTACTACTTCTCGTCGCTCGACTACGCGGCAAGGAACCAGGACGTGCTGCGCATCGTCATTGAAGAGATCAACAAGCTCGACGTGTGGGGCGCTGCCAACCGCAGCGCGCTGGCGGGCGAGTTCTCGCCGCTGTGGGGCATTCCGAAGCCGGTGGTCGAACTGTCGGTGAACCGGGCCGCCTACGGCACGGGCCCGATCACGCGCGAGATCCTGGCGGAGCAGCAGAAGATCGCTGATACCTTCTTCGATCTCAAGCTGATCCCGAAGAAGATCAACGTGATTGACGCCACGGCGGCAGGGACGGTGTGACATGAGCATCTTCTGGTTCCTCCCCACGCACGGCGACAGCCGGTATCTCGGCACCACCGAAGGTGCGCGCCAGGTCAGCCACGACTACCTGCGGCAGGTCGCCACCGCCGCCGACACGCTCGGCTACGAAGGCGTGTTGATTCCCACCGGCCGTTCCTGCGAAGACCCCTGGGTCGTCGCGTCAAGCCTGATCCCGGTGACGAAGCAGCTCAAGTTCCTCGTGGCTGTGCGGCCGGGCCTGCACGAGCCCGCGCTCGCTGCGCGCATGGCTTCGACGTTCGATCGGCTCTCCGGCGGCCGTGTGCTCGTCAACCTCGTGACGGGTGGCGATCAGGTCGAACTGGAAGGCGACGGTGTGTTCCTCGACCACGCGGCGCGCTACGAACAGTCGGCCGAGTTCATCCGCATCTGGCGCAGCATCCTCGAGCGCAGCCACACGGGCGAGACGTATGACTTCGACGGCAAGCACCTGAGCGTGAAGGGCGCGAAGCTGCTGTTCCCGCCGCTGCAGAAGCCGCATCCGCCGGTGTACTTCGGAGGTTCGTCGGACGCGGCACACGACCTCGCAGCCGAGCAGGTAGACACGTACCTCACCTGGGGCGAACCGCCCGAGGCCGTCGCGAAGAAGGTGGCCGATGTGCGCGAGCGCGCGGCGCGCCATGGCCGCACCGTGCGCTTCGGCATCCGCCTGCACGTGATCGTGCGGGAGACCGACGACGAGGCGTGGAAGGCGGCGGATTCGCTGATCAGCCGGCTCGACGACGAGACGGTGGTTCGTGCGCAGGAAATCTTTTCGCGCATGGATTCGGAAGGCCAGCGCCGCATGGCTGCACTGCATGCGAAGGGTGGCAAGCGCACACGCGCCGAACTGGAGATCAGCCCGAGCCTGTGGGCCGGTGTCGGCCTTGTGCGGGGTGGCGCGGGCACGGCGCTGGTGGGCGACGCGAAGACGGTGGCGGTGCGCATCCAGGAGTACGCGGACATCGGCCTGGACACCTTCGTGCTGTCGGGCTATCCGCATCTGGAAGAAGCCTACCGCTTCGCCGAACTCGTGTTCCCGCTGCTGCCACGCAGCTTGCGCGGGCAGCAGGGCGCACCCGGCCCGGCTACGGGCCGGACGCTCGCTGGCCCGTTCGGCGAGATCGTCGGCAGCCAGTACGCACCGCGTGCCGCACAAAGCTGATGCAGATTCAACAGGACCAGCTTCCCATGACACAGACTTTGAGAGAGGTGCAGGTCACGCCTGTGCCCGACACCATCGACGCCCCGGGCCTGGGCTTGCTGCCGCTGGCGGCGCAGGAGCCGATCAACGGGGGCGCGTTCACGGCGGCGGTGATCGCTTTCACGCGAGGCGTGTGGCGAAGGCTGTTGCCCTGGCTCGTGCCGATCGCACTCATCACGGTCTGGCAGATCGCTTCGTCGCAAGGCTGGCTGTCCACCCGTGTGCTGCCCGCGCCGCTGGAAGTGGTGAAGGCCGCATGGCGTCTCACCGAATCGGGTGAACTCTGGACGCACGTGAAGGTGAGCGCGGGTCGCGCATTGCTGGGCCTGGCCATCGGTGGCGGCCTCGGCCTTGCGCTCGGCCTGCTCACGGGCTCGGTGCGTTTCTTCGAGACGCTGCTCGACTCCACGGTGCAGATGGTGCGCAACATTCCCGCACTTGCGCTGATCCCGCTGGTCATCCTGTGGTTCGGCATCGACGAGGCAGCCAAACTGTTCCTGATTTCGGTGTCGGTTTTCTTCCCGATCTATCTCAACACCTTCCACGGCATCCGCAATGTGGACCCGGGGCTGATCGAGATGGGGCGCACCTACGGGCTCTCGCGCTGGGCGCTGTACACGCAGATCATCCTGCCGGGCGCGCTGTCGTCCATCCTTGTCGGCCTTCGGTTCTCGCTCGGGCTGATGTGGGTCATCCTGATCGTGGCCGAGACGATTTCGGCGCAGGCCGGCATCGGCTACCTCACGATGAACGCCCGCGAGTTCCTGCAGACCGACGTGGTGCTGGTCGGCATCCTGCTCTATGCGCTGCTCGGCAAGCTGGCCGACGTCTTTGCGCGCGCACTCGAACGCTATTGGCTGCGCTGGCATCCGGGCTACCAGACCGTGGGCTGAAACGCTGCTGCCGCACCTTCATTGAAACAACCATCGACCAAACGAATCAACATGAACACGAAAAAATCTGCTTCGCGCCGCGCAGCCATCGCTTCCATCGCTGCGCTCGGTGCGCTTGCAACCGGCATCGTTCGGTCGCAGGCCGTGCGCGCCGACACGCTGCGCATCGGCTACCAGAAATCGTCCACGCTGATCACCGTGCTCAAGACGCGCGGCACGCTGGAACAGCTGCTCGCGCCGCAAGGCGTGAAAGTGAGCTGGCACGAATTCAACAGCGGTCTGCCGCTGCTTGAAGCACTGAACCTGGGCAACGTGGATTTCAGCGCCGACGTGGCCGACACCGTGCCGGTATTCGCGCAGGCGGCGGGCGCCGCGCTGACCTACGTGGCACAGGAAACGCCGTCGCCGTCCGCACAGGCCATCGTTGTTCGGGCCGATTCGCCGATCCGCACCGTCGCAGATCTCAAGGGCAAGAAGATCGGCTTCGCCAAGGCGGCCGGTGCGCACTACCTGCTGATCGCAGCCCTGGAGAAGGCCGGCCTGTCGTTCAAGGACATCGAGCCCGCCTACCTGCAGCCGGCCGACGGCCGCGCCGCGTTCGAGAAGGGTGCCATCGACGCGTGGGTGATCTGGGATCCGTTCCTGGCCGCCGTACAGGCGCAGTCGCAGGTGCGCGTCATCGCGGACGGGCAGGGCGTGGCGTCGTACACGCGCTACTACCTCGCATCCACGCCGTATGCGCAGGCGCGTGCCGACGTGCTGCGCACGGTCTACAACGAACTGCAAAAGGCCGGTGCCTGGGTCAAGCAGAGCCCGAAAGATGCCGCCACGCTGCTGGCCGGCGTGTGGGGACTCGATGCGGGTACGGTCGAGAAAGCCAACACGCGCCGCAGCTACGAGGTGCGGCCTGTGGTTGCGACCGGTTTGGTCGAACAACAGAAGATCGCCGACGCCTTCTTCGCCGAAAAGCTGCTGCCGAAGAAGATCGACGCGCAGGCTGTAGCCCTGTTCAAGCCGGGAGCCTGACGCATGACCGAAGCGATTGCCGAACGCGATGAAACTGCGGCGACATCCGCCGGCCGGGGCGTGCGCCTGCGGGCCCGCCAGCTATTCAAGAAATACGGCGAACGCGAAGTGCTGCGCAATACGCAACTCGATATTCAGCCCGGGCAATTCATCGCCATCGTGGGCCGCAGCGGATGCGGAAAGAGCACGTTGCTGCGCCTGGTCGCGGGTCTGGAAGATTCGACCAGCGGTGAACTGGTCATCGGCAATCGCGCGGTGAAGGGCCTGCGCGACGACACGCGGATCATGTTCCAGGACTCGCGCCTGCTGCCGTGGAAGCGTGTGCTGGACAACGTGGCGCTCGGCGTTCCCGCGGATCAACGCCAGGCCGCAGTCGACGTGCTGGGTCAGGTCGGTCTCGGCGATAGGCTCAACGACTGGCCCGCGCGCCTGTCGGGTGGGCAGCGCCAGCGTGTATCGCTGGCGCGTGCGCTGGTGCACAACCCGCAACTGCTGCTGCTCGACGAGCCGCTCGGCGCGCTGGACGCGCTCACGCGGATCGAAATGCACCGCCTCATCGAAGGCCTGTGGCTGCGCAACGGCTTCACAGCCTTGCTGGTCACGCACGACGTGCAGGAAGCCGTGGCGCTGGCCGACCGCGTCATCCTCATCGAAGACGGCCGCATCGCGCTGGACGAAACCATCTCGCTGGCGCGCCCGCGCTCTCAGGGCGACGCGGCCTTTGCTGCCATCGAGAAGCGCATTCTCGATCGCGTGCTGCAACGGCCCAACGTGCATGAAGAGCCAGGCCCGCCGATCGAAACCACGCCCGCGCATGTGCTGCGCTGGGCTGTCTGAATTTTCTCAACCTCTCAAGTCCTGCAAAGAAGGAACAACATGTCCATTCAAGCCATCAACGTCCGCAACCAGTTCCGCGGCAAGGTCAAGGAAATCATCCGCGGCGACGTCGTGTCGGAAGTCGATGTCGAAACGCCGTGGGGCATCGTCACGTCGGTCATCACGACGCGCTCGGTGGACGAGCTCGCGCTGAAGCCTGGCTCCGAAGTCGTCGCGCTGGTGAAGTCCACCGAAGTGTCGATCGCGAAGCTCTGAACGATTCAGGAGCGGCTTCCACGGCGGTCAGCGCGCCGTGCGCGCTCCCGCAAGTTGGATGTCCTGCGCGTCGCTCACCTTGCGCGGAGCATCCCATCCGCCGCCCAGCGCGCGGATCAACCCGACGGTGGCAGCGTACTGCGACGCCTTGACACCGAGCGCCGCGCGCCGGTTGCGCAGCTCGCTGCGCCTTGCGTCCAGCAGTTCGAGCTGGCTCACGTAGCCGTTGCGGTAGCGTGAGTCGGACAGCAGCGTCGCGCGTGCGGCCGAATCCACCGCGCGGCCCTGCGCCCGGGCCTGTTCATCCAGCAGGCGCAGGGCGGAGAGCTGGTCCTCCACTTCACGGAAGGCACCGAGCACTTGCGCGCGATACCCGACGAGTGCCGTGTCGAGTTGCGCCGCCGCGCTGTCCACGCCAGCCTGCCGGCGTCCGCCATCAAAGATGGGCAGGGCGAGCAGCGCCCCGATGCTCCACGCACGCGCCGAGCGCGTGAACAGGTCCCCAAGCTCGGACGACGCGAAACCGCCGGAGGCCGTCAGCGCGAGGTCCGGGAACCAGGCCGCCTGCGCGACTCCGAGCCGCGCCTGTGCCGCAAGGATGCCATTCTGTGCAGCGGACACATCCGGCCGGCGCGCGAGAACCGTTGCAGGGACACCGGGTGGGATGACGGGCAGCGCCGTGGTCCATTCACCTGCATCGAGGCTGAAGCCCGAAGCCGGTTCACCGATCAGTACCGCGAGCGCGTGTTCGAGTTCGGCACGGCGGCGGTCGAGCGCGAAGGCTTCGGCCTCGGTGGATGCGAGTTCGGTGCGCACGCGGGCGACGTCGAGCTCGGCCACATCGCCGGCGCGGTAGCGGCGCTCGGTGACGTCCAGACTGCTGTTGTATGCCGTGACGGTTTCGCGCACCAGCGCGCGTTCGGTGTCCGCCGCGCGCAGCGCGAGGTAGGTTTGCGCCACCTCGGCCTGGACCAGCAGGCGCGTGTTCTGCAACAAGGCAGCGCGCGCGTCGGCGTCGAGCGCTGCGGCGTCGCGGGTCTTCGCGAGCTTGCCGAAGATGTCGACCTCCCACGAGAGATCGACACCTGCGCTCACCAGCGTCGATGGGCGCGTGCCGGTCGCGGTGTTGGCGCCGGCTTGGCGCACCGCGCCTGCACCAAGGCCCACCTGCGGCGCGAGCTCGGCCGACGCACTTCGCACCATGGCGCGGGCCTGTGCGAGCCGCGTGGCCGATTCCTGGATGCTGGTGTTGCCGGCGACCGCACGCTCGACCAGGCGGTCGAGCACCGGGTCGGCAAAGGCCTTCCACCATTCACCGCGGTCCTGCGCTTCGGCGGGCTGCGCCGTGGTCCAGCCGGGGATGGTTTCCCTGAAATGCGCAGGCGGCAGCTCGGCGGGTTTGACCGCGCTGGGCGGCACGGTGACGCAACCGGCAAGCACCATGGCGGCGAGAAGCGGCGCGAGCAGCGGTGCGAACCGGAAGCCGTGCGAGACGGGTGTCGTTGTGTTCATGACATGAATCCTTTCAGGCCCGACGTTCATCAGGCTTCTTCGCTGCGCCTCGGCGCAGCGGGTACGAGTTGCGATCCGGCACCGCCACCACCGTGGCTGTTGTCGACCGGCGTGCTTTCGATGTGCGGCGCTTCGCCATGCTGGCGCAGCGGACGGTTGCCCGCCAGGCGGCGCATCACGACGTAGAACACCGGCGTGAGGAACAAACCGAAGGCGGTCACGCCGATCATTCCGGAGAACACGGCCACGCCCATGGCGGACCGCATCTCCGCGCCGGCGCCGGAACTCAACACCAGCGGCAGCACGCCCATGATGAACGCCAGCGAGGTCATCAGGATCGGGCGCAGACGAAGGCGGCTTGCCTCGATGGCGGCCTGCACCGGCGTGCGGCCGGCAAACTCCAGTTCACGTGCGAACTCCACGATCAGGATGGCGTTCTTGGCTGAAAGTCCCACCAGCACCATGAGCCCGATCTGCGTGAACACGTTGTTGTCGCCACCGGTCAGCCACACGCCCGTCAGCGCGGCGAGCAGGCTCATCGGCACGATCAGCAGGATGGCGAGCGGCAGCGTCAGGCTTTCATACAGCGCAGCCAGTACGAGGAACACCAGCAGGATGACCACCGGGAACACGATCACCGCCGAATTGCCGGCGAGGATTTCCTGGTACGTGAGGTCCGTCCATTCGTAGCCGATGCCTTGCGGCAGCGTCTCGGCGGCGATGCGTTCGATGGCCGCCTGCGCCTGGCCCGACGAGTAGCCGGGGGCCGGGCCGCCGTTCACGTCGGCGGTCAGGTAGCCGTTGTAGCGCATGGCGCGTTCGGGGCCGAAGCTCGGCGTCACCCTCATCAACGCCGACAGCGGCACCATCTCGCCGGTGACAGAACGCACCTTCAGCAGGCCGATGTCTTCGGCGCGCGCGCGGTACTGTGCGTCCGCCTGAACACGCACGCTGTAGGTGCGGCCGAACTTGTTGAAGTCGTTGGCGTACAGGCTGCCGAGGTAGATCTGCATCGTGTCGAAGATGTCCGCCACCGGAACGCCGAGCTGACGCGCCTTGGTGCGGTCGATGTCGGCGTAAAGCTGCGGCACGTTGAGCTGCCAGCTCGTGAACATGCCGGCGAGTTCCGGCGTCTGATAGGCCTTGGCCATGAAGGCCTTCACGGCGCCGTCCATCGCTTCGTAGCCGAGCGAACCCCGGTCTTCCAGTTGCAGCTTGAAGCCGCCGGTGGTGCCCAGGCCCTGCACGGGCGGCGGCGGGAACATCACGACGAACGCATCCTGGATGCCGGCGTACTGCTGGTTCAGCGCCGCAGCGATCTCGTTGCCCGACAGGCCCTTGCCCTTGCGCTCGTCGAAAGGCTTGAGCATGGCGAACACGATGCCGGAGTTCGAGCTGTTGGTGAAGCCGTTGATCGACAGGCCGGGGAAGGCGAGCGTGCCTTCCACGCCCGGTGTCTTCTCGGCGATCTCGCCCATGCGGCGGATCACGGCATCGGTGCGGTCGAGCGTGGCACCGTCGGGCAGTTGCGCGAAGCCGATCAGGTACTGTTTGTCCTGCGCAGGCACGAAGCCGCCGGGCGCGGCCTTGAAGAGGCCGAAGGTGGCCGCGACCAGCACGACATAGATGCCGAGCATCAGCGCCTTGCGCGAGAGCACGCCGCGCACGCTGCCGCTGTACGCCTCGGAGCCGCGACCGAACAGGCGGTTGAAGCCACGGAACAGCCAGCCGAACCAGCGGTCCATCCAGCGCGTGAGCGCATCCTTGGGTGCGTCGTGGCTGCGCAGCAGCAGGGCAGCGAGCGCGGGTGAGAGCGTGAGCGAGTTGATGGCCGAGATCACTGTCGAGATTGCGATGGTCACCGCGAACTGGCGGTAGAACTGCCCGGCCAGCCCGCTGATGAACGCCAGCGGCACGAACACGGCGACCAGCACAGCGGCAATCGCGACGATCGGCCCTGACACTTCACGCATGGCCTGGTAGGTGGCCTGCAGCGGTTGCAGACCGGCCTCGATGTTGCGTTCGACGTTTTCCACCACGACGATGGCGTCGTCCACCACGATGCCGATGGCCAGCACCAGCCCGAACAGCGTGAGCGCATTGATCGAGAAGCCCAGCATCAGCAGCACGGCGAACGTACCGACCACCGATACCGGCACGGCCAGCAGCGGGATGATCGACGCGCGCCAGGTCTGCAGGAACAGGATGACGACCAGCACCACGAGCAGCACGGCTTCGAGCAGCGTCTGCACCACCGATTCGATGGAAGCCCGCACGAACTGCGTCGGGTCGTAGGCGATGCGGTATTCCACGCCCTCGGGCATGTTCTTCGCCAGCTCGTCCATGGTCTTGCGCACTTCGGTGGAAATGTCGAGTGCATTGGATCCGGGTGCCTGGAACACACCGATGCCGACGGCGGGCGCGTTGTTCAGCAGCGAGCGCAGCGAGTAGTCGGCGGCGCCGAGTTCCAGCCGCGAGATGTCGCGCAGCCGCGTGACCGCGCCGCCTTCGCCGGTTTTCACGATGATGTCGCCGAACTCTTCCTCGTTCGACAGGCGGCCCTGCGCGTTGACGGAGAGTTGCGTGTCCACACCCGGCAGCCCGGGCGAGCCACCCACCACACCGGCTGCGGCCTGCACGTTCTCGCCGCGCACCGCGCGCACCACGTCGCCGGCCGACAGGCCGCGTTGCGCGACCTTCTGCGGGTCGAGCCACACGCGCATGGCGTAGTCGCCGCCGCCCCAGATGATGATCTGCCCCGCGCCCGGGATGCGGGCGAGCCGGTCCTTCACGTTCAGCAGCGCGTAGTTGCGCAGGTAGTCCATGTCGTAGCGGCCGTTGGGCGACACCAGGTGCACCACCATCGTGATGTCGGGCGAGCTCTTGACTGTGGTGATGCCCAGGCGGCGCACTTCCTCGGGCAGGCGCGGTTCGGCTTGCGCCACACGGTTCTGCACGAGTTGCTGCGCCTTGTCGGGGTCGGTGCCGAGTTTGAAGGTGACGTTGAGCGTCATCACGCCGTCGGTCGTCGCCTGGCTGCTCATGTAGAGCATGCCTTCGACGCCATTGATCGCTTCTTCCAGTGGTGTGGCGACGGTTTCGGCAATCACCTTCGGGTTGGCGCCCGGATACGTAGCACGCACGACGACCGTCGGCGGCACCACTTCGGGATATTCGGAGATAGGCAGGCCGCGCAGGGCGAGCAGGCCGCCCAGGAAGATGAGCAGCGACAGCACGCCGGCAAAGATCGGCCGGTCGATGAAGAATTTCGAGAAGTTCACGTCGTTCCTCCCATCGGCACTTCATTCGGCGCAATGGGCGCGCCCGGACGGACGTGCTGCAGCCCGTTGACGATCACGCGCTCTCCGGCCTTGAGACCCGAGCTCACGACTCGCAGGCCGTCGATGTGCGCACCGAGCGTTACCTCGCGGTATTCGGCCTTGTTGTCCGGCGACGCGACCATCACGTACTTCTTGCTCTGGTCGGTGCCGACGGCGCGTTCGGTCACGAGCACGGCCGCGTTGCTGCTGGCCTGGCCCATGCGGATGCGCGCGAACTGGCCGGGAATGAGGCTGCCGTCCTTGTTGTCGAACGAAGCGCGCAGGCGGATGGTGCCGCTCTTGGCATCGACCTGGTTGTCGATGAGCTGCAGGCGACCGGCAATGGGCGTGTCGGCCTGCGCGGACGTGCCCATCTGCACGGGGATGCGGTCGAGCTGGTTGCGCGACCCGGCACCACCCGTCGCGTTTTTCAACGTGCGCATCAGAAGCTGCTCGTCGGTGTCGAAGCTCGCGTAGATCGGGCTGACCGAGACCAGCGTGGTCAGCACCGGCGCACCCGGGCCGGCGGCGACCAGGTTGCCCACGGTTACCTCCACCTTGCCGATGCGGCCGGCAATGGGGGCGCGCACTTGCGTGTAGCCGAGACTCAGCTTCGCAGTCAGCAGTTGCGCCTGCGCGGCGCGCAGGTTCGCATCCGCCTCACGCAGCGTGTTGCCGCGTTCCTCGAATTCGCGTTGCGCAATGGCGCGCTCGTCCCACAGGCGCTGTGCGCGTTCCTGCTCGCTGCGGCTGTGCGTCACGCGGGCCTGAGCTGCGGCCACCTGGGCTTCGGCGCGCTCCACTTCGGCGGCATACGGCGCGGGGTCGATGGTGATGAGCAGGTCGCCCGGCTTCACCAGCGCGCCCTCGCGGAAGTGCACCGACTGCACGGCGCCGGCGACGCGCGAACGAACATCCACGCGCTCGACCGCTTCGAGCCGGCCGGAGAATTCCTCCCACGCGTTCACTTCGCGTTCTGCCACCGTGGCCACCGACACAGGCGTGGCCTGCGGCGCAGCAGCGGGTGCCTGGGCATGCGAGCCCTGCTGCCCGAAGAGCACGACGCCGATACCGGCGGTCGCGATGATGGCGGCGACGGCGGTCCACAGGCTGCGTCGCTTGAAAAAGTTGTCGTTGCGGTTCATTGTCCAGGTCCTTTCGGAGTTCTTCCGGGGTGATTTCGGGTGATTTCGGTGTTTTCGGGATGAGTCGGCCTGCGCCGGCCATTCGGGCCGGACGGATGTCTCGTTGTTGAAATGGGGGGTGAGGCTCCGACCGGAGCGTCAACAGTGCGGCGGTGGCGTCGCGGGGTTCAGGAAATGCGACAGGTGCTGCCGCACGCTGACCTCGCACGCGCAGCATTCCTGCGGTTCGCTTTCCACCAGCGTGTCGGGCCAGCCGGTCGTGCCCTGCAGCAGCTGGAACTGCACGGGGACGCCGCCTGCGCGCAGGCGTTCGGCGTACTCCTGCGCCTCGTCGCGCATGGGGTCGTCCTCGCCGGTCATCACCAGTGTGGCGGGCAGGCCTGCGAGGCGCTGCACCGCACCGGGCACGGCGTACGGGTGTTCGGCGTCCATGGGCGAGCGCAGGTATTGCTGCCAGCCCTGGTGCCACTTGCATTCGGTCTGCGCGCCGATGGCTTCGCGCAGCGACGCGGTGCCGACGCACGGATCGAGCATCGGCGTCACGAGGATCTGCCCGGCCAGCGGCGGGTGCGTGCGGTCGCGGGCGACCAGCGTCACGGCCGCCGCGAGGTTGCCGCCGGCTTCTTCACCGGCGAGAAAGATGCGGGGGGCGGTGCCGGCCAGCTTGGTGCGGTTCTTCCACGCCCACTCCAGCACGGCATAACCCGCTTCCACGGCTTGGGGGAAAGGATGCGCAGGCGCCAGCGGATAGTCCACCGACACGACGACGCTGCCGGATTCTGTCAGCAGCTTCGCCATCGGCTCGCCGGTGCTCAGGTCGCCCGAAATGAAGGCACCGCCATGGAAGTGGATCACCAGCGGCTGTCCGCCGCCCGGGCGCTTGGCACCGTAGACCCGGACATTCACCACACCGCCAGCCTCCAGCGCGACCGCATGATCGGTCGGCGTGGTGGGGGTGGGCGTTTTGCGCGGGCTCATGGCTTTCTGTTCCAGTCCGGTGAATGTAGTGGTGGCGATTCCGATGATAAATAGACCTTTTGCGCCTTGTCTGTTTCCATATTGCCAACAATCGCCCCCGTTTTTTGGCACAGAATGCGTCCACACCAAGGAGTTGGAGAGAGCAGGGATGGACCAGATCCTGTCGATGCGGGTTTTTGCGCGGGTCGTCGAGGCGGGCACCTTCACCAAGGCGGCCGAGTCGCTGGACATGCCCAAGGGCACGGTGACCAAGCTCGTCCAGCATCTGGAGGCGCGGCTCAAGGTCAAGCTGCTCAACCGCACCACGCGCCGCGTGATGGTGACGCCCGAAGGCGCTGCCTATTACGAGCGCACGTTGCGGCTGCTCAATGACCTCGACGACATCGAAGCCAGCATGTCCAACGCGCAGGTCAAGCCCAGCGGGCGCGTGCGCGTGGATGTGGGCTCGTCGGTGGCGCGGCTCATCATCATCCCGGCGCTGCCGGACTTCTATGCGAAATTCCCGGACATCCAGCTCGATCTGGGTGTGAGCGACCGGCCGGTGGACATGGTCACCGAGAACGTGGACTGCGTGCTGCGTGCCGGCGACCTGATGGAGCAATCGCTCGTGGCGCGGCGCATCGGCAACATCGGGCTGGTCACCGTGGCGTCGCCGGACTACATCCGCCGCCATGGCGAACCCACGCATCCGCAGCAGCTGGACCAGGATGGTCATCGCACGGTGAACTACTTCTCCGCGCGTACCGGCCGGCCGTATCCGCACGAGTTCGTCAAAGGCGGTGAACAGCTCGAAATCTCCGGGCGCTACCAGGTGTCGGTCAACGAGAGCAACGCGCATATCGCGGCGGTCCTGGCCGGTCTTGGCGTGGGGCAGACGGCCGCTTTCTCGGCGGCACCTTATATCGCCAGCGGAGAGATGGTGGAGGTCATGAAAGACTGGACCCGCCCCGCGTTGCCGATCTACGTGGTGTATCCGCCCAATCGACACCTGAGCGCGAAGGTGAGGGCGTTCGTGGACTGGGCGGCTGAGTTGTTTGCGCGACGGGCGGATTTGCAGTCGCGCTGACATAGATGCGCGCTTGTCGGCACCGGCCTACACCGGGACGCCTGCCCCCAGCCCAGAATGTGGCGACGCATCCATAGTCAATCCGGAACAGGAGAACAACTTGGCCAACTACCGCATCGCCGTCCTCGTCGGCAGCCTCCGCAAGGATTCGTTCAACCACAAGCTTGCCAAATCCATCGCGAAGCTGGCCCCGCCGAACTTCAGCTTCGAGCATCTGGAGATCGGCGACCTGCCGCTTTACAACCAGGACGACGACAAGAACCAGGCGCCGCAGGTGCTGCGCCTCAAGGACGAGGTGAAGAAGTCACAAGGCCTGCTGTTCGTCACGCCGGAATACAACCGGTCCATCCCCGGCGTGCTGAAGAACGCCATCGACCACGGTTCGCGTCCCTACGGCCAGAGTTGCTGGGCCGGCAAGCCGGCCGGTGTGCTGGGTGTGTCGGTCGGGGCCATCGGCACCGCGCTCGCGCAACAGCACCTGCGCAACATCCTGGCTTACCTCGACGTGCCCACGCTCGGCCAGCCCGAGGCCTTCATCCAGGCCAAGGAAGGTTTGTTCACGGACGGCGGCGACATCGGCATCGAGGAGAGCCGCAAGTTCCTTCAAGGCTGGGTGGAGAAGTACACGAAGTGGATCGAGAAGCACGCCTGACGCGTCCTCTGCGCGGTTCTGGATCTTGTCAGGTCTCAGCGGCGTTCGAAGCGACTTGTGCCTGTGCAACAAATGACCGCCGTTTGGCCAAGAAGATGACTGCGCCGAGCGGGAAGGCCAAAGCAAATATGTACGGTGCCGCAGGTCCAGCTTTGGTGAATCCTGCTCCAAGCAGCAGGAAGCTGAGCGGCTGGATGCCCCATGCGCCGTCAGTCCAGTTGAACTGGAACTGCGCAAAGCCGAGCGCGACGAACAGGACCCAGAGCCATTTGCGCTTGGCAATTGGCGTGCGGATGCAGATGACCAGCGCAAACACGACAAAAAGCGGTATGGCTACCGCCATTGCCAGCACGGTGTAGTGCGCCGGGCCCTTGCCCTCGATCGTGAAGCGGTTCTTCGTAATGAGCGATTGGTCTTGCGGCAGCACGTGCAAGGCCGTCAGCACAAGCTTCCCGCCCCGCCGCTGCAGCGAGGTGCTCGCAATGATCCAGGCTTGCGCGTATTCGTACTCGTACGTGAGGTGGTAGTTTGTCAGATCCGTTGTCTTGAACGTTTGCGTCCCGACCGTCTTGACGGACTTGGGGGATTCGGCCGGAAGCATCTGGGCCATCTGCTTGAGTTGCCCCCGCAATTGCGGGGTCTTGAGTTCCGCGACCAGTTGCGATTCGATGGCACCGTAGTCCCGCGCGGCGAGCTGGGAGATGACCTTCTTCCCGATCTCCGCCTCCTCCTGCGGAATCATCTTGTCAAACCAGGCCTGCTGGTCACAGGCGCTTAGCATGAGGGTCAGGAAGAGCAGAGCAAGGGAGCGGATCATGTCGGAGACTCGCGAATCGGCTGCTTCGACTATATCGACTCCCTGCGAAGTGCCAGTGAAGCGCTATCGGAAAAAAGCAAAAGAGCCCGCATCAGCGGGCTCTTTTTTATGGCACCGGTCAACGCCGATGCTTCTTTATCGTGGGACGACTCTTTGCGATCAGGCCGCAGCCGCCGAAGCCTGCGCATCGTTCGCTGCGTGGCTCTTGATGTCCTTCTCGGCGGATGCCAGTGCCTCGGCCTTCCTGGCTTCGCCCATGCCCACGCCTTCGGCGCGCACGAAGCGCACGTCGGTGATGCCGACGAAGCCGAAAATCACCTTGAGGTAGCTTTCCTGGTGTTCGATGGCCTGGCCGCCTTCTGACGTGGAATACACGCCGCCGCGCGACGACGCGACGATGACGGTCTTGCCACCGGCCAGACCCACGGGGCCCTTGTCGGTGTACTTGAAGGTGCGGCCGACTTGCGCGATGCGGTCGATCCAGGCCTTGAGCTGGGTCGGGACGGAGAAGTTGTAGAAGGGCGCGCCGATGACGATGACGTCAGCCGCCAGGAACTGGGTGACCAGCGCTTCGGAGACGGCGTTTTCCTGCTTCTGCACGTCGGTGAATTCGGTGCCGGCCGGGGCACGGAAGCCCAGCGCGTCAGCGGACAGGTGCGACGGCGCATTGACGGCGAGGTCGAGGTATTCGACGGTGGTGTCGGGGTGGGTGGCTTGCCATTCGGCCACGATGCGCGCGGTCAGGTTGCGGGAGACCGAGTTGGCGCCGGTGATGGCGGAGTCGATGTGGAGCAGCTTCATGAGGGTTCCTTTCAATGCGGCAAGCAAACGGTTGAGCCGATGAAGCAATTGTGGAGATGGTGCGATTCATTGATAAGTCGCCACTTTCGCGATAGATTGTCCTGCTGGCGGAGCCAATGCTCGCCCGATTGACGATTCCGGAGGACGGCGATGATGGATCTGAACGACATGCTTTACTTCACCGAAGTGGTGGAGCGGGGCGGTTTCGCGGCAGCGGGCCGGGCGCTCGGCATCCCGAAATCGCGGCTGTCACGACGGGTGGCGGACCTGGAGGCGCAGTTGGGCGTGCGGCTGCTCCAGCGCACCACGCGCAAGCTGTCGCTGACCGAAGTGGGCGAGCAGTACCTGCGGCATTGCCTTGCCATGCGCGAGGCTGCACAGGCCGCCGCGCAGGTGGCGGCCCAGGTCCAGACCGAGCCGCGCGGCACCATCCGCGTCACCTGTCCGGTGACGCTGGCGCAGTCGGGCGTGGGCCTGCTCGTGCCGCTGTTCATGCGCGAGAACCCGCAGGTGCGGGTGGAAATGCAGGTGACCAACCGCGTGGTCGATCTGGTGGAAGAAGGCGTGGACATCGCGCTGCGCGTGCGGCCCACGCTGGAGGCCAGTGGCAGCCTGGTCATCAAGCAACTGGGCCAGACGCGCACATTGCTGGTCGCCTCGCCGGACCTGCTGATGCGCGAGCCGGCACCCGTGACACCCCATGACCTGTCGCGCTTCGAGACGGTCGCGATGTCCGCCAGCGATTCGCGCACCACGTGGCGACTGTTGGGGCCGGACGAGGCGGAGTTCCTGTTCGTGCACCGCCCGCGCTATGTGGCGGACGATCTGCTCACGCTGAAGTTTTCTGCGCTGATGGGGACTGGCATCTGCATTCTTCCTGACTACATGTGCCGAGAGGAAATCCAGTCGGGGCGGCTCGTCCTGCTGCTGCCGGAATGGGCCCCGCCGCCGGGCGTGGTGCATGCGGTTTTTCCGTCTCGACGCGGGCTGGTGCCGGCGGTGCGGCGGCTGCTGGACTTCTTGGGCGAGCACCTCAAAGGCGAACAGATCGTCCACGACGCCTGCAAGACCGTGAAGAAAGCGGGTAGGAAATCCGGGCAAAAGACGGCGCCGGCGACGGTGGAGGACATCTGATATCCGGGCTGAATCATCTCGTTTACAGATAAGTTGGAAATGATTTTCCAGCTTCATATTCGATTCCGGATATACACAAACAACAATTCATTCGTTTGATATCCGGGGGTCGACGTCCAGAATTCGTCCTCCAAAGGCATACAACGGAGCACGAAACATGACTCTCAGACTGGGCGATACCGCCCCCGATTTCACGCAGGAATCCACCGCCGGCCCGATTTCTTTCCATGAATGGGCGGGCAATTCCTGGGTTGTCCTGTTCTCCCATCCGGCCGATTTCACCCCCGTCTGCACCACCGAACTGGGCAAGACGGCGGCCCTCTCCACCGAGTTCGCCAAGCGCGGCGTGAAGCCGATCGCGGTGAGCGTCGATCCGCTCGAATCGCACGGCAAGTGGGTCAACGACATCAACGAGACGCAGAACACCACGGTCAACTTCCCCATCCTGGCAGACGCGGACCGCAAGGTGGCGACGCTGTACGACATGATCCACCCCAGCTCGCTGGCCAACGCCACCGTGCGCAGCGTGTTCATCATCGACCCGAAGCACGTCATCCGTACGACGTTCACTTACCCGGCCAGCACCGGTCGCAACTTCGACGAAATCCTGCGCGTCATCGACTCGCTGCAGCTCACCGACAGCCACAAGGTCGCGACGCCCGCCAACTGGAAGGACGGCGACGACGTGGTGATCATCCCGGCCCTGCAAGACCCGGCCGAGATCGCCCAGCGGTTCCCCAAGGGCTACAAGGCCGTGAAGCCGTACCTGCGCCTCACTCCGCAGCCGAACAAGTAATCGAGATAGACAGTGGGAGCCACGCTCGTCATCGTCCCCGGCTGGCGCGACTCCGGTCCCGGCCACTGGCAAAGCCTGTGGGCCGAGCGGGTGGAGGGTGCGCTGCGCGTGCAGCAGGACAACTGGATCACACCCTCGCGCAGTTCCTGGGTGGCGTCCGTCGCCTCGACCATCCTGTCCGCGCCCGGGCCGGTGGTTGTGGCGGCGCACAGCCTGGGCGCGGTGGCGGTGAGCCACCTGCCCGAAGAAGCGGCGGCGCGCATCCAGGGGGCGCTGCTCGTCGCGCCGGCCGACCCGGAGCGTCGCGCCGTACTGAGTGATTTCGCGCCGGTCCCTTATGCGCGGCTGCCTTACCGCAGCGTGCTGGTGGCCAGCACCAACGATCCGTTCTGCCCGGTGCGACTGGCGGGGGCCTATGCCCGCGCCTGGGGCAGTGAGTTCGTGCGCCTGCCCGAAGCGGGCCACATCAACATCGAGTCCGGCCATGGGGAATGGCCGCTCGGCATCGCGCTTTTGCAATCGCTGGCGGGAGAGCCCGGCTTCACGGTCCGGCCTGCCGCCCAAAGTCAACTCCTGGAAACAGCATGAAAACGAAAATCCGCATCATCCTTGCAACCGCAGCACTCTCCGTCGCCGGCGCTGCCTCGGCACAGGCGAGCCTGCTCAACGCCTCGTACGACGTGGCCCGTGAGTTCTACAAGGATTACAACGCCGCCTTCGTCGCCCACTACAAGAAGACAACCGGCAAGGACGTGAAGATCGACCAGGCGCACGGCGGCTCCAGCGCGCAGGCGCGTGCCGTGGCCGAAGGCCTGGATGCGGACGTGGTGACGATGAACACCTCCACCGACATCGACTTCCTGGCCGAGAAGGGCGTGGTCGCGAAGGACTGGAACAAGAAATTTCCCAACAACGCAGCGCCCACGACGTCCACGATGCTGTTCCTGGTGCGCAACGGCAACCCCAAGGGCATCAAGGATTGGGACGACCTGATCAAGCCCGGCGTGCAGGTCGTGGTGGTCAACCCCAAGACCGGCGGCAACGGCCGCTACGCCTATCTGGCTGCCTGGGGCTACGCCAAGAAGAAGGGCGCAAGCGACGCACAAGCCGCCGAGTTCGTGTCCAAGCTCTACAAGAATGTGCCCGTGCTCGCGCGTGGCGGCCGCGATGCCACCACCGCGTTCCTGCAACGCAACATCGGTGACGCGCTGATCACCTTCGAATCGGAAGTGGTCTCCATCAACAACGAATTCGGCGCGGGCAAGGTCGATGCCATCCACCCGTCCATCAGCATCGTGGCCGAGAACCCCGTGGCCGTCGTCGAGCGCACCGTCGCCAAGAAGGGCACGGCCGACGTGGCCAAGGCTTACCTCGACTGGCTGTATTCGGAAGAGGCTCAGGAAATTGCTGCCAAGCACGCCATGCGCCCCCGTTCGCAGACCGTGCTGAAGAAGCACATTGCCGTGTTCAAGCCGATCCAGCTGTTCACGGTGCAGGAACTGTTCGGCAGCCTGGGTGAAGCGCAGAAGGTCCACTTCAACGATGGCGGACAGTTCGACAAGATCTACACCGTCGGCAAGTAAATGACCGCTGCTTCCAGTGCGGCGCTGCCGGCCGGGCCGGCCGCCGCAAACAACCGCGCGCGCGGTGCCAAGCGCGTGCTTCCGGGATTCAACATCACGCTCGGCTACACGCTGCTGTACCTCAGCCTGATCGTCCTCATCCCGCTGTCATCGCTGGTCTTCAAGACGTTCACGCTCACCTGGGAACAGTTCTGGGTGGCCGTGACGTCGCCACGTGTGTTGGCTTCATACCGTCTCACGTTCGGCGCTTCGCTCTTCGCCGCGATCGTCAACGCCTTCTTCGGACTGCTGATCGCCTGGGTGCTGGTGCGCTACAAGTTCCCGGGCAAGAAGCTGGTGGACGCGCTGGTGGACCTGCCGTTCGCGCTGCCTACGGCGGTGGCCGGCATCTCGCTCACCGCGCTGCTCGCGGGCAACGGCTGGATCGGCCAGTACCTCGAGCCGCTTGGCATCAAGCTCGCGTTCAACCCGGCGGGTGTGGTGATCGCGCTGATCTTCATCGGCCTGCCTTTCGTCGTGCGAACGGTGCAGCCGGTGCTGGAAGACACGGAGAAAGAACTCGAAGAAGCCGCTACCTCGCTCGGCGCGACGCGCCTGCAGACCTTCACCAAGGTGATCTTCCCGTCCATTGCCCCCGCGCTGCTCACCGGCTTCGCCATGGCGTTCGCGCGTGCGGTGGGTGAATACGGCTCGGTGATCTTCATCGCGGGCAACATGCCCATGGTGTCGGAAATCACGCCGCTCATCATCATCGGCAAGCTGGAACAGTACGACTACGCGGGCGCAACCGCCGTGGCCGTGGTGATGCTGGTCATCTCGTTCATCCTGCTGCTCATCATCAACGGCCTGCAAGCCTGGCAGCGCCGCACCACGGGAGCGAACTGATGAGCGCAAAACAACCCATCCGCCGCGCCAAGGCCGGCACGACCGAAGCGCCCTGGGTGCGCTGGTTGCTGATCGGCAGCGCGCTCGGTTTCATGTTCCTGTTCCTCGTGCTGCCTCTGGCCGCGGTGTTCACCGAGGCATTGCGCAAGGGCTGGGGCGCCTATGTCGACGCGCTGCGCGAGCCTGATGCGTGGGCCGCCATCCGTCTCACGCTGATCACGGCTGCCATCGCTGTGCCGCTGAACCTCGTGTTCGGCGTGTGTGCTGCGTGGGCCATCGCCAAGTACGAGTTCCGGGGCAAGGCCTTCCTCACCACGCTGGTCGATCTGCCGTTCTCGGTGTCGCCCGTCGTGGCCGGCCTGATCTACGTGCTCATGTTCGGCGCGCAGGGCTGGATCGGCCCGTGGCTGGCCGAGCACAACATCAAGATCATCTTCGCGGTGCCCGGCATCGTGCTGGCGACGGTGTTCGTGACCTTCCCGTTCATCGCGCGCGAGCTCATTCCGCTGATGCAGGCGCAAGGCAATGAGGAAGAGCAGGCCGCCATCGTGCTGGGCGCGACCGGCTGGCAGACCTTCTGGTACGTCACGTTGCCCAACATCAAGTGGGGCCTGCTGTACGGCGTGATCCTGTGCAACGCGCGCGCCATGGGCGAGTTCGGCGCGGTGTCGGTGGTGTCGGGGCACATCCGTGGACAAACCAACACGATCCCGCTGCACGTGGAAATCCTCTACAACGAATACCAGTCCGTCGCCGCATTCGCCGTGGCATCGCTGCTGGCCGTGCTGGCGCTGGTGACACTGGCCATCAAGTCATTCGTCGAATGGCGGCATGAGCGCGAACTGAAAGCCGCCGCCAACCTGCCGCCCGAGCAGCCTGTTTTCGCCACCGCTGCAACCGCAGTGAGGTGACGCAAGGAAGAACAACATGAGCATTGAAATCCGCAACATCAGCAAGCGCTTCGGCGATTTCCACGCCCTGCGTGACGTGAGCCTGGACATCAATTCGGGTGAACTCATCGCGCTGCTCGGCCCGTCCGGCTGCGGCAAGACCACGCTGCTGCGCATCATCGCGGGGCTGGAAACGGCCGACTACGGCACCATCCATTTCTCGGGCGAAGACACCACCGACGTGCATGTGCGCGAGCGCAACGTGGGCTTCGTGTTCCAGCATTACGCGCTGTTCCGCCACATGACCGTGTTCGAGAACGTGGCCTTCGGCCTGCGCGTCAAGCCGCGCAGCGAGCGCCCGAGCGAAGCGCAGATCAAGAAGAAGGTGCACGACCTGCTGGGCCTGGTGCAACTCGACTGGCTGGCCGACCGCTACCCGTCGCAGCTGTCGGGCGGGCAGCGCCAACGCATTGCTCTGGCCCGCGCGCTCGCCGTCGAACCCAAGGTGCTGCTGCTGGACGAACCCTTCGGCGCGCTCGACGCCAAGGTGCGCAAGGAACTGCGCCGCTGGCTGCGCCGCCTGCACGACGAACTGCACGTCACCAGCATTTTCGTGACGCACGACCAGGAAGAAGCGCTCGAAGTCGCCGACCGCGTGGTGCTGATGAACGCCGGCAACGTCGAGCAGGTCGGCACGCCGCAGGACGTGTGGGAACACCCGGCCAGCCCGTTCGTCTACGGCTTCCTGGGCGATGTGAACCTGTTCCACGGACGCGCCCACGAAGGCCAGGTGCTGCTGGAAGGCATCCAGATCGACTCGCCCGAACACAGCAAGGTGCAGGACGCCAAGGCCTTCGCCTACGTGCGCCCGCACGACCTCGAAGTGCAGCGCTGGGCACCCGGCGGCAACGTGGATGAAGCCGGCCGTCCGCGTGGCATCGTCGCGCAGCTCGACCGCGCCATCGTTGTCGGCCCGATTGCCCGGCTGGAGCTGATCCCGGCCGAGGAAGAGAAGGGCGGCGCTGCTGCTTCGATCATCGAGGCGCAGATTCCGGCCGAGCAGTTCCGTGAACTCGGTCTGCGTGAAGGCGAAACGCTGGTGGTGACGCCGCGCCGCGCCCGGGTGTTCGTGGAGCAATAGTCGTGAACCGGCGGGTTCGCCTCGCCAGTCTCAAGTCTCGCTGGCCATGGCATTGCGGTTCCAGGGCATGTGCATCAGGACGCGTGCAAGCCCGCAAAACCCCGATACGCCAGCGAAGACAAGGCCCGCTCCCACGATGCCCGAGAGCAGATGGAACCACGGTGAGATCGTGGCGCCCGTCACGGCACCCAGAACGATCAGCGATCCTGCAGCGATCTGCACCTGTCTTTGCAATTCCAGCGGACGCGATTTGTCTTCCACGACAGGCAGACCGGCCTTCTTCCAGGCATCCAGTCCACCCTCGATGACGTAGGCGTCGCAGCCGGCCCATGCTTCGAGTTGCGGCGCATTCATCCGCGTACGGTGGCCCGAGCGGCAATGGAAGATGACGGCCGGTGCGCCACCGGTCGGCAGGGTGCTGATGTGCAGGCGATCCATCGGCAAATGGCGCGCCTGTGTGATCCGCTCACGGGCATGTTCATCGGCATTCCGGATGTCCAGCAGGACGGCTCCTTCTTTCAGGAGGTCATGGGCGGCTCTGGGTGAGAGGGACTTGATGGTCATGGTGGGCTCCAGTGAAAGTTCAGGGGCAGAAGATGGCTTTGAGCGTTGCGACCAGCGCCGCTACATCGTGATTTTCGATTCGGTAGTAAAGGGTCTGCGCCTCGCGCCGGTAGATCACCAAGCCCTCGTCGCGCATCCGGGCGAGGTGCTGGGACAGTGCGGACTGACTCAACGCCAGGTTCTCGTGGAGTGCGCCGACGCTCAGTTCCCCATGCTCTATCAGCAGACAAAGAATCAGCAGACGGTGTTCATTGCCGACCGCGCGCAGCATGGCGGCGGCTTTGGTCGCCCCGTGCTGCATGAATTGCCTGTCTTTCCTGCTGGGTGTCATGAAGTTTTCTATTTCACATTTTGCTAATTTAGATTATTCTAATATAGATAGGCACATTTTTGAACAGGACCATCCATGTCATGCGCCGCCCGAATAGAAGCCTTTTTTGACGAGGTCACGAATACCGTGACTTACCTCGTGTCGGACCCCGCGACACGGCAAGCTGCCGTGATCGATCCGGTGCTTGACTACGATTTCCGGAACGGCAAGGTATGCACTAAATCGGCCGACCGGGTGCTGGCAACTGCGGACGCGCAGAAGCTGGACGTGGTCTGGATTCTGGAGACGCACGCTCACGCGGACCATCTGAGCGCGGCACCCTACTTTCAGTTCCGCACGGGGGCCAGTATCGCCATCGGTGAGCGCATCCGGGACGTGCAGGGCATCTTCTGGCCGATCTTCAACCTGGAGGGTACGCCTGGCGAGGGCTCGGAATTCGATCGCTTGCTGCGTGATGGCGAGTTCGTTGAGCTCGGTAATCTGCAGATCGAAGTGCTCCACACCCCGGGGCATACCCCTGCGTGTGTCTCTTACCGCGTGAACGACGCGGTGTTCGTGGGCGACACGCTGTTCATGCCCGACTACGGCACGGCGCGCGCCGACTTTCCGGGAGGGAGTGCCGCTGCGCTGTACAAATCCATCCGCAAGCTGCTTGCGCTTCCTCCCGAAACGCGGTTGTTCATGTGTCATGACTACAAGGCGCCCGGCAGGGACACCTTTGAGTGGGAGAGCACGGTTGCCGAGCAGCGCGCACGCAACGTGCACGTCCATGAAGGTATGCAGATGGACGATTTCGTCGCGATGCGCCAGCGCCGTGATGCAACCCTGGCAGCGCCCGCGCTTTTGCTGCCGTCGATCCAGCTCAACATCCGTGCGGGAAAGTGGCCCGAGGCCGAGTCCAACGGCGTACGCTATCTGAAGATTCCAATGCGTCTTCCGGCATGACCATGTTCAGATGCCTGCGATAATGCGGCGCTTCATTCGCAGTACATCTGCCCGTAGCTCAGTTGGATAGAGCAACAGCCTTCTAAGCTGTGGGTCGGGGGTTCGATTCCCTCCGGGCAGGCCAATTGCCCGCGCTCTGTCAGTCCACCGCCGCGAGCACGCCCGGCTCCAGGATGACAATCCTTCCCGGGTACTTCGAGATCAGCCCGCGCTTCTCGAAGTCGGCCAGCGTCAGGCTCACCCAGGTGCGCGTCGCTCCTACCAGTTTTCCCAGATCGTCATGCGTGAGGCCTTCCACGGTCGACGCGCCGTTGCTGCGCGGGTCAGCCGCAGCAAGCGCGACGAGGATGCGCCCCAGTCGCACACGCGAAGAATCGAGGGCGAGCGGACCGGCACGCTGGATGTTCTCCGCGGCAAGGATGGCCAGCAGCCGGGTGAGGTTGATGGCGAACTGCGGGATGGTCCGCATGCAATGCACGAGGTCTGCCACGGGCATCACCATCGCGTCGACCGAACCGACGCTCTCGGCCGTGAGGATGCGCGGCTTGCCGAGCACGGCGGCGGCCAGGCCGAGCAGGCTGCCGGCGGTGACCATCATCACGGTGAACTCGTCGCCCTCTGCAGAGGAAAGGTAAAGCCGCACGCGCCCGGCTTTCACCACGATCAGCGAATCGCTGGGCTCGCCTTCGCGGAACAGCGTGCGACGCGGCCCGTACAGCCGCGAGTGCATGCAGGCCTCGATCTGCCGGATCTCGCCTTCGGCCAGACCCCGCAGCGCGATGTCCCACTTGAGCCTGGAGTCGCCCTGATCGCCTGAGGGGTCGTTCGGTTCGGTCACGCCGGGATTATCGGGCGCGCATCGGACGGTCACTGCACCTTGATGTTGCTGTCCTTCGCCACCTTCGACCAGCGTGCGATCTCGGTGCGGATGAATTCGTCGTAGTCGCGCGGCATGCTGCCGACGGGCTCCATGCCGAAGTCGCGCACCTTCGCGGCAAACTGCGGTTCCTTCACCACCGAGGCGATGTCGGCGCCGATCTTCTCGATGACCGGACGCGGCACCTTGCTGCCGATCACCATGCCGAAGGCGGACACCACTTCGAAGCCCGGGAGTGTTTCCGCAATGGTCGGGTACTGCGGGTCGGCGGTGAGGCGATCCTTCAGCGTGACGCCCAGCATCTTGAGTTTGCCTGCCTTGACGTACTCACGCACCGGCGCCCACACGTCGAACATCAGCGGCACGCGTCCGCTGATCACGTCGGCGTGTGCGGCCGCGCTACCGCTGTAGGGCACGTGCAGCAGGTCGATGCCCGCGCGCTTGTTGAGCATTTCACCCGACACGTGGTTGAGCGTGCCGACGCCGGGCGTGGCATAGCTCAGCGTGCCGGGTTTCGATTTGGCGAGCGCGATCAGTTCCGCCACGCTGTTGGCTGGCAGGGACGGATGCGCGACCAGCACACAGGCAGACGTGGTGAGCTGGCTCACACCCGACAGGTCGGCCAGCGTGTCGTAGGGCATGTCGCTGCGGATGGCGGGGTTCACCACATGGGCCATCACCACCATGCCGATGGTGTGCCCGTCGGGTGCGGCTTTCGCGACGAGGTTGGTGCCGATGGTCGAGCCGCCGCCCACGCGGTTTTCCACCACTACGGTCTGCTTCCAGCGGTCCGACAGGCGCTCGCCGAGCATGCGCGCGAGCACATCGGTGGGGCCACCGGCGGAGAACGGCACGATGATCTTCACCGGCTTCGACGGGAATGCATCCTGCGCCAGCGAGGGCAGCGTGGCGAGAGGGCCGCCCGACAGCAGGGCTGCAAAGGAAAGCAGGGCGTGGCGTCGTGAGGTTGACATGGACATCCTTTCTACATGACTCGGTTCAGGATCCGTTGGAAGGGGCTTGCCGGCGCGGCGGCTCCGTCGACAGGCAATCCAGCCCGCCGCGGAACTCCGCCACCGAAAAGATCTCGGGCCCATGCTTTTGCAGCCAGTCGCCGTCGATGTCGACGCCGTTGTGCTCCAGATAGGGTCTTGCCTCGTCCACGATGGCCTGCCATTCTTCGTGCAGGCGATAGTTCTTGAACTGGTCCACGTGCGGCTTCATGCCTGCGGCCTGCGCCAGCAGGTCGGTGAAGTTGAGCACCTCGAAATGTCCATCCTTCTCGTGATGGGCGAACGACATGTGGCAGCCGTGATAGAGCGTCACCAGCGCGTCGGCGTTGTGGGCATGCACGCGCTCGATGAGGTGGTCGTGCTCGATGTCGCGTAGCGCTGGCGTCTTGTTGCAGCCCGAGCCGCCGCAGGTGTAGGACGACTCCAGCACGGTTTCCACCAGCTCGAGCCCGGGGATGCACCGGAGCAAAGCCTCCACATTGCGGCCGACTTCCGGCAGTCCGCGGTGCGCATGCAGCACCACGCGTTTGCGCACCGGCGTGGTGAAGAGCTTCTTCAGATCGTCCGATCGGGCCAGCAGCCAGTCGGTGACATGGTCGAAATCGAAGTGGCGCTCGGCGAAGCCGCCCATGGTCTCGTCCAGATGCACCGCGCAGGTGGGGCACCAGTTGAGCACCTTCGTGGGCTGGAAGCTGTTGAAGCGCGTGAGGGTGTTGCTGGTGAAGCGCCCGCCGACCTTGGCCTCGCCCTCCCACTTGGTGGCGATGACGCCGCAGCACGATGAAGGGCCGCCGAGCACCTCGTAGTCCGCGCCGAGCGCGTCCAGCACATACATCACGTTGAACAGAAGATGCGGTGTACGGACGGCGTTGCAGCCGGTGTAGAAGACGATGTCGGCCTCGCGCCGGCGCGGCGTGGCGAGCAGCCGCGCGTACTCGGCCGGCACGATCTGCATGGCTGCCATGAGCTTGATGGAACGTGCCATGCGGCGAAAGAGCTGCGGCGTTGCCGACGAGCGTGCCGATTCCTTGATGGTCGCGTGCAGCAGCATCTTGCGCGGGTTCACGCCTTCGGGGCAGGCGGGTATGCAGTCGCCGCAGCCGTTGCAGCCGTGCACCCAGGCTGCGGACGCGGCGGGCATGGGAGCGTCCTCGCCGAGCGAGCGTGTGACGCCTTCGACCAGTTCGACGGAGCCGGCAGTCCGTGCTTCGGAGAAAGGCACAACAGGACAGACCTCGGCGCAGGCACCGCAACGCGTGCAGGCGTCCAGAATGTTGCCGACTTCCGTGTGCAGATAGTCGTCGATGTCGGTGGCGGCGCTCATGTCACGTTTTCCGGCAGCGCGACGATGGCTTCGATCTCGATGAGCATGTCCCGGTGGATCAGCCGGCTCACCTCGACCAGCGTTGCGCCCGGCCGGCCGACGAAGTACGGCGCGCGCAGCTCACGCGTCTCGGTGTCGAAGCGCTCGATGTCGGTGGTGTAGAGCGTGTACTTGACCACGTCCTCCCAGCGCGCGCCCGCCGCGCGGAGGATGTCGCCGATGTTCTGGAAGCACTGCAGCGTCTGCGCCCGCATGTCCCCTGTGCCTACCAACTTGCCGTCAGGGTCGCGGGCCGTGACGCCGGCCGTGTGCAGGAAGCGCCCGCTGGAGACCACGCCCAGCGAGAAGAACACCTTGTCTTCCCATGGCTTGCCCAGCCGGAGATCGATGCGGTTGGCAGACGTGGCGCTCATGCAGTTGGCTTCCTGTTCAAGTGGCTGGAAGCCATTCTGTCGGGCGGGAGGGGCGCTGGCGGTTAAGTTCTTAACACCGGAAGCAGCATGGCCTTCATGACCAAACAGTCAGGCTCTGCTAGCATTCGCGCCGTTCATGAAACGCTGTCTGTTGTTGTTGCTCGTTTTTGTATTGCCGCTCCAGTTGAGCTGGGCAGCGATCCACTATTGCGAAGACGATGACGGCGTAGGTCTGCTGAACGTGGCGTCGGCGCAATTCGATGATCACCGGCATGCCCCTGTGCCTGAGGCCGGATCGGGTAGCACTGCCAGTGTCTCCTTCGATGTCCAGACCGGCAATGCCGATCCCTGTTGTGCTGCCGCGCACGCCTGCCATGGCCTGCATCACCTGATTGCCAATTCCCCTTCCGATCTCGCCGCGCCCGCAAGCGAGCGCGTGCGCTGGCTTTCCAGCGCAGACCCGAGGCCGGACTCGCGCACCGCGCGACTCGAACGTCCGAAATGGCTCGCCGCCTGACGGCGGGCCGCGACACACTCCCCAGCTTTCCATAGCACCCGGTGCCCCTCGCGGTTCCGCCGAAGCAGTCGTTCCTTTCGACCTTCGGAGAACTCGATGTATTTTCATTTCCCGCGGCCACGCATGGTCGCGATGTCTTGCATGTTCGCGCTTGCCGCTACGGCGGGCGCGCAGACCACGGCCCCGACCGTGGCGCCTACCCTCAGGGAGGCAACCGGGGCGGCCTGGCGGTTGAGCGCACAGGCGCGTTCTTCGGTCAGCCGTCAGGCCCAGCTCGACGCGCGCGATCGCGCCGCCGGCGCTTTCCTGGCGGGGCCGCCCGTGCTTTCACTCTCGCAGCAGAACGGACGCGGCATTGCGAGCGGCACGCGCGAGTTCGAGGCGGAAATCTCCGCGCCGCTCTGGTCACCTTCCCTGAAGCGGGCCACCGCGGGGCAGGTCAGCGCGGATCGCGCAACGCTGGAGGCAGAGGCCTCGGCCGCGCAACTTGCAATTGCCGCAGAGACACGGGAGCTCGCCGCCGCAGCCGCCCTTGCCGGCGTTGAGCGGAATCTGGCGGAGCGCAAAGCCGCAGAGGCGCGTGAACTCGTGGCCGACACCGACCGGCGTGTGAAGGCTGGCGAGTCGGCGCGCATCGATGCGTTGCGTGCGCAATCTGCCCTGCGTGAGGCCGAGGGCGCGAAGACGGCGGCCGACGTTTCAGCGGCGCGCACGCTGGCATCCTGGCGCGCGCTCACGGGCCTGACGACCATGGCGGTGCTCGACGAAGCATTGGTCCCGGACGGCGTCAATCCGGTGCTGGTTGCCGCAGAGGCGAGGGTGCGTGCTGCGCGCGCTGCCCTCGACGTGGCGGAAGCCGATCGCCGTGACCCGGTGGAGGTGGGGCTTGCCATGGTGCGCGAACGCCCAGGGGCCGGCGTGCCGAGTGAAAGTTCATGGCGTGTCTCCGTGCGCGTGCCGTTCGGCGGTGACGCCCGCAACGGCCCACGCATTGCCGCCGCGCGGGCCGATGTGGACGAAGCAGAAGCTGCGCTCGACAGTGCGCGCCGGCATGCCGAGGCCGACCGGACAGCAGCGCTGGCCGAACTCACCGCAGCGCGCGAAGCCGAGAAGATCGCCGCGGACCGCGAACGCCTCGCACGCGAGGCGCAGGAGCTGATCGCGAAGTCGCATCGGCTGGGCGAATCGGACATGCCCACGCGGCTGCGCGCCGACACCGAGCGGTTCGAGGCAGAGCTGGCGCGTGCCAGGGCCGCCATCGAGGCGCGTCGCGCCCTATCGAAAGTCAATCAATCCAGCGGGGCTCTCCCATGAATGAATTTTCCGGAACATATAGCGCACGCTGCTGCGCAGCGGTCCTTGCCGCCATCTCTTTGCTGCCGCAGTCGGCCATGGCCGATGACGGCCATGGGCACGGCGAAGCGCCCGTGGCCGAAGCCACGGCAAGCCCGCGCATGGAAGCGCATTCCGATCTTTTTGAACTTGTCGGCATCGTCGACAAGGGACAGCTCGTCATCTACCTGGACCGCTTCGCGACCAACGAGCCTGTTGAGCGCGCGACGATTGCCTACGAAGCCGGGACGGAGAAGGGCGAGGCCAGGGCGCAACCGGACGGAACCTATGTCGCGGCCATCAAGGCAATGGCAGGCAACGAAACCCTGTCGATTGCCTTCACGGTGACGGCGGGAGCAGACGCCGACCTGCTGGCGGGCGACCTCGTGCTGGCCGAAGCACACCATGACGACCACGGCGAAGAGGCCAAACCTCTGGCGCGCTGGGCCGCCTACGCGGCCGCCGCACTTTCCGCTCTCCTGATCCTGGGCTTTGCAGCCCGCAAGTTCTCTGGCCGCAAGGAGGCTGCATGAGCACGAAGCTAATCATCGCGCTGTTGTGCGCTGCATCTTTCCTCATCTCTCCCGCGTGGGCTGGCCCCGGTCACGACCATGGCGATGCGTCGCCCGTTGCCGCGAGCAACGCGCCGAAGCGCCAGCCCGACGGCGTCGTCTTCCTGCCCAAGAACTCGCAACGCCAGCTGGCGGTGAGGACGCGGGTCGCTGAAGAAGCGCAGACGCCGGTGACGGTGGAACTGTCCGGCAAGGCTGTGATGGATGCGAACGCAGGTGGTCGGGTGCAGCCCACCCAGGGCGGCCGGCTTGAAGCCGGTCCGCGCGGCCTGCCAAGTCTCGGGCAACAGGTCCGCAAGGGCGAAGTGCTGGCGGTGGTGCGCGCCTCGACATCGGCCATCGAGCGCGCCAACCAGCAGGCGCTGGTGGCGGAACTCCGCTGGCAACGCGACCTGGCGCGCAGCCGCGCCCAGCGTCTGGCGCAGCTCGAAGGCACGGTGCCGCAGAAGGACATCGAAGCCGCGCGCGCCGAGGCAGACAGCCTGGCCGAAAGGCTGGCGGCCATCAGCGGCTCGACGTCGGCCGGCGAAACGCTCGTCGCGCCGGTGTCGGGCGTGATTTCCGCTGCCAATGCGGTTGCAGGCCAGGTGGTGGATGCGCGCGAAATCCTGTTCGAGATCGTCGACCCTGCGCGCGTGATCGTTGAGGCGTTCGCATTCGATGTGTCGCTGCTCGCCGACATCGGCGGCGCAAGTGCGTCACCGGCTGCCGGTGTTTCGGTGCCGCTGCAGTTCATGGGGGCTGGCCGATCGTTGCGCGAAGGCGCGATTCCGCTGCAGTTCCGGGCATCGGGACAAGGCGCCCTTCCGCTGGCCATCGGCCAGCCGGTGAAGGTGCTCGTGCGTTCGAAGTCGACGGTGAAGGGCTTCGTGATTCCTGCGTCCGCGCTGGTGAAGAGCGCTTCGAACCAGGACATGGTGTGGGTTCATACCGGCGCGGAAGTGTTCGAACCCCGCCCCGTGCGCGCCGCCGCGCTGGACGGCGCGTCCGTTGCGGTGACCGACGGCATCAAGGCCGGCGAACGCGTGGTCACGCAAGGCGCGGCCCTCATCAACCAGGTCAGGTGAGGGCCCATGTTCGAAAAACTGGTTCAGTTCTCATTGCAGAACCGCCTGACCGTCGCATTGATGGCCGCGGTGCTCATGCTCTGCGGCGCCTTCACGCTCGTGCAGATGCCTGTGGATGTCTTTCCCGATCTCAACAAACCCACCGTCACGCTGCAGGCCGAAGCCGGCGGCATGGCGCCGGAAGAGGTCGAGCAACTCATCACGTTGCCCCTGGAGACCGCAATGGGCGGCATTCCCGGTGTGGAGAGCATCCGTTCGGTGTCAAGCGTGGGTCTGGCGTTCGTCTACGTCACCTTCGACTGGAAGACCGACATCTACCGCGCCCGCCAGATGGTGGGCGAGCGCCTGTCAACCGCGCGCGAGCAGTTGCCGCCGGGCGTCGGCCACGTGGGCATGGGGCCCGTGAGTTCGATCATGGGCGAAATCATGTCGGTGGCGCTGCCGATCGACACGTCGAAGACGAGTGCGATGGCGGTGCGCGAATACGCGGACTTCGTCATTCGTCCGCGCTTGCTCACCATTCCCGGTGTGGCGCAGGTCGTACCCATCGGCGGCGAAGTACGCCAGTACCAGGTGCAGCCCGACACCGCGCGCATGTCGTCTCTGGGTGTTACGGTCGAGTCCATCGAGGACGCGCTGCGTGATTTCTCCGGCAACTCGAGCGGCGGCTTCCTCGAGCTCAACTCGCGGGAATACCTCATCCGCAACATCGGCCGTACCACGCGCATCGACGACCTCAAACGACTGCCCGTCGCGTACCGCAACGGACAGTCCATCAGGCTCGATCAGGTCGCATCCGTGGCATTCGCTGCCGCCATCAAACGTGGCGATGCAGGCTACAACGGTGCGCCAGCCGTCATCCTCGGCGTGCAGAAGCAGCCTGATGCGGATACGGTCAAACTCACCGCTCGCGTCGAGGAGGCACTCGAAGGGTTCAGCACTAGCCTGCCCGCAGGCATGGGCGCGCCCATCGTCACGATGCGGCAGGCGAGCTTCATCGAGGCATCGGTCAGCACGCTGCAGGGCAAGTTCCTTGCTGCGGCGTTGGTCGTCGCTGCGGTGCTCTACCTGTTCCTCATGAGTGCGCGCACGACGATCATCGCGCTCACCGCGATCCCGCTGTCGGTGATGATCACAGTGCTGGTGTTCCGCTACTTCGGCTTCTCCATCAACACCATGACGCTGGGCGGCCTGACCATCGCCATCGGCGGGCTGGTGGACGATGCGGTGGTCGGCGTGGAGAACGTGCTGCGGCGACTCAAGCTCGAGCGGCAAGGCCTGGGCGAACGCATCGGTCCCCTCGAACTCATCGCCCGTTCGACGCTTGAGGTGCGCTCGGCCATCGTCTATGCGACCGTCATCATCGTGCTGGTGCTGCTGCCGCTGTTCTTCCTGCCCGGCATCGAAGGGCGGCTGATGCAGCCGCTGGCGGTGGCGTACATCGTGTCGCTGCTTGCATCGATGTTCGTGTCCGTGACGGTCACGCCCGTCATGTGCTACTACCTGCTGCCGAAGATGAAGTCGCTGGACCATGGCGACACGCGCGTGCAGGCCTGGGTGAAGCGTCGCTACGAGCGGGGTCTCCTGCGCGTACTGGCTGCTCCCAGGGGCTGGGTGGTGGCGGGTGGCGTCGCCACGGTATTGGCTGCCGCTGCCGTGCCGCTGTTTCCCACCACCTTCCTGCCGCCTTTCAATGAAGGCGTGGCACTGGTGGGCCTGCGGCTTAACCCCGGTACGACACTGGAAGAGTCTGCGCGCATTGGTTCGGTGGCAGAGCAGAGCCTGCGTGCAGTGCCCGAAGTCGAGCACGTCGGCCGCCGCTCGGGGCGCGCGGAACTCGACGAGCATGCCGAAGGCGTGCACGTGTCGGAACTGGATGTGAAGCTCAAACGCAGCGAGCGCAGCGTGGAGGAAATCTATGCCGACCTGCGCGCACGCATCGCGTCGCTGCCGGCCGCCATCGGCATCGGCCAGCCGATCAGCCACCGCATCGACCATATGCTGTCGGGCGTGCGCACGCAGATCGCCATCAAGATCTACGGAGATGACCTCGACGCCTTGCGGGGACAGGCTGAAGCATTGCGCCAGCGGCTCTCGGCGATCAACGGCGTGGTGGACCTGGAAGTCGAGAAACAGGTCCTGACGCCGCAGATCAAGGTGACGGTCGACTACGACAAGGCAGCAGCCTATGGTCTGCCGCCCGCCAAGCTGCTGCGCGAGCTGCAGCTGATGATCGACGGCGAGAGGGTGTCGCAGATCGTGGAAGGCAGCCGGCGGTTCGATCTGGTGTTGCGCCTGCCCGAGACGGCGCGCGGCATCCAGGGTCTGCGCAACCTGATGATCGATACGCCGGTCGGGCGCGTGCCGCTATCGGTGCTTGCGTCCGTGGAAGAGTCCGACGGACCCAACCAGATCAGCCGTGACGATGGGCGTCGCCGCATCGTGATTTCGGCCAACGCGCAGGGCAGGGCGTTGTCCGACGTGGTGCGCGACATCCGCGACGTGACCGCCGCGACGCAGTTGCCCGAGGGCTACTTCATAACGCTTGGCGGGCAGTTCCAGGCGCAGGAAGAAGCCAGCCGCCTGATTGGCCTGCTGTCGATTGCGTCGGTGGCGCTGATCTTCCTGATCCTGTACTCACGCTACAAGTCGGCGGTGCTGGCGACCATCATCATGGCCAACATCCCGCTGGCGCTGGTGGGTGCCGTCGTGGGGCTGTGGCTGTCGGGCCAGCCGCTGTCCGTGGCGGCGCTGGTGGGCTTCATCACGCTGGCCGGCATCGCCATCCGCAACGGGATCATGAAGGTGTCGCACTACGTGAACCTGCGGGCGTTCGAGGGCGAGGCCTTCGGCGATGCGTTGCTGGCGCGCGGCTCGCTCGAGCGGCTCACGCCCGTGCTGATGACGGCGCTGGTTGCCGCGCTGGCGCTGGCGCCACTGCTGTTCGAAGCCGACATGCCCGGCACCGAGATCCTGCATCCCGTGGCCGTGGTGATCTTCTCCGGCCTCGTCACCTCGACCCTGCTCGACTCGTTCCTCACGCCCGCGATGGTCAAGCTCTTCGGGCGTGAGCCCATCGAGCGGCTGGTCGCGCAGGCAGGCTCTGAGGCGTTCTGAAAATTTTCAACAAGGAGTAAGCATGAAACATCGACTCATTTCCCTGGCGACCGCAGGCGCGCTGATCGCCTTTGCCGGTCCGGTATTCGCGCACGGCGACAGTCATGCTGCGAAGCATGGCGGCATCGTCGTGGAGACGAAAACGCTCGATTTCGAGGTGGTTGCGAAGCCCGAAGCCGTCGTGGTCTACGTGTCGGACCATGGCAAGGACGTCGCGCTGGCCGGCGCCAAGGGCAAGGTGACCCTGCTCAACGGCACGGAGAAATCGGAGGCCGATCTCGTGGTGGCGGGCGACAGGCTGGAAGCCAGGGGGCCATTCAAGGTCGCCAAAGGCACCAAGGGCATCGCGTCGGTGACGCTGGCGGGCAAGGCCGCGGCCACTGCGCGTTTCGAGGTGAAGTGACCCCGAGAGGTCGAGGTCAAGGCTTGTTGGCTTCCTCGACCACCTGGTTGGCCGAGTCGCTGATGCGCTTCAGGTCTGCCTGGGCCGCCGCGATGTAGGCGTTGACGCACTGGACATACCTGTTCTGCTCTGCCTGATACCGGCTGACCTGCAGATTCCAGAGATTCGCGTCTTGCTGGGTTGTCAGCTGGATCGGGGCGACGGGCTTTGAGGGCTTCGTGCAGTTGGCCTGCGGGTAGGTGAAGGCCCCGAAGTTCGAAGGCTCGGCCGCCCCTGCCAGCGTGCAATTGAGAAGAAGCAGGACGGGTAGGGAAGACTTCATGCCGGATTCTTCCTGAATTCCTGTCTTGCCCGGATCAGATGCCCGGGTCGCGCATTTTCTCGATGCCGAGCACGACGCTCAGCAGAAGCAGTTGTGTCACGAGGAATGCTGCGATCATGTCCATTTCGTTCTCCTGTGGGTATCGACCGGTTGCCGGATCTGTTGCGATTTGCCGGGTTTGATTGGGCGCCGGCCGGATGAAGCGGAGTTGTCGGGAAAGTAAAGAAGTTCGGTGGCCTGTGGGCAACTTTGATAATTCCGCCATATGAAGACCATCCGGGAAACCCCGAGATTGCGCCTGCGCCAGGCCTGCGCGGACGACGCTGCCTGGCTGCTCGCGCTCATGAACGAGCCTGCCTACCTCGAAAACATCGGGGACCGGGGTGTGCGCACGGTGGACGACGCGCGAACCTACATCGCCCGAACCTTCGAGCAGAGCTATTGCGACAACGGGCACGGCCTCCATGTCGTCGAGACCAGGGATGAAATCACGCCGGTCGGCCTTTGCGGCCTCGTCCGGCGGGACGCGCTGCCGTACCCGGACATCGGCTTTGCGTTTCTCGCGGGATCTGGCGCAGGATGCCGAGGGGCTCAGCGCGGCTGGAACGCAATGATCCCCATGCCCACGAGCGCAACCGCCACGCCGGCCACGTCCCACGGTGTCGGGCGCACGCCGTCCACCGCCCATAGCCAAGCCAAGGCCATCGCGATGTACATGCCGCCGTAGGCGGCGTAGACCCGGCCCGCAGCAGCTTCGTGCAGCGTGAGCAGCCAGGCGAACAGCGCGAGGCTCACCGCAGCGGGCACCAGCAGCCAGACGCTGCGCCCCTTCACCAGCCACAGGTAGGGCAGGTAACAGCCGACGATTTCGGCGAGGGCAGTGACGGCGTAGAGCAGCAGGGTCTTCATCCTGCGAATGGTAACGATGCATGCGGGCAAAAGGAGCGCAGATGCAGGGCATGCCGTCCGACACTTGCCGCGCAGTGCCGCGACTAATCTGGCCTCATGCCATCCGAACAGGGTTTATCGCTGCGCGCAAGGGGTTCCCGATGGAGCGGGGTGATCGTTGTGGTGACCCGCAACCTGATCTATGTGTTGTCCGTCGTTGCGACCCTGTGCGCGATCGCCGCGTCTTCGATGCGCGGAGAAGAGGCGGCAGCCGTCTACGGCGCCGTCTGGACCATGCTCGGCGGCGCGTTCCTTTGTCTGCTGCTCATGCTGGCTGCGAACTATTTTTCTGCGGACAGCGGCAAAAAATGAAGGATTGGGCGTTGTCCTACACGCAGCGTTCGATTGCAGACGCACACTTGATCCATCCCTCCCCTGCGGGGCCCCAACCCCCCGCATGTTTCACCCCTCCAGCCTCACGGCTGGAGGGGATTTTTCTTTTCAAAAGTAACGGCATGTGGACCCGCTGCGGTCCTACAGGCAGGAGCAGGCGTCACATGCACCATGACAGGTGCGTCGCCCGGGTGATGACCATCGTCACCAGCGGCGCTGCATTCATGATGCGTTTGCCCCTGCGGTCCTTTGGGACCCAGGGGCATTTTTTGCCTGTTGCGCCGCACAATGCCATCGGTAAACTGTTTGTACAGGCGCTGCACGCGCCCATTGAGGTATTCGATGGATTTCGGTGACAGGTTGGTGCACACCGAGGCGTTGGGTTCTTGGTCGTTGCAATTCCATGAAGTGACGGCGCCGGATGGCGCCTATCTCTGTTCGTACGTCGAGGTGCGGCTGGAAGATGCGCGCAAGTGCCGCCTGTCGCTCGTCAAGATCGAGTGGACGCTGGAGCAGAAAGCCGCAGCGCTGCGCAGGCGGGCCCACGAATGGATTTCCGACTGGCAGCGCCGCGATCACACCGGAAACACCGGCTTCGCGGATCTTTGAACTCAGCGCAGCGTCGTGCGCGAATTGACGGCCGCACGCATCGGGGTGGGCGTGGCGGTCGTCGCCGTTCCCGCAGTCACGGAGCTGCTGCCCGCGCTGACCGGTGCATTGTCCGAATTGGTGACGGATCCGCCTGAACTGGTGGAGACACCGCCGGTCGTGCCGCCCGTGCTGCCATTGCCGGGCGTCGATCCAGGCGTCGAGCCGGTGGGGCTCGCGGCAACGCCCGCATTCACCCCCACGTTCGCTCCAATACCCGTGCTGCCGGCGTTGGCACCGATACCTGCATTGGCTCCGACACCCACGCCGGAACTGCCGCCGCTGCCGGACGACGAGCTGCCGACCCCTGCGCCGACGCCTGCGCCGACCCCTGCGCTTGCGCCGACGCCCGATGCACCGGCTCCGACGCCGGCACTCGCCCCGACCCCGACGCCGCCGTCACCGACGCCCACGCCGACACCTGCTCCAACGCCCACGCCACCGACGCCGGCGCTCGCGCCCACCCCGGCACCTACGCCGCCGTCACCGGCTCCGACTCCCGCGCCGGCACCCACACCGAGTGCGTGGCCGGTGGCCGGAAGAACTGCAAGCGCGGCAGCGAGAACGCCTAGCGCCAGATGAGTGTTGTTCGACTTCATGGTTTGACTCCTTTGGTTAATGGTTTTGTAGTGATAGACAGCGCCCTGTCAGCGTGCCGTCGGAAAAAAGCGGCCTGCCATGTAGGACGTTTCGCTGACGCGTGGAACATGCGGTCACACCCGTGTCATGCGTGTTCAAATAGTCGCGCGAAGTTACGGAATGAGGACGCCATGCCGCTGAAGATTTTCCTGATCGAAGACAACGAAATGCTCAGGAACGAGTTGCGCGAGGCGCTCGAAGAGGTCGTGCCTGTGGAGGTGGTCGGCTCTGCCAACAATGAGCGGACGGCCGTGCACTGGCTGTCATCGCATGACGGTGGGTGGGATGTCGCCATCGTGGATCTGCAGCTCAAGCAGGGCAGCGGGATCGCAGCGCTCGAGTGGTGCCGCACGCGCCGCAAGGACCAGCGCGTCGTGGTGTTGAGCAACTACCTCACCGAGGACGTCCGCACGCGTTGCCTGGCATTGGGTGCGGATGCTGCTTTCGACAAATCACACGACATCGACAAGCTGCTCGACTACTGCCGCGAGCGCCATGACGCCGTGCGTGCCTGACTGCTTCACGCACCGCTTCTCGCACCTGTAGTCCTTTGCCGACGCCTCGACTGGGCGTTGGACGATGGCCCGATGAAGCAGCCGTCGCGATAGTGGATTCACTTCTTTTTGCCGGAGGTGTTTCATGAAGATTGTCGCCATGCCCCCCGTCACACTGGCCGCGATGTCAGGGGATGCCCTTCTCGCGGCCGGTGCAGGCAGCGCCGTCGATACGTCGTCCCCTTACGCAGCGCCCTCGGGCCACGTCATGGCGTACACCCGCGGCTTGCGCGGCTATGCCAATGAACACGAGCAAATGACCCGCATGGAGGTCGTGCGACGCCTGGCTGCACTCAAGGGTTTTGGCGTGATCGAGGAGTTCGCGCAGGAACCCGTGCTCGGGTCCACGTACCTGGTGCCGAGCGATACGCTCGTTGGCACCGATCTCGCGCAGGCCCTCGGCGTGAAATGCCGTGACGACCTGTTCGGAGGCGTGGTACCGCATGGCGTCGTCGCGACCAAGGCCATCACGCATCCTCTGCTGTCGCCCGAGTCCGCGGCGCCAGAAGGCTGGAGCCACGAGTACGGCCCGATGATCCGCGATGCGGTGTTGCGCGGCTTCAGTGCTTTCTCGCGTGCCGATGCGCGCGAGGCGGCGCGGCGCATGCTGGCCTTCGGTCCGGCGCGTATCAAGCGCGTGCGCGAGACCGGTGGCCGCGGCCAGTTCGTCTGCAGGAGCATGGCTGAAGTGGACGCCTGCCTGCAGGAGATGCCCGACGCGATGATCGAACGCGACGGTGTCGTGGTGGAGCAGAACCTGTCGAAGGTGGAGACATTGAGCGTGGGGCAAGTGTGGGTGGCGGGCATGCTCGCCTCTTATTTCGGCTATCAGAAGCTCACGACGAACAATCGCGGCGAAGAAGCCTACGGCGGGTCCGATCTCACCGTGGTGCGCGGTGATTTCCACACGCTGCTGGCCATCGAACTGCCGCACGAAGTGCGCGTGGCTGTTGGCCAGGCGCTTGCCTACAACGCGGCGGTGTCGATCTGCTTCCCGCAGTTTTTCGCATCGCGCATCAACTACGACGTGGCCCAGGGTTTCGACGAGGCAGGCGCCTGGCACTCTGGCGTGCTCGAGCAGTCCTGGCGCGCGGGAGGCGCGACCGGCGCGGAAATCGCGGCACTCGAAGCCTTCCGCTCGGACCCGGAACGGCGTATCGTGCGGGCTTGCTGCACAGAAATCTATGGAACTACCGACGCACCCGAAGGGTCAGTCGTTTACTTCAGCGGCGTGGACCAACGCGAAGGGCCGCTGACCAAGTTCACAACCCTTGTACAAGATGGCCACTCGGCATAACACGATCCACATTCCTGTAGGTGACCACAGCATTGCCGGCACGCTCGTCGGGCCGGACACCGTCGTACCGGGCGTCATGCTCGTGCATGGCTGGGACGGCAGCCAGGAGCAATACTTGGCGCGCGCGCACGAAATCGCGGCGCTGGGCTGCATCTGCCTGACCTTCGACCTGCGCGGCCATGCCAAGGACAAGGCGCGGCGCGACATGGTCACGCGCGAAGACAACCTCAACGACATGCTCGCGGCCTACGATACGCTCGTGGGCCATCCTTCGGTGGATGGTTCGGCCATCGTCGTCGCCGGCAGCAGTTATGGCGGCTATCTGGCGGCGGTGCTCACCGCATTGCGGCCGGTGCGCTGGCTCGCGATGCGTGCGCCCGCGCTGTACAAGGACGAGGACTGGATGGTGCCCAAATATGCGCTGAGCAAGGAAGAACTTGCCGCGTACCGCAACACCGTCGTCACGCCGGACCGTAACCGCGCATTGGCCGCGAGTGCGGGGTTCCAGGGCGACGTGCTGATCGTCGAGTCGGAACTCGACGTGATCGTGCCGCACCCGGTGATCGAGAACTACCGCAACGCCTTCACGCAGGCGCACTCCATGACCTACCGCGTCATCAAGGGTGCGGACCACAGTCTGTCGCAGAAGGCGTGGAGCCAGGCGTACACCACTGTGCTGGTGAACTGGGTGGACGAGATGGTGAGTGGTGCCCGCCACGAGCGCGAGGAGCTTGCCATCAGGGAGCCGAAACCGAAGGCCCAGAAGAAATTGCGGCTGAACGGTCTGCGTTCCTTTTTGCGAGCGAGCCGTGCTGGCTTGCATACACCCAGGTGAACTCCGCGCCGAGCAGGAAGATCTGCGCCGAGTAGTAAACCCACAGCAGCAGCACGGCCAGCGAGCCCGCTGCGCCGAACGAACTGGTGACGCTGCTGTGCCCCAGATACATCCCGATCAGGAATTTCCCCGCCTCGAACAGCACGGCGGTGACGGCGGCACCGGTCCAGACGTCGCGCCACGCGATGCGTGCGGTGGGCATCAGCTTGTAGATGCTGGCGAAGAGGATGGTCGTCACACCCAGCGAGAGCGTGAGGTTGAGCAACTGCAGCGCAATCTGGGTGCCCGGCATCATTGACTGCGTCCAGCGTCCGACGGCAGCCAGCGCGGCGCTGGCGACCAGCGAGACGATCAGCAGGAACGCGAGACCGAGGATCAGCCCGAAGGACAGCACCCGGCTGCGCAGCATGTTCCACAGCCCCTTCCGCTGCACCGTGGACGGTTGGCGCCAGATTCGGTCGAGCGCGCGTTGCAGTTCGACGAATGCACTGGTCGAGCCGATGAGCAAGGCGCCGAGGCCAAGCAGCGTGGCGATCAGCCCGCCGCCATCGAGCGTGGCCGACTGCAGGAGTTTCTGGATGGTGGACGCGGCTTCCGCGCCCACGAGGCCGGTGAGCTGGCCGACGATCTCCCCCTGGACGGCCTCACGCCCCCACACCGCCCCTGCGACCGCGATCACGATGACCAGGAGCGGCGCAATGGAGAAGACGGTGTAGTAGGCGATGGACGCGCCCATGCTGGAGGCGTCGTCGTCGAGCCAGGCGTTGACGGATTTCTTGCTGAGATCGATGAAGCGTCGGATGTGCATGTCCGCCGAGCATCGCTCGCGGGCATGGGCGAGGGCGTCGTCCTGCGATGGGATTGCCTGTAGGAGTGCGCCGCAATGATGGCTCGCGTCCTACAGGCGCTGCGCGGCTTCGGCGGCACAGTGGAGCTTTTGAAGGAGACCCGCATGGCAACCAGCAGCATCCTGGGCAGCGAGATGGCCGCCAGCATTCCCGACGGCAAGGACAGCGAGGCGCTGGGGCCAAGTGATCGCTCCGATTCCGGGAGCGACTCCATCGGCGTCGCAAAAAATGAGTTACGCAAGCCACCGGCTGGCGCGCGCCGACCAGCGGATCTGCGCGAATACGCGGCGGAAGAAGAACGTTCCCGCGACGCCTGAGCGTCAATGCAGGGTGCCGAGATAGGCCGCGATATCGATGGCGTCACGTTGCGTGACGCCGAGTTGCGGCATGGCCGTGCCGGGCTTGACCACCTGCGTTTCGCGCAGCCAGAGCGCCAGGTTGTCGGGCGTGTTGGCCAGCTTGCCCGCGATCATCGAACGGCTGGCGAAGCCCTTGAGCGGCGGCCCGACATGCGGGTTGGAGCCCGTGATGCCCGGAATGCTGTGGCAGCTGTTGCAGGCGTACTGGTAGAGCGCGCGCTGGCCGCGCTGCGCGTCGGGCAGTGCCTGCGCCGTCACGGGCGCGTTCGCCACAAGGCCGACGCCGCAGGACGCTGCGGCACCGCCGTTGCTCGCAGCAGTTGCCGCACCTGTGCGTGCGACTGGCGTCATCGTTCCAGACAACTGCGCATACTGCGTCGCGTTCAGATCGGGCAGGCGCTGCAGGAACGCGACGATCGACCACATCTCGTCGTCCGTCAGCCGGAATTCCCACGCGGGCATGCCGCTCATCCTGATGCCATGTCGCGTCAGCCAGTACAGCTCGCGCGGCTGCCAGCGCTTTCGCGCATCGACCAGCGGGCCGGGAAGCGGCTGCATGCCCTGGCCGATGTCGCTCTGCGCGACGCCGGGCGCGCCGTGGCATTGGACGCATCTGTCCCGGAAGCAGGCTGCGCCGCGCAGCACCATGCGCTCGTCGGTGAGCGGGGGTGTCTCGATGTCGCGGGCACGCAGGCGCACCGACTGGCGCATCGCGGTCTCCAGCAGGCTGAAGGTGGGCTGCAGGTGTTGTTCCGTGGAAGCGACGTTGTACAGCCCGCCATAGACGACGGCCAGGCCCGCCGCTGCGCCGAGCAGTGCGGTGGCCAACAAGGTGGCGGCGATGGTGGCTAGGACGGCTTTGCGCTTCATGGGTGCACCGATTGTGGGGCTCGTGCTCTGCATTCTGGTTACCGCAGGTTGCAGCCCCGGCGAAAAGCCGACGGAACGGCAGCCCGTGGTGGACGCAGACCCGTCACGTGGACGCGTCCTTCTTTCGCAGTACCAGTGCGGTGCATGCCACACCATCCCCGAGGTGCCGTCGTCGCGGGGTGTGGTGTCGTCGTCGCTCGAAGGTTTCGGGCGGCGCAGCTACATCGCGGGCCGGCTGGCGAACCGGCATGAACTGCTGGCCCGGTGGATCGAGGATCCACAAGCGATGGTGCCGGACACGCCGATGCCCTCGATGGGCGTGACGCCGCAGGATGCGCGCGACATGGCGGCTTACCTGCTGACGCTGCAATGAACGGCCACGTCCTCCAGACGGCGGGCGATGCCGCACACCAGATCGCCACGGTGAGCTGGGTGCTGTTCATCGGTGGCGGGTTGATCTTCATCGGGGTGATGGCGTTGCTCGCATGGGCCTTGTTCCGGCGGTCAGAAACGACGCGACCCATGGTCTGGCTGGCCCTCGGCGGTGTGGCGTTCCCGGCTGTCGTGCTGTCAATGCTTTTCGCCTGGAGCCTGCCGATGAGCCCGCTCTGGAAACCCGTGCCGCCTCCGGATGCGCTCATCATCACCGTGACCGGCCGTATGTGGTGGTGGGACGTTCGCTATGGCGCAGCGGGCGACGCACCCGCGTTCGACACGGCCAACGAAATCCGCATCCCCGTCGGCCGTCCGGTGTATCTGGCGCTGACGAGTGGTGACGTCATCCACAGCTTCTGGGTGCCCGCGCTTGCCGGCAAAGTCGACATGCTGCCCGGTCGCATCCAGCACCTGCAGGTGCGTGCGACGCAGGCTGGCACGTTCCGGGGCCAGTGTGCGGAGTACTGCGGCATCCAGCATGCGCGCATGGCCCTGCATGTGGTGGCCGAACCACCGGAGGTGTTCGACGCGTGGCGGCGCACGCAGACAAAACCTGCCGCCGCGCCCGTCACCGCGCAACAGTTGCGTGGACGCGAGCTGTTCCTGGCGCAGCGATGCAACGCCTGTCACACAGTGCGCGGCGTGGCATCCGGAAGCCGCTTGGGGCCGGACCTCACGCATGTGGGCAGCCGCCTGCATCTGGCGGCCGGTACCTTGCCCAACAGTGTGTCGTCGCTCTCGCAATGGGTGGCACACGTGCAGGATGTGAAGCCCGGCGCGCGCATGCCCTCGTATGCGCGGCTGGAGCGCCAGCAGCTTGACGATCTGGGCGTGTGGCTGGAGTCGTTGAAATGAGCGAAAAGGCCGCGCTCGAACGTGCATGGGAACCGCCGCGGGGCTGGCGCCTCCTTTCGGCGGTGAACAACACGCACATCGGCACCTTCTACATCGCCACGGCGCTGTTGTTCTTCGTGCTGGCGGGCATCCTCGGGCTGCTGATGCGCGCGCAGCTTGCGGTGCCGGACAACACGCTCATCAGCGCCGGTGCGTACAACCAGTTCTTCACCATGCACGGCACGGTGATGATGTTCCTGTTCGCCGTGCCCATCGTCGAGGCGGTGGCGGTGTACCTGCTGCCCGGCATGCTGGGTGCGCGCGACCTGCCGTTCCCCCGCCTGTCGGCCTATGCGTTCTGGGCCTACGCCATTGGCGGCGTCGCGTTCTTCTGCACGCTGTTCTTCGGCGCGTCGCCCGACGGTGGCTGGTTCATGTACCCGCCGCTCACCAGCAAGGAGCATTCGCCGGGCATCGGAGCGGACTGGTGGCTGCTGGGCATCGGCTTCATCGAGATATCGGCCATCGCCGGCGCCATCGAACTCATCATCGGCATCCTGTTCACGCGTGCGCCGGGCATGACGCTCGCACGCATGCCGGTCTTCGCCTGGGCAATGCTGGTCACCGCGCTGATGATCGTGTTCGCGTTCCCGGCCATCATTGCCGGCACGCTGCTGCTGGAACTGGAGCGCGCGTTCGACTGGCCATTCTTCATTCCCGCGCGAGGCGGCGACCCGCTGCTCTGGCAACACCTGTTCTGGTTCTTCGGGCACCCGGAGGTGTACATCATCTTCCTGCCTGCGGCGGGCATGGTGTCGATGATGGTGCCGACACTTGCACGTCGCCCGCTCGTGGGCCAGGGCGCAGTGGTGTGGGCACTGATCGCCGTCGGCGCGATCAGTTTCCTGCTGTGGGTCCACCACATGTTCACGGCGGGCCTGGGCAGCTGGGCGCTGCACCTCGCTTCGGCCGCGAGCTTCGCGGTGTCCATCCCGAGCGCGGTGCAGGTGTTCGCCTGGATCGCCACATTCTGGAGCGGGCGTGTGCGCATCAACGGACCTTCGCTGTTCCTGCTGGGCTTTCATTTCATCTTCGTGCTGGGTGGGCTGACAGGCGTGATGGTGGCCGTGCTGCCGTTCGACTGGCAGGCGCACGACAGCTACTTCATCGTCGCGCACCTGCACTACGTGCTGATCGGTGGCATGGTGTTCCCGATCTTCGCGGGGCTGTACTACTGGACGCCGGTGTTCAACGGCCACACCCTGTCCGAGCGTCTGGCACGCTGGACGTTCGGGCTGATGTTCGGCGGCTTCAACCTCGCGTTCTTCCCGATGCACATCAGCGGGCTGCTGGGCATGCCGCGCCGTGTCTACACCTATGCGGACGGATTGGGCCTGAACCTGCTCAACCTGTTGTCCACCATCGGCTCATTTGTCTTCGCAGCGGGCGTGGCGCTGTGCCTGTTCGATCTGGCGCGCACGCTGCGCCGACCGAAGCAGGACCACGGCAACCCCTGGCACGCACCGACGCTGGAATGGCTGCCCGGCGGCGAATACGGCGTGCGCAGCGTGCCACAGATCACGTCGCGCGAACCGCTGTGGGCGCAGCCGGGCCTGCCGCAGGAAGTGGAAGAGGGCCGCCACTGGTTGCCGGGCACCGTGTTCGGCGGGCGCGAAACGCTGTTCACCAGCCCGCGTGACGCGAAGATGCAGCATCTGCTGCGCCTTCCCGGGGACGGCTGGCTGCCGCTTGTCGCCGCGGCCGGCACGGCAGGCTTCTTCCTCATGCTGACCCTGTACTGGGTGACGGCGGCCTTCATGTCGGCGGGCGTTGCGTTCGTTGCCATCGTCGCGTGGCTCTGGCAGTCGGACCGTGCGCCGCCCTCGGCCGTCGCCCACATCGGGCACGGCGTACATCTGCCGGCCACCGCGAAGGGGCCGCGTTCGCATTCGTGGTGGGCCATGGTCGTGCTGATGTGCGTGGACGGCAGCATCTTCGCGTCGCTCTCGTTCGCGCACATCCACAGCGGCATGGCGCTCGATGTTTGCCCTCCGCCGGGCTCGGCGCTGCCGGCGAATCCATGGGCCATCGCGAGTGCACTCGCATTGCTGGCAAGTGCGGCATCGATGACGTACGCGCGCACCGCAGTGCCGCAACGCGGCGGCACGAAGATGCATTGGCTGCCGCTTGCCGCGATCGCCGTCGCCATGGTGCTGGCGGCGCTGTCGTTCTACATCGATCTGGCCAGCCAGCTGGCGGCCGGGCTGTCGCCGCGTGCCAATGCGTGGAGCGCTTCGGTCGCGGCGCTGCTGGCCTGGCAGGGCTTTCACGTGCTCATCGTGCTGGTGATGGGCGGCTACGTGATCGCGCGCGGCATCGCGGGCCTGCTGCACGAGCAGGCGCGTGCGACCATCGACAACACCTGGCTCATGTGGCTTTATATGGCGGGGCAGGGCGTGGCCGCACTGATGCTGGTGCACATGCTGCCGCGCATCCTCGCGTGACTGCTGTGACTACCTGGTGCCGGGCGGGCCCGAAGACGGCTCCGGGGTGGCCGGCATGCGTGAGACCACACTGATCTGTCCGCCGCTTTCCATCACCGCCAGTTTCACGTCTTCGACTTTTTCGACGCCGTGCTCGCGCAACGCGGAGTTCAGGTCGTCCAGGGTGAGCAGCTCGCGCCGCAGGTTCCGGCGCAGCAGTTTGCCGTCGCGTATGAGTGGCATCGGCTGGCCTTCCACCAGTCGACGCACGGGCTTGAAGTGATAGGCGGCCCAATCCAGTCCGTAGTTCCACGCACCGATCGTCGCCACCAGCAGGAAGCCTTCGCTGATGGTGTCGTAAGTTCCGGCCATCGCGTTCTGTGACGCATCGGCGATGACGACGACGAACAGCACGTCGGTGATCGCCACCGAGCCGACATCGCGCCGCAGCACGAACCGGAACATGAGGAAAAGGAACCAGTAGACCGCTGTGCCGCGCACGATGATTTCGAGGGGCGGCACATGGATCGCGAAGAGTGCGGACAGGTCAGGAACATTCATGCGTGGTGCCTTGCATTTCTTTTTCTCCGCACCGTAGGCCTGGGCACGGTTCACCGGTGTAGGCGGGAGCCGTGACTCGCGGCGAACTTGCCGCAAAGCTGTGTAGGACGCGGCGCACAGGCAGGCGCGCGACATGCTCACGTCCCGGCAAGGCGGCATGGTGGACAGTGACGAAGCAGTTCACAGGAGACATTGCATGCACCACTTTCCGCGCACGGCGACGTGCTTCCTCGTCGCCGCCGGAGTCGCCGGGCTCGTCGCCTGCGGCGATGCGTCCCGCATACCGGACTCGAATGTCACCGGCCCGAACCCCACGTTACCCGAACCCAGCAAGTCGCTCATACCGACGGTCAACATTGCGCCTGCCATCGGCTGGACCGATACCGCTGCACCCAGGCCTGCGACGGGGCTGAAGGTCAACGCCCTGGCGCGAAATCTGGACCACCCGCGCTGGGTCTACGTCCTGCCCAATGGAGACGTGCTGGTTGCCGAATCCAACGCGCCGCCGAAGCCCGGCGGTGGCGGCGGCATCCGCGCGTGGGTGATGGAGAAGGTGATGAAGCGTGCCGGCGCACGCACGCCGAGCGCCGACCGGATCACGTTGCTGCGCGACGTGGATGGCGATGGCGTCGCGGAGGTGCGCAGTGCCCTGCTCGACCAGGCCTCGGGGCTGAAATCACCCTTCGGCATGGCGCTGGTGGGCAGCACGCTGTACGTGGCGAACGCGGATGCGGTGGTGCGCTTTCCCTACACGCCCGGGACGACGCGCATTGCCGAACGCGCCGAGCGCGTGACGGATCTGCCTGCCGGCATCAACCATCACTGGACGAAAAACCTCATCGCCTCGCGCGACGGCACGAAGCTGTACGTGACAGTGGGGTCCAACAGCAACGTGGGCGAGAACGGCATGGGCATGGAAGAGGGTCGCGCCGCGGTGTGGGAAGTCGATCCTTCCAGCGGTGCCAAGCGCCTCTTTGCCACCGGCTTGCGCAACCCCAACGGTCTGGGGTGGGAGCCGACGAGCGGCGTGCTCTGGACTGTGGTGAACGAGCGCGACGAGATCGGCAGCGATCTCGTGCCTGACTATCTGACTTCGGTGAAGGACGGCGCCTTCTATGGCTGGCCCTACAGCTATTGGGGCAAGAACGTGGACGAGCGCGTTGTCCCGGCGCGCCCGGAACTGGTGGAGAAAGCGGTGAAGCCCGACTATGCGCTGGGCAACCACGTCGCGCCGCTGGGCATGGTGTTCGCGGGCACCCGGCCGGCTGCCTTGCAGACCGCTGCACCTGCAAGTGCAACCGCAGCTGCAGCTGCACCTGCACCTGCAGCGACGTCGGTGCCGATGCCGCAAGTCCCGCAATTGCAATGGCCCGCGTCCTTCGGCAGCGGCGCCTTCGTCGGCCAGCATGGATCCTGGAACCGCAAGCCGCTCAGTGGCTACAACGTGGTGTTCGTTCCGTTTGCCAACGGCATGCCTTCGGGCGCGCCGGTCGAAGTGCTCGGCGGGTTTGTCAATGCCGACGGCAAGGCGTATGGGCGACCTGTCGGTGTCACCTTCGATCTGTCAGGTGCGCTGCTGGTGGCCGACGACGTTGGCAACATCATCTGGCGTGTCGTTCCGGGGTGACAGAACGCTGTCGGTGTGGCCCTACAGCATGGCGCGCATCCTGCTGATGGCTGGCACCGGCGTTTCGCGAGAGCATGAAAGACAGGCCCGAAAGGGTAATCAGCAACCGATTCAATGAAGGAGTCAACCATGGCAGATAAACGAGATGTACGCGATTTTCAGGAACCCGCTGTCGATGCAAACCGCGACCCGATCACCAACGAGCCGGGTGCACACCCGGTCGGCACCGGTCTGGGTGCCGTGGCTGGCGGCGCAGCTGCCGGCGCGGCAGCGGGTCTGGTCGGTGGCCCGGTCGGCGCGACGCTCGGCGGCATTGCCGGTGCGGTGACCGGCGGGCTGGCTGGCAAGGCTGCGGCTGAAGCTGTCAACCCGACGGCGGAAGAAGCCTACTGGCGCAGCGCCTACAGTGCCGAGCCGTATTACGAGCGCGGCCGTACCTACGAGGACTATCACCCCGCCTACTCGCTCGGATGGGCCGGCGTAGGCACGTACGGCGGCACGTTCGACGTGGCCGAGCCCCGACTGTCTGCCGACTGGGAACGCGCGCGCGGCACTTCCGCGCTGGAGTGGAACAGCGCCAAGCCCGCAGCCCAGGCTGCCTGGGAGCGCGCCGCGCAGATCAACGAAGCGCGCAAGGCCGAGAACGACGCCACGCCCGATGTGAAAGACACCATCGACACGCTGAACGATCTGCTCGAGTCGTGCCGTGACGGTGAGTTCGGCTTCCGCACGAGCGCCGAGCAGGCGAAGTCCGCCGACATCCAGACATTGCTGCTGCGCCGCTCGAACGAGTGCAATGAAGCCGGTCTGGAACTGCAACGCGAAATCGTGCGCCTGGGCGGCAAGCCGGCCGACGGCGGTACTGCGGCAGGCGCGTTGCATCGCGGCTGGGTCGCCGTGCGTACCGCCTTGACCAAGTACGACGACAAGGCCGTGCTGGAAGAGTGCGAACGCGGCGAAGACGCGGCGGTTGCACGCTATCGCAAGGCGCTGAAGCAGACGCTGCCGGCCGACATCCGCGCCATCGTGGAGCGCCAGGCACAAGGCGCGCAGCGCAACCACGATCAGGTCAAGGCATTGCGCGACGCGCATCGCAACAGCTGATCGGGATTCTCCGCGCGTCATTTGCCGCGCTTTCTTGGGGCGATGCTGCTTTGGTAGCATCGCCCCATGTCACAAGGCGAACCGCTGCACCCTGAAAAGACCGACCGCACGCGCATCGTCACGATCGCGCGTGTGGCGTTTTACTTTCTGGCCCTCCTCGCTGCGGGCTTCGCCATTACAGCCGGTTTCGCGGAGCGCAACTGGCGCGAGCCGCTGTTGCAGCTTGGCTGGTATTTCCTGGCCGCGAGTTGTGTGGCGCTGCTGGTCCTTCTGGTGTTCGTGCGCCTGGTGCGCGACCGCCCGGAAGCGGCGTCCACACTGTTCGTGGACAGCCGTCCCTGAAGCATCGATGTCGGCGGCGCGGGTTCAGCGACGCTGGTACTGGGATTTTCCGAACAGGATGTCACGCGACTTGTCGTCCGTGATCGGCTTGCGCAGATCGGCCAGGACTTTCACGCCGCGCTGCACCGCGGGCCGTGCAGCCAGCTCGTCGAACCAGCGCTTGAGGTGCGGATAGTCGGTGAGCGTGATGCCCTGGTTCTCCCAACTGCGCAACCACGGGAAGATCGCGATGTCGGCAATCGAATACGTCGCGCACGCGATGTACGCATGTGACGCGAGTTGCCGGTCGATCACGCCATACAGGCGCTTCGCCTCGTTGGTGTACCGCTCGATCGCGTAGCCGATTTTTTCGGGTGCATACATGCGGAAGTGATGCGCCTGCCCGAGCATCGGACCGACGCCACCCATCTGGAACATCAGCCACTGCAGCACGTCGAATTTTTCACGGTCGCCGGGCGGCATGAACTTGCCCGTCTTGCCCGCAAGGTAGATGAGGATCGCGCCGGATTCGAAGATGGAGATCGGCTTGCCGTCGGGGCCCTCGCTGTCGGTCAACGCCGGAATCTTGTTGTTCGGGCTGATGGCCAGGAAATCGGGTTTGAACTGGTCGCCCGTACCGATATTGACCGGATGGACGTTGTAGTCGAGCCCACATTCCTCGAGCATGATGTGAACTTTGTGGCCGTTTGGCGTTGGCCATGAATAAACATCGATCACAAGCCTACCCCTTTCGCACGTTTTGATACAAGATGGCGACTTTAGGCCAATCTCGCGAACCATGCTGGAGCGACTCCGCAAGGCACTCTTCTCGAAGCCCGCGTCGCCGCCCCCGTCCACACGCGGGCCGGACACGGTCGGCCTGAGCATCTGGGCCGAACGCCAGGGTTTGCGGATCGAGCCGTCGGCCGACGGCAAGTCGTTCCGCGTGAGCGGCGCCAGCGGCGACATCGACTGGCAGCTCGAAACGGGCGCGCCGACGCGCAACTTCATCCGGGGTGGCGAATTGCGCGGCCGCACCGAACTCGGCCTGCATCAGGACGTCTCCATCCTGATCCTCAACCGTCATCTGAAAGAAGCCCTCGAGCAGCACGCATTCGCGGAGTTCACCGACTCGCTGCGCACCGAAGCCGACGCCGCGCTGACCGAGGAGGTGCGCTGGCTGTCGATGTACGAGGAAGTGGCGATCCGCGCCGCACCCATCGGCTTTGCCGACATGTACGCCGTGCTGGCGGACAACCGCATCCACGCGCAAGCCTGGGTGACCGAAGCAATTGCGACAGACCTCATGCGCTGGCCCGAGGCCGTCGGGCCGAAGACGCCGATCACGCTGCTCACCCTGCGTGGCAATGTCTACCTGCGCATCGAGTTCCCCACGGTGAGCATGGATGTGCTGTCCCACGCCGCGAGGGTCTATGGTGCGGCGTGCGCGCAGGCTGCGGCGGCGCTTCCGCGCCAGGTCGCACGCGCGCCCTGAGTCTGCCGCCGTGGCTTCTTCAGAAGCCGCGCGTCACGGGCATTTCGACTTCGCGCGGGCGAGCCGCGTATTTGCCCAGTTCCATCTTCGCGATGGCATTGCGATGCACTTCGTCCGGGCCATCCGCAAAACGCAGCGTGCGCGCGTTGGCGTAGGCATACGCGAGCGGGAAGTCGTCGCTCATGCCGCCACCGCCATGCACCTGCATGGCCCAGTCGATGACCTGGCAGGCCATGCTGGGGGCGACGACCTTGATCATCGCGATCTCGTTCTTCGCGACCTTGTTGCCCGCCACGTCCATCAGCCATGCGGCCTTGAGCGTCAGCAGGCGCGCCATGTCGATCTTGCAGCGCGCTTCGGCGATGCGTTCCTGCGTGACCGTCTGCGATGCGACCGACTTGCCGAATGCCACGCGCGACGACGCGCGCCTGCACATGAGTTCGAGCGCGCGTTCGGCCAGGCCGATGAGGCGCATGCAGTGGTGGATGCGCCCCGGGCCGAGGCGGCCCTGTGCGATCTCGAAGCCGCGGCCTTCACCCAAAAGGATGTTGGCCGCCGGCACGCGCACATTCTCGAAGTACATCTCGACGTGGCCGTGCGGCGCGTCGTCGTAGCCGAACACGTTGAGCGGGCGCACGATGCGGATGCCCTTGGCATCGGCCGGCACGACGACCATGCTCTGCTGTGAATGGCGCGGCGCTTCGGGGTCGGTCTTGCCCATGGTGATGAACACGGCGCAGCGCGGATCGGCCGCGCCGGAGATCCACCACTTGTGGCCGTTGATCACATACTCGTCGCCCCCGCTGCCGGATACGCGCTCGATGCGCGTGGCGATGTTCGTCGCGTCGCTCGACGCAACGGCCGGCTCCGTCATCGCGAAGGCCGAGCGGATCTTGCCGTCCAGCAGCGGCTTGAGCCAGCGTGCCTTGATCTCGTCCGAGCCGTAGCGCGCGATCGTTTCCATGTTGCCCGTGTCGGGCGCCGAGCAATTGAACACCTCCGACGCCCACGGCACGCGGCCCATGATCTCGGCCAGCGGCGCGTACTCCTGGTTCGTGAGGCCTGCACCGTCGTAGCCCGAGACGTGTGCGCTGTCGACCGGCAGGAACAGGTTCCACAGGTGCGCGGCGCGTGCCTTGGGTTTCAGGTCTTCGATGACCTTGAGCGCGCTCCAGCGTTTGCCTGCGGCCGTGTTGGCGGCGAGCTCGGCAGCGTAGGCGGCTTCGGCGGGATAGATGTGATCGTCCATGAACTTCAGCAGCTTCGCCTGAAGTTCCTTGGTCTTTGGGGAATAGTCGAAATCCATGGGGTCTCCGTTCGGATGTCTGTATGTGCGCTTGCTTCAGGCGCGCTGTGCGAATTTCCAGGCCATCTGTGCGAGCGGCCTTGCACCGGCGGCCGAACTCACGGCCTGGGCGCTCGACGCGGTGCCGTCCTCCACGCGCTTGGCGATGCCCTGCAGGATGGCCGCGATGCGGAACATGTTGTAGGCCAGGTAGAAGTTCCAGTCGGCCATGATCGCGTCGACGTTCTTGCGGCCGGTGCGCTCGCAGTAGCGTTGCACGTAGGTCTTTTCATCGGGGATGCCGAGCGATGCCAGATCCAGGCCGCCGATGCCGCGGAATGCGCCGGGCGGGATGTGCCAGGCCATGCAGTGGTAGCTGAAGTCCGCGAGCGGATGGCCGATGGTGGACAGCTCCCAGTCGAGCACCGCAATCACGCGCGCCTCGGTCGGGTGGAACATCAGGTTGTCGAGCCGGAAGTCGCCGTGCACGAACGACTTCTCGTTCTCATCACGGGCACCCGCGGGAATGTGCGCAGGCAGCCACTCCATCAGGTGGTCCATCTCGGCGATCGGCTGCGTGATGGAGGCCTGGTACTGCTTGCTCCAGCGGCCGATCTGCCGCTCGAAGTAGTTGCCGTGCTTGCCATACGTGGCCATTGCCTCGGTCACACTGAAGTTGTGCAGCGCGGCGATGACCCGGTTCATCTCGTCGTAGATCGCGCCGCGCTCCGCATTGCTCATGCCGGGCAGCGACTGGTCCCACAGCACGCGGCCTTCCATGAACTCCATGATGTAGAACGCGCGGCCGATGACCGATTCGTCCTCGCACAGCGCCTCCATGCGTGGCACCGGCACGTCGGAGCCGGCGAGCGTCTTCATGACGAGGAACTCGCGCTCGACGGCGTGTGCGGATGGCAGCAGCTTCGCGGCAGGGCCGGGCTTGGCGCGCATCACATACGTGCGCGTAGGCGTGATGAGCTTGTAGGTCGGGTTGGACTGGCCGCCCTTGAACATTTCCACGCTGAGCGGGCCCTGGAAGCCTTCGACGTTCTTCGAGAGCCACGCATCGAGTGCGGGAATGTCGAACGCATGCGTGGACGAAACGGGGCGTGTGCCGATGAATTGGTCGAAGTGGCTCATGGGATCGATCGTGCGAGGCGCGCGCTTACGCGTCCGTCTCGGCGATGCGCAGCAGCGCTTCGCGGTTGCGTACCACCAGCCCGCCCGGCTCGATGCGGATGATGTCCTCGCGCTCCATGGACTTGAGTTCCTGGTTCACGCGCTGGCGTGACGCGCCCAGCAGTTGCGCCAGTTCTTCCTGTGCCAGTTGCAGGCCGATGCGCAGCTCGCGCCCGTCGCCCAGGCTCGGCACGCCGTAGCTGCGCACCAGATGCAGCAACTGCTTGGCCAGCCGCGCGCGCAAGGGCAGGGTGTTGAGGTCTTCCACCAGCCCGAACAGCTGGCGGATGCGGCGTGCATGAAGACGCAGCATGGCTTCGTACAGCTCGACGTGCTGGCTGAGGATCTTGCGGAAATCCGCCTTGGCCACGCAGACGATCGTCGTGTCGCCGTGCGCATAGGCGTCGTGCGTGCGCCGGTCGCCGTCGAAGATGGCCACGTCGCCGAACCAGATGCCCGGCTCGACATAGGTCAGCGTGATCTGCTTGCCCGAGATCGACGTGGAGCTCACGCGAACCGCGCCGCGCGCGCACGCGATCCAGTCTTCGGGCGCATCGCCGCGCGCTGCGATCAGGTCGCCGTCCTTGTAGCGTCGGACATAGGTGCATCGGAGGATGTCGTGCCGCAGCGATGGTGAAAGTGAAGAAAACCAGCGACCGTTGTTGATCGCCTCTCGTTCTTCGATGGTAAGAATCGGCTCGTCCATGGGCTGTCTTGTGAGTGACTGCGAATGGGGCCATTGTCGCGTGCGGGACGCGTGGCACGGCTCAGGGTTGTCACCTGAGCGTCTTCGATTCCAGCGGCCGCTGGATTTGTGGAACTACTCGTACTGCGGCTGGCGCTTGTCCAGGAACGCCTGGATGCCGATGCCGCCGTTGACGTGGTGCAGGTTGCGCACGAAATGATCGCGCTCGGCGGCCAGCTGCGCGGTGAGCGTGCGGTGCGGTGCCTCGTTCACCAGCTCCTTGATGCTCGCCAGCACGTTGGGTGCGCGCAGGTTGAGGCCGTGTGCCAGCGACAGTGCCTCGGTCAACGCATCACCCGGTTCGCTCAGGCGGTTGATGAGTCCGGCCTGGTGCAGGCGTTGCGCGGTGAGGCGCTCACCGCACATCAGCAGTTCGTTCACCAGCTGGCGTGGCAGGCTGCGCGAGAGGGTCCAGCTGCCACCGCCGTCGGGCGACAGGCCGACGTTGCTGTAGGCCATGACGAACACCGCGTTGCTGGCTGCCACGATGAAGTCGCACGCGAGCGCGAGCGAGAAGCCCGCACCGGCGGCCGCGCCTTCCACTGCTGCGACGATGGGGCGCGGGAACGTGCGCACCGCTTCGATCCAGTTGTGCAGGCCTTCGATGCTTTGCGCCTGCACTTCGGGCTGCTGCTGGCGGTTGGTCTGCAGGCGCTGCAGGTTGCCGCCGGCGCTGAAGGTCATGCCTTCGCCGGTGATCACCACGCTGCGGATGTCGGGGTTGTTCTCCGCGACGCTCAATGCCTCCACGCCGGCGGCGTAGATCTCCGGGCCGAGCGCGTTGCGGTGCTCGGGGTTGTGGATCGTGAGGACCATGGTCTGGCCCTGCGTGGTGCTCTTGAGTTCGGCGGACATGGTTCTCGTGTCTTTCGGTGCAATGGGTCGGCGCGGTGTCAGGCTTCTTCGTGCAACAGGCTCAGGCCGATGGCGCCGCGACGGCGCAGCCACGGGCTCGGGCGGTAGCGCGGGTCGCCATACACCGTCTGCATGTTGAACAGCACTTCGAGGATGCTTGCCGGCCCCCAGCGGTTGCCCATGGCCAGAGGTCCGAGCGGATAGCCCAGGCCCAGCGTGACGGCAGTTTCCAGGTCGGCTGGCGTGCAGATGCGCTGCTGGCAGATGTCAGCCGCGATGTTCACGATGGTTGCCACCACGCGCTGCGTCACGAAGCCGCCGCTGTCGCGGATGACGCTCACCGGCTTGCCGTCGCGTGCAAAGAGGGCGTGCGCCGCGTCGCGCATGTCCACCCGCGTGGCCGGATTGGTGGCCAGCACACGGCGTTTGGTGCTGGCGTCTTCCACCAGCAGGTCGATGCCCACGGTGCGGGCCGGGTCCAGGCGCTCCACGACCGCCACCGTCGTCACGTCGAAGCCCAAGGGCGCGACGAGAGTCAATGCGTTGGGGGAGGGCGCGGACTGCGTTTCGATGGTTGCGCCCAGATCCTTGAGCAGTTGCAGAAGTTCGGCGCGGCGTGCGGCGCGTGACGACACCCAGACCGGCGGCATTTCATTCACTTGCGGCACTGCGGGTTCAGGCGCAACCTGGGCAGCACCGTCCACGTAGCGGTAGAAGCCTTCGTTGGTCTTGCGGCCCAGCACCCCGCCAGCCAGACGCTGCGCGGTGATCACGCTCGGCCGGTACCGCGGCTCGTCGTAGTACTGCTGGTAGATGGACTCCATCACCGGGTGCGAGACATCCAGCGCCGTCAGGTCCATGAGTTCGAAGGGGCCGAGCTTGAAGCCGACCTGGTCTTTCAGGATGCGGTCGATGGTTGCGAAATCGGCCACGCCTTCGCCCACGATGCGCAGCGCTTCGGTGCCGTAGCCACGGCCTGCATGGTTCACGATGAATCCGGGCGTGTCTGCGGCCTGCACGGGCGTGTGGCCCATCTGGCGGGCGTAGGCGGCAAGATCTTCACAGACGCGGGCTTCGGTCTTGAGCCCGGCAATCACCTCGACCACCTTCATGAGCGGCACGGGGTTGAAGAAGTGGTAGCCCGCCAGTCGGCCGGGGTGTTCGAGACCTGCCGCGATCGCTGTCACCGACAGCGAGGACGTGTTGGTTGCCAGCACCGTGGATGCGGGCACGATGGCCTCGAGCTGCGAGAAGAGGGATTTCTTGATGTCCAGCCGCTCGACGATGGCCTCGACAACGAGCTGGCAGGCGGAAAGCGCTTCGAGCGAGCTGCTGACCTGGAGACGCGATGAAAGTGATGCAACGTCGTCCTGCGAGAGACGGCCCTTTTCCTGGAGACGGGCCCACTGGGCAATGATGAGATCGCGGGCCTTGGCGGCTGCGTCGGGCTGGGTATCGAAGAGATGGACCGTGCTTCCGGCCTGGGCCGCGATCTGCGCGATACCCCGACCCATGGCCCCGGTCCCCACGAGGCCAACATCCATATAAATAGTGGTCATCTGAGGATTATTGCTTACCGATTACTGTTTCAAGGTGTGTCACAATGCCCCGAACTCGGCCTGCTATGGACGCGCGATTGACTGTGGACTTCAAAAAAACGGTATTAGGGGGTGTGCTGCTGGCAACCGCCGTGAGCAGTTCGGCCCTGTCCATCGGCAGGGTCCGGGGCGCAGCATGGGTCGGTCAGCCGCTGGACGTGACCGTCCCGGTTCGGCTCGAAGCCGGTGAAGACGGCTCGTCGCTGTGCTTTGACGCCGACGTGTTCCATTCCGACGTGCGCATTGAACCGCGCAACGTCCGCATCGTCACCGAATCCGCACCCGGCACGGCTGAAGGACGCGAGATTTCCGTGCGCGTCCGTTCCAGCGTGGTGGTCGACGAACCCGTCGTAACTGTCTATCTGAAGGTGGGTTGCGACCAGAAGGTCACGCGCCGTCTGGTCTTGCTGGCTGAACTGCCGACCGAGACTTCGTCCGCCATCGCCGCGGCGCCGCTGCCGACGCTGCCTGTGCCAGCGATCGTGGCACCGGCCCCCGCGCCCGGCCTGCCGGCGCCGCCAGTGGCTGCGCCGAGGCCCGCACCGGCACCCGCGCCCCGTCTGGCCGACGCCTCGCCTCCCGTGGCACCGGCGCCCCGGCCGCAGCGACCGCGTCCGGCTCCTGCGCCAGCAGCACCGGCCGCGCCCGCCGCATCGTCCGACCAGCCGAAGGTGGCTCGTCCCGCTGCGCCCGCGCCCAAAGCTGCGCCCGCCCCGGCGCCGCGTGCGCGCCTGCAGCTGGATCCGGCCGAGGCCCCGCCCGAGCGAGATGGCAATCTGCGCAGTGCGACCCAGTTGTCCGGCGTGCCGGAAGAAAACGAGCAGAAGCGTGCCGAAGCCGCCGCCCTGTGGCGCTCGATCAATGCCCAGCCCGAAGACGTGCTGCGCGATTCGCAGCGCATGCAGGAAATGGAAACGACGCTCAATGCGATCCGTTCCCAGATGGCGCAGAACCAGGCGAACATCAATGAATTGAAGTCGCAACTGGAAAAGGCGCAAAGCGAGCGCTACGCGAACAACCTCGTGTACGTGCTGGTCGCGCTGCTGCTGGCTGCACTGGCTGCTGCCGCGTTCTTCTGGAACCGTGGGCGCCGTGGTGGCGCCGCCCGCAACGCCGACTGGTGGCGCGATGTGGACATGCGCAGCCCGGCCACCGTGCAGGTTCCGCCACTGACGCAGGACGAAGGCCAGGCGACCGTGCAGATCCATGCACCGATGCCGCCCCCGCCGGCTCGCCCGGCGAAAACACGCCCGCCAGCCCCGGCCGAGCTCGATCTCGATCTGGGCATCGACGTCCAGGAAAGCGGCGATTCGGTCAGTGCGCCGCTGTCCAGGGCCTCCTATGCGGCGTCGCAGCTTCCGCGCCGCCTGCACACGGACTTCCACTCCAGCTTCGGCGGCAGCGGCCGCTCGGTGAACACCGAGGAACTGTTCGACATCCACCAGCAGGTCGACTTCTTCCTGTCGCTGGGACAGCACGATCAGGCCGTGGGCGTGCTGATGGGCCACATCCGCGACAACCCGGAGACCAGCGCTCTCGCCTATCTGGACCTGTTCAAGATCTACCACCAGCAGGCCAAGCGCGCGGAGTACGACCAGTTGCGCGAGGAATTCCACAGTGTCTTCAACGCCGACGTGCCTGAATTCGACGCGTTCAACGAAGAAAGCCAGGGGCTCGAAGGCTATCCGGAGACGCTGGCCCGCATCGTCGAGCTCTGGGGCAACCCGGACGTCGTGACGCTGGTGGAGGAGCTGATCTTCCGTCGCCCCAACGCCGAAAGCGGCGACTCCTTCGATCTCGAGGCCTATCAGGAACTGCTTCTGCTGTTCGCGGTGGCGCTCGAAGTTTCCGATGATGACAGTGCCGGCTTCGTCGTGTCCGGCCCGGACTCGGCATTCGCCGTCATGTCCAATGCGGCGCTCACCGTGCCGCCTTCGCTGGATGACGAAGAGCTCGTACGCCTGAAGAGCCGGGGTGTCGAAAACCCCCGCGAAGCCACGGTTTCGCTGCCCCCGTTGCCCGAGGTGCCGCCGCCCGACCAGCCCCTGGGCGTTGACATCGACCTCGTGTTGTCTGACAGCATGGTGGCGCCGCTGGAATCGCTGCCCAAGCCGAGGCCTCCTGCCGGGCAACCGCCGTCCAACAGCACCGATGCCAAGTCTGACGACAACAGCATCGACTTCGAACTGTTCGATCCGTCCGCGCCGTCCGCGCTGTCGCCTTCCACGGCCGACAAGGACAAGCCCAAGGGCTGATTGCGCAGGGCGATGGCGCTTGCGCGCCATCGCCGCCCGGGTCAACGGCGCACTTGCAGTGCGCCCGGGTTCACGATGTTGGTCGGCCGGCCTTCGATGAAGTTCACCACGTTGTCGAACGCCTGGCCGAAGTACATCTCGTAGCTGTCCTGTTCCACATAGCCGATGTGCGGCGTGCAGATGCAGTTCTCCAGTCTCAGCAGGGCATGACCCTGCAAGGTCGGTTCGCTCTCGAAGACGTCGATGGCCGCCATGCCCGGCCGGCCGCGGTTGAGCGCGGCGATCAATGCATCCTGCTCGATGAGTTCGGCACGCGATGTGTTGATCAGCAGGGAGGTCGGCTTCATGCGCGACAGGTCATCCAGCGTCACGATGCCGCGCGTTGCATCGTTCAGGCGCAGATGCAGGGAAATCACGTCGCATGCCATGAAGAACGATTCGCGGTCGGGCGCGACGAAGTGGCCGTCGGCCTGGGCCTTCTCCAGCGATGCGTCGCGACCCCACACGACCACCTGCATGCCGAAGGCGCGGCCATAGCCGGCGATCAGCTGGCCGATCTTTCCGTAGCCCCAGATTCCCAGTGTCTTGCCCTTGAGCACGGATCCGATGCCGAAGTTGGGTGGCATGGATGCGGACTTCAAACCGGATTGCTGCCAGGCACCATGCTTGAGGTTGCTGATGTACTGGGGCAAGCGGCGCATGGCCGCCATCAGGAGTGCCCAGGTCAGCTCGGCCGGCGCGACAGGTGAGCCGGAACCTTCAGCGACGGCGATGCCGCGTTCCGTGCAGGCGGCCACGTCGATGTGCGGGCCGGAGCGTCCGGTTTGCGAGATCAGTTTCAGGCGCGGCAGCTTTTCGATCAACTGGCGGCTGAGCTGCGTGCGCTCGCGGATCAGCACGATCACGTCGGCATCTTTCAGGCGTACCGACAGCTGGCCGATGCCCTTGACGGTGTTGGTGTAGACCTTGGCGGAGTAAGGCTCCAGTTTCGCCGCGCATGCGAGTTTGCGCACCGCGTCCTGATAGTCATCGAGGATCACAACGTTCATCCCGCCATTGTGCCTCGGGCGTCCGCTGGCCTTGAAGGCAGGCGCTTGCCAGACGATGGGAGCTTCCTGCAAAAGCCTCAGGCAATCGGTAGCATCACGGCTTTGCGACAACCGTCGCCCCTCAGGAGACTTACTTGACCATTTCGATGCACTCGGCCAGCGTGCCCATCTTCACCACCATGCTGGGCAACCTTTCGCACTTCATCGACAAGGCCACGGCCGACGCGCAGGCGCGCAAGTACGACACCAACGTCCTTGCGAACAGCCGCCTCGCACCGGACATGCTGCCCTTCACCCGGCAGGTGCTCATCGCCTGTGATGCGGCGAAGCTGTGCGTGGCGCGTATCGGAGGCATTGAGGCGCCGAAGTTCGAAGACACGGAAACCACGTTGCCGGAACTCAAGGCACGCATCCAGAAGACGCTGGATTTCCTGGCCACCGTGCAAGCGGCGCAACTGGATGGAACCGAAGCGCGGGACATCACGTTCGCCGTGGGCCGGGACCGCACCCGCACCATGACGGGCGAGGCGTACCTCAAGCATTGGGCCTTGCCCAACTTCTTCTTCCATGTCACGACGGCCTACGCCATCCTGCGTCACAACGGCGTGCCGCTGGGCAAGACGGATTATCTGGCGGGCAATACCGCCTCATAACGCGCCTGATTCACGCTGCCTGGCCCGATCTCAGTGCCGGGTGGATTGTGAGGCGGCTTCGATCGCTGCGAGGCGATCGAGTTCGGCGCAGACATCGGCCATGCGCCCGCTGATGACCATGCGGCCTGCGCAGGCACGCTGGGTTTGCGGCTCGACGACGCGCACCACACGCAACGGGCGGGACTTGATGACTGCCTGGCGTTGGCATGATGGCGCAGATACGGAAGCCTCTTGCGCAGCCGGCACACGCATGCGGGCGGACTGCGTGCGTGTCGATGGCAGGCGCGGCGCATGCGCGCGACCCGCAGCCCCTTGACCGGATACCGGCGCGAAGAAAGCCTGCAGCGGCGCAAAGAGACTGGAGAGGGTGAAAAGAGCGATTCCCATGTGAACTCCTGACGGCAGAGATTGAACACAGGCAGGATTGGAAACACAGGGCCGGGCAACAGGGTGATGGCTCCGCGCCATACGCCCGCCACCTGTTGCCGGGCCACGAATCTGGAGATGCCTACATCAGCATCGTGTTGCGGATGAGGCCCACGGCAAGGCCTTCGATCTCGAACGGTTCACCCGGCTCGACCACGATGGTCTGGTAGTCGGGATTCTCGGCATGCAGCTCGATCAGGTGCTTGTTGCGCTTGAAGCGCTTGACCGTGACTTCGTCACCCAGTCGTGCCACGACGATCTGCCCGTTCTTGGCTTCGCGTGTGGACTGCACGGCCAGCAGGTCACCGTCCATGATGCCGGCGTCGCGCATGGACATGCCGCGCACCTTGAGCAGGTAATCTGGCTTGCGCTGGAACAGGCTGCTTTCGACGTAATACGTCTGGTCCACATGTTCCTGCGCGAGAATGGGCGAGCCGGCGGCAACCCGCCCCACCAGAGGCAGGGCGAGTTGGGCCAGGCTTGGCAACGGCAGGGAGAACTGTTTGACCCGGGATTCGTTGATGGAGCGAAGCGTTTCGCTGCGCAGGCGGATGCCGCGCGAGGTGCCGCTGACGAGTTCGATCACGCCCTTGCGGGCGAGCGCCTGCAGGTGCTCTTCCGCTGCATTGGCCGACCGGAAGCCGAGTTCGGTCGCGATTTCGGCGCGGGTAGGTGGTGCACCGGTGCGCGCAATGGCACTCTGGATCAATTCCAGAATCTGTTGCTGACGGGCGGTGAGTTTGGGGCTCTCGATCATGGTGACTCCTTGCGGGCCTCTGCACCATGGCGCAGAAGGGTTTACTGTCGGAACATCCAGTAACTGTATTTTTAACCAGTTTTTGAAAGTTTGCAAGTCATGGGCAAGAAGATCGTCATCCTCGGCACAGGCGGCACCATCGCTGGCACGGCGAAATCGTCGGGCGATCACACGGGTTACACGGCGGCGCAGATCGGCGTCGATCAACTGGTGCAGGCGATCCCGTCCCTTGCCGGTATCGACCTTGTCACGGAACAGGTCGCGCAGCTGGACAGCAAGGACATGGGCTTCGAGGTGTGGCAGCGGCTGGCGCAGCGCACGGCGCACTGGCTTGCTGATGGCAACGTGCAGGGCATCGTCATCACCCATGGCACGGACACGGTGGAAGAGACCGCGTACTTCCTGCAGGCTGTGCTGCAGCCAGCCAAGCCGGTCGTGCTGACCTGTGCCATGCGGCCGGCGACCGCGCTCGCGCCCGACGGCCCGCAGAACGTGGTGGACTCGGTCACCGTGGCGCAGACGCCTGGCGCGCGTGGTGTCACGCTGGTTTGCGCCGGTGTGGTCCACGATGCAAGGGCAGTGCAGAAGGTGCACACCTACCGGCTCGATGCTTTCGTCTCGGGCGATGACGGCCCTGTCGGTTACGTCGAGCAGGGGGCGGTACGGTGCGTGCGCGACTGGCCGGCGGTCGAGTCGCCGAAAGCGGCGTTGCTCGACCAGCCTGCATCTTCATGGCCTCGCGTCGACGTGCTGCTCAACTACGCCGGTGCGGATGGCCGGCTGGTGCGTCTGCTGCGCCAGGACGGGGTGCAAGGCATCGTGGTGGCGGGTACCGGCAACGGCACGCTGCACCACGACCTGGAAGCTGCCTTGCATGATGCGGTGGAGGCGGGCATCCATGTCGTGCGTGCCACGCGTTGCGCCTTCGGGCGCGTGTTCGGCAGTGCCGGGCGGGAATTGCCGGATTCGCAAGGGCTTTCACCGGTGAAGGCGCGCGTGGCACTGATGCTGGCGCTGGGCGAGGCGGCGCGGCCTGCAGCGCGCTGACGGCAGGAGCCTCCGCCATGTTGTCGTCGGCCTGGGCTTATCCGGCACTCGAAGTCGTTCATCTGGTCGGCGTGGCCCTGGTACTGGGCAATCTGGTGCTTCTGGAGTTGCGCATCTTCGGCTTGGGCGCTGCCTTGCCGTTGCCAGCGTTGGGCAGGCTGAGTCTTTCGCTGGTCGGCACGGGCTTCGGCCTGGCGCTCCTGTCGGGCCTGGCCATGTTCGCCACGCAGCCTGCGGAACTTCTGGCCAATCGCGCATTCACGATCAAGATGTTGCTACTGGTACTCGCGGCGGGCAATGCAGCGTGGTTCCATGGGCGTGGATCGCTTGCCCGGCCCGACGGTCTGGCGCGCGTGCAGATGCTGTGTTCCAGCGTGATCTGGGTGGCTGTCATCACCTGCGGTCGCTGGATCGCCTATGTTTAGCCTGGAAAGGAGTCTTTTCAATGATGAACCGACGTCAACTCGTTCAAGGCATGGCCTCGCTGGGGACCGGCTCGATGCTGATGCCTGCGATGGCGCATCACGGCTGGAGCAGCTTCGACCAGGACCGGCCGATCTATCTCCAGGGCCGTGTGACCCGAGTGCAGTGGCGCAATCCGCATGCGGAGCTGGTCATCGAGGTGCCGGCCAATCTGGCGCTGCCCGCCGACCTGGCCCAGCGGGCGCTGCCTGCACAGAGCGCGCCCGTGGATGGCAAGGCATTGCTGGCAAAGACGGTGCTCCCGACGCGCAAGGACCGATCCTGGGAAGTGGAGTTGGCGCCGCTCACGCGGATGGAAGCGTGGAAGGTCGCCCCCATTGCCGTGGGCGCGCAGGTTTCGCTGGTGGGGTTCACCTTCGCGCAGGAAAAGGGTGACGCGATCGTGCGCGTCGAGTACCTGTTCGTCGGTGACAGGGCCTACGGCCTGAGGTCGAGCCCGGCTTGAGATATTCCGGCCTGGGATATCCGGCCGGCCGGGTCGTTCAGCGGGACAGGGCGGCGAGCGCGCGAGCGGTGATTTCGTCCACCGACCCCATGCCGCTGATGGCGCTGTACTTCGGTGCGCCGGCCGGGTCGGCCTTGGCCCAGCTCGAGTAGTAGTCCACCAGCGGGCGCGTCTGGGCGCTGTAAACGTCCAGTCGCTTGCGCACGGTTTCTTCCTTGTCGTCCTCGCGCTGGATCAGCGCTTCGCCGGTTTCGTCGTCCTTGCCTTCCACCTTCGGTGGGTTGAACTTGACGTGGTAGATGCGGCCGCTGGCCGGATGCGAGCGGCGGCCGCTCATGCGTTCGATGATGGCGTCGAACGGCACGTCGATCTCCAGCACGTGGTCGAGCTTCACGCCAGCGGCTTTCATCGCATCGGCTTGGGGAATCGTGCGGGGGAAACCGTCGAACAGGAAGCCGTTGGCGCAATCGGGCTGGGCAATGCGCTCCTTCACGAGGTTGATGATGAGGTCATCGCTCACCAGGCCGCCGGACTTCATCACCGCGTCTGCCTGCAGACCCAGCGGCGTGCCGGCCTTGACGGCGGCGCGCAGCATGTCGCCAGTGGAAATTTGCGGAATGCCGAACTTCTTGCAGATGAACGCCGCTTGCGTGCCCTTGCCCGCGCCGGGCGCGCCCAACAGGATGAGTCTCATGGTTGTCCTCGGATCGTAGAAATCAGTGGCAATGCTGGCGCGGGCTGCCCGTTCGTGACGGGGTATCTTCCGGCTTTGCGGTGACGGGTGCGCCGCATTGCTTCGTTGCGCCAAAGGATAGCATGCAAGGCCTTCGCGCCCGCTTACGCGGGGCCTGTTCTGCCCCGGAAAATGCCTAAAGCATGCTGAAAACGCGTCGCACGCGCTCCAGGTCCGCCGGGGTATCCACGCCCGGTCCTGGTGCTTCGGGACTCACATGAACTGCGATGCGATGCCCATGCCAGAGCACGCGCAGTTGTTCCAGCGCTTCGGTGACCTCCAGCGGCGACTGGGCCATCGCAGGAAATTGCCGGAGGAAGCCGGCCCGATAGCCGTAGATGCCGATATGCCGCAACGGCGCCGGCTCCGGAAGCCGGGTCCCGATGCCGCCGGAAAAGCCGTCACGCCACCAGGCGATGGGGGCGCGGCTGAAATACAGTGCAAGTTGCTGGGCATCCAGCACCACCTTCACGACGTTCGGGTTGGCGAACTCGGTGCTGGAGTCGAGCGCGTGCGCCGCCGTGCTCATGGCGGCCTGTGGCCGGTCGAGCAGCATCTGCGCAACGGCGTCGATGAGGCTCGGGGCAATGAGCGGCTCGTCGCCTTGCACGTTGACCACGCGGTCGTCCCCGTCCAGCCCGAGCTGGGCACAGGCCTCGGCAAGCCGGTCACTGCCGGAAGGGTGGTCGGCGCGGGTCAGGATGGCACGCACGCCGTGCGCTGAGCAGGCTTCCATGATCTGCGGGCTATCGGCCGCAACGATGACCTGCGAGGCGGACGACTCGAGCGCGCGTTGCGCAACACGCACGATCATCGGCAGTCCGGCGATGTCGGCCAGGGGTTTGTCCGGCAACCGGGTCGAGGCCAGGCGCGCAGGGATCAGCACGGTGAAGCTCACTGCTCCAGTTCCTCGTCGGTGAGCGTGCGGGCTTCGTTCTCCAGCAGGATGGGAATTCCGTCGCGCACCGGGTAGGCGAGCCGCGCGCTGCGCGAGACGAGTTCCTCGCGCTCGCGGTCGTACTTCAGCGGGCCCTTGGTGACCGGGCAGACCAGCAACTCAAGCAGTTTGGTGTCCATGCAGGGATGATAGCCGTGCATCCAGCGCGTGCCAGAACGCTTCGTCAACGGTGACCTCCAGCACAACGGCGAGTACCCGGGGATGGGCCGGCCAGATCTTGACGGCGTCTTTCTCCGTGCAGATCACGGTCCCTTCTGGCGGCTGCCAGCCGGAGAAGTCGTGGTGGTCATCCAGCGCCACCGTGTGCGATGCATGGATGCCGCGCGCAGCCAGCATGTCGAAGAAGGCCTGCGGTTGCGCGATGCCGGCGACGGCGGTCACGGGCTGGCCTGCGAGCGCGGAGAGGTCGGTCGTGTTGCCGTCAGCGTCGGCCGCGTGGCCGGCCAGTTGCCGCTTCAGTATGAAAGCATTGGGCGCGTCGACAGTGCCTGTGTGCAAGATGAAATCGACTGGTCTGGGCCACGGCTCGCGAAGCAGACCGGCCGGCAGCAGGAATCCGTTGCCGACGCCGCGCGCGTCGAACACGCAGATCTCGATGTCGCGTGACAGCGCCAGATGCTGGAGCCCGTCGTCGCTCACGATGACCGCCACTGCCGGGTGCCTTGCCAGCAGATGTTGCGCGGCTTCGGCCCGTCGCCGCCCCACCACCAGTGGAGCGCCAGTGGCGCGGTGGACGAGCAGGGGCTCATCGCCGACTTCGCTGGCCAGGCTGTCTGCGTGCACTTCGATCAAGTCCTGTCGCGTATCCCGCCGTCCGTAGCCCCGCGAGACGATGCCCACCGGTATGCCGCGTGCCTGCAGATGGCGCACCAGCGCAATTGTCACCGGCGTCTTTCCCGCGCCGCCCGCCACCACATTGCCGACGACGATGACGGGCACCGGCAGCGTGGTCGCGCGAAGGATGCCCGTGCGATACGCCGCGCGTCTCGTCGCAGCGAGAAGCCCGAAGAGCAGGGACAGGGGCCACAGCAGCCAGGCCAGCAGCCCCCGATGCAACCAGGCCCGCTGCAACGCTTGGCGCATGAATCCTTACTTGCCGCTGGTCGCGGACGACTGCGTGGCGAAGGTGATCTGGTTCAGACCCGCCCGGCGCGCCGCTTCCATCACAGTCACGACCGACTGGTGGGCAGCGGTAGCGTCGGCGCTGATGATGACCGTCGTGTCCTTGCCGGCCGTGGCGGCCAGGGCCAGTGCGGCGGCCACCGCATCGACATTGCGGCCGTTGACCACGGTCTTGTTGATCGAGTAGCGCCCGTCCGCGCCGACCGCGACGATGACTTCCTTGGGGTAGTCACGTTGCGCGTCAGCGTCGGCGACCGGCAGCTTGAGCTGCAGTTCCGTGAACTTGCTGTATGTGGTGGACAGCATCAGGAAAATCAGGATGACCAGCAGCACGTCGATGAACGGGATCAGGTTGATCTCCGGCTCTTCCTTGGCGCGGGGACGGAAGTTCATGGCAGGCGGCCTTACTTGCGCAACGAATTCAGGTGGCGGGCAAAGCGGTCGCCAGCCAGTTCGAGAGAGAGCAGGTACTCGTCCACCCGCGAACGGAAGTAGCGCCAGAAAATGAGTGCCGGTATGGCCACGATGAGGCCGAATGCGGTGTTGTACAGCGCGATGGAAATGCCGTGCGCCAGTTGCGCCGGGTTGCCACCGCCGCTGCTGCCGGTGGGGGCTTGCGAGCCGAAGATTTCGATCATCCCGATGACGGTGCCCAGCAGACCGAGCAGCGGCGCGGCGGATGCGATGGTGCCCAGCGCCGCAAGGTAGCGCTCGAGGCGGTGGGCCACGGCGCGGCCGGTGTTTTCCATGCTGGCGCGCAGTTCTTCCTCGCTGCAACGCGGGTTGGAGTTCAGCGTGCGGAAGCCGCTGGCGAGAACTTCACCCAGGGCCGAGTTCTGTTCGAGCTTCATCACCACATCGGCAGCAGGCACGCCCGCGCGTGAAACGCCGATGGCTTCATCGAGCAGCCGCGGTGGAGCGATCTTGGCGGTCTTGAGACTGACGAATCGTTCGATGATGAGGGCCAGGGCCACGATGGAGCAGGCAATCAAGGGCCAGATGGGCCAGCCTGCGGCTTGTATGATCGAAAACAAAGAACCCCCTTCGCCAAACGTACTGCTGCAGTTTCCGGTGTCGGAACCGGAGTTCCGGCGCGTTGCGCGCGGTGAGATTATGGCCTGAAGCCGTGACGCTTTTGAATGCTTCGCACACACGTGAGCCTGACCGGTCGCTGTCAGACTTGACCCACAAAAATTGTGGATAACTTTGTGAGCAACCTTGTGCCCAGCATGCTGCAAGCCGCATCAGCCAACACTTGTGACACATCGATGACATTTTGAGCAGAAAAAAATCCAATGAAATCAATGGCTTGCTTCGTAAATTCGTCATGTGGACGTGGTTTTGTCATGAATTGCCGCACCGCGCGGTCTTCTGTGGAGTAATCGCACCCCGGATGCCGCGCCAATGCTGACACCCCGTTCCGAAAACCCAGCAACGACGCCACGAATCTGGCAAGTTGGCGCGCTATGCCGCGCCGTTGCTGACGCGCTGGACGCCAGATTCAACCCGGTGAGCGTGCAGGGCGAGATCACCGGTTTCTCGCGTGCGGCCAGTGGCCATTGCTACTTTTCCCTCAAAGACGAATCGGGTCAGCTGCGTTGCGCGATGTTCCGCCGCGCGGCGAGCCTCATGGATGTTTCGCCGCGTGACGGCGAACTCGTCCAGGTGCGAGGGCGGCTGGCGGTGTACGAACCCCGCGGCGACCTGCAACTCATCGTGGAATCCATGAGCCGGGCCGGGCAGGGTGCGCTGTTCGAGCAGTTCCTGCGATTGAAGGCAAAACTCGATGAAGAAGGCCTGTTCGACGCGGCGCGCAAGCGACCCGTGCCGCTGGCACCCCGTTGCATCGGGATCGTCACCTCGCTGGGGGCGGCTGCGCTGCACGACGTCGTGACCGCCTTGCGTCGCCGGGCGCCGCATGTGCAGGTGGTCATCTCGCCCGCCCAAGTACAGGGGGCTGCAGCGCCTGCCGAATTGGTCCGCGCGCTGGGCAACCTGTATTCGCGCGTCGAGGCGGGCGGTCCGGGTGCCCCCGATGTCATCCTGCTCGTGCGCGGCGGCGGCTCCATCGAAGACCTCTGGGCGTTCAACGACGAACAGGTGGCGCGCGCGATCGTCCGCAGCCCGGTGCCGCTGATTTCAGGCGTGGGCCATGAAACGGACTTCACCATCGCCGACTTCTGCGCCGACCTCCGTGCGCCCACGCCGACTGCCGCGGCCGAACTCGCGGCGCAGCCGCGCGACGTGTGGCTGGGCGCGGTCGCCCTGATGGCGCAGCGCTTGTCGGACGCGACAGGGCGGGTGCTTGATGCGCAGGCCCAGCGGCTCGATCAGGCGACACGGCGGCTGGGCCGCCCCTCTTCGCTCATGGCCCGCGAACGCCTCCAGCTCACACACCGCGCCCAGCGCCTGCGCTACGGCGTTCTTGCGCAACTGGGCAACAAGCGCAACGCACTGCAACGCATGGAGCCTGCGTTGCCGGTTGCGCTGCACGATGCCGTGAGGCGCGCTGACGACAGGTTGTCACGGGCCCGTATCAAACTCGAACTGCTCGACCCGGCGCTGGTGTTGCGTCGTGGTTATGCGTGGCTGACCGACGAAACCGGCCACCCGCTGACCAGCGCAGGCCAGTTCCAGCCGGGCGGGCACGTGACCGCAACCCTCTCCGATGGCGAGGTTGCTTTGACCGTGCGCAAGCAGGACTGAACAAACTTCCTACAATCGATCCGTTTTACACACCACGAGGAAAAGACCATGGAACACACCCTTCCGCCGCTGCCGTACCCCATCGATTCGCTGGCACCTCACTACTCCAAGGAGACGCTCGAGTACCACCACGGCAAGCACCACAACGCTTACGTCGTGAACCTCAACAACCTGCAGAAGGGCACCGAGTTCGAGAGCATGACCCTCGAGGAAATCATCAAGAAGTCCTCCGGCGGCATCTACAACAACTCCGCACAGATCTGGAACCACACCTTCTTCTGGAACTGCATGAAGCCCGCCGGCGGCGGCGAGCCCACCGGCGCACTGGCCGAGGCCATCACCAAGAAATGGGGCAGCTATGCCGCCTTCAAGGAAGCATTCACCAAGTCGGCCGTGGGCAACTTCGGTTCCGGCTGGACCTGGCTCGTGAAGAAGCCGGACGGCAGCGTGGACATCGTCAATACCGGCGCAGCCGGCACGCCGCTGACCACCGACGACAAGGCGCTGCTGACGGTCGACGTGTGGGAACACGCTTACTACATCGACTACCGCAACCTCCGTCCGAAGTTCGTCGAGACCTTCCTGGACAAGCTGGTCAACTGGGAATTCGCCGCGAAGAATTTCGCCTGATTCTCCCGCCGCACGTCTGTGCAGCAACAAAAAAGCCGGCATGCGCCGGCTTTTTTGTTGGCAGCTGCGAGCGTCTTCAGCGGCGCGCAGCGAAGATGGGTCCGCCGAGTTTGAACCCGGCCTTCAGGCCTTTCCGTTCGAACCAGCCCTTGTTCATCTCGAGCACGTAGCGCACCGGCTTTTCCGAGCAGTGCGAGTCCAGGCTCTGGGGTTTCATGTCGACGAGATTGACGATGGTGCCGTCGTCGGCAATGAAGGCGGCAGTGAGGGGAATGAGCGTGTTCTTCATCCAGAAGCATTGCTGCGACGGTTGTTCGAACACGAAGAGCATGCCTTCGTTCGGGGGCATGTCCTTGCGATGCATCAGGCCGGTCATGCGCTGGTCGTTCGTTTGCGCGACCTGCGCGTCGATCAGGTGCATGCCGGCGGTGAGTCGGGTGCGCTGCAGGTTCATCTGCGGCGAGCCTTCGGTTGTTGCCTGGCTTTGCGCGAAGGAAATGCCTGCAGGCAGCGCTAGTGCCAAGCCTGCGGCAAGGATGAGACGTTGAAGAAGTTTCATGAGAAATGCCCGCGATGTGCGGGCATTCTGGCGAAATCCGGAGACTGACTGGAAAGTCAGGCCTTCAGGCGATCAAGCCTTGGGGGCTTCCTTCTTGTGGGCCTTTTTGGCGACCTTGGCTTTGGTCTTCTTTGCCTTCTTGTCGCCCTTCATGGCGGGCTTGTCTTCTTTCATGGCCGGGGCTGCGGCGACAGGCGTTGTGGCCGCAGGAGCAGCGGCAGGCGCCGCAGCAGCCGCGGGGGCTGCGGGCGCCACGGGCTTGGCGGCGGGGGCCGGTGCCTGTGCGAAAGCGGAGGCAGCGAACACGGTGGTGAGAATGGTGGCGAGCAGTCTGGTCATTTCCGATTTCCTTTGTAATGCCTGGGTTATGGAGATCGCTTTGTGCAGTTCATGCGAAAGCCCTTGCACAACGAGGCCGCAGACAGCGGCGTTGACAAGGTGAAACCCTGACATCCGAAATGCTGGCCTGAGGTGCTGCCGCTAGAATCAGCGCTGTTTTTGCTTGCTCACTGGAGACGTTCGTCCATGGCTTACCAGCACATCAAGGTGCCCGCCCAAGGTCAGAAGATCACTGTCAACGCGGACAATTCGCTGAACGTCCCTGACGAACCCATCATCCCCTACATCGAAGGCGACGGCGTTGGCATCGATGTCACACCGGTGATGATGAAGGTGGTCGATGCTGCGGTGGAGAAATCCTATGGCGGCAGGCGCCGCATCCAGTGGATGGAAGTTTTTGCCGGCGAGAAATCCACCCGCATTTACGGTGATGACGTCTGGCTGCCCGAAGAAACCGTGCAGGCGGCGAAGGACTACGTGGTCTCCATCAAGGGCCCGCTCACCACGCCGGTGGGTGGCGGCCGCCGGTCGCTCAACGTCACGTTGCGCCAGGAACTCGACCTGTATGTGTGCCTGCGTCCCGTGCAGTATTTCAAGGGCGTGCCGTCGCCCCTGATCGAGCCGGACAAGACCAACATGGTCATCTTCCGCGAGAACTCCGAAGACATCTACGCCGGCATCGAATACGAAGCCGGCAGCGAGAAGGCGAAGAAGCTCATCAAGTTCCTGATGGAAGAGCTGGGCTCCAACAAGATCCGCTTCCCCGCGACGTCGGCCATGGGCATCAAGCCGGTGTCCGTCGAAGGCACCGAGCGTCTCGTGCGCAAGGCCATCCAGTACGCCATCGACCACAACCGCCCGAGCGTGACCATCGTCCACAAGGGCAACATCATGAAGTTCACCGAGGGTGGATTCCGTGACTGGGCTTACGCCCTGGCGGCAAGGGAATTCGGTGCGGAGTCGATCGATGGGCTGACTTGGATGCGCGTCAAGAACCCGAACACGGGCAAGGACATCATCATCAAGGACAGCATCGCCGATGCCTTCCTGCAGCAGATCCTCATGCGTCCGGCCGAGTACAGCGTGGTCGCGACACTCAACCTGAACGGTGACTACATCTCCGACGCCGTCGCCGCGCAGGTGGGCGGCATGGGCATCGCGCCCGGCGCCAACATGTCGGACACCGTCGCCATGTTCGAGGCCACGCACGGCACGGCACCCAAGTACGCCGGGATGGACTACGTGAACCCGTGCTCGAGCATCCTGTCGGCCGAAATGATGCTGCGGCACATGGGCTGGAAGGAAGCGGCGGACCTGATCCTCCGCTCGCTCGAACTGGCCATCCAGTCGAAGAAGGTCACCTACGACTTCGCCCGCCTGATGGACGGTGCCACGCAAGTCAGTTGCTCCGGGTTCGGTCAGGTGATGGTCGACAACATGTGATCGACATACCATCATGTGATACGCCTCACCGCTATGCAACAATCGGGGGTTTCGCGCGCATGCGCACAGTTTCCGGTTTTCAAGAACGCGTCTTCAGGAGATTCCATGAGCACCCAGCAGCCCACCATCATCTACACACTGACAGACGAGGCGCCGTTGCTGGCCACGCGCTCGTTCCTGCCGATCATCCGCACCTTCATCGAGCCCGCTGGCGTGAAGGTCGAGACCAGCGACATCTCCGTTGCCGGCCGTATCCTGGGTAATTTCCCCGAAGCCCTCACCGAGCAGCAACGCGTGCCCGACACGTTGTCCGAACTCGGCAAGCTGACGCTCAAGCCCGAAGCCAACATCATCAAGCTGCCCAACATCAGCGCTTCGCAGAACCAGCTGGTGGGCGCCATCCGCGAGCTGCAGGGCAAGGGCTACAAGATCCCCGACTTTCCGGAGAATCCCCAGACGGATGAAGAGAAGGCGATCCGCGCGCGTTACAGCAAGACTTTGGGCTCGGCGGTGAACCCCGTGCTGCGCGAAGGCAACTCCGACCGCCGCGCTCCCAAGGCCGTGAAGGAATACGCACGCAAGAACCCGCACAGCATGGCTGAATGGAGCCCCGCGTCACGCACGCACGTCTCGCACATGTTCCATGGCGACTTCTATCATGGCGAGAAGTCGATGACGCTGGACAAGGCGCGCGACGTCCGCATGGAACTGGTCGGCAAGTCCGGCAAGACCACGGTGCTCAAGCCCAAGGTATCGCTGCTGGCCGGCGAGATCATCGACTCGATGTTCATGAGCAAGAAGGCGCTGCTGGCGTTCTACGAACAGCAGATTCAGGATGCCTATGACACCGGCGTGATGTTCTCGCTGCACGTGAAGGCCACGATGATGAAGGTGTCCCACCCCATCGTGTTCGGCCACTGCGTGCGCATGTTCTACAAGGAAGCCTTCGAGAAGCACGGCAAGCTGTTCGACGAACTGGGCGTGAACGTGAACAACGGCATGGCCAACCTCTACGACAAGATTTCCACGCTGCCGCAGAGCCAGCAGGACGAGATCAAGCGCGACCTGCATGCCTGCCACGAGAAGCGCCCCGCGCTGGCCATGGTCGATTCGGCCAAGGGCATCACCAACTTCCATTCGCCGAATGACGTGATCGTGGACGCATCCATGCCCGCGATGATCCGCAACGGCGGCAAGATGTACGGTGCCGACGGCCGGCTGAAGGAAGTGAAGGCCGTCATTCCCGAGTCCACCTTCGCCCGCATCTACCAGGAGATCATCAACTTCTGCAAGTGGCACGGCGCGTTCGACCCCAAGACCATGGGTACGGTGCCCAACGTCGGCCTGATGGCACAGCAGGCCGAGGAATACGGTTCGCACGACAAGACCTTCGAAGTCCCGGAAGACGGCGTCGCCAACATCGTGGACATCGCCACCGGCGAAGTGCTGCTGTCGCAGAACGTCGAGGCCGGAGACATCTGGCGCATGTGCCAGGTGAAGGACGCCGCCATCCGCGACTGGGTGAAGCTCGCCGTCACACGCGCCCGCAACTCCGGCATGCCCGCCGTGTTCTGGCTGGACCCGTACCGCCCGCACGAACTGGAAGTCATCAAGAAGGTCGAGACCTACCTGAAGGAACACGACACCAAGGGTCTGGACATCAAGATCATGAGCCAGGTGCGCGCGATGCGCTACACGCTCGAGCGTGTCATCCGTGGGCTGGACACCATCAGCGTCACCGGCAACATCCTGCGCGACTACCTGACCGACCTGTTCCCCATCATGGAACTGGGCACCTCGGCCAAGATGCTGTCCATTGTCCCGCTGATGGCGGGCGGCGGCATGTACGAAACCGGTGCCGGCGGTTCCGCGCCCAAGCACGTGCAGCAGCTGGTCGAAGAAAACCACCTGCGCTGGGATTCGCTGGGCGAGTTCCTCGCACTGGCTGTCAGCCTGGAAGAGCTGGGCATCAAGACCGGCAACGCCAAGGCCAAGATCCTGGCCAAAACGCTGGACGCTGCCACCGGCAAGCTGCTGGACAACAACAAGAGCCCGTCGCCCAAGACCGGCCAGTTGGACAACCGCGGCAGCCAGTTCTATCTGGCGATGTACTGGGCGCAGGAACTGGCCGCCCAGAAGGAAGACAAGGAACTGGCCGACCGCTATGCGCCGCTGGCCAAAACCCTGGCCGAGAAGGAGCAAGCCATCGTCGCGGAACTGACCGAAATCCAGGGCAAGCCGGTGGACATCGGCGGCTACTACCAGCCCGACCTCGCCAAGCTGGACGCCGTGATGCGTCCCAGCAAGACCTTCAACGACGCGCTTGCTGGCGTTCGCTGAATCCTGACCCGGTCACCGCGATAGCGGCTTGCCGGTTCAAGTAGAAGGGCCTCGTCCGGTATCCGGGCGAGGCCCTTTACATTTCTTTGCGCCGACTTTCCCACTATCGTGGATGCTGGAGCGACGGATTTCCGTGGCTGGTGCGTTGAAGAGGCATGCCGCAGGCCGACCTGGACCCCGACATCGAACTGTTGCCACGCGTGGCGCGAGGCGAGGGCGCGGCCGTGCGCGAGATGGTGGCGCGCAAGCTGCCTCGGCTGCTGGCGCTGGCGCAACGCATGCTCGGTGACCGGGGCGAAGCGGAGGACGTCGCGCAAGAGGCCTTTGTGCGGATCTGGCAACACGCAGCGAAGTGGGAGGCCGGGCAGGCGCGCTTTGATACGTGGCTGCATCGCGTGGCACTGAACCTTTGCTACGACAGGTTGCGCGGCAGGCGCGAGCACCCGTCCGACGAGCTGCCGGAAACCGAAGATCCGGCGCCGTTGCCGGACGGCCGTCTCGAAGCGCGGCAGGCAAAAGCCCGCATGGACGCGGCGCTGGCGGCATTGCCATCGCGCCAGCGCGAGGCGCTGGTGCTGCAGTACTACCAGGACCTGTCCAACAACGACACGGCGGCGCTGATGGGCATCAGCGTGGAGGCGCTGGAAAGCCTTCTGGTGCGCGCCCGCCGGAATCTGCGCGCCCAGCTCCAGCCCGGCGCGCAACAGGGAACAACCAAGGAGCATGCATGACGCACCTTCAGGACATGACCGATGAACGCTTCCGCACTCTGGCGGATGCCTATGGCGGTGATCTCAATCGCTGGCCGCTGGCGGAGCAGGCGGGCGCACGCTGGCTGCTCGCACAAAGTCCTGCCGCGCTTTCGCAGGTGCTGGCCGACGCCGCCGGACTCGACGCATTGCTTGCGCAGCACGAGGTCGACATGCCGGCACTGGCGCTGCGGGAACGCATCGTCGCGGGTGCTCCTGCGCCTGGCGCGGGACGCAGCGACGCGAGGCAGAACGCGGGACAAGACACCGGCGCCTGGGGACGTGCCGTGCTGTGGTGGTCCGGCTTCGGCGCTGCCGGTGTCGGACTGGCCGGCGCGGTGGCCGGTGCGTTCGCGGTGTCGTTTGCGTTGTCGTCCGCGGCGCCACAGGCACTGGACGGCTGGATGGACGGCGCGTCCGCTTTCAGCGCCGGGCAAACCTCTTCGGATTGGGGAGATGAATGATGTCGACACGAATCAAATGGCTGCTGGCCGTCTCGCTGGTGCTCAATGTGTTCCTGGTGGGCGGCATTGCCGGCGGCATGTACCGCTGGTGGTCGGCAGGCCCACAGACGGCTGCCGTGCAGCGCAGTCTCAGGCTTGCAGCCGAAGCCCTGCCGGCCGAGCGGCGCGACACCTTCCGCGACACGCTGCGGAACGCGCGTCGCGACATCCAGCCCACGGTGCGCGAAGCGCGCGAGAGCCGGCGCGAACTCGTCCGCCTCCTCGCCGCCCCGCAGTTCGACAGGCCTGCGGTGGAAGCGGCGCTCGGCCGGGCCCGGCAGGCCGATGCGGTCATCCGTGCCCGGGTGGAGCGCGAGGTGGTCGAATTCGCATCCACGCTGCCTGAGGATGAGCGCAACAAGTTCGTGCAGGGGCTGGTCCAGCGTGGTCCGCTGAGGCAACTGGCGCAACCCGGCAATCCGGCCCAGCAACCCGGGGAAGGTCCAGGCGCTGCCACGCCCGCAACACCTGCATCCCGTCCCTGAACCGGCTGCCCTGAACCTGAAGGAGGACATTCCATGGCCATGAACCCCCAAGCCCGTCCTGCCATAGCGCTCAACCGCTTCGGTCTCGGCGCGCGGCCGGACGATGCACCGCCCGCTGACGCGGCGCGCCACCTGCTCGGCCAGATGGAGCGCTACGAGCCGCGCCCCACCGCCTGGACTGACATGCCCGTCACCGCGTCGGTGTTTGCCGGCAACCTGGAAGCGCGGCAGAACATGCGCGACCAGGACGAGCAGGCCCGCCGTGACGCACAGCAGGCCATGCGCCGCGACGCACGCGACGATTACCAGAAAGCCGTGCAGGCGCGCGTGCAGAGTGCGCTCGTCACGCCCACACCGTTCGTCGAGCGCCTCGTGCATTTCTGGTCCAACCACTTCGCCGTGTCCGTGGAGAAGGCGCTGGTGACCAACCTGGCCGGCCCGCTCGAACTCGAAGCCATCCGGCCGAACGTGCTGGGGCGCTTCGAAGACATGTTGATGGCCGTGGAGCGCCATCCGGCCATGCTGATCTATCTGGACCAGGCGCGTTCCATCGGGCCCGGCAGCCCGGCTGGTGTTCGCGCCAATGCCAACCCGGACCGCCAGCGCGGCCTCAACGAAAACCTCGCACGCGAGATCATGGAACTGCACACGCTGGGCGTGCGCAGTGGCTACACGCAGGCGGACGTCACCGAGTTCGCACGTGCGCTCACCGGCTGGAGCGTCGGCGGCCTGAACCTGCCGCAGCGTGCGCAGGCGATGGCGCCGGGAACGCGTCGCCCGCCGGCCCGTCGCGAGACGATGCCGCCACCACCGCCCGCCGCCCCGGGTTCGTTCGCGTTCTATCCCGCGTTCCATGAGCCGGGCTCCCGCACGGTGATGGGCCGTCGCTACGACGGTGCGGGTGAAGCCCAGGGCGTCGCGATCCTGCGCGACCTCGCTGCATCGCCTGCCACGGCGAAGCACATCGCCACCAAGCTCGCACGGCATTTCGTCGCGGATGCACCGCCGCCCGCGCTGGTCGACCGTCTTGCGGATGTTTTCCTGCGCACGCGTGGCGATCTGCCGTCGCTGTACCGCGCGCTCATCGAATCACCCGAAGCGTGGGACGATGCCGCCGTCAAGTTCAAGACGCCGTGGGAATGGACGCTGTCCTCGCTGCGTGCCATGGGCCGGCAGTCGATGCAGGGCATCCAGGTGGCGCAGATCCTCACGCAACTCGGCCAGCCAGTGTGGCGGCCGGGTTCTCCTGCTGGCTACGACGACATCGCAGCCAGCTGGGCCGCGCCGGACGCACTGGTGCGCCGCGTGGAGTTGGCACAACGCCTGGCGGCGCGCGCGGGCGACAGCATCGACCCGCGCGCCATCGCACCGAAAGTCCTGCCCGGCACGCTCAGCGATGTCACGCGCCAGGCCATCGCCCGCTCCGAAAGCGGCGCCACCGGCCTCGCGCTGCTGCTCGTGTCCCCCGATTTCCTGAGGAGATAACCATGCAAGCCACCACTGCTTTCAACCGCCGTCATTTCCTCGGCACCACGCTCGCCGGCAGTGCCTGGCTGGCGGCGCCGCACGTCGTCTTCGCGCAGGCGCAGACCGAGCAACGCTTCGTTTTCATCATCCAGCGCGGCGCAGCGGATGGCCTGAACACGGTGGTGCCCTATGCCGACCCCGCGTATGCACGCCTTCGCGGTGCGCTCGCCATCGACCCGGCGACGGCGCAGAAGCTGGACGGCAGCTTCGCATTGCATCCGTCGCTGGTGGAGGTCGGTAAGCTCTATACCTCGGGGCAGGCGCTGTTCGTTCACGCCGTCGCCTCGCCCTACCGCGACCGCTCCCATTTCGATGGCCAGAACGTGCTCGAAACCGGTGGCACTGCGCCGTACCAGCTCAAGGACGGCTGGATGAACCGGCTGCTGCCCCTGCTGCCTCGCCAGCGGCGCGAGGCCATTGCCTTTGCGCCGACGGTTCCCATGGCCTTGCGTGGCAATGTGGAGGTGTCTTCCTACGCGCCGTCTTCGCTGCCGCAGGCACCCGACGACCTGCTGCTGCGCGTGGAGCAGCTGTATGCGGGCGACACCCAATTGCACGGCCTGTGGACGGCTGCGATGGACGCACGCAACATGGCGGGCGATCCGGCGGGCAAGGCGCGGCAGGACCCTGCCGCCCTGGGCAAGATGGCTGCCAGCTTCCTGGCGCGCGCCGACGGTCCCCGCATCGCCATGGTGGAGACCGGCGGCTGGGACACGCACACCGCGCAGAACGCCAGGCTTGCCACGCAGCTCAAGGGGCTGGACGCGCTCATTGCATCCCTGCGCGACGGCATGGGCCCGGCATGGAACAGCACGACCGTGCTCGTTGCCACCGAATTCGGGCGCACGGCGGCGGCCAATGGCACCGGCGGCACGGACCATGGCACGGCATCGGCGGCCATGCTGATCGGCGGCAACGTGAAGGGCGGGCGTGTGCTGGCCGACTGGCCGGGACTCGCCTCGCTCCATGAAGGACGCGACCTGCGGCCCACGCTGGGGCTGGACTCGCTGATCGCCGGCAGTCTGGCCGAAAGCTTCCGGCTCGATGCCCGGCGTGTTTCGGCAAGCCTGTTCCCCGGCCTGCCGCAAGGGCGACCGCTGTCGGGGTTGTCGAGAAGCTGAAAAGGGCGGCGGCGTCAGCCGGCCGGAAGCGGCTCGGGTGGCGGTGTGGCCTGAGGCGGCTGCGCAACGCCACCCGAAGGCATGTTGTCAGCGTGGATATTCTGCGCGAGCTGACCCTTGGGCCCATCGACGACGTCGAACGTCACACGTGCTCCCTGCTTCAGCGTCTTGAAGCCATCCATTGCTATGGCCGAAAAATGCGCAAAGATATCGGGCCCACCCCCGTCGGGCTCGATGAACCCGAATCCTTTGGCATCGTTGAACCACTTCACCGTTCCATTTGCCATGTGGACCTCCGAACTCTTTTTGTTTCCACGGCGCAGCCAGTTTGCTGAGCGGCTGTGCCTTTGTCAACAAACTGTCATCTCGGGGTTTGCGCCAATGGCGGGACGGAAAATGTCACACCTTGAATGTCGCGCAGACGCCACCAATTCACCATCATGCTGCGGTGCGAAAGGCGGCTCGATAGAATGAATTCCATGGCAACAAAACCCCCCTCCGCGCCGACCCGGCCTGCCACGCAGCAGCCCGGCGGCAGCGACGGCGACTCCGTCGTCCTGGAGAGACGGACGCAGAAGGTTCAGCCACCCCAGATGTACCAGGTGGTGATGCTCAACGACGATTACACCCCGATGGAGTTCGTGGTCGTCGTGATTCAGGAATATTTCAGCAAGGACCGGGAAGCGGCCACACAGATCATGCTCAAGATCCATCTGGACGGCAAAGGCGTCTGCGGCGTCTATTCGAGGGACGTTGCGGCCACCAAGGTCGACCAGGTGATGGAGGCGGCGCAGAGGGCCGGGCATCCCCTGCAGTGTGTGAGTGAACCGGTTGAATAAAACACGGTCCAACCTCACGTAACGTTTTTACAGCAAGGCAAAGGAAATCTCATGATTGCCCAGGAATTGGAAGTCAGTTTGCACATGGCCTTCGTGGAGGCCAGGCAACAACGCCACGAGTTCATCACCGTGGAACACCTGCTGCTCGCCCTGCTGGACAACCCGAGCGCCGCTGAAGTACTGCGCGCCTGCTCGGCCAACATCGACGATCTGCGCAAGTCGCTGACCAACTTCATCAAGGACAACACCCCGCAGGTGGCGGGCACGGACGACGTGGACACCCAGCCGACGCTGGGCTTCCAGCGCGTCATCCAGCGCGCCATCATGCATGTGCAGTCCACCGGCAATGGCAAGAAGGAAGTCACCGGCGCGAACGTGCTCGTGGCCATCTTCGGCGAGAAGGACTCGCACGCCGTGTACTACCTGCACCAGCAGGGCGTGACGCGCCTGGACGTGGTGAACTTCATCGCGCACGGCATCAAGAAGAGCGATCCGCCCGAGCCCACCAAGAGCGGTGAGGCGTCGTCCAGCGAGGGCGAAGAGGGCGCGAGCGAGAAGAACGAAAAGGCTTCCCCGCTCGAGCAGTTCACGCAGAACCTCAACCAGATGGCCAAGGACGGCAAGATCGACCCGCTCATCGGCCGCGAGTACGAGGTCGAGCGCGTCATCCAGATCCTGTGCCGTCGCCGCAAGAACAACCCGCTGCTGGTGGGTGAGGCCGGCGTGGGCAAGACCGCCATCGCCGAGGGCCTCGCCTGGCGCATCGTCCAGAAGGACGTGCCCGAGATCCTGGGCGAGTCCATCGTCTACTCGCTCGACATGGGCGCGCTGCTGGCGGGCACCAAGTACCGTGGCGATTTCGAGCAGCGCCTCAAGGGTGTTCTCAAGTCGCTGAAGGAAAAGCCCAACGCGGTGCTGTTCATCGACGAAATCCACACGCTGATCGGCGCGGGTGCCGCGTCGGGCGGCACGCTGGATGCGTCCAACCTGCTCAAGCCGGCGCTCTCCAGCGGCCAGCTCAAGTGCATCGGCGCGACGACGTTCACCGAATACCGTGGCATCTTCGAGAAGGACGCCGCGTTGTCCCGCCGCTTCCAGAAGGTCGACGTGGTCGAGCCGACGGTGCAGGAAACCATCGACATCCTGAAGGGCCTGAAGTCGCGCTTCGAGGAACACCACAGCGTGAAGTACGCTGCCGCTGCGCTGCAGGCTGCTGCGGAGCTGTCGGCCAAGTACATCAACGACCGTCACCTGCCCGACAAGGCGATCGATGTGATCGACGAAGCGGGCGCGGCCCAGCGCATCCTCGCGCCGTCCAAGCGCAAGAAGACCATCGGCAAGAGCGAGGTCGAGGAAATCGTCGCGAAGATCGCACGCATTCCGCCGGCCAACGTGTCCAACGACGACCGCAGCAAGCTGCAGACGATCGAGCGTGACCTCAAGAGCGTGGTGTTCGGCCAGGACAAGGCGCTCGAAGTGCTCGCGTCCGCCGTGAAGATGGCTCGCTCGGGCCTGGGCAAGGGCGACAAGCCGATCGGCTCGTTCCTGTTCAGCGGACCCACCGGCGTCGGCAAGACCGAAGCGGCCAAGCAGCTTGCCTACATCATGGGCATCGAGCTGATCCGCTTCGACATGTCGGAGTACATGGAGCGTCACGCGGTGTCGCGCCTCATCGGTGCGCCTCCCGGCTACGTGGGCTTCGACCAGGGTGGCCTGCTGACCGAGGCGATCACGAAGAAGCCGCACGCGGTGCTGCTGCTCGACGAGATCGAGAAGGCGCATCCGGACATCTTCAACGTGCTTCTGCAGGTCATGGACCATGGCACGCTGACGGACAACAACGGACGCAAGGCCGACTTCCGCAACGTCATCATCATCATGACGACGAACGCGGGTGCCGAGACCATGAACAAGGCGACCATCGGCTTCACCAACCCGCGCGCGGCGGGCGACGAAATGGGCGACATCAAGCGCCTGTTCACGCCCGAGTTCCGCAACCGGCTGGATGCCATCGTCAACTTCAAGGCGCTCGACGAGCAGATCATCCTGCGCGTGGTGGACAAGTTCCTCCTGCAACTGGAAACCCAGCTCGCCGAGAAGAAGGTCGACGTCACGTTCTCGGACGGGCTGCGCAAGCACCTGGCGAAGAAGGGCTTCGATCCCCTGATGGGCGCACGCCCGATGCAGCGGCTGATCCAGGACACGATCCGCCGTGCACTGGCCGACGAACTGTTGTTCGGTCGCCTGACCGACGGTGGCCGCCTGTCGGTGGACCTGGACGACAAGGACGAAGTGCTGCTCGACATCCAGCCTCTACCCAAGAAAGAGGGCAAGCCCAAGCCGGAGGCCGAGGAAACCGAAGCCTGATCGGCCCCGGGTTCTGCTCGACAAAGCCGGTGGTTCGCCACCGGCTTTTTTATTTTCAGACTATGCTGATCCGCCATGAACGACGCCTCGTCCCTTGCTGAATTCGTCCGCCGTCACCCCCGCCTGTTCGTGCTGACCGGCGCGGGGTGCAGCACCGAATCCGGCATTCCGGACTATCGCGACGCGGCGGGCGAGTGGAAACGCGCTCAGCCGGTGACCTACCAGGCTTTCATGGGCGACGAGTACACGCGCAAGCGCTACTGGGCGCGCAGCATGATCGGCTGGCGCATCATGGGCGGCGCACAGGCAGGCCGTGCACATCATGCGCTCGCATCACTCGAATCGGCGGGGCACGTCGAACTGCTGGTCACGCAGAACGTCGACGGTCTTCACCACGCTGCCGGCAGTCGCTCGGTGGTCGACCTGCACGGTCGCATCGACACCGTGCGTTGCATGGCGTGCGAGGCGCGAACTGCGCGGTCCGCCTTGCAATCCTTGCTGCTACAGCGCAATCCGGCATGGGCCGCGCTTGACGCGACCGTGGCACCCGATGGCGATGCCGATCTCGAAGGCCGTGACTTCGCCAGTTTCGATGTACCCGCGTGCCCTGACTGCGGCGGCATACTCAAGCCCGATGTGGTGTTCTTCGGCGAGAGCGTGCCGCGCGAGCGCGTGAATGCGGCGTTCGATGCGCTGTCGCGGGCCGACGCGATGCTCGTGGTCGGCTCTTCGCTCATGGTGTATTCCGGCTTTCGCTTCGCGCAAGCCGCGGCGGATGCAGGCAAGCCCATCGCGGCGCTGAACATGGGGCGTACACGCGCCGATGCACTCTACACATTGAAGGTGGAGCAGCCCATCGGCGCGACGATGGATGCCCTGGTCCGCGAGCTCGATGTGGGGGTGCTCAATCCAGCTTGAGTGTTCCGATCCGCTGGATGATCAGGTCGTGCAGCGCCTGCGCGGCCATTGACAGGCTGCCTTCGCTGCGCTGTACCAGATAAACAGTCCTGCGCAGGTCCTTCAGCGGCAACGGCCTTGTGTGGATGGTTTCGCGCCGGAAGTGGAACAGCGTCAACGCGGGCACCGCGCTGATGCCCAGACCTGCTTCGACGAGCCCGGTGACGGTGGCCAGATGTTCAACTTCGAACGCGGTGTTCAGTCGAAGCGGACTGAGGGCCGCATCCAGCGTCTGGCGCACGCTGCTGTTGCGCGCCAGCTGGATGAACGGCCACGGCGCAAGCTTGCGGATGGTGAGCCGTGCCTCCTGCGCGAGTGGATGGTCGGCTCGGCAGACGAGGTGGAAGCGGTCCGCGCACAGCTTGCGGGCCCGCAGTTCGCCGCCGGGGCCCGAGGCCGACAACGCGAAGTCCGCCGCGCCGCTGCGCACTTGCGCAATGCAGGCATCCGACAGGCCATCCGCCAGGTCGATGGTGATCCCCGGCCATTGCTGCATGAACTCGGCGAACACACCGGGCAGCCAGCCGGCGGCCAGCGAGGGCAGGGCAGCGACGCGCACGCGACCCTTGCGCAGTTGCGTGTGACTCGTCAGTTCCTGCACGGCATCGCCCATGTCCTGCAGGAGTCGCCGGGCTAGCACGTCGAACACGCGCCCTTCAACCGTCAATTGCACGCTGCGCGTGTCGCGGTCGAACAGCCGGCTGCCCAGCGTTTCCTCCAGCGCCCGGATCAGCGCGCTGAAAGCGGGCTGCGACAGGTGGCAGGTCTGCGCAGCGCGCGTGAAATTGCGCAGGTCCGCGAGCGCGATGAACGCGCGCAACTGGCGCGACGACAAATCGGGTGGACGCGTGGCCATTGTTATCCGAAATTCAGATCAATCGATCGGGAATTTCTATTTTACGGATCACTCATGTGAATCTACAGTCCGCCCATAAACCAAAGAACGATTCGGAGACATATGCGTCAGGTCGACAGACCACCACTGCTCGTCGGCTGTGCAGCCGGCTTTTCGGGCGACCGTACCGATGCGGCCGGGCCCGTGGTGGACACGCTCATCGCACGACTGGCCGATACCGATGCAGGCACGCAGGCCGTGCTGATCTTCGAGACACTGGCAGAACGCACGCTGGCCCTCGCGCAACTGCGGCGGCGGCGTGACCCCGACTCCGGCTACGAGCCCCTGCTCGACGACATGCTGCGGCCCGTGCTGGCGCGCTGCCTCGCGAACGGCATCCGCATCGTGAGCAACTTCGGCGCAGCGCATCCCCGTGCTGCGGCGCGGCACATCCTGCGAATGGCGCGCGAACTGGGCATGCGTGAGCCACGCGTTGCAGTCGTCGAAGGCGATGATCTTTCCAGCCCCGAGCATGCGGACCTGCTGCGCCAGCAACTCGGTCCGCAATTCGACCGCTTGCGCATCGTGAGCGCCAATGCCTATCTGGGGGCCGAACCCATCGCGGCGGCGCTGGCCGCCGGGGCGGACATCGTGGTCTGCGGGCGCGTGGCCGATCCGTCGTTGACCGTCGGCCCAGCGCTCTGGCACTTCGGCTGGCGCGCGGATGCGTGGGAGCAGATCGGCCGCGCCACGATGGCCGGTCATCTGCTGGAATGCGGTGCGCAGGTCTGCGGCGGCTACTTTGCCGACCCGGGTTTCAAGGATGTCGAGGCACTCGAATCGGTCGGCTTTCCCGTCGTCGAGCTTCATGCGGATGGTGCGTGCACCGTCGGCAAGTCACAAGGGACCGGTGGTCTCGTGACCGAGGCCACGGTGAAGGAACAGTTGCTCTATGAAGTGCACGACCCTGCGGCCTATCTGACGCCCGACGTTGCTGCAGATATTTCTGAAGCCGAAGTCAACGCCGTCGGCCGCGATCGGGTGTCGCTCTCGGGTGTCAGCGGGCGCGCGCGGCCTTCGCATCTCAAGGTGAACGTCTGCCATGAAGGCGGCTGGCTTGGCGAAGCGGAAATCTCCTACGCAGGCCCGCGTGCCGAGTCGCGTGCGCGGCTGGCGGCTGATGTGCTGCGCAAGCGCCTCTACAGCCTCGACGTGCGCGTGGACCTGATCGGTGTGACCAGCGTGTTCGGCGACGACGCCGGCCGGCTGCTCGCCACAACGCCTGATGGCGGCGCACGTGACGTGCGTGTGCGCGTCGCTGCTGCACACGAAGACCGCGCGCAGGCCGAGCGCGTCGGCCGCGAAGTCACGGCGCTCTACACCTGCGGTCCGGCGGGCGGTGGTGGCGTGCGCAGCAGCGTCACGCAGCGTCTCAACACCATCTCGTGCCTCGTGCCGCGCGAAGCGGTGCCCGCACGTTTCGACATGGTGACCGCATGAAGACCGTTCCGCTTTACCGCCTGGCCCACGGCCGCACCGGTGACAAGGGCGACCGGTCCAACATCAGCGTGATCGCATGGCGACCCGAGTTCTGGCCCTTGCTGGTGGAGCAGGTCACGCCCGACGCAGTGAAGGCGCAGTTCGCACATCGCCAGCCGTCGGCCGCCAACCGCTACCTGCTGCCGAAGCTTCATGCGATGAACTTCGTGCTCGACGCCGTGCTCGACGGTGGCGTGAACGACGCGCTCAACCTCGATACGCACGGCAAGGCGCTGTCCTTCCTGCTGCTCGACATGCCGGTGGACGTTCCGCACGAACTGCTTCCCCTGCTGGCCGGACCCGATTTGCCGGCCTGACGACCTTTTCGCTTCATCAACAACTTCGAAGGAGACACCATGACACGCATTCACAAATTCAAGACGCTGACCGCTGCATTGGCGCTGACCGTGCTCGCGCCGCTGGCTGCGCAGGCTCAGGCCTTCCCGGACAAGCCGATCACCTTCGTCGTGCCCTTCGCGGCCGGCACCGCCACCGACCAGATCGCACGCGCGCTGGGCAACCAGGTGGCGGCTGAGTCGAAGCAGTCCGTCGTCATCGACAACAAGGCGGGTGCCAGCGGCTTCATCGCCTCGCAATACGTGGCCAAGGCCAACCCGGATGGCTACACGGTGCTCATCACCACCAACACCACGCATGCCGCCAACGAACATCTGTACAAGAAGCTGCCGTACGACCCGGTGAAGGACTTCGCACCTGTCACCGGCCTGGGCAAGGGCGGCCAGATCATGGTGGTGAATCCGTCATTCCCCGCGAAGAGCGTGATGGAGTTCATCGCTGCCGCCAAGAAGGAGCCCGGCAAGTACAGTTTCGGCAGCGGCAGCTCGTCCAGTCGCATGGCGGGTGAACTGCTGCAGCAGATGGCCGACATCAAGCTGCTGCATGTGCCCTACAAGAGCAACACGCTCGCCGTGACCGACCTGCTGGGTGGCCAGATCCACATGATGATCACCGACACGGCAACCGGCCTGCCCCAGGTCAAGGGCGGCAAGTTGCGTGCGCTCGGCATGTCCAGCGCGGCGCGCTCGCCGCTGGCGCCCGATGTGCCGACCATCGCCGAAGCCGGCGTGAAGGGCTACGAGATGGGTTACTGGTTTGCTGCCTACGCACCGGCGAAGACGCCGCCTGCCGTGATCAAGCGCCTGAACGAATTGCTGGTGAAGGCCGCTCGCAGCGAAGAAGCCCGCAACGCGTTCTACGCACCCACAGGCACTGAAGTCTTCACGACAACGCCTGAAGAGATGGCGAGCTTCCAGGCTGCAGAAACACAGAAGTGGGGCCGCATCGTGAAGGGCGCCGGCATCGAGGCCGAATAAGCGCCCGGGCAAGAGCGGGCTTCAGACCCGCTCGAACACCGCCGCAATGCCCTGGCCGCCGCCGATGCACATGGTAACCAGCGCATAGCGGCCCTTCACGCGGTGGAGTTCGGCAATCGCCTTCACCGTGATGATGGCTCCCGTAGCGCCCACCGGGTGACCCAGCGAAATGCCCGAGCCGTTCGGGTTCACCTTGGCCGGGTCGAAGCCCAGTTCCTGGATGACGGCGCAGGCCTGTGCGGCGAAGGCTTCGTTGGATTCGATTACGTCGAAGTCCGACACCTTGAGGCCGGTGCGCTCCAGCACCTTGCGCGTGGCCGGCACCGGGCCGATGCCCATGTAGGCCGGCTCCACGCCTGCGTGTGCATAGCCGACGAGGCGCGCCAGGGGCTTGAGGCCGAGCGCCTGCACGCGCGCCGCATTCGCCAGCACCACCGCGCCCGCACCATCGTTGATGCCCGACGCGTTGCCTGCCGTCACCATGCCGTCCTTCTTGAATGCGGGCTTCATCGTCGCGAGCGTTTCCACCGTCGTCGTGCCGCGCACATGTTCGTCGGTGTCGAACACCACCATGCCCTTGCGCGTCCTGATCTCGATGGGAACGATCTGTTCCTTGAACTTGCCTTCGGCAATGGCGGCCGCAGCGCGCTGCTGGCTCTGTGCGGCCAGCTGGTCCTGCTGCTCGCGGCTGATGTTGTAGCGTGCTGCGACGTTCTCCGCCGTGATGCCCATGTGGATCTTCTCCCACGGGTCGTGCAGGATGCCGAGCATGTAATCGATGAGCTGCGCGTCGCCCATGCGCATGCCATAGCGCGCGGCGGTGTCGAAGTAGGGGCCGCGGCTCATCGACTCGGAGCCACCGCCGATGGCGATCTCGCAGTCGCCGAGCGAAATGGCCTGCGCAGCCGACACGATGGCCTGCAGGCCCGAGCCGCAGAGCCGGTTGACGTTGAAGGCAGGTGTTTCGATGGGGCAGCCTGCGTCGATGGCGGCCACGCGTGCCAGGTAGGCGTCTTTCGTGTCGGTGGGGATCACGTTGCCCATGACCACGTGACCGATGGCGTCGGGTGCAACGCCGCTGCGCTCGATGGCGGCCTTCACGGCCGTGGTGGCCAGTTGCGTGTTGGGTACGTCCTTGAGCGAACCGCCGAAAGTGCCGATGGCCGTGCGGGCGGTGCCGACGACGAAGATGTCCTGGAGAGCCATGGTGTTGTTCCTGAATCTGGATGGAGTGGATCGGTCGATGAAGAGGCTGGCAAGAGATCAGCGGCCCCGGAATTCCGGGGCACGCTTTTCGAAGAAGGCCGCAGTGCCTTCGCGGAAATCGTCGGTCTGCGCACAACGCGCGAAGGCCTGCGCCTCGGCGTCGAGCTGGCCGCGCAGGTCGCGGTCGAGGCTGGTGCGGATGAGCCGCCGCAGTTCGCCGAGCGCACGCGTCGGGCCGTTGGCGAAGCGCCCGGCGATGGCTTTCGTTGCTGCGGCAAGCTCCGCGCCGGGCACGACGCGGTTGACCATCGACAGCCGCAGCGCTTCTGCCGCGTCGCAGGTCTCGCCGAGCATTGCGATCTCCAGCGCCTTGCGCTGGCCCACGATGCGAGGCAGCGCCCACGACGCGCCGACGTCGCAGCTCGTGCCGACGTTCACATAGGCCAGATTGAATTTCGTGCCTTCGGCGGCGACCACGTAGTCGGCCTGCAGCATCAGGCTGAGGCCTGCACCGGCGACCGCGCCATGCACGCTGGCGATCACCGGGGCGTCGCCGCTTGCGAGTATCTGCAAGCCTTCGTGCAGCGGGCCGATGAGGTCGGCCGCGCCGTTGACCGGATCGTCCCGCAGCACGGAAAGATCGCCGCCCGACACGAAGGCCTTGCCGTTGCCGGCCATCACGATGGCGCGCACCGACGCATCGGCCGCGAGCGCTTTCACATGGCCCAGGAATGCGCTGGCCATCGCACGGTCGATGGCGTTGTAGGCAGCAGGGCGGTTGAAGCGCAGCGTGGCGATGCCGTCGTCGCGCTCCAGGAGGATGGGGGAATCGTTACTCATGGGGTGTATGAAGTTCAGGCCACCTTGCGGCGCGTCGTCTTCGTTGCGGGGCGTACTTTGGCTGCTGCCACATCCGTGCGCTGAAGGATGCCGTTGAACAAGATGGCGTTGCACTGCTCGGCGATCTGCTCGGGCGTGAACTCGCCGTCGGGTCGATACCAGCGGCCGATCCAGCTCAGCGCACCGGCGGTGACGAACGCCGCCATCTTCGGGTCGCACGGCGCGATCACGCCTTCGTCGATGCCCTTGGCGATGAGCCGACGGAACTCCATGTCGATGGCCGCCTTGAGCTTGCGCAGTTCCTTGCGGCGCGGCGCGGAGAGCGGGTCCTCGCCGATGCGGATGAGGCACATGCCGAAGTCCATCGTCACGATGCGCGCATAGGTGCTGAGGCAGGCGGTGAGCTGGTCGAGCGTCTGGCCCCCGGCCTTGCGCGTGTCCTCGATGCCTTTCTGCATCATCGCAAGGCCCTGGCGAACGCACTCGAACAGGATTTCTTCCTTGTTCTTCACGTAGTAGTAGAGCGTCGGCTTGCTGACGTTGAGCTTCTCGGCCACGTCGTCGAGCGAGGTGGCGTGAAAGCCCCGTTCGTTGAAGAGCTGGGCCGCGGCCTGCAGCACGGCGTTGCGCTTGGCTTCGCGCTGTTCCTCACGCGAGGAGGTGCGCGTCCACGGCGAAATGTCTGTCACCGGAGTAGGGCGTTTTCTGGTTGTTGTCATGCTTGCTTGGGGTAAGTCCTGATGCTTGGCTTCCTGTGGCATCCCTAACATTACTCGCGAGTAGAAATTCTACGTGCAAGTAGAAACCCGGAGAAAGAACCGGAAAGGCAAGGAAGAGACAAGCAATGGCGGCAGTACAACCCGTGCTCGAAGTCGATGCGCTGACGCTCGCGTTCGGTGGCGTGAAAGCGCTCACCGACGTGCGCTTTTCCGTGCAGCCCGGCTCCATCACGGCGGTCATCGGCCCGAACGGCGCTGGCAAGACTTCACTGTTCAACACCATCTCGGGCTTCTACAAACCCACGGCCGGCCGCGTGAAGTTCAAGGGCGAAGACATCACGCGCCTGCCCGCACCGCAACGCGCCAGGCTGGGGCTTGCGCGCAGCTTCCAGAACATCGCGCTGTTCCGCGGCATGACGGTGCTGGACAACATCAAGCTCGGCCGCCACGCGCACCTGAAGACCGGTGTGCTGGGCGGCCTGTTCTATGCGGGCAAGGCGCGCAAGGAAGAGGCCGAGCTTCGCGCCGACATCGAGCACCGCATCATCGACTTCCTGGAGATCGATCACATCCGTCATGCACCCGTGGCTGCCTTGCCCTACGGCCTGCAGAAGCGCGTGGAAATGGCGCGAGCGCTCGCCATGCAGCCGCAGGTGCTGATGCTGGACGAACCGGTCGCCGGCATGAACCGCGAAGAGACGGAAGACATGGCGCGCTTCATCCTCGACGTGCGCCGCGAGTGGGGCATCACCGTGCTGATGGTGGAGCACGACATGGGCATGGTGATGGACCTGTCGGACCACGTGGTGGTGCTCAACTTCGGCCAGGTCATCGCGCAGGGTGTGCCTGCGCATGTGCAGGCCGACCCCGAGGTCGTGCGTGCCTACCTGGGCGCGGGCGACGTCGGTGAACTGCGTCGCAAGCTTCGCGGTGCACCGCAAACGACGGCGGAGGTGGCCTGATGGATTGGGCGTACCTCTTCGAGATTTCTCTCACGGGCATCGCCAGCGGCGGCCTGTACGGCCTTGCCGCGCTGGCCTTTGTGCTGGTCTACAAGGCCACGCGCGTGGTCAACATCGCCATCGGCGAGGTGCTGATGATCGGCGCCTACCTCTTCTTCGCGTTCGCTGCGAGCTTCTCGCTGCCGCTGTGGCTCGCCATCCCCGGGGCGGTGCTGGGCACCGGCCTGCTGGGCGCGGTGATCGAGCGCACCATGATCCGCCCGCTGCTCGGTGAACCGCCGATCTCCGCCTTCATGGTCACGGTGGGCCTCGCGTCCATCCTCGTCGGCGCGGTGGAGATCATCTGGACGGCCGACCAGCGCCGCCTGCCGGAATTCCTGCCGAACAAGCCCGTGATGATCGGCGACGCCTTCCTCGCACCCAAGGTCGCTTACGGCTCGCTGGCGGCGCTGGTGCTCATCGTCCTCGTGCTGCTGCTGTTCCGCTTCTGGCGGGGCGGTGTGGCGCTGCGTGCCACGGCGTCGGACCAGGGGGCGGCCTACATGATGGGCATCAACGTGCCGCGCGTGTTCTCGCTCGCATGGGTGGCGTCGGCCATGATCGCGGCGGTCGCAGGCATCGTCGTCGGGTCGATTGGCGGCATCTCCTCGTCGATGGGTGTGTTCGGCCTGTCGGTGCTGGTGGTCGTCATCGTGGGTGGGCTCGACAGCGTGCTGGGCGCGTTGGTCGGCGGCCTGTTCATCGGTCTGGTCGAGGCGCTGGCCGGTGCCTACCTCGGCGGCGAATACAAACTGCTGGCCACCTTCGTGGTGCTGGTGATCGTGCTGATGATCCGGCCTTACGGCCTCTTCGGCACGCACGAGATCGAGCGACTATGAGAATCGGAACCCTCAAGGAAAGCTACATCGCCGACGCGGCGCTGTTCGATTCGCGCACGCAAAAGGTGTGGCTCGCCATCGGCGCGGCGATGCTTGTCGTGCTGCCGTTCGTGGCCAGCGACTACTGGCTCTACCTCGCGTGCCTCGTCGCCATCAACATCGCGAGCGCGACGGGTCTGAACATCCTCACTGGCTACACCGGCCTCGTGAGCCTGGGGCAGGCGGCCTTCATGGGGCTGGGCGCGTACACGGTCGCCATCCTGCAGATCCGCTTTGGCACGCCGTTCCTGTTCAACCTGTTCGCGGGCGGCATCGTCGCCATGCTGGGCGGGCTGATCGTCGGCATTCCGTCGCTGCGGGTGAAGGGGCTGTACCTGGCCATCGCCACCATCGCGGCCTCTTTCATCACGCACTTCCTGTTCGCCAACCTCAAGCTCACGGGCGGCACCACAGGCCTGTCGCTGCCGCCGGCACAGTTCTTCGGCATGACGCTCGACACTTCGTTCCGGCTCTACTGGCTGATCGTGCCGGTCACCATCCTCATGCTGCTGGGCGCGGCGAACCTGTTCCGCACGCGCGTGGGCCGTGCCTTCATCGCCATCCGTGACCGCGACATCTCTGCCGAGGTGCTGGGCATTCCGTTGCTGCGCTACAAGCTGCTGTCGTTCGGGCTGTCGTCGTTCTATGCGGGTGTGGCGGGCGGGCTCTTCGCGTATTTCTTCCGCGTGATCACGCCGGAGAGCTTTCCGCTGCTCATGTCGATCTTCTTCCTGGCTGCCATCATCGTCGGCGGCATGGGCTCCATCCTCGGCGGCATCCTGGGCGCGGCCTTCATGACCATGGTGCCCGAGCTGCTGAAACTCGTCGTGGACCTGCTGCCCGGCGGCCACGAGCTCACCGTCTTCCTGTCGCCGGTCCGCACGGTCATCTTCGGCCTGCTGATCGTCGGCTTCCTCGTGTTCGAGCCCCACGGGCTCGCCGAAGTGTGGCGGCGGATCCGCCGCTTTTTCCATCTGTGGCCGTTCCGTAACTGAAGTCAAAACCCAGGAGACAAGCATGAAAGACAAGCAAACCCCTTCGCTGCGTCGTCGCAGCCTCGTGCTGGCCGCAGGCGCGGCCATGGCCGCACCGCTGACCGTGCGCGCGCAGGCCGAAGACATCGTCATCGGCGGCTCCATCCCGATGACGGGTGTGTTCGCGTTCGCGGGCATCGGCATCAACGCCGGCATCGCCGACTACGTGAAGATCGTCAACGACGCCGGCGGCATCAAGGGCCGCAAGGTGCGCTACGTGCCGGAAGACACGGGCTACAAGGTCGACGTATCCGTCGCCGCCTACAAGAAGATCACCAGCCAGAACAAGGTCAACCTCTACTACGGCGACTCGACCGGCTTCTCCAAGACCATCAATCCCGAGCTCGAGCGCAACGGCCAGATCCTGATGGCGGGTGCCTCGTTCGCCACCGAACTGAACGACCCGGCCAAGTACCCGATGCAGTTCCTGGTCGGCCCCGACTACACCGAAATGTTCGGCATCCTGCTCAAGCACATCGCCAAGGAAAAGCCAGGCGCGAAGGTGGCCTTCGTGTATTCGGACTCCGAGTTCGGCCGCGACCCGATCGAGAAGAGCGAAGCGGAAGCGAAGAAGCTCGGCCTGTCGGTGCCGCTCAAGCTCATGACGCCGCCCGGCAGCGTGGACGTGTCCACCGAAGTCATCAAGCTGCGCCGCGCCGCGCCCGACTACACCATCTTCCACGGCTACGTGCTCGCACCGATCCCCGAGTTCGTGCAGCAGGGCAAGCAGATGGGCATGACCAGCAAGTGGATGGGCACCTTCTGGACGATGGACAGCTCCACCGTCATGAAGATGGGCGACGCCGGCGACGGCTTCATGGGCGTCATGCCGTACCGCTACTACTACGACACCTCGGCCAAGTCGCCGATGCTCGACAAGATCCGCGCCATGCGCCCGGAATACCAGAGCACGGCGTACACGCAGGGCTTCCTGACGGCCATGCTGTTCGTCGAAGCGGCCAAACGCACGCTGGACGCCGGCAAGCCGCTGGACGGCAAGAACCTCAAGGCCGCGCTCAACTCCATCAAGGACTTCGACACGGGCGGCCTGATCGGCGTGCCGATCACCATCAAGGGCAATTCCATTCCCGTGGGCCGTGTGTACCGCGCGGACATGAAGGCGCAGAAGATGGTGCCGGCATCGGACTGGATCGCACTCTGACCTGAAGGCGCGAAGACACCGTGACCCAGCCCGCCGCCGACTACGTCCTCGAAGTCAACAACATCGAGGTGGTCTACAACAAGGTCGTGCAGGCCCTGCGCGGCCTGTCGCTGGCCGTGCCGCGCGGGCAGATCGTCGCGCTGCTGGGCAGCAACGGCGCGGGCAAGTCCACCACGCTCAAGGCGGTGTGCGGCCTGCTGCCGCTGGAAGACGGCGCGTTGCAGGCCGGCCGCATCAGTTTCGACGGACAGCCGGCGATGAAGCTGGCACCGCAGGAACTCGTGCGCCGCGGCCTTTCGCATGTGATGGAAGGGCGGCGCGTCTTCGAAGACCTCACGGTGGAAGAGAACCTTGTCGCCGCGACTTACGCGCTCACCGGTCGCAAGCCGGTGCCGCGCGACTTCGACGCGGTCTACGCGTACTTTCCCCGCCTGCACGAGCGCCGCAAGGGGCTCGCAGGCTACCTTTCGGGTGGCGAGCAGCAGATGCTGGCCATCGGTCGTGCGCTGGTTGCAGACCCCACGCTCATCCTGCTTGACGAGCCGTCGCTCGGTCTCTCGCCCAAACTGGTGGAAGAGATCTTCACCATCATTGCGCGCATCAATGCCGAGCGCGGCGTGTCGATGCTGCTGGTGGAGCAGAACGCGAGCGTGGCGCTGGCCGTGGCCGACACCGGCTACATCATGGAGAACGGCAAGATCGTGATCGACGGCACGGCCGAGAAGCTCGCTTCGGACCAGGACGTGCGCGAGTTCTACCTCGGCGTCGGTGGCACGGGCGAGGCGCGCAGTTTCCGCGAGCTCAAGCATTACAAGCGCCGCAAGCGCTGGCTGTCGTGACGATGAACACACTCCCCGAGAAAACGCTGCCGCAGATGCTGAGCGCGCTGGCCGCCAGCCAGGGCAGCCGCGTCGCCATCCGCCAGAAGGACTTCGGCATCTGGCATCCGCTCACCTGGGCGCAGTACCGCGAGCGCGCGGGCAACTTCGGCCTGGGCCTCGCCACGCTGGGCATGGGTGAGGGCAGCCATCTGGGCATCATTTCAGAGAACCGTGTCGAATGGGTTCTCTCGCAAATGGGCGCGGGCCTGATCGGCGCCGTTACCGTCGGTGTGTACCCGACCAGCCCCACGAACGAAGTGGCCTACGTCGTCGGCCACGCCGACATCGAGGTCGTGGTCTGCGAAGACCAGGAGCAGACCGACAAGGTGCTGCAGGCGCTGGACCAGTTGCCGCGTCTGAAGCGCATCGTCATCGTCGAGACCAAGGGCCTCGCGAGCTATCCACCCGAGGCGCGCGAACGCATCGTGACTTTCGACGAAGTGGAGGCCGCAGGTGCTGCGTTGCGCGCAAGAGAAGGCGACAAGCGCATCGACGCCGCGCTGGCCTCGCAGAAGCTCGACGACATCGGCCTGATGATCTACACCTCCGGCTCCACCGGCGCGCCCAAGGGCGCGATGATCTCGTGGCGCAACATCCGTGGCGTCGTGCCCGGCATCGTCGACCGGCTTGGGCTGGACGGCGACACGACGCACCTGTCGTACCTGCCGCTGTGCCACGTGGCCGAGCAGATGCTCACGACCTTCGTTCCGCTGTACCTCGGCTCGCAGGTGAACTTCGGCGAATCCATCCGCACCGTGCAGGAAGACCTGCGTGAAGTCGCGCCGACCATGTTCCTCGGCGTGCCGCGCATCTGGGAAAAGCTGCACGCGTCCATCAGCATCAAGATGCAGGAAACCGGTGCGTTGCGCCGCGCGATGTACCAGCGCGCTGTGGCCGCCTGCGCGCCGATGGCCGAAAAGCCGCGCGCGCAATGGAGCCTGGGCGAGAAGGCCAGCTACTTCATCTGGTACTGGCTGGTGCTGCGTGCGCTCCAGAACTTCATCGGCCTGCGCCGGGCGAAAGTGGCGCTGACGGGCGCTGCGCCGATTCCGCAAGACGTGGTGCGCTACTTCCGCACGCTTGGCGTGCCGCTGGTCGAGGTGTATGGCATGACCGAATCCACCGGCATGGTCACCGGCCACAAGCGCGACGAGGTGAAGATCGGCACCGTCGGTCCGGCCACGTTGGGCGCGGAGCACCGCGTGGGCGAGCAGGGCGAGCTGCTGTTGCGCGGCGACATGGTGTTCGCCGGCTACTACAAGAACCCCGAAGCCACGGCCAGCAGCATCCGCGACGGCTGGCTGCACACCGGCGACGTGGTGGCCGAGGTGGACGGGCACATCCGCATCGTCGACCGGCTGAAGGACATCATGATCACCGCAGGCGGCAAGAACCTCACGCCGTCGGAGATCGAGAACACCATGAAGGCGAGCCCCTACGTGAAGGAGTGCATCGTCATCGCCGAGGGCCGCAAGTTCGTCGGCGCGCTGGTGCAGATCGACTACGAAACCGTGGGCAAGTGGGCCGAGGCCAACCGCCTCGCGTTCACGCACTTCCGCTCGCTGGTCGAAATGCCGCGCGTGCGCGAACTCATCCAGGGCGAGATCGACCGCGGCAACGGCCGCCTGGCGCAGGTGGCGCAGATCCGCAAGTTCCACCTGCTGACCAAGGAACTCGACCACGACGACGGCGAAGTCACCGCCACCATGAAGGTGCGGCGCTCGAGCATCTACAAGACCTACGCGCAGGAGATCGAAGCGCTGTACGGTTGAAGCCGCATCAAAGTTTCAGCGCTTGCCTCATCGCTTGCCCGCCAGCGCGGCCTTGCCCCAGAAGCCCGCAGGCGCACCCGGTCGCGTCTCCAGCCGGATGCCTTCGTTCCACTTCGCCATACGCTCCGAACGCGCAAACGAACCCACCTTGAGTTGACCCGCATTCCAGCCCGTGGACAGGTGCACGATGGCCACGTCCTCGGTTTCGCCCGAACGCGCAGACACGATGGTCGAATAGCCGAGCGACTGCGCGGTCCTCAGCGCGAGCAGCGTTTCGGTGACGGTGCCGGCCTGGTTCGGCTTGATCAGCACGCAGTTGCAAGCGCCTTTGGCGGCGGCGTCTTTCACACGCTGTGCGTTGGTGACGAGGTAGTCGTCGCCGACCACCTGCACCTTGTGGCCCACGGCGCGGGTGAACGCGACGAGCCCGGCTTCGTCGTCCTCGGCCAGCGGGTCTTCGATGGAGACGATGGGGTAGCGCTCCGTCCAGCCGACCAGCATGTCGAACAGGCCTTCGGAGTCGAGCTCCTGGTTTTCGAGGGCGAGGCGGTAGCGGCCGTCCTTCCCGAATTCCGATGACGCGATGTCCAGCGCAATCGAGACTTCGTGGCCCGGCGTGTAGCCCGCGCGCTCGATGGCAGCGACCAGCGTGTCCAGCGCATCTTCGTTGCGCGTGAAGCTCGGCCACCAGCCGCCTTCGTCGGCGATGCCGGCCAGCGCCCCGCGCGCGGCCATCAGTTCACCGGCGGCGCGATAGACCTCGGCCGTCATCTCCATCGCTTCGGCGAAAGACGTTGCGCCGGTGGCGATGACCATGAAGTCCTGCACGTCCACACGGCGGCCCGCGTGTGCGCCACCACCGAAGATCTGGATCTGCGGCAGCGGCAGCTTCGGCGACTGGCCTTGCGGCAAATCCTGCGCGAGATAGCGCCACAGCGGCAGCCGCGCATGCGCCGCTGCGGCATGCAGCACCGCGAGCGACGTGGCGATGAGCGCGTTGCCGCCCAGGCGCGACTTGAGCTGTGTGCCGTCCAGCACCGCGAGCGCGGTGTCGATGCCGGCCTGATCCGTCACGTCGTGCCCGATCAGCAGCGGCGCAATTTCGCCGTCGATGCCGCGCAGCGCAGCCTGCACGTCCAGGCCCTTGAAGCGCTCGCCGCCGTCGCGCAGCTCCACGGCCTCACGCGTGCCGCGCGACGCGCCGGCCGGTGCGATGCCGATGCCCGAGGTGCCGTCCTCGTTGGTGATTTCCACTTCCACGGTGGGCCGGCCGCGCGAATCCCAGATGCGGCGGGCTGCAATGCTCTTGATCTTCATGCGTTGAATTCCTGCGCCCAGCGGCGGGCGATGTCTGCGATTGTCGACGGCGGCTGCGCTACCAATGCCATGGCGACGTTGCGCACCTTCGCGCGCTGCGGCTCGCCCAGATATTCCACCGGCGATTTCCCGTCGACACGCGCCAGCGTCAGGCCGGGCAACAGCGTGGCGACACGCGCCTCCAGTGCGTCGACCGGCTCCCACGTGACATGGGCTAAGTAGGCCCGCGTGAACGCGTCGAGCGCATCCATCAGCGCCTTCGCATGCAATGGCAGATGCGCCGCCTTCAGCAGGAAGTGGTTGAGGCAGAACGCCACATCGAACGCCGGGTCGCCGAACCAGGCGCATTCGGCGTCCAGCAGCACGGGCCCGTCCTCCCGACCTGCCGGCCCGATGAGGATGTTCTTCGGGCTCACGTCGCCATGCACCAGCACGCGGCGCGTGGCCGCTGTGCGCTCCACCGTGGCCATGAGCTGGTGTGCGAGGGCAGGGTGCACGCGCGCTGTCTCGACCAGATAGGGCTCGAGGCGGATGGCGTAGAAGTTCTCGTCCGTGGCAAAGCGCGCGGCAATCGCCGGGTTGTCCGCCGTCGCGGCGTGGATGCGGCCGAGCACATCGCCCACCTGTCTTGCAACCTGCACGTCCACACGGCCGGCCAGCATGTCCGCCTTCCAGTTGCGGTACTCGGGGCCGAGGAACTCCATCACGAAGGCTTTGCTGGCATCGTCCTCGCCCAGCACGCGCGGCACGTGGCCGGGCGCAATGCCGTCCACAGCGCGCAGCCAGGCGATCTCGTGGAACACGCGCTCCACCGGCACCAGCCATTCCTTGGCGACCTTGAGTTTCGGCAAGGCCTGCTTGACGCAGTAGCTGCCCGAAGCAAGATCCACGCGGTAAATGCCTGACGACACGCCGCCGGTCAGCGCGGTGATGCGGGGTGTTTCGCCGGTCCGGGCGAGGCCCAGACGGGTGAGGACGCCGTTCAGCGCGGCCGGATCCTGCGCGATGTCCCGGTACTGCGATTCATTGTTTTCCATGCCGGGCGCATTGTCAGCCGCGCCGCCCGCGCCGTCACTCGGGGATCGCCCTCGGTCGGCGCCTTTTATTTCATCGACTTCAGCGCCGTCTCGCTCACTGCGCGGCCCACCTCGCGGAAGATGCCGCCGGCTTCCTTCTGGTCGTCCATGTCGGCTGCGCACGTGGTGACCACGATGCCTTTGGCGCCGCCGTCCTGCGGGTTGATCACCGCCATGTGGCAGGCGCGGCGGTACTGCGTGCCGGTCTTGTGGATGATCATCTCGCTCTTGGGAATGCCGCCTTCGAGCCGGTAGTCGCCACGGCGGCCGAACTTCATGTACTTGAACAGCTGCTGCGTGCTTTGTGCGGACAGCGCCTGGCCGCGCACCAGCTTCTCCAGCATGCGGCCGTAGCCGTCCAGCGTGGCGGTGTTGAGCTGCTTGCCGTAGTAGCGGTCGTAGGCCTCTTCCATCGTCTTCACCTTGAGCTGGTCTACTGGTAAATCCAGCGCGCGGCGCACCGCATTGAAGCGCTGCGGCCCCTGCGGCACACCGGCAATCTCCACCAACTGCAGCCGCGTGAGCTTGCGCGCGTCAGGGTGGATTTCGGAATAGACCTCGTAGCGCACCTGCGCGAGGTCGGTGATCTTCTTCACGCCGTCGCCCATCATGTCGCTCGCGGCCTTGTCCAGGTTGTCCTGGCCCACGGTGCGCACCAGCAGGTTGGCGGCCGTGTTGTCGCTCACGCCGATCATGCGGGTGAGCAGCGAGTCGATGGTGTAGCGCGTGCCGGCCTTGGCCCACACCAGCTCGCCCGGGCCGTCGATCTTGTCGCCTTCCTGCAGTTGGGCCGTGGACTGCAGCTTCAGCTTGCCTGCGTCCACCTGCCGCAGCGCGGCAATGGCGATCGCCACCTTCACGGTGGAGCCGAGGTACCAGCCTTCGTCGGCGTGGTGGCTGTAGACCTCGTTGGTGTCCAGCCGCTTGACGTACACGCCCAGCCGGCCGGGCGAGCTTTCGTCGATGCGCTCGACGCGCTGGCGCAGGGCCTCGCGCCAGTCGGGCTTATTCGCCGCGCCCGGGTCAGCGTGGGACGGGACTGCTGCGAACGCCAGTGACAGCGCCACCAGCAGCGACATGACAGGACGGTGCATCGACGACTCCCTGGGTCAACAAACCTGAACGGCACACGGCATGGCCCACCTCGCGCAACGCGCGCTCGGACCGTGCCAGCGAAGCGTCGCCGCGTGTGCAGGCGACGATGACAATGCGGCGCACGCTGCCGCTCGGCGGGTCGGCCACCTGCAGCAGGCCCGAATCGCAGAAGCGCGCGCGCTGCGTGCCCGTCTTGTGCGCAAAGCCCACGTGCGGCGGCAGTGCGGCCTTGATGCGCTGCGTGCCCGTGGCCGTGCGCGACATCACGCCGGTGAGGTAGCGCGTGTACTGCGGCGACAGCGCCCGGCCGTCGAACAGCGCCTGCAGCATCTCGCCATATACATCGAGCCGACCGCTGTTGAGCCCGCTGGCGTAGTACGACGCGTAAGCCGCATCCAGCGAGCGCAGCTTGAACTTCTGCGGCGGCACGCGCGTGAGCTGCGACAGCAGTTCGAGCCGCGCCTTGTCGGTGGGCTGCTGCTTCAGGTGCAGCCAGTCCTTACCCGACAAACGCTCAGCGGCCGGCGTAACCCGGCCATACACCTCGCGCCGCACATCGGCCAGCGTGGTGATGGGCTGGATGCCCGGCGGGTCGAGCTGGCGCGTGAGCGACTGCACCACCTCATTGACCGCGCGCAGGCCCACCAGGTCGATCAGCATGTCGCTCGCGGTGTTGTCGCTCTGGATGATCATCTGGTCGATGAGGAAGCGGATGGTCACCGGCGCGGCGACAGGGCGGCTGTTGGTCTCGCCCGCGCCGTCCACATAGTCCGACGCGCGCAGGCGCAAGGTGGTGTCCAGCGTGAAATCGCCACGCTCGACGGCGCGCAGCACCGCGATGGCAATCGGCGTCTTGACCATCGACGCGAGGTACCAGGTTTCTTCGGCGTGGTGGTTGACCTCGGTGCCGGTGTCCAGGTCGCGCACATGCACGCCGAGTTGCAGCGGCGGCTTGGGGTCGATGGCCTGGAGATAGCCCTCCAGCCGCACATTCCACGGCTGTGCACAGGCGGCGGAAGCCGCAAGCACGGATGCGATGGAGGCAAGGGAAGTGGCAACGGCGGCCATGCGTGGGCGAAGCGAACGCAGGAGCATGGCCCATGATGGAGAGCGCGTGCCGCGCCACGTGTAGGACAACAGCGGAAACACGGGCAGGCCCCTAGAATGAAATCCATGACCGCCACCCAACCTTCCACCCAGACTCCCACCCCCTCAAACCCCGTAAATGCCGCCCGCCTTCGCGTTGCCGTGATGGGCGCAGGCGCTGTCGGCTGCTTCTTCGGCGGCATGCTCGCCCGCGCAGGCCACGACGTCGTGCTCATCGGCCGCCAGCAGCACGTCGACGCCGTGAAGCAGGGCGGCCTGCACATGGACACGAAGATGTTCGACGAGCAAGTGCCCATGGGCGCCAGCACCGAACCCGATGCCGTGGCCGGCGCCGACGTGGTGCTGTTCTGCGTGAAATCCACCGACACCGAAAGCGCAGGTCAGCAGATCCTGCCGTTCCTCGCGCCCGACGCGCTGGTGCTCTGCCTGCAGAACGGCGTGGACAACGCCGATCGGCTGCGCACCGTCATCCGCAACCACGACGTGGCCGCCGCCGTCGTCTACGTAGCCACCGAAATGGCCGGCCCCGGTCACCTCAAACACCACGGCCGCGGCGAACTCGTCATCGAACCCGCCACCCGCAGCGAAGCCGTGGCGCAAGCGCTCATCGCCGCAGGCGTGCCCACCGAAATCTCGGACAACGTGCGCGGCTCACTCTGGGCCAAGCTCATCCTCAACTGCGCGTACAACGCCATGTCCGCCATCGGCCGCATGCCTTACGGCGAACTGGTCAAAGGGCAGGGCGTCACGGACGTCATGCGCAACGTGGTGGACGAATGCCTGGCCGTCGCCAAAGCCGACGGCGTGACCATTCCGGGCGATGTGGATGCGGCGGTGCGCAGGATTGCAGAGACGATGCCCGGCCAGTTTTCATCCACCGCGCAGGACGTGATGCGGGGGAAGAAGAGCGAGATCGACTATCTCAACGGGATTGTGGTGCGGCGTGGGGAGGCGCTGGGGGTGGCGACGCCGGCGAATCGGGTTTTGTGGGTGTTGGTGAAGTTGTTGGAGGAAGTGTCTAAAGACCATCGTCCTCCGCGTTGAGCCAGGTCGGGATAGCTAATCTTTCTGCAGAAACGCCAATATTAATAAGATCCTCACGTAACTTTCTCAACTGCGCCCGCATGCGAAAAGGAACCGCAGAAAAGACAGCGGCCGACCAAGCTGATGGAAAGATATCCGGATGGATGTTGTTTATTCTGCCGGCTTGTTCGACTCCCCCCCAAGATGCCTGTCTAGTCTGAAACAGCATTTGCCGTATATAGAGAATCGCATTCGCTGACAACGCTGCAGCTTCTTCGTCGCCAACCTCAGAAATAGATAGAAATGTTTCTGTCAGTCGTGAAGCTAGGTTCTTGTCCGCATAAATGGGTGATTTCTCAGATTCAACTAGCCAAGGCCCCAATTTTTCGTCACCCGTTGAAATTGCAATCATTCCACCGTTCTTCAACAGCCGCGCTAGCAGAGCGGACACGACTTTCGGCGCCAGCACACTCCGAATCTCTTCGCGCCATTCCATTCTGAGACTCGCCTCATTAGGACTCTGCGCGTGATTTTCATTCCAAAATGGATCGGTTTCAGCAAAAACAGCATCAGGATCCACGCATTTTGTTACTGCTTGTCTGCCAATAGATCGCTCGCGAGCGCGCAGTTCAGTCTCACCGTCATTCCTTGTCCAGCCCAACCAGTTCCGCACGATTTGATAGAGTGAGCATACTGATTTGGGTGAAGTTGCAGCAAAAGAAATTTCTTTGGATGACGAGTCTGAAAACAAAATCTCTACGATAGACAAAGATCTTTGTGATTTTTTTAAAGCGTTTTTCCATTCAGATTCAGATGAGCTGTCTGCCATTTCTGACAAGCAATTTTGATAGTCTTGAAGGGCTACCTCCAAGAAATCAGAAGCTGCGGAACGACGAGATGTTGAACTTTGATCAGCAAGACTGCTAACAAAATCTTCTAAATTCTTTTGACTGAAAGTCGAAAGATCCTGGTCTCTGAATCTCTTGAATTCCGAAAATGTAATGATCGGCTCTTCAAAAGAGAGTTTCACCCAATATTCAATCTGATCCGGTCCTAAGTATTGCCAATGTTGAAGAAGCCTCAGTGCTGCTTCGATGATGCGATCGGTGTCTTCTGGATGTGGAGTGGGCAGAATGGCTAGAAGATTCTCACGAGTCGCCGCTTCTTTTTCCTTTCTTTCTCTGTCGTCGCTTGCCCAAAGCAACCAGCTACCGTCAGGGTTCTTAGATTCAGCGAGAATCCAATCGGCCAGTTTTTTGCTCGCCTCGCGGACGATTGAATGAAGGAGAATGCCTACCCAATCAACCTCACTTGCTGCGTGACGTGAGAGCGTTGAACTAAATGAACCAAGTGTTCGAGCAAGAATTTTTATCCTTCGCGGTTCTGCCGGCATTACCGACGCAATACTTAAAAGGGCCTCGGTTGGTAGAGATGGACAGCAGATAGAGAAAGTCGCTTCAGCTAACCGCTTCTTTCCAGATTCTTCGGCGTTCGGCATCTCGAACGGCACATCGATAACCTTCTCGAGAAAACCATCTGCATTCTCACCGAATGCTTTTGAATATTCATATAGGGCCCCTGCAATGGCTTTTTTGTCGTACGCAAGAACGTACGAGAAGCCTGGCCAATCAAGGAGTTCTCGCATTGCCAAAAAGGATTTTGGAATGATCTTCGGATCTGCCCGATCTAGGTCATCTATAAAAACGACAACGCGACGTCCTGACAATGCTCTGACTAGTGCTTCTAGGTCTTGATTTCCAATCTTCGTCCAAGCTGACGAGCGCGACGCCAATTTTTCGATGATATTGAGGGCAACTTTGGTTGCGATTGGCGGTGCCGGTGAAAGCTCCTCGGCTCCTTTTCTTAGAGCCTGGAACCAGTCACTAAAACGGAGGATTCGGCTGGCTTGCTTTTTTAGTCGTTGTCTTGATGGAACTTGAATATCTAGTTCACGAAATCTCAAGGAAAGGGCCTCATAGAAATGCGCAATGACGCTTCCTTCCCCAGCATCTGCCCATACTGAGAATGCGACAACGATTGCACCATCGCTTTCTTCCAGACCTCTCAGAAGATTCAAAACGCTAGTCTTTCCGCTCCCCCAAGGGCCTGTAAGACCAATTCGTGTAGACCAATTGGGGGGTGTTGCTTTGATGACGCGGTGCAAAGCTCTTGCTACGCCCAAGCTGTTTAGTAAGTCTTCTTCAGGCGATTTAATTGGTGCATCGTGTCCCGGGCTGCCGTTTTTTTTCTGCATTTTTTCCCTCCATTTTTTTGCTTTCCAATGGAGAATGTGGCGTTTAGTAGCTTGGTGAATATGAGACTCAAATTTCTATTTGAGAGTGAATTTCGTCAGCGCGACTCCATTGCGTCGCTTTGAATCAACCGTGTTCTCCGGCGTTGTAGCAATAATTTCGCCCCCATGCCGCCCCACAATCTGCCGCGCCACAAACAACCCCAACCCGAACCCGCCCCCAAACGCTTCCCCATGCAGCTTCTGCAGCGGTTTGAACAGCCGGTCCATCCCCTTGGCGGGCCAGCCGATGCCGTTGTCCGTCACCGCAAACACAAGCTCGCGCGCATCGCCTTCGCCGGACTCTGCAAACGACACGCTGATTTCCGGCCTTTCGACGCCCGCCGTCGCCTGTCGTGCATTCGCCAGCAGCTCGCGCCATAGCCGCTGCAGCAACCGCGCGTCGCCTTTGACGACGGGCAGCGAATCGATGCCCGACACCTCGAAAATAAACGGCGGCTCGCCCGGTTTCGGCAGCACCTTGGCCTCGATTTCCGCGATGGCGGCCCGCGCTGCTGCCCGCATGTCCACGTCGGTGATGACGAGGGGCGTGCGCAGCAGCTTGGCGGTTTCGCGCCAGGCGCTGACGAGGCTGGTGGTTTCGATGGCGGTTTCGCGCATGGCTTCCACGTGGTCGTGGACCTGGCCGGACACTTTGTCGGGGAACTTGCGTTGCAGCAGGCCGGCGTAGCCGGAGATGACGCCGAGCGACGCACGCACGTCGTGTGATGACGCAGCGTCCAGCGCTTCCATGGCGTCGATGGATTCGCGGGTCCAGGCGTCGGGGCCTTCTGATGTTGGCGCGGGGGTGGGGGCCGCAGCAGGTGCCGTCGTGGTGTCCGCCGTGCGTTCAGGCGGCGGTGCATGGCCAACCGCACCTGCCTCGGCACGCCGGCCCACCGTCCACTTAGCGAGCGTCGAGAACAGCACGGCTTCGTCAATCGGCTTGGGCACGTGGTCGTTCATGCCGGCGGCCAGGCAGCGCTCGCGGTCGCCTTCGAAGGCGTTGGCGGTCATGGCGACGATGGGCAGCGAGCGGTGCCGTTCGAGTTTGCGGATTTCCTGTGTGGCGGTGAGGCCGTCCATCACGGGCATCTGCATGTCCATGAAGACGATGTCCCAATGCTGCGCGGGCGCTTCGCGCAGGCGGTCGAGCGCTTTCTGGCCGTTGTTGGCGATCTCGACCACCACACCGCGCAGCTCCAGCAGGCCGGCGGCCACTTCCTGGTTGGCGGCGTTGTCTTCCACCAGCAGCACGCGTGTGCCCTTGAAGGCATCGCCTTCCGGTGCCGGGCCCGACACGGCGCGGGGCGCGTCTTCACCGTGCGGGTGGCCGAAGATTTCCGACAACGCGTCGAACATCAGCGACGCGCTGAAGGGCTTGATGAGCACATCGTGGATGCCCGCCGCCCGCGCGCTCTGGATGACTTCTTCGCGGTTGAAGGCGGTGACGAGCAGCGCCTCGGGTTGCGACGACAGCGGCAAGGCATGCATGCGGCGCACGACTTCGATGCCGTTGATCTCGGGCATCTGCCAGTCCACCACCAGCGCGTCGAAGCCGCGCGACTGGCGGTCGGCGTCCACGATCATCTTCAGCGCCTGCGCGCCCGAATGCGTGAGCGATACGTCGAACTTCATGCCTTCCAGCATGGCGGCGGTGACGGTGCAGGCGTGTTCGCTGTCGTCCACCACCAGCACGCGGCGGCCGGCCGTGTTGCCGCCGTGCACAAACGCCAGTTCGCGCGCTTGCTGCGTGGACTTTTTGAGCCTGACAGTGAACCAGAACGTGGAGCCCTTGCCGGGTTCGCTGTCGACGCCGACGTCGCCGCCCATCAGCTGCGCCAGTTGCCTGGAGATGGCCAGCCCCAGCCCGGTGCCGCCGAACTTGCGCGTGGTCGATTCGTCCGCCTGCTGGAACGACTGGAAGAGCAGGGCGCATTGTTCGGGCGAGATGCCGATGCCGGTGTCGCGGATGGCGCTGTGCAGCACGACTTCGTCTTCGCGGTCTTCGGCCACGCGCACGATGATGGCGATCTCGCCCTGCTCGGTGAACTTGACCGCGTTGCTGGCGAAGTTGGCGTAGATCTGGCCCAGCCGCACCGGGTCGCCCTGCAGCATGCGCGGCACGCGCGGGTCCACGTCGATGACGACTTCCAGGTGCTTGGCGCTGGCTTTCTCGCTGATCAGGTCGCCGATGCCGGCCAGCACCTGTTCGAGCTCGAAGTCCACGTTCTCGATGCCGAGCTTGCCGGCCTCGATCTTCGAGAAGTCGAGGATGTCGTTGATGACGCCCAGCAGATGCCGCCCGGCATTGAGGCTCTTTTCCAGGTAGTTGCGCTGCCGCTCTTCCAGCGGGCTTTTGAGCACGAGCTGCGTCATGCCCAGCACGGCATTGAGCGGTGTGCGGATCTCGTGGCTCATGTTGGCCAGGAACTGCGACTTTGCCCGGGTGCCGGACTCGGCATCTTCCAGCGCGACGCGCAGCCGGCCCGACAGGCGCAGCAGGCCCAGGGCGAGCAGCAGCACCGTCAACACGCCGACACCGACCGCAGCCAGCAGCACATGCCGCCAGGCGAGCGTCATCGGCGCAAAAGCTTCGGACGCAGGCAGCTCGGTGATGACGCCCAGGCCGAGCTTGCCGCTCCAGGCCCAGGCACCCACCACTTCCTGCCCGCGCAGGTTGCGGTATGGCTCCAGGCTGCGGCCCAGGCCTTTCTGCAACCCCTGCACCGACTGGATGAGCGGCAGGCTCGCGCGGTCCTGGGGCGCGGGTTTCTTCAGCACGTCGTGGCCCGGGTCGCGCGCGAAGAAAAACGAGCGGCCGCGGAACGGTTCGCTGTGCAGGCCGTGGCGCTCCAGATCGAGGTTGAGCCAGGACTGGTCGGCGTGCAGGCGGCCGACACGGTCCACCAGATAGCTGCTGCCGTGCGTGCCGAAATGCGCGCGGCCCTGCTCGATGAGCAGGCTCACCGGGAACAGCCGCATGATGAAGTAGCCCGCCGGCTCCGGCGTGTCCAGGTAGATGGGCACCCCGGCGAACAGCGTGACCGGCCGGCCGTCGAGCGTCACGCCGCTCTGGATGGTCAGGTCGGACTGCAGCAGCGGGCTGAGCGCCGCACCGCGCGTCTTGATCTGCTCGACGAATTCGAGCTCCTTCCACAGCAGGCTGATGTGGCCCACCTGTTCCTCACCCAGCGAAGAGCCGAGCACGATGCCGTTCGCGTTGAGCAGGAAGTACGAGGAAGACGACGAGTCGCGCAACTCTTCGCGCGCGAACATCTCGCGGAACTTCAGGTGCAGCGGGTGGTGGGTGAGCTGCGCGGCGGTGGGCGTTTCGATGGCGCGCAGCGTGCGCAGCAGCTCGCGCGTTTCCTGCTGCACGGCCCACTGGTGGGCGCGGTCGGTGCGCACGTCCAGCCAGTTCTCGAAGCGCAGTTGCGCGCTGGCCTGGGCGGCGTCGAGCTGTTCGTTCAGCTGGGCGTGGGTGCGGTGGTTGACCCACAGCAGGTAGGCGGCCGCGCACACCACCAGCACCGCGCCGGTGATGGCCACGAAGGTCTGCCAGCGGCTCGGCAAGGGGTCAGGCGCGTGCATCGAGCGCCTGCAGGTCCCGGATCAGCTCGGCGGCGGTGGTGTAGCGGCTGTCGGGCTTCTTGGCCATGAGACGGTCCAGCAAGGGCTGGAGGCTGGCGTATTCGACCGGCAGCGGCGGCACGTCGGCCTTGTGGTGCATGGACAGCAGATCCACCAGCGACGTGCTGCGGAACGGCCGCACACCGGTGGCCATTTCGTAGAGCATCACGCCCAGGCTGTACAGGTCGGACTGCGGCGTGACGGTCTTGCCGGCAATCTGCTCGGGGCTCATGTACGAGGGCGAGCCCAGCACCTCGCCGGTGACGGTGAGCGTGGCCTGCGCGCCGCCCGCAACGGCGGTGACCTTGGCGATGCCGAAGTCGGCCAGCACCACGTCGCCATTGGCGCGGACCATCAGGTTCTCGGGTTTGAGGTCGCGGTGGACGATGCCCAGTGCGTGGATGGCGTCCAGCGCGCTGGCCACCTGCGCCAGCACGCGCGCCACCAGCCGCGGCGGCAGCGGGCCCCGCAGGCGGCTGCGCAGGTCGCCGTTCTCGAAGTACTCCATGGCGATGTAGGCCATGTCGTCGGTGAAGCCCTGGTTGAAGATGCGCACGATGTGCGGATGCTCGATGGAGGACAGCAGCGAGAACTCGCGCACGAAGCGGGCGGTGAGGTCTTTGGCTTGCGGGTCGAGCTGCATGACCTTCAGCACCACGAGCGCGCCATCGCGGTCGCGCCGCGCGAGGTAGATGCTCGACATGCCGCCGGCACCCAGACGCCGCACGATGGTGAAGCCCTCCAGTTGCACGGTCTGGCCCGTGTCCGCCGGGTCGCCGCTGCGCAGCAGGGCGAGCTTTTCGCCGAGCGCGTCCTTCAGCGAGCGGGCGGCCTGGCTCGCATGCGCCTGCACGCTCTGGCGCAGCCGGGTGACCACGTCGGCCTGCAGCCGGACGCTGGGGGTGCGCTCATCCGCCGTGGGAATGGCGATGGGCACCGTCTTCTCGAACACCGTGATCTCTTCGGGCGGCCTGGCTTCCAGCACTTCCGAGACGCCCAGTGGCTTGCCCAGGCCTTCGACCACCAGTTGCGCGGACTTGCCCAGGTCCAGCGACTGGTTGGTGAGGCTGGCCACGCCGTGGCTGGCGACGATGGTCCATTGCAGGTCCGTCGCTGCGGACTTCAGCCGTTCGGCCACGTTCACGGCCGGGCCGCTGGGGGTGCCGGTTTCGGCGTCCACGTCCACCGGGCCCGCATGCAGGCCGATGCCGATGGTGAGTGCGGGCAGGCGCGCGTCGGCAAAGGTCTTCTGCATCCAGCCGGAAAGCTCCGGCGCAAGCTGCGCGATTTCGGTGGCGGCCAGCAGCGCGCGATGCGGGTGCGACACGGTGCGCTGCGGCTCGGGCAGGAAGAGGGCGACGAGATGGTCGCCCATGAGCCGCAGGTTCTGCCCGCCGTGCGCGAGCACCGGTTCGCCGACGCGCTGGAAGTACTCGGTGAGCAGTTGTTCGAGCTCGGGCGCGGAGAGCCGGGCGGCGATGTTGTTGAACTCGTCGATGCCGGCGTAGAGCACGGCGGCCTCGGGCACATTGCCGGCCTGGGCGGCCATGAGCGGCGAGACCATGGTCGATTCGCGCGGCGGCTTGCTGTTGGCGAAGCGGCCGTGCAGCGAGTCTTCCTGGTTGGTGACGGAGTCGACGAACACCTCGAGCCGGCCCCGCCGTTTGATGAGGCCTTCGACGGCTTCCACCAGCTCCTGGTCGTCGAAGGGCTTGGTGAGGTAGTCGTCCGCGCCGAGCGACATGCCCAGCCGCATGGCGTTGCGTGACGATTGGGCGGTGAGCATCATCACCTGCAGTTGCGCATGGGCCGGGTCGGCCTTCAGGGCGGCGAGGACATCGAAGCCGTTGACCTCGGGCAGGTCCACATCGCAGATCATGATGTCGGGCTTGAGCAAGGCGGCCTGTTCGAGCGCAATGCGGCCATTGGCGGCGGAAGCGAGCCGGAAATGCGGACCTGCCAGCGCGCGCATCGCCTTTTCGCGGACCTCGTCATCGTCGTCAACGACCAGCAAAGTGAGCATGGGAGCCCTGTTGTACAACCAGTGGCTCGTTTGTAACCAAATACCTCAGTCCCTTCAATAGCGGCGGGGTTCACTGTCTTTATTCAGACACCGGCAATGCGAAGCAGACGCGGGCTCCGCCGTCCAGGCGGTCGGGCAGCGTCGTGTCCGCCCAGATGCGCCCCCGGTGCCGGAGCACGATTTCCCGCGAGATGAACAGGCCGAGGCCGAAGCCGCCTGCGAACGGGTCGGAACCGCCGGCGTGGAGCCCGCCGGTGTGAAGCTTCTGCAGGGGTTTGAAGAGCCGGTCCATGCCCCTGGCCGGCCAGCCGATGCCGTGGTCGGCCACGCTGAAGACGATCTCATCGCCTGAAACGCCGGCGCTCACGTGGGCGATGGAGGTGGCGCCCGATACGGAAAGCCGGGCGTTGTCCAGCAGTTCGAGCCAGAGGCGTTCCAGCAGCCGGGCGTCGCCGGTGACGGTGGGCCACGTGCCTTCGATGACGACGTCCAGCGTACCGGGCTTTTCCGTGCGAATGCCCTCCATCGCCGCCCGGAGGACGGCGCGCATGTCCACCTCGGCCAGCACGGCCGGCTGCCGCACGACGCGCGCCGCGTCGCGCCAGGCGGACGCGAGGCGCGTGGCTTCGAGCGCCATCTCACGCATGGACTCCACGTGTTCGAGCACGGTGCCTGAAACCTGGTCCGGGAACTTGCGCTGCAGCAGGCTCGCGTAGCCGGAGATGACGCCGAGCGAGGCGCGCACGTCGTGCGAGGCTGCAGCGTCGAGCGCCTCGAGGGCCGTGAGTGCATCGGGCGGGAGGCTGGATGGCAGACCGGGAGTCGGGTGCGGGGTTGGGTTGGGCATCGGGTCCACATCGCGCGGCCCTTCATGGCTGCGCCAGCGCGCCAGCGCCGCGAACATCACGTCCTCGTCGATCGGTTTCGGGATGTGGTCGTTCATGCCGGCGGCGATGCAGCGTTCCCGGTCGCCCATGAGCGCGTTGGCCGTCATGGCCACGATGGGCAGGGCACGATGGCGTTCGAGCTTGCGGATTTCCTGTGTGGCGGTGAGGCCGTCCATCACGGGCATCTGCATGTCCATGAAGACGACGTCCCAGTGACCGGCCGGGGCTGCCTGCAGGCGCTCCAGCGCTTCCTGGCCGTTGTTGGCGATCTCGACGACCACGCCGCGCAGCTCCAGCAGGCCGGCGGCCACTTCCTGGTTGGCGGCGTTGTCTTCCACCAGCAGCACGCGCGTGCCGCGCAGGCTGTCGTCGTCCGCGGGCGGCGCGGCTGCGTCGACACGGCGCGACCGGGACGATTCGTCGCGTGGGCGGCCGTCGAAGATGTCGGCCATCGCGTCGAACATGAGCGACGCGCTGAAGGGCTTGCTGAGCACGTCTCGGATGCCCGCGTCGCGTGCGCTCTGGATGACCTCGTCGCGGTTGAAGGCGGTGACCATCAGCACCTGCGGCTGCACCGACAGCGGCATGGCCTGCATGCGGCGCACGACGTCGATGCCGTCGAGTTCCGGCATCTGCCAGTCCACCACCAGCGCGTCGAACGCGCGGGCGTTGCCGTCGGCCTCGGCGAGCATCTGCAGCGCCTGCTGGCCGGAGAGCGTCTGAGTCACGTCGAACTTCATGCTTTCGAGCATGCTGGCGGTGACGGTGCAGGCATGCTCGTTGTCGTCCACCACGAGGATGCGCTTGCCGACGGTGGTGACGCCCTGCGTGAATTCGAAGGCACGGGGTTGCTCGGCCGAGCGCCGGAGCCGCACGGTGAACCAGAAGGTGGAGCCCTTGCCGGGTTCGCTCTCGACACCGACGTCGCCGCCCATCAGCTGTGCCAGCTGCCTGGAGATGGCCAGCCCTAGCCCCGTGCCGCCGAACTTGCGCGTGGTCGACTCGTCCGCCTGCTGGAACGACTGGAAGAGCAGGGCGCACTGCGCGGGCGTGAGGCCGATGCCGGTGTCGCTGATGGCGCTGTGCAGCACGACTTCGTCGCCCCGGTCTTCGGCCATCCGCACCGTGATGGCCACCTCGCCGCGCTCGGTGAACTTCACCGCGTTGCTGGCGAAGTTGGCGTAGATCTGGCCCAGCCGGACCGGGTCGCCGTGCAGGCGGCGCGGCACACGCTCGTCCAGGTCGATGACCACCTCCAGCTGCTTGGCGGCCGCCTTTTCGCCGATCAGGTCGCCGATGCCGGCCAGCACCTGTTCGAGCTCGAAGTCCACGTTCTCGATGCCGAGCTTGCCAGCCTCGATCTTCGAGAAGTCGAGGATGTCGTTGATGACGCCCAGCAGGTGCCGCCCGGCGTTGAGGCTTTTTTCCAGGTAGCTGCGCTGGCGCGGGTCGAGCTGTGTCTTGAGCACGAGCTGCGTCATGCCCAGCACGGCGTTGAGCGGCGTGCGGATCTCGTGGCTCATGTTGGCCAGGAACTGCGACTTCGCCTGCGTGCCCGCCTCGGCCCCCTGCAGCGCCGCGCGCAGCCGCCGCGACAGGCGCAACGTGCGCAGTGCCAGCGCAAATACGAGACAGGTGCCTGCGAGCACGGTGGCGATGAGCACATGACGCCACGCGTCCGCGATGGGGGCGAAGGCCTCCGATTCCGGGATCTCGGAAATCACGCCCAGGCCGAGCTTCTCGCTCCAGCGCCAGGCACCGACGACGGCCTGCCCACGCAGGTTGCGGTAGGCCTGCAGGCTGCGGCCCGCACCCTTCTGCAGGCGCTGCACCGATTTGACGAGCGGCAGACGGCTGCGGTTGCTGGTTGCCGGTTTTTTCAGGATGTCGTAGCCCGGGTCGCGCGCGAAGAAGTATTCGCGGCCGCGGAAGAGCTCGCTGCGCAGCCCGTGTTTGTCGAGTTCGAGGTTGAGCCAGGCCTGGTCGGCATGCAGGCGGCCGTGGCGGTCGGCGAGGTAGCTGTTTCCGCTGCTGCCGAAATGTGCGCGGCCCTGTTCGATGAGCAGGCTCACCGGGAACAGCCGCATCACGAAGTAGCCGGCAGGTTCGGGCTTGCCGTCCAGGTAGATGGGCACACCGGCGAACAGCGTGATGGGCCGGCCTTCGTGGATGACGCCGCTCTGGATCGACAGGCCGGACGGCATGAGCGGACTGAGCGCCGCACCGCGCCGGCGGATCTGCTCGAAGAACTCCGGCTCGCGCCAGAGGATGCTCTGTTCCCGGACCTGCTCCATGCCCAGTGAAGAGCCGAGCACGAGGCCGTCGGCCCCGAGCAGGAAATACGAGGACGACGCGGAGTCGTGCGAGGCTTCACGCGCGAACAGTTCACGGAACTGCTGGTGCTGCGGAAAGTTTGTGAGCCAGTAGGCCCCGCTGCCCAGCGCCACCTCGCGCAGGAGGGTTTGCAGCAGATCGCGCGTTTCCTGGCGGGCAGCCCACTGGTGCGCGACATCGGTGCGCTCGTCGAACCAGCGCTCGAAGCGATGGGTCGCGCCGGCCTGCGCCGCATCCAGCTGCGCGTTGATGTTGGCGTATGTCCGCGCGTCGATGTACAGAAGGTAGATCGCCGCGACGAGTGCGGTGGAGACGATCGCCGTACTGGCCAGCCGCAACCAGTTCCAGCGCTGCGTGAGCCGTTGCCAGTTGTCGGAGCGGTTCATCGCTCAGGCCTGCGCGTCCTGCGGCTGGATCGACAGCAGGTCTTGCAGCAGCATGTGCGTGGTGGCGTAGCGCTGGGCCGGTTTCTTGGCCATGAGCCGGGCCAGCACCGGCTGCAGGTGGGCGTGGGTAGGTGGCAGGGTGGGCACTTCGGCGCGGTTGTGCATGGACAGCAGTTCCACCAGCGAACTGCTGCGGAAGGGGCGGCTGCCCGTACACATTTCGAAGAACATCACGCCAAGGCTGTAGAGGTCGGACTGCGCCGTGACCTCGCTGCCGGCAATCTGTTCCGGGCTCATGTACGAAGGCGATCCGATGAGTTCGCCCGACACGGTGAGCGATGCGTCGTCCCCGCCGGCAATGCCGGTGAGCTTGGCGATGCCGAAGTCGGCCAGCACCACGTCGCCATTGGCGCGGACCATCAGGTTCTCGGGTTTGAGGTCGCGGTGGACGATGCCCAGGCTGTGCACGGCGCCCAGCGCGCCCGCCACCTGGCGCAGGAGCCGCACCGCCTGCTGCGGCGGCATCGGCCCTTTCAGACGGCTGCGCAGGTCGCCGTTTTCGAAGTACTCCATGGCGATGTAGGCCATGTTGTCGGTGAAGCCCTGCTTGAAGATGCGCACGATGTGCGGATGGTCCAGCGTGGAGAGCAAGGCGTATTCGCGCACGAAGCGCGCCGTGACGTCGGGGGCCGCCGGGTCGAGCTGCACGACCTTCAGCACCACCAGCGCACCATCGGCGTCGCGCCGCGCCAGATGGATGCTGGACATGCCGCCCGCGCCCAGCCGCCGCACGAGGGTGAAGCCTTCCAGCCGTATCGGCTGCGTGGTGTCTGACGGGTCGGCGCTGCGCAGTTGCGCGAGTTTTTCGCTGAGCGCGTCCTTGCTGGCGCGCGCAATCTGCCGCGCGTGGGCATGCACGGTGGCGCGCAGCGTGGCGGCCGCATCGTCCGCCAGCTTGTCCCGCGCGGGGGCCAGTGTGCTTTCTGCCATGTCGACCAGGCCCTTGCGCACCACCGAGATCGTTTTTTCGAACAGCGTGAGTTCGGCCGGCGCGCGCACGTCGATCACTTCCGAAACACCCAGGGGTTGCTTCATGCCTTCGACGACGAGCTGCGCGCTGCGACCCAGGTGCAGGGCCGGGTTGGACGTGTTGGCCATGTCGACCACAGCCTGGCTGGCCACGATGGTCCAGCCGAGTTCCAGGCTCGCGGACTTGAGGCGCTCCGCCGCGTTGATGGCGGGCCCCGAGACGACGCCGGTTTCTTCGTCGACCGTCACCGCCCCCACATGCAGCCCGATGCCCAGGCTCAGCGCCGGCAGGTGGTAGTCGGCCAGATGCCGCTCCACCCAGCCGACGAGGAAGGGGACGGTCTGGGCGATTTCCTGCGCGGCCTGCATGGCCCGGTGCGACGGGTCGACGGCATGGCGTGGGTCTCGCGTGAACAGGGCGACGAGATGGTCGCCCGTCAAGCGCAGGTTCTGCCCGCCATGCGAGAGCACCGGTTCGCCTGCGCGCTCGAAGTATTCGATGAGCAGCCGCATCATGTCTGAAGCAGAGAGCTTGGCCGCGATGGCTGCGAAGTCGTGGATGCCGGTGTACAGCACGGCAGCGTCGGTCAGTTCGTCACCGCCCGTGCCGGCATGCTGCAGCGCAATGGTCGACTCGTGGTGGCGCGTCGAGTCCTCGCGCCCCTGGGTGACGGAGTCCTTGAAGACCTCGAGCCGGCCCCGGCGCTTGATCAGGCCATCCACCGCGTCGATGAGCTCCTGGTCGCTGAAGGGCTTGGTGAGGTAGTCGTCGGCGCCGAGCGACATGCCCAGCCGCATGGCGTTGCGCGACGACTGGGCGGTGAGCATCATCACCTGCAGGGATGCGTTGGCCGGGTCCGCCTTGAGCGCGGCCAGCACGTCGAAGCCGTTCATCTCGGGCATGTCGACATCGCAGATCACGATGTCGGGCTTGAGCAGCGCGGCCTGCTCGAGGGCGATGCGCCCGTCTGCGGCAGAGGCCAGGCGGAAATGCGGCCCCGCCAGCGCACGCATGGCCTTCGCGCGGACCTCCTCGTCGTCATCCACCACCAGCAGCGTCAGCATATGAGCCCCGTCCTCCAGTTGGGCCCGTTGTAACCAGCCGTTCCGGGCGTATCAAACGCCGTGAGCGACGGTGACTTTGCGGTGAAGAAGCGGTATCAACCGAGCAGCTTGAGGATGTGCTTCCAGTGTTTCGGTTCGACCGGCGTGATGGACAGGCGGTTGCCCTTGCGCAGCACGACGAGGTCTTCGAGCGCCGGGTCTGCGCGCAACTCGGGCAGCGTGAGGTTGCGCGTCTTCTTCGTCACCTTCACGTCCACCAGCAGCCAGCGCGGCTCCTCGGGCCTGGACTTGGGGTCGTGATAGACCGACTTCGGGTCGAACTGTGTCGGATCGGGGTAGGCGGTGGATGCGACCTCGGCGATGCCCACGATGCCCGGCTCCGCGCAACTGGAGTGGTAGAAGAGCACGCCGTCGCCCACGCGCATGCCGTCACGCATGAAGTTGCGCGCCTGGTAGTTGCGCACGCCGGTCCAGGCCACGGTGGATTTCGGGGCGGCCAGTGCGTCGTTCACCGACACTTCTTCGGGTTCGGACTTCATCAGCCAGTATTGCGTTGCGCGGGTCATGCAGGTTCCTCCGGATGCAGCCATCGTCTCACGCGTGGACAATAGCGGCTTCCGATGAATGATGCCAATCCGCCTGAACGTCCGCAGGCTCCTTCTCCCGACGTCGCTTCCTCCACGCCCACGCCAAGGCATTCGCGCTGGCTGACCGTCACCCTGGTGGCGCAGATGGCGCTCGGCTTGCTGGCCATGACCATCTGCCTGCCGTCGATGCTCGACTGGCCGCGCATCTTCGGCGCGTCGCAGGCGCAGGTGCAACTCAGCTTCAGCGTGTTCGTCGCCACCTACGGTGGCCTGCAGCTGGTGCACGGCCCGCTGTCGGACCGCATCGGCCGCAAGCCGGTGTTGCTCGCCGGCCTCGTCATCTTCCTGGCGGGCTCCCTGCTCGGTGCGTCGTCGCCCAACGTCTGGACGCTGACGCTTGCCCGCGCGCTGCAGGGCGCGGGCGCTGCCGCCGGCATGGTGGTCGGCCGCGCGATGGTGCAGGACCTGTATGCCGGTGCCGCGCGCACCCGCATGATGGCTTTCGTCGGCATGACCATGGGCGTGTGCCCGCCCACCGCGCTTGTGCTGGGCGGGCAGATGCATGTGCGGCTGGGCTGGCAGTCCACCTTCGTGCTCATGGCTTGTGCGGCCGCACTGCTGGCTGTGGCCACCTGGCGCATCCTGCCTGCGGGACGGCTGGCGTCTGCGTCTGCGGGGGCGGGCGCGGGGGCGGGTGCTGCACCCGGTGCCGCACCTGCCGCCATTCCGGGCGGCCTCAAGGCATTGCTGGCGGGCTACGGCACGCTGCTGAAGCACAAGGCGTTCCTGCTGTACGTGGGCATGCTCTCGTCCTGCGCGGCGACGTTCTATACCTTCCTCGGTGGCGCACCGCTGCTGCTGGCCGGCTACGGCGTCACGCCGGAGCAGATCGGCTGGTACATGATGAGCCTGCCGATTGCCTACATCGTCGGCAACATCCTCGTCACGCGGCTCATCCATACACGCGGCGACCATTTCCTGATGAACATCGGCCAGTCCGCCACGGTGTTCGCCATGGCGCTGCTGCTCGTGCTGGGGCTGGCAGGTTTGAACACACCGGTGGCGCTCGCCATTGCCATTGCGTTCATGGGCATCGGCCACGGCCTGCTCGTGCCGCCCACGCTGGCGGGCACCGTGGGCGTGATCCCGGTGCTGGCCGGTTCTGCGGCGGCAGTGGCGGGGTTGCTGCAACAGGTGACGGGCGCGTTCGGCGGCTTCGTCGTCGGGCTGGTGCAGCACACCGCTTCGGTCAACCTCGCGATGCAGATGCTGGGGTGGACGGCGATTGGCGTGATCGCACAGTACTTTCTGTACCGGGTGCACGCGCGGCGGTGACGCCGTAGCCGCCCGTGCCTGCCGTCTTGCGGCAGATCGAGCAGTAGCAGCGCACGAACGGAACCGGTTCGGTCGATTCGGGGTGGAACTCGATACGCATCTGACCGGGCAGGTGTAACGTCGCCCTCGTCCTACAGTGCCGGTTGCGACAGGATCGCAAGCTGCCGGAGGACCCCGGAACACAATCTGCGGCCCGCAAGAATGGAGATTACCGATGATTCCCAAGAACACCATCTGCCTCTGGTATGACGGCGCGGCGCTCGAGGCGGCGCAGTTCTACGCGAAGACCTTTCCCGACAGTGAAGTGAAGGCCGTGCACCACGCGCCCAACGACTATCCGGACGGCAAGCAGGGCGACGTGCTCACGGTGGAGTTCACCGTGTACGGCATTCCATGCATCGGCCTGAACGGCGGCCCGGTGTTCAAGCACAGCGAGGCGTTCTCGTTCCAGATCGCCACCGATGACCAGGCCGAAACGGACCGGCTGTGGAACGCCATCGTCGGCAACGGCGGGCAGGAAAGCGAATGCGGCTGGTGCAAGGACAAATGGGGCCTGTCGTGGCAGATCACGCCGCGCGTGCTCACGCAGGCTTTCACCGACCCGGATCGCGCAGCGGCCAAGCGCGCCTTCGACGCGATGATGACGATGCGCAAGATCGACGTCGCGGCCATCGAGAAGGCGTGGCGCGGTTAGGTTGTCAGTCCGTGTCGTTCGAATCCCGGGTCGAATGCCAGTCGATGGCCTCCTGCTCCAGGACGGCATCGATGTCCAGCTGAAGCGCCCACCCGATCTCGTACGGGAATTGCGACGCATATTTCTCGGGCGTGAACTGGGCTTCCAGCGCACGGGCTCGCCACGCCGCCAGATGCAGGACGCCGATGAGCGGGTCATAGAGGCCGCCCGCAAAAGGCTGCGGCAGGTTCCTCAGCGCGACGATGATCGTGTCCGGAAAGCGCCATTTCCTCGCGAACTCTGCCGCCACGGTGGCGTAGGAATAGCCGAAGATCTTTTCCTCGGCCCGGGCGCGGCCGAAACGGAACGGCTGCACCCGCTCGTCGAGGATGCGCATTTCGTAGGGCATGCCCAGATGCATGATCACCTCGCCGACCGCATGGATCATTCCAGAGGTGAACGCAGTGGTGGGGTCGATCTCCACGCGTTGCGCGAGTGAGCGCGACACTTTGGCCGTGTTGAGGCTGATGCGCCAGAACTGCCGGAGGTTGATGCCCGGCACGACGATGAACGGTGCAGCCTCGGCCACGGTACGGCCCAGCATGTGCAGGTTCGTCAGCCCGAGAAGATCCACGGCCTCGTCGGTACCGGCCACCTGGTCAGGTCCGTCGTTCGCCGCGTTGGCGACTTGCAGGATCCGGCAGGTAAGGCCCGGGTCTGCGGCGAAGAAGCGCTTGATCCGGTCCATGTCGGGAGCTGGCTGATCAAGCTCGGTCAGCAGATGCGCCATGACACGGGGAATCGTGGGAACACTCCCGTAGGATTGCAGCAGTGGGTCGATCTTCAGCATCGGTCCGTACTCCCAACGATGCTGCACCCGGCAAGACTGCAGCCCAATATCGCAGAGATTAGAAGGACTGACCGGGATTGGATGTCAGCCAGCGAGAATCAGCGGCGTAGGCCGTTGGCTTGCATTGCTGACGCGACCATGCACTGCGAGGGGCGGCTGCGAGGCCGGGGTGCGCCGGCGTCACCGCAGGAACGACACCTGACTGCTTCTTCCCGGCAGATGCAGTTGCACGGCCGTCGCAGGCGATTGCGCCAGCAGCTTGCCGCTCTTCCAGACTTTCAACCGGGTCGCGCGCAGGCGGATGGCTTCCACGGTATCGCGCGCCTGCAGCAGCACGAAGCTTGCGTCGCAACCCGCATCGATGCCGTAACCCGGCAGGTGCATCACCTTCGCGGCGTTGGCCGTCACCGCGTCGAAGCAGGCGCGGATGCCGGCCTGGCTGGTCATCTGCGCCACATGCAGGCCCATGTGCGCGACTTCGAGCATGTCGCCGGAGCCCATGCCGTACCACGGGTCCATCACGCAGTCGTGGCCGAAGGCGACGTTCACGCCGGCGGCCATGAGTTCGGGTACGCGCGTCATGCCGCGGCGCTTGGGGTAGGTGTCGTGGCGGCCCTGCAGCGTGATGTTGATCAGAGGATTGGCGATGACGCTGACGCCGCTCTCCGCGATGAGCGGCAGCAGCTTGCTGACGTAGTAGTTGTCCATGCTGTGCATGGAGGTGCAATGACTGCCGTTCACGCGGCCCTGCAGGCCCAGGCGCTGCGCTTCGTACGCCAGCGTCTCGATGTGGCGTGACAGCGGGTCGTCGCTCTCGTCGCAATGCATGTCGACCAGCTTGCCGCGTTCGGCGGCCAGCTCGCACAGCAGCTTCACGCTGGCGGCACCGTCGGCCATGGTGCGTTCGAAATGGGGAATTCCGCCGACGACGTCCACGCCCAGGTCGAGCGCGCGTGTCAGGCTGTCGATACCACCTTTCGTCCTGAGCACGCCGTCCTGCGGAAACGCGACGAGTTGCAGGTCGATGTAGGGCGCCACGCGCTTCTTCACGTCGAGCAGCGCCTGCACGGGCAGCAGGCTCGGGTCGCTCGTGTCCACATGGCTGCGGATGGCCAGCAGGCCCTTGGCGACGGCCCAGTCGCAATAGGCGAGGGCGCGTTCGACCAGTGCTTCCATGGTCAGCAGCGGCTTCAGTTCACCCCACAGCGCGATGCCTTCGAGCAGCGTGCCGCTCTGGTTCACGCGCGGCAGGCCGTAGCTGAGCGTCGCGTCCATGTGGAAGTGCGGGTCCACGAAGGGCGGCGAGAGCAGCATGCCCTGCGCATCGACGGTTTCGTGCGCCGGCGCCGAAAGTCCGGCCGTGACTTCGGCGATGCGCCCGCCCTGCACGGCGACGGAGATGTCCTTGCGGCCGTCGGGGAGGGTGGCGTTCTTGATGAGCAGGTCGAGCATGTGATTTCAGTCCGTGATTCCGCCCAGCGAGCGCAGCACGCCTTGCCACAGGGCGTAGCGCTCCATCCAGGGCTGCGGGTCGCTGACACCGGTGGGATGTTCGTAGACGGCAGTGTGCACCATGACGATGCCGCTGGAAGGCTGCACAAAGATGGCCTGGCCGTAGACACCCTGCAGCGCGAAGCTGGTCGGGTAAAGCCAGAACTGGTAGCCATAACCGGCCGTGCGCGTGGCAACGCCCGGCTTGAAAGCGCGGGGCTGGCGCTCGACTTCGGTGGCATCGAGCACGTAGTCGCGCGGGACGATCTGTTTGTCGCCGACCTTGCCGCCCGCCGCGAGCATCGCGCCCAGCCGGCCCCAGTCGCGCAGCGTGGCGTTGAAGAAGCCGTAGGCGCGCTCGAAGCCATCGCCGGACAGCACCCAGAACGCATCACGCTCGGCACCGAGCGGCTGCCAGAGCCATTCGCTGGTGAGGCTCGAGATGTCGCGGCCGGTTGCGCCGCTCAGCACGAGGCCGAGCACCATGGTCTCCGCGCTGGAGTAGGCAAAGCGCTCGCCCGGCGCAGCCGCGCGGTCGTTCAGGCTGCGCAGCACGGCCAGCGTGCCGGGTGCGTTGTCCATGCCCGCGCGGCTCAGGCGCGAGATGTCGTCGTTGCCGTCGTAGCGTTCGCTGAAGCGCACGCCGGACGCCATGCGCAGCAGTGCACGGATGGGCGTGCCGCCGTACGCGCTTCCGGCCAGTTCCCTGGCGTACTTCTCTGCCGGGTCGTCGAGGCTCGCGATGGCACCGCGCTCGACGGCCGCGCCCACGAGCAGCGAGATGACGCTCTTGGCCATCGAGAACGAGAGGAAGCGTGAATCGGTACCACGGGCGTAGCGGTAGCGCTCGGTGACGATCTGGCCGTGCTTCAGGATGAGCACGCCTGTGACGCGCTGTCGGTCGAGGTATTCGTCGAGCGTGTAGCCCAGGTTGCGGAAGCGGTAGCGCACGACGGGGGGCGCGGCAAGCGCGGGCAAGGGCGTGGCAGATTCGCCGCGCGGCACCTTGCGGACCGGTGCGCCGGGCACCGTGTCGCCCGCAGACCATGTACCGACGCGGTACGGTTCGTCGACGAAATTGGCGATGGTCGGGGCCACCGGGTAGCCCTGCGCAGAGCCGAGTCGCTCAGCTTGTGGTTCGGCGTGCGTGAGCGGCGTGGCCAGCGCCAGGAACAGGCTCACGAACACGCTGACAAGCACCGCGGGCGCGGCAGGGACGGCGGGGACGACGAGAGGCCGTGGTGCTGGAGACGTCTTCAAGGCTGCTCCTGGTGTGTGGTTCTGGTCCCGGCGTTCAGCGTTCGCCCTTGCGATACGGCTTCATCAGCGCCTGAGGATACGCGGCCTTGCGCGCGACCAGCACGAGCGCGAGGATGGAGAGCACGTACGGCAGCATCAGGTACATCTGGTAGGGCAGCGCTGCGCCGCCGGACTGCTGCAGCCGCAACTGGAGCGCGTCGAAGAACGCGAACAGCAGCGCGCCGAGCAGTGCCTTGCCGGGCCGCCACGAGGCGAACACCACCAGCGCCACGCAGATCCAGCCCCGCCCGTTGATCATGTTGAAGAAGAACGCGTTGAACGCCGAGAGCGTGAGGAACGAACCCGCAATGCCCATGAGCGCAGAGCCGGCGACGATGGCGCCGGTGCGTGTGGCGGCAACGGAAATGCCCTGCCCCTCGGCGGCCTGCGGGTTCTCGCCGACCATGCGCACGGCGAGGCCGACCGGCGTCCGGTACAGCACCCACGCAGCCACGGGCACGAGCAGCAATGCGAGCAGCGTCATCGGCGTCTGTGCGGAAAGGATGGGGATCGGCAGCCAGTCCATCGTGGCGAACGGTTCGACCGTCGGCGGCGTGTTCACCTTGGGGAACGACACGCGGTAACCGTAGTAGCTGAGCGCTGTCGCCAGCATGGTGATGCCCAGGCCCGCCACGTGCTGCGAAAGTGCAAGGCCCACGGTGAGCGCTGCGTGCAGCAACCCGAACGCCGCACCCGTGAGCGCCGCCACCGCCACGCCACCCCAGAGCGGCAGACCCGAGTACACCGCGAGCCAGCCCGCGAAGGCCCCCGCGACCATGATGCCTTCGATGCCGAGGTTGAGCACGCCCGCGCGCTCGCACCACAGCACGCCCAGCGTGCCGAGGATGAGCGGCGTGGCAATGCGCAACACGGCCGTCCAGAAAGCAGGGTTGAGCAGCGTGTCGAGGATTTCCATGGCGGTCTCCTCAGCGCCTGACCCGGTACTGCGTGAGCAGCGTGGCCACCAGCACCGACAGCAGCGATGCAGCGACGATCACGTCGGCGATGTACGTCGGCACGCCGACCGCGCGGCTCATGCTGTCGGCACCCACCAGCACGCCCGCCACGAACACGCTCGCCGCCAGAACCCCCAGCGGATGAAGGCCCGCGAGCATGGCAATCACGATGCCGCTGTAGCCGTAGCCGGGTGACATGTCGAGCGTGACGTAGCTCGTGCGGCCCGCGACTTCGATGGCACCCGCGAGGCCCGCGAGCGCACCCGAGAGCATGGCGACCAGCACGACGGTGCGCGTGACCGGCACACCCGCAAAGGCCGCGGCGCGCGCGTTCGCACCGACCGCCCGGATGTCGAAGCCGAGCACCGTGTACTTGAGCAGTGCCCACAGGCCGACGGCGAGCGTGACGGCCCAGAGCAGGCCGGTGTGCACGCGCGTGCGCTCCACCAGCTTGCCGAGTTCCAGGTCCGGCTGCAGCGCCACGCTCTGCGGCCAGCCCATGCCCAGCGGATCTTTCATCACGCCGTCGAGCATGGCACCCACCAGCAGCAGAACGATGAAGTTGAACAGCAGCGTGGTGACGACCTCATCCACACCCAGGCGCGCCTTCATGAGCGCGGGGCCGAGCAACAGCAATGCGCCGGCCAGCGCAGCGGCAAGCATCATCAGCGGGAACAGCACCCAGGGCGACCACTCGATGCCGGTGCCGCCATGCATGCCGCCCACGGCCACGGCCGCGAGCGCGCCGGCATACAGCTGGCCTTCTGCGCCGATGTTGAACAGCCGCGCCTTGAACGCCACGGTGGCCGCGAGGCCGGTGAGGATGAGCGGGATGGCGCGCGTCAGCGTCTCGCTCCAGGCGAACACCGACCCGAATGCGCCCTTGAGCAGCAGGCCGTACGTCTGCGCCACCGGCGCACCGGCCCAGAGCACCAGCAGGCTGCTGACGATGAGCGTGAACACCACGGCCCCCAGCGGCGCGAGCACCAGCGCGGCGGGCGATGAATGACTGCGTTTCTCCAGCCTCATGCGGAAGCCCCTGCGGCGGGCGAGTGATCTTCCACCCCGGCCATGGCCAGCCCGATGGATTCGCGCGTCCAGTCTTCGGCGGGCTTCGCTTCGGTGAGCTGCCCGGTGTGCATGACGGCGATGCGGTCGCCCAGCGCCATGACTTCGTCGAGGTCATCCGAGATCACGAGCACCGCCGCGCCCGCGTCGCGCGCCGCAATCAGTTGTTGTTGCACATACGACACGGCTCCGATGTCCAGCCCCCAGGTGGGCTGGTGCGCCACGATGAGCCGGGGCGTCGTGACCCGCGAACCCTCTGGCGCGAGCAACGCGCGACCGAGGATGAGCTTCTGCATGTTCCCGCCCGACAGCGAACGCGCCGCAGCCAGCGGGCCGCCACCGCGCACATCGAAAGCCTCGATCACGCGCTGTGCATGGCGGCGCGCCGCCGCGCGGCGCACCCATAGTGACTTCGAGAATGCAGCCGTGCGCAGGCGCTCGGACACCGCGTTCTCCCACACGGGAAGATCGCCGACCACACCGACGGCATGACGGTCTTCCGGAATGCGCGCGACGCCATGCGTCACCAGCCAGGCGGGCGAGGACGGCAGCGCGTCCGGGCCCGAACCCGTGTCGAACAGCATGTCGCCCGACGTGGCGCGCCGCACGCCGCACAGCAGGTCGGCCAAGGCCACCTGCCCATTGCCTGACACACCGGCGATGGCAACGATCTCGCCCGCGCGCAGACGCAGCGACACGTTGTCGAGCCGGTCGCGCACACCGGCCGGTGTGCTCACGCCCGCCAGTTCGCAGACGATGCCGCCCACATTCCGCGCAGGCCGGCGTTGCGGCGCTTCCACGGCATGGCCCACCATCCATTGCGCCAGTTGCGCCTGCGTGGTGCCCTCGGCGGGCGCTTCGGCCACCAGCTTGCCACCGCGCAGCACGGCAACACGATGCGACACGCGCAGCACTTCGCCCAGCTTGTGGCTGATGAAGATGATCGACAGGCCCTGCGCCACCATCTGCGAGAGCGTGTCGAACAGCGCCTCGCTCTCCTGCGGCGTCAGCACGGCCGTCGGTTCGTCGAGGATGAGGATGCGCGCGCCGCGGTACAGCGCCTTGAGGATTTCCACGCGCTGGCGTTCGCCGACCGACAGGCTGCCGATGCGCACGTCCGGTTGCACCGGCAGGCCGAACTTCTGCGCCACTTCGAGCAGGCGCGCGCGGCCCTCGGCCTGGCGCGAGAGCAGGCGCCAGAGCGGCTCCGTGCCCATCATCACGTTCTCGAGCACCGTCAGGTTGTCCGCCAGTGTGAAGTGCTGGTGGACCATGCCAATGCCGGCTGCGAGCGCCGCGCGCGGATTGCCCGGCGGCAGCGACTGGCCGAAGACCTCGATGCTGCCTTCGTCGGCCACATAGTGCCCGAACAGGATGGACACCAGCGTGGACTTGCCCGCGCCGTTTTCGCCGAGCAACGCGAGCACCTCGCCGCCGCCCAGCGTCAGCGAGATGTCGTCATTGGCCACCAGCGGCCCGAACCGCTTGGTGATGCCCTGCAGACGCAGGACAGGCGTCACTTGCTGGACTTGGGTTGGCTGTCGTCCACCTTCACGGTGAACTTGCCCGACAGGATGTCGGCTTCCCTGGCCTTGACCTTGGCGACGATGTCGGCCGGCACCTTCTTCTCGAAGGTGCCCAGCGGCGCGAGTTCGGAACCCTTGTACTTCATCATCGAGTACTGGCCGTAGTCTTCGGCGGTGAATTTGCCTTCCTTGACCAGCTTGAGCGCGCGGTCGATGGAGGGCTCCATGTTCCACAGCGCCGACGACACGACGGTGTCGGGGTACTGCGGTTGCGTGTTGATGACGTTGCCGATGGCGAGTTTGCCCTTTTCCTTGGCCGCGTCGGACACGCCGAAACGCTCGGCGTACATCACGTCCGCGCCCTTGTCGATCATGGCGAACGACGCTTCCTTGGCCTTCGGCGGATCGAACCAGCTGTTGATGAAGCTCACGGTGAACTCGACCTTCGGATTGGTTTCCTTGGCGCCGGCCATGAAGGCGTGCATCAGACGGTTCACTTCTGGGATGGGGAAGCCGCCGACCATGCCGATCTTGTTGGTCTTGGTCATGCCGCCGGCGATCATGCCGGACAGGTAGGCGGGTTCCTGGATGTAGTTGTCGAACACGCTGAAGTTGGGCGCCTGCGGCTTGCCCGACGAACCCAGCAGGAACGAGGTCTTGGGGAAGTCCTTGGCCACCTTGCGGGCGGCGGCTTCGACGGCGAAGGCCTCACCCACGATCAGCTGGTTTCCGGCCGTGGCGTACTCGCGCATCACGCGCTCGTAGTCGGCGTTGGACACGTTCTCCGTCGCCTTGTATTCGATCTCGCCACGCGCTTCGGCCGCCTTCAGCGCCTTGTGGATGCGGCTCACCCATTGCTGCTCGAACGGCACGGTGTAGATCGCGGCGACCTTGGTCTTGGCCTGGGCGAACGACAGGCCGGGTGCGGCCAGCGTTGCTGCCGCAATCAGTGACAGAAGTAGAGGGCGACGTGTAGTCATGAAGGCACCTTTGTTTAAAAGAACAACGTTGAACTGCGGAAAAAATCTGGGGGCGAGCTTCATTTCGTGCCGAAGATGCGGTCGCCGGCATCGCCGAGGCCCGGCAGGATGTAGCCGTGGTCGTTGAGCTGGCGGTCGATGGCGGCGGTGTAGATGGGCACGTCGGGGTGCGCGTCCTGCATGGCCTTCACGCCTTCAGGGCAGGTGAGCAGGCAGACGAACTTGATCGACTTCGGGCCGAGTTCCTTGAGCCGGTCCACGGCCGCGACGGCGGAGTTGCCGGTGGCGAGCATCGGGTCGACCACGATCACGTCGCGCTCCTGCATCTCGCTGGGCATCTTGAAGTAGTACTCGACGGCTGTCAGCGTCTTCGGGTCGCGGTACAGGCCGATGTGGCCGACGCGTGCGCCCGGCACCACAGTAAGCATGCCGTCCAGGATGCCGGTGCCCGCGCGCAGGATGGACACCAGCACGAGCTTCTTGCCGTCGATGACCTTGGCGGTCATGGTTTCGAGCGGCGTCTCGACCTCGATGTCCTGCATCGGCATGTCGCGCGTGACCTCGTAGGCCATCAGCATCGACAGCTCGTTGAGCAGTCGGCGGAAGCTGTTGGTGCTCGCGTCCTTGCGGCGCATGAGCGTCAGCTTGTGTTGCACCAGGGGATGGTCCAGAACGTGTACGTTGCTCATTGTTCTCTTGGTTCTTGGTTGGAAATTCAGAAGACCGTGCCGTCGCTCTCGATCATGAAGGGCGGTGTGCCGCCACGCAAGCGTTGTGCCAGCACGCGGCCTGCGGCCCAGGTGCCGCCTTCGAGCACACAGGCCAGCGGCATTCCGGCCTCGGTCAGTTTGAGTTGCTTGCGCACCAGCGGGGCGATCTCGTCCAGCAGCGCGACGGTGAGGGCGCGCCATTCGACGATGAATTCATCGCCCGCCTGCCAGGTACGGCTGGCGTGCTGCAGGTCTTTCAGGCGGATCACGCCGGCGTCGACCAGCAGGCCGCCGTTGCGGTATTCGGGCAGCCCGGTGAGGGCGTCCAGGCCGTGCACTTTCACGCCGGCCCATTCGAAAGGTTCGAGCAGCGAATAGGTGAGCCACTGCGACAGCTTGTGGAAGGGCATCCAGCCCTTCGTGAGCCCGTCGCCCGGCACGCAGGAATGTGGCCAGCAGTCGCCCAGCGGCTCGGTGCCGATGTGGTTCTGCGCGGGCCAGATGCCCGAGAGCGTCATGAGCAGTGTGGAGAGCAGGTCGTGCACCTGCAGCTCGGCGGTGGGCGGCGCGTCCGTGCCGATCAGGCCGGTGAGCGTGTCGAAGATGCCGCCCGGGCGGCCTTCCCCACCATAGGTTTCCGGTTGCTCGGCAAGCACTTCGCCGAGGCGGCGCAGCAGCGTCGCACGGCCTTCGAGGCCCACGAGCGGGTTGTTGTCGCGCACCTGGAACGCCTGGCCGAGCCGCTCGGTGATGACGCCGCGCAGGCCTTTCGAATCGGCCCGGTACGGGTTGGCAGGGTCGGACGAGAACGCCCCGGCGATGAACGCGTGGTAGCTGGCAACGCCCAGTCCTTCCGATCGCGCAAAGGTCTTGCCGGTGGACGACTCGACGTACTTCCAGTCCGGCCCGGCTCCGGCGTCGAGCAGCACGCTCACGAGCGCGAGGTCGATGTGCGCGCGGGCCTTCTCGGCGGCGGACGCATCGCCCAGCAGTTGGTCGAGTTGCGCGCGGCGGTCCTCACCCCCGGCCTCGAAATGACGCCAGCGGCTGTGGTACGGGATCTTCAGATCGGGATAACGCTCACGTGTGACCTTCACGACTTCGTCCGCGACGGCATCGAGCTTCGTGTCGTCGATGGCGAACCAGTCGGACAGGCCGGCGCGGGCACGGGCCAGCAGGCCACCTGCGCGTTCGCGCACCACACGCGTGGTGCGCAGGTAGCCGGCGGCAGACGCCGGCACCGTGAGGTCTTCCAGCAGGGCCTTTTCCGTCATTCGGTCAGTCCCCGGCCCTTGGCCTTCTTGAGTTCTTCGGCGTCGGGCACCGCGCCGGGTGTGAAGTAGCCGGCGGCCATCTTCGCGTCCATCTCCACGCGCGCGTCGGCGGGGATGAGTTCGTCCGGGATGTTCACGCGCTCGCCGATCTCGATGCCCGAACCGGTGATGGCGTCGAACTTCATGTTGCTCATGGAGACGAGGCGGTGGATCTTGCGGATGCCGAGCCAGTGGAACACGTCGGGCATGAGTTCCTGGAAGCGCATGTCCTGCACGCCGGCCACGCATTCGGTGCGTGCGAAATACTGGTCGGCTGTGTCGCCGCCGACCTGGCGCTTGCGCGCGTTGTAGACGAGGAACTTGGTGACTTCACCGAGGGCGCGGCCTTCCTTGCGCGAGTAGGCGATCAGGCCCACGCCGCCGCGTCCGCCGGCTTCCTTCGACTGCGCGCCGCGTATGCACTCCTCGATGGCGTGCGTGAGGTACGGGCGGCAGGTGCAGATGTCGGAGCCGAACACGTCGGAGCCGTTGCATTCGTCGTGGATGCGCGCCGTGAGTTCGACCTCGGGGTTTGCCAGGTCGCGCGGCTCGCCGAAGATATAGAGCGTCTGCCCGCCGATGGGCGGCAGGAACACGTCGAGGTCGGAGCGCGTGACGAGTTCGGGGTACATGCCGCCGGTTTCCTCGAACAGCACGCGACGCAGGTCGGTCTCGGAACAGCCGAAGCGCTTCGCGACTTCGGGCAGGTACCAGACCGGTTCAATGGCGACTTTGGTCACCACGGCAGCGCCGCCCGGCAGCAGCAGCTTGCCGTCCGGCACGAGGCGGCCCTTCTGGATGGCCTCGATCACTTCGGGAAGGATCACATGCGCCTTGGTGACCGCGATGGTTGGACGGACGTCGTAGCCGGCCGCCATCTCGGTGGCGAATTCGCTGGCCACCGTGGCTCCCCACGGGTCCAGGCTCACGATGCGGCCCTTGTCGGCCCACTGCGGATAGGGCCCGATCACGTCGGTAGGCGAGGTGTTGGTGAGGTCGGCCTTGTGTTCCGGCTTGAGTGCACCGGCGGCGACGGCCAGCGCGCGGTACACGCTGTAGGAGCCGCTGTGCGTGCCGATGACGTTCCGGTGCGCACGCGTGGTGGTGGTGCCGACGACGGGACCACGTTCGGCCGCCGTCGGTGCACCCCAAGTGATCGGGAGCGCACCAAAACCGCCCGAATGCGAAGTCAGCCGGATATGGCGACGCGTGGGAGTGCCGGGTGCGCCCGGCGTGGGTGCGGCCACCGGGACAGTGGCTGTCACCGTGGGAGAAGTGGTGTCTGCGGACATGAGAGGCATCCCCAAAAAACGCAATTTACTCGCCGGTCCGGGCTGCTGCAAGCAGTTTTGGACCATTTGGTCAAAAACCGAAGCAAGGAGGATGCCTGCTACTCAGTCAACCGTATAGTTACCTCGCACGGACGTCGGGAGAACGCATGGAGCGATGGGAAATCATCGAAAAATGGCTGCTTGGCATCGCGGCCGTGGCGCTCACCCTATGGGGTGGCTGGGCGATCATCACGGCCGAGCGCCTTGAGATCAAGTTCTTCGGATTTCTCGGCCTGTTGTTTGCGTACTGGTTGACTTGGCAGGCCCTGTATGAAGACAGGCTTGACTCGCGGGTGCCTCCGACGATGGGCGAACGCCTGATGTTCGGCATCTGGGTGTGGGGGCGCCGGCTTATCCTTGGTTCGATTGCGCTTCTGTTGGGCTACGCGGCGATCGTCGCAGCCGTTGCCGCGCGGAGCATCGAGGACTATGGAATGGCCCTGTTGGCAGGTTCCTTGAGCGGCATGGCAGGCTGGGTCGCATTATTTGGTGGCGAGATAAATCGGTCTATGGGTGACGACCGACGTGTGCATGAGCAACGAACGAAGCGTTACGAGCAAGACTGAACCCAGATAGACATCAGGGTGCCGTGATCGGCGCTGCGGTTGTCGCCTGCTCGGCCGCATTGCTGCCCTGGGGCCTCGGCTTTGCCGCGGGCGCGATGCTGTTCGTCATCAGCCACGAAATCATCCCCGAGTCGCACCGCAAGGGCTGTGCAGCGAACGCATCGTGGCGCAACAAGCCGAGATAGCGCGTTGCAGGCCGAACTGTGTCGATAGCGCGCCCGCAACCCGCCATGTCGAGCCATCATGAAGGCCTGAGCGACAGGCGCAGCACGCCCTGACGAAACGAGCCGCTCCCTCTGTGTAGCGGCCATTTTTTACCTCGACTTAAATTGTCTATATACAAAAGTAAATTGCATTTGACAAAACTATGCAAAATGGGAAAACTGCATGTACCGAGAGACGAGCAACAACGAGAGACAAAGAGACAAGATGAGACTGACTGACTACGTGAGCTACGCCGACGCGCAGCAGCACTTTTCGCCAGAGAAGCTGTGGGAGCTTTTCGACGGTGACCGCGAATTCCTCAACATCGCGCACGAATGCGTGGACCGTCATGTGGCAGCCGGTGGTGACGCGCTCATCGTTGCCAATGCGCTGGGGCATGACGAAGTCATCACCTATGCCGAACTGTCGGCCGACTCCTCGCGCTTCGCCCACATGCTGGAAGCACGCGGTGTGCAGCGCGGCGACCGCGTGGCCATCATGCTGGAGCCGTCACGGGCGTTCTACACGGCGATGTTCGGCGTCATCAAGCGCGGCGCGATCGCGGTGCCGCTGTTCACGCTGTTCGGGCCGGACGGCATCCGTCTGCGGGTGAACGACTGCAAGCCGTCACTGCTGGTCACCAACGAGCAGAAGGCCGAGGTGGCGCGCTCCATTGGTGCCATCGACGTGCTGGTGTTCGACGACGCGTTCTTCGCCGGACTGCGCAAGCTGCCCACCACCTACGAAACGAAGACGCGCGCCGGTGACCTGGCCGTATTCCAGTACACATCGGGCACCACGCGCGAACTGCCCGAAGCGGTGAAGCACACGCACAAGGCGCTCGTCACGCTGACCGTGGCCGCGCTGTATGGCACTGGCCTGCGTCCGGGCGACAGGTTTTTCTGCCCGTCATCGCCCGCATGGGGCCACGGCCTGTGGCACGGCACGCTGGCACCACTCGCATTGGGTTTGACGGTCGGCGCGTACAGCGGTCGCTTCAACCCCGAGCGCTTGCTCGAAGCGCTGTCGAAGCACCGCTTCACCAACATGTCCGCCGCTGCCACGCACTACCGCATGATGAAGAACTGCGGCAAGGCAGACCAGTACGAGTTCGCTTTCGAGAAGCTCTCGTTCACCGGCGAGCCGATCGACGACGACACCGCCGACTTCGTGCAGAAGCAATTCGGTCTGGAGGTCTGCAGCATGTACGGCACCACCGAGATCGGCGTGGTGCTGGTGAGCTACCCCGGCGCGCCGGACTTCCCGGTCAAGCGCGGCTCGCTTGGCAAGGCCGTGCCGGGCACGCGGGTCGAGGTGCACGACGCCGAGGGCAAGGTCTGCCCGGTCAACGTCACCGGCCAGTTGATGGTGCTGCGTCGTGGCGAATGGATTCCCACCAAGGACCTCGGCCGCATCGACGAGGACGGCTATTTCCACCACGGTGGGCGTGCCGACGACGTGATCATTTCCGCCGGCTGGACCATGAGCGCCGTCGAGATCGAGAACGTGATGCTCATGCACGCCGACGTGCTCGAGGCCGCGGCGATTGGCGTGCCCGACGCGATACGCGGTCAGGTGGTCAAGGCCTTCATCGTGAGCGACAGGGCCGAGAGCGAGCAGTTCACCAGTGAGATCCAGGACCTCGTGAAGACCAAGCTCAGCCAGCACGAATACCCGCGCCATGTGGCCTTCGTGCCCGAGCTGCCCAAGACGCCGGCCGGCAAGGTGCATCGCAAGGTGCTTCGCGAGCGCGAGGCTGCTGCGCTCCAGGCCGCCGCCTGACCCCATTCATTTTTCTTTCGTAGTTCATCAACAGGAGACAAGAACCCATGTCCAGTCATACCCAGCGCAGCTTTCCCAAGATCACCGACCAGGGACTGGAAGACCTGCGCAAGCGCATCGGCGTCAAGATCGGCCAGACGGTCGAGCCGTGGTGCCATGAAGCCACGCGCGACAACATCCGTCATTACGCGCATGGCATCGGTGACGACAACCCGCTGTGGTGCGACCCCGACTACGCCGCCAAGTCGCACTACGGCGGCATCGTGGCGTTGCCCAGCTTCCTGTTCTCCACCAGCCGCATCGTGTCGGGCTACGTGGGCGGCTTGCCCGGCGTGCACGCGATGTGGTCGGGCTCTGACTGGACGTGGCACAAGCCGGTGCGCCGCAACGACGAGATCAGGACCGAGGCGTACCTGAAGGACTTGATCGAACACCAGACGCGTTTCGCAGGCCGCGCCATCCAGCAGATCTACCACGTCGACTTCTTCAACCAGAGCGGCGACAAGGTGGCCGAGGCCGACAGCTGGTGCTTCCGCACCGAGCGCGACCATGCACGCGAAGTCGGCACCAAGTACAAGGAAGTGCGTTCGCGTGAACCGCGCAAGTATACCGACGACGAGCTCGGCGAAGCCTACAAGCTCTACCGCAATGAAGAAGTGCGCGGTGCCACGCCGCGTTACTGGGAGGACGTGCAGGAAGGTGAAGCGCTGCCCACCATGTTCAAAGGCCCGATGACCGTGACCGGCTTCATTGCCTACGCGCAGGGCTGGGGTGGCCTGTACATCCGCGCCAACAAGCTGGCGTGGCAACTCATCGACCAGCATCCGGGCGTCGGCATCAAGAACCGCTTCGGCATTCCTGACGTGCCCGAGCGCGTGCACTGGGAAGAGGACTTCGCGCTGGAAGTCGGCGCGCCCGGTGCTTACGACTACGGCCCGGAGCGCACTTCGTGGCTCACGCACCACCTGACCAACTGGGCCGGCGACACCGGCTTCCTGCACAAGGCCAGCTGCAAGATCCGCCGCCACAACCCGGAAGGCGACATGCTCTTCATCAAGGGCAAGGTCAAGCGCAAGTTCGTCGAGAACGGCCAGCACATGGTCGAGATCGAGCAGGAAGCCCACAACCAGGACGACGAGCTGTCGGTGCTGGGCAGTGGCGTGGTCGTGCTGCCGTCGCGGGGCAAGTAAGCATGTCCGCCGCACCGCGCGGTTCGCTGCAGGGCGTCAAGGTCGTCGACCTGACGCGCGTGCTGGCCGGGCCGCTGTGCACCCAGATCCTCGCGGACCAGGGGGCCGACGTCATCAAGATCGAGCCGCCTGCGGGCGACGAGACGAGGCGGCTCGGCCCACCGTTCGACGGGTCCGGCAGCGCCGCGTATTTCTCTGCGCTCAATCGGGGAAAGCGCGCGCTGAGCCTGGACCTGTCGAAAGCTGAAGCACAGGAGGTCCTGCATCGCCTGCTGGCTGACGCCGACGTGCTGGTGGAGAACTTCGTGCCCGGCACCATGGAGCGCTGGGGGCTGGGCTACGAGCAGGTGCTTGCGGCGCGCTATCCGCGCCTCGTGTATTGCAGCATCAGTGGCTTCGGCAACGATGGTCCGCTCGGAGGACTCCCGGGTTATGACGCCGTGCTGCAGGCACTGTGCGGCGTGATGAGCGTGAACGGCGAACTGGCCAGCGGCAGTACGCGTGTGGGCATTCCCGTGGTCGACCACCTGACAGGTTATGTGGCGCTCAGCGGCATCCTCATGGCGCTGCATGCGCGCTACCAGGACGGTCGCGGCCAACGCGTGGAAGCCACGCTGTTCGACACCGCGCTCAGCCTGCTGGTGCCGCACGCGTCCAACTGGTTTGCCTCGGGCAAGAGCCCGGAGCTTCTGGGCAGTGCGCACCCCAACATCGCACCCTATGACAAATACCGCGCGGGCGACGGAGAGGTGTTCATCGGCATCCTGAACGACAGCCAGTTCCAGCGCTTTGCCAACCACATCGGCCTGCCGGCGCTGATGCAGGACGCGCGCTTCGCATCGAACGCACTGCGGGTGGAGAACCGGCAGGCGCTCAAGCAGGTGATCGAAGATGCCATTGCCGCGCATTCGTGCGAGCAGTTGTGCGACGCCCTCATGCGTGCGAACGTGCCGGCGGCCGCGGTGAATTCCGTGCCGCAGGCGCTGGCGCATCCGCACAGCGTGCACCGCGGCATCGTCGTCAGCCGGGGTGGCTACACGGGCATGCGTTCGCCGATGTGCCTGCATGGCACGCCGGGCACTGCGGGTGTCGCGCCACCGGCGTTTGCGCAGGACGCCCAGGAAATCCTGGGTGAGCTGGGCTACAGCGAGGCCGAACGCATGCAGTTGCGTGAATCGGGCGCCGCGCCCTGCGGCAAGACAGTTTCACAAACGCAGCCGCGGCAAGCGGCAACCGCCTGAAGGAGTGCCACAGGAACCACTCGAGCGCTGAACAGTTTCATCGTCAGGCCCGCGTACGAGCGGGCACCGTACCGCAAGTCATCAAGAAATCAATCAACGGAGACAAAAATGCGAAAGCTTGCAGCAGTGATGACCATCCTCGCCTCGGCCGTGCTGGGTACACCAGCCGCGACGGCGCAGGCCTATCCTTCCAAACCGATCCGCATCATCGTGGCCTACCCGGCAGGGCAGGGCACCGACATTGCGACGCGCTACCTGGCCGAGCAGATGTCGCGTGACCTGGGGCAACCCATCGTCATCGACAACAAACCCGGCGCAGGCGGCAACCTGGGCACCGAGCTCGCGGCGCAGGCCGCGCCGGACGGCTACACGCTTACCATGGGCACGAACGCCACGCACGTGCTCAACCAGTTCCTCTACGCCAAGCTGGCGTTCGACCCGGAGAAGGACTTCGAGCCGATTGCGCTGGTCGGCACATTCCCGATGATCGTGGCCGTCAACACGACTTTCTCCATCAACACGGCCTCGGACCTGGTGCATGCGGTCCAGCGCAACGCGCGCTCGGCCGACATTGCGATGCCCAGCACGACCGCACGTCTCGTGGTGGAGCTGTTCAAGGAGCGCTCGGCGGCGCCGCTGTTCGGCGTTCCGTACAAGGGTTCCGGCAATGCGCTCACCGACGTGATCGGTGGGCAGTTGCCGGTGATGGTGGATACGCCGACCAGCCTGCGCCCGCACATCGCTGCCGGCAAGCTGCGCGCGCTCGCCGTCACCTCTGCACAGCCCAGCGGCCTCGTGCCTGGCGTGAAGACGATCTCGGAGCAGGGCTACGCTGGCTTCGAAGTGATTGCGTGGAATGCGCTCTACGCGCCGAAGGGCACGCCGGCCAACGTGTTGAACACGCTCAATGCCGCGATGAACAAGGTGCTGCAGCGTCCGGAGACGCGCCAGAAGCTGCTGGACTTCGGCTTCGATCCGGCAGGTGGCACGGCTGCGCAGTTGCATGACTTCACCCGGTCGGAACGGCGCAAGTGGCAGCCGATCATTTCTGCCGCGGGGTTGAAGGCAGAGTAAACAAGAGCAGGGGAGTGGGGTCAGGCCGTGGCGAACATGAGGTTGGCCACGGCCCTGGCTTCTTCCCGCATCGTCTTCACCACATCCTTCACCGTCGCGGCGTCGAGCTGGCTCGACAGGCCTGCCGCAACGAGCGTATGTGTGAGCTTGCCCGCCGCGTCGAAGACCGGCACGGCCACCACGGTGAGACCACCCATGAAGTTGTCGCGGTCGACGGCCCAGCCTTGCGCACGCGCCTCCTCCACATCACGCTTCCATATGTCGAACGACGGCGCCTTGTCCCAGGGCGTGGCGTTGAACTTCTTGCGCATCTGCGTCCAGTTCTCCCCGCTGTAGGCCGCAATGAGCCTGCCCGTGGCGCTCACGTACCCCGAGAACTGGCTGCCCACATCCGTGTGCAACCGGAACGGCTGGTTCGATTTGGAAAGCGCCAGCACGATGACGGTGGGTCGCGGCGTGACTTCGACGCCCATCGCCGTGACGCCCCAGTTGCTGGCAAGCCGGTCCAGCGCGGGTTGAACGAGGCGCGCGAAGCCGCCGCCTTCCAGAACGCTCCTGGCGAGACTGATCATGCCGCTGCCCAGGACATAGCGCTTGGTGTCCGGGTCCACCTTCACGAGGTCTTCGCTGACCAGCACCCGAAGGATGTGCAGGCAGGTGCTGGGCACCAGACCCAGCTGATCGGCAATGGCCTTCACACCCAGACCCTGTTTCGCTTCACCGAGGAAGCGCAGGATGGCGATGGATCGGCTCACGGCGGGAACCGGGCGCACGCGAACGACTTTCGGCGCTTTGGCTGCAGGCTTGGCGGTCGATGATTTCAATGCAGGCATCGGTTCTTTCGGTTCACGCTTCTTTGGGGCTGGCCAGCACCTTCATGATGGCCAGCGCAGTGGCGACCGGCTTTTCGTCGACGGTGATCTGGCCGTTCATGAAGATCAGCCCGCGGGTGCGGTGCGACACCGTGGCGCGCGCTTCGGCGAACTGGCCTTCGCGTACGCCGGCCAGGAAGTGCGTGTCCAGTTGCAGCGTCACGCAGGGCTGGCGGCCGCTGGCTTCCCAGGCGACCGTGCTGATGGCCTGGTCCATCAGCGTCATGACCGCGCCGCCGTGCAGCACGCCGGCTGAATTCATGTGCGACGCATCGACCAGGAATCCGTAGACCCAGTTGTCGCCTTCACGCCGGGCCCATAGCGGGCCGGCCTTGCTGATGAAGCCGGGCAGGTCGCGCGGCTTCCAGCCGTCAGACTGGATCTCCTGGACAAGCTCTTGTGACATGAACCGATTGTATATAGACGCAATCAAGTGTCCATAGACAAATATCCATCAGGACGCGACGAACCTCGCAAACTGCGCCAGATCCACATTGCCACCACTGATGATCACGCCCACACGCGCACCCTTGATGTCGATGCCGCCATGCCGTGCACCGGCCAGCGACAGGCAGCCCGTCGGTTCGACGATCATCTTCATACGCTCGGCATAGAACCTCATCGACTCGATGAGCTGGTCGTCGGTGGCCGTGAGGATGTCCGTCACGTCGCGGCGGATGATGCCGAAGGTGAGGTGGCCCAGGTGCTGCGTCTGCGCACCGTCGGCAATCGTGCGCGGCGTCGGAATGGTCACGATGTGCCCGGCGCGCAGCGATTGCTGGCCGTCGTTGCCGGCCTCGGGCTCCACACCGTAAATGCGGCACTCCGGCGACAACGCACGCGTGGCGAGTGCGCAGCCCGAGAGCAATCCGCCACCGCCCAGGCACACGAACAGCGCGTCCAGCGGCCCCGTCTCCTCGATCAGTTCCTTGGCAGACGTGCCCTGTCCGCTCAGCACGTCGGCATGGTCGTAGGGTGGAATGAGCGTCATGCCGCGCTCGTCGGCAATACGGCGCGAGAGGGCTTCGCGGTCTTCGGCGAAGCGGTCGTAGGTGACCACCTCGGCGCCGTAGCCGCGTGTGGCCGCCAGCTTGGCCGCAGGTGCGTCCTGCGGCATGACGATGACGGCAGGCATTTCGAGCACGCGCGCCGACAGTGCGATGGCCTGCGCATGGTTGCCTGACGAGAACGCCAGCACACCGCGTTTGCGCTGCTCTGGCGAGAAGCGCGACAACGCATTGAACGCACCCCGGAACTTGAATGCCCCCATGCGCTGGTAGTTCTCGCATTTGAAGAATAGCTGCGCGCCGAGCAAGGCGTCGGCCGTGCGGGAACGAAGGACCGGCGTGCGATGCGCGTGGCCTTCGATACGTTGCGCGGCATTCGCCACGTCGTCGTAGGTAGGCAGGAGCGGGGAGGGCGTGGTGGTCATGACAGGTGGACGTTCAGGGCATGGCGGTGGTCGGGCCGTTGACGAGCCGGTCCCACGTCTGCGAGAGCTGCCGTCCGGCATTGCGCGGCTGCGCGACCAGTTCCGGCGTGATGGCGTGCCACTGGCCCTGCGCGTCCCGGCGCGCAACGCGGTAGTTGAAGGTATAGCTCGGCTCCGCGCCCATGCGCAGGTCCGACAGCACGATGGTGTTGTCGACCACGGACGCCTTCATGAAGCCGCTGGTGAACCACAGCAGGCGTTGCACCCCGGGTTGCGGCCGCACGGCATTGAATGCGAGCGCCTCGCTCGGGCGCGGCGTGAACTTCATCGGCCCGCTGTCGGCCCACAGCGAACGGTAGCCTTCCAGGAACTGGCCGTCTGGCGTCATCACCACCACACGCCAGAGCAGGGTGTTGAGCGGCATCGGCACGGAAAAGCGCTCGGCGTCTGACAGCCCCTGCGCCGCGAGCGCGGACTCTGCCGCCCGGTCGACGATGAGCTTGGCAACCAGCGACCAGCCGAGATAGACCGAACTCAGCGCCAGGCCGAAGGTGATGAAGCGCGCGCCGCCGGCCCGCGCTCCCAGGAACAGGGCACCGATGCAACCGATGATGAGCGGCAAGGTATAGCCGAGGTCGATGATGAAGATGCTCGACCACATGACAGGCCGCGAAGGCCAGGGCCACAGCAGTTGCGTACCGTAGACGGTGAAGGCATCCAGCAGCGGATGCGTCAGCAGCGCGAGCCAGACAGCCCGGAGCCACGGACGCGGTGCCTCGCGCACCGGTGACCAGTATTTGCGCAGCAACAGCCAGATCAGCCAGCCGACCGCCAGCAGCACCGGCAGCGAATGCGAAGGCCCGCGATGCCAGGTGACGCTGGTCACCGCGTCAGCGCCCATCAGCGCGAGGGGAATGCCGTCGAGGTCGGGCAACGTGCCGAGGACGGCGCCTGTGGCCATGGCTTTGCGTCGATGGCCTGCAGGCACGACGGCCGCAGCGACCGACGCGCCGAGAACGATCTGGGTGAGCGAATCCAAGGCGTGTGACCTTCCTGTTCCTCAGCGCTTCTTGCCGAAGATGCCGCCCAGCACGCCGCGCAGGATCTCGCGGCCGACGGTCGTGCCCATGGTGCGCACGGCCGATTTGGCCATGGTCTGCACCAGCCCGTCCCGCTTTCCACCGCGCGGGCCGGTGGAGCCGAACAGGATTTCATTGAGCATGTTGCCGTCTTCCGCGGGTGCTGCAGCCTTGCCCTTGCCCGCCTTGGTCGGCAGGACAGGTGCATCCGCTTCCGTCGCTGCATCTTCCGCACGGCCACGCAACTTTTCGTAGGCAGATTCGCGATCCACGGTCTTCTCGTACACGCCAGCCACCAGCGACTGCGAGATCAGCGCCTGCCGCTGCTGCGGCGTGATCGGGCCGATCTGGCTGCCGGGCGGCACCACGAACACGCGCTCGGTCACACCGGGTCGGCCCTTCGCATCGAGGAAGCTGATCAGCGCTTCGCCCACAGCCAACTCCGTGATGGCGGTTTCGATGTCCAGGCCCGGTTTCTGCCGCATGGTGGTGGCCGTCGCCTTGACGGCCTTCTGGTCACGCGGCGTGAAGGCGCGCAGCGCGTGCTGCACGCGGTTGCCCAGTTGCGCGAGCACACTGTCGGGAATGTCCAGCGGGTTCTGCGTCACGAAATACACGCCTACGCCTTTGGAGCGCACCAGCCGCACGACCAGTTCGATGCGTTCCACCAGCACCTTGGGCGCTTCGTTGAACAGCAGGTGCGCCTCGTCGAAGAAGAACACCAGCTTGGGCTGCTCCGGGTCACCGATTTCTGGCAACTGCTCGAACAGCTCCGACAGCATCCACAGCAGGAAGGTCGCGTACAGGCGCGGCGAATTCATCAGCTTGTCCGCCGCCAGGATGTTCAGCACGCCCTTGCCATCCACGGTCTGCATGAAGTCGCCGATGTTGAGCATCGGCTCGCCGAAGAACTTGTCACCGCCCTGGGTTTCGATCTGCAGCAGGCCGCGCTGGATGGCCCCCACACTGGCAGCGCTGATGTTGCCGTACTGCGTCGTGAAGGCGCTGGCGTTGTCGCCCACGTGCTGCAGGATGGTGCGCAGGTCTTTCAGATCGAGCAGCAGCAGGCCGGCGTCGTCCGCGATCTTGAACACCAGATTGAGTACCCCGGCCTGGGTGTCATTGAGGTTGAGCATGCGGCCCAGCAGCAGCGGGCCCATGTCGGAGATGGTGGCGCGCACCGGGTGGCCCTGTTCGCCGAACACATCCCACAGCGTGGTGGGGCAGGCGTAAGGCTCGGGAAGGGCGATGCCGCGTTCCTTGAGCACACCGGCCAGCTTCTCGCCGATATTGCCTTGCTGACTGGCGCCTGTCAGGTCGCCCTTCACGTCGGCCATGAAGACCGGAACGCCGATCTTCGAGAAGCCCTCGGCCAGGGTCTGCAGGGTGACAGTCTTGCCCGTTCCCGTTGCCCCGGTGATCAACCCGTGCCGGTTGGCCAGGCCTGGCAGCAGAAAGCATTCGGTTTCCGCGTTTTTCGCCATCAGCAGCGGTTCGGCCATGTCAAAGCTCCCTCGTTCGTTCGAAAAGTAAAATCGAGGGCTGTAGATTAAATCAATACAAAGGACTTCCCATGGCTGGACACAGTAAATGGGCGAACATTCAGCACCGCAAGGGCCGCCAGGACGAGAAGCGCGGCAAGATCTGGACGCGCGCCATCCGCGAAATCATGGTCGCGGCCCGCACCGGGGGCGGTGACCTGTCGGCCAACCCCCGGCTTCGCCTCGCTGTGGACAAGGCCAAGGCCGCCAACGTGCCGGCCGACACCATCAAGCGCAACATCGACAAGGCCACCGGCAACCTCGAAGGCGTGAGCTACGAGGAAATCCGCTACGAAGGCTACGGCATCGGCGGTGCGGCCATCGTGGTGGACACCATGACGGACAACCGTGTCCGCACCGTGGCGGAAGTGCGCCACGCCTTCAGCAAGTACGGCGGCAACATGGGCACCGAGGGCTCGGTGGCCTTCCAGTTCAAGCACTGCGGCCAGCTCATCTTCGCGCCCGGCACCAGCGAAGACAAGGTGATGGAAGTTGCGCTGGAAGCCGGCGCGGAAGACGTGATCGCCGATGACGAAGGTGCCATCGAGGTGCTGACCGCACCGGGCGACTTCGAAGCCGTGAAGAACGCGCTGGAAGCCGCAGGCCTGCAGCCCGGTATCGCCGAAGTCACTCTCAGGCCCGAGAACACCATCGAGCTTTCGGGCGATGACGTGGCGAAGATGCAGAAGATCCTTGACGTGCTGGAAGACCTGGACGATGTCCAGGAGGTCTATCACAACGCACAACTCTGAACTGACCCTCCATGAAAGCACTTGTCATCGGTGGCGGCGGCCGCGAACACGCGCTGGCCTGGCGTCTGGCCCAATCGCCCAAGGTGTCCCGCGTGTACATTGCGCCGGGTAACGGCGGCACGGCCAACGACAGCCGCTTCGAGAACGTTCCCATCACCGACCCCGCCGCACTGCGCGCCTGGGCCCAGGAAGAAAAGATCGCACTGTCGGTCGTCGGCCCCGAGGCCTTCCTCGCGGCCGGCATGGTGAATGAGTTCCGCGCGCACGGCCTGCGCATCTTCGGTGCCACGCGCGAAGCCGCCCAACTCGAAAGCTCCAAGGCTTTCAGCAAGGCCTTCATGAAGCGCCACGGCATTCCCACGGCCGAATACGAAACCTTCACCGACGTGGTGCAGGCCCACGCGTATGTGGATCGCAAGGGTGCGCCCATCGTCATCAAGGCCGACGGCCTGGCGGCGGGCAAGGGTGTGGTCGTGGCCATGACGCTGGCCGAAGCGCACGAAGCCATCGACTTCATGCTGCTGGACAACAAGTTCGGGGTTGCGCACAACGAGGGCGGCGCGCGCGTCGTCATCGAGGAATTCCTGCAGGGCGAGGAAGCCAGCTTCATCGTGCTGTCGGACGGCAAGAACGTGATCCCGCTGGCCACCAGTCAGGACCACAAGCGGCTGCTGGACGCCGACGAAGGCCCCAACACCGGCGGCATGGGCGCGTATTCGCCCGCGCCCGTCGTCACGGCGCAGGTGCATGCCCGTGCCATGCGCGAGATCATCCTGCCCACCATCCGCGGCATGGAGAAGGACGGCATCACCTACACCGGCTTCCTGTATGCGGGCCTGATGATCGACGCCGAAGGCCAGGTCAAGACGCTCGAGTTCAACTGCCGCATGGGTGACCCCGAAACGCAGCCGATCATGATGCGCCTGAAGTCAGACCTGTTCGATGTGCTGTCGGCCGGCACCGACGGCAAGCTCGACACCGTGGAACTGGAGTGGGACCGTCGCGTGGCACTGGGCGTGGTGATGGCTTCGGCCGGTTACCCGCTCGAGCCGCGCAAGGGCGACGCCATCACCGGCTTGCCGGCCGAGCAGCCGGACGGCGTGGTGTTCCACGCAGCAACCGCACAGCAGGGTGACCAGCTCGTCACCAGCGGCGGCCGCGTGCTCTGCGTCACGGCGCTGGGCGACAGCGTGAAGCTGGCCCAGCAGCGCGCCTACGAACTCGCATCCGGCATCCGCTTCGATGGCGCCCAGATGCGCCGCGACATCGGCTTCCGCGCCATCCGTGGCTGAACCCGGACGCGGACTGTCATGACCATGGACATCGCCAATGTCGAGACGGTCCGCGACTACCTGACCGACCTGCAGGAGCGCATCACCACCGCCATTTCCGAGGTGGACGGCGCGGAGTTCCGCGCCGACCCCTGGAAGAAGAAGCGCGGCGAACCGCTTCAGGGCGAAGGCGTCACGAAGATCATGGAGAACGGGTACCTGTTCGAAAGGGCGGGTTGCGGCTTCTCGCACGTGCGTGGCACCAGGCTTCCTCCGTCGGCCACGTCGCTGCGGCCCGAGCTGGAAGGCGCACCCTTCGAGGCCATGGGCGTGTCGCTGGTGTTTCATCCGCGCAACCCGTTCGTGCCCATCGTGCACATGAACGTGCGCATGCTCGCGGCCAAGCCGCGCGGCAAGGACGCGGTGGGCTGGTTCGGCGGCGGCATGGACCTGACGCCGTGCTACGGTTTCGAGGAAGACGCGGTGCATTTCCACCGCACCTGCCGCGATGCGCTCGCGCCGTTCGGAGACGACAAGTACCCGCGCTTCAAGAAGTGGTGCGACGAATATTTCTTCCTCAAGCACCGCAACGAGCAGCGTGGCATCGGCGGCATCTTCTTCGACGACTTCTCCGAGCTGGGTTTCGCGCAGAGTTTTGCGATGACCAGCGCAGTCGGTGATTCATTCCTGGACGCTTACCTGCCCATCGTCGCGAAGCGCCGCAACATGCCCTTCGGCGAGCGCGAGCGCGACTTCCAGCTTTACCGCCGTGGCCGCTATGTCGAGTTCAATCTCGTGTGGGACCGCGGCACGCATTTCGGCCTGCAGTCGGGCGGGCGCACGGAGTCCATCCTCATGTCCATGCCGCCGCTGGCGAGCTGGGCCTACGACCGCAAGACCGTCAGGGGCACGACCGAAGACGAGCTCTACCAGAAATACCTGGTGCGCCGCGAATGGCTCTGATGCGCATCGGCATCTTCGGCGGTGCGTTCGATCCGCCACACGCTGCGCATCTCGCGCTGATCGAGGCCGCGCTCGACCAGCTCGGCCTGCACAGCCTGCGCGTTTTCCCTACCGGCCAAGCCTGGCACAAGGCCCGCAACCTGTCGTCGGCGGAGCATCGCCTCGCCATGGCGCGGCTGGCTTTCGGCGAACTGCCCCGCGTCGTGGTCGATACACGCGAAATCGACCGCGACGGCCCGACCTACACGGTGGAAACCCTTCGGGAGCTGCGCGCCGAATACCCGGGGGCCGAGCTGGTGCTCATCATGGGCACCGACCAGGCGCGCGACTTCACACGCTGGCACGAATGGCGGGAAATCCTTGGCCTAGCTACCATTTCAATAGCAAATCGGGCACAATCGGCAACGTCTTCAGCAACGCCCATACCCTGGCAGAGCGAATCCGGCGCACGTGTCGAACACATCGTCATGACGCCCACGGAGACCAACTCCACCGATATCCGACAGCGCGCCGCCGCCGGCCTGCCGACTTCCCCGTTGGTATCCGGCCCGGTTGCGCGCTATATTGCCCAACATCACCTCTACCAGCCGACCTGATGACCACTGAATCCGCCGCCAAGAAAGACACCCAGAAACTCCAGCGCGCCATCATCGATGGCCTGGAGGACGTCAAGGCCCAGGACATCCAGGTATTCAACACCGAACATCTCTCGCCGCTCTTCGAGCGCGTGATCGTCGCCTCCGGTACTTCCAACCGCCAGACCAAGGCACTTGCCGCCAGCGTGCGCGACGCCGTGCGTGAAGCCGGCTTCGCCAAGCCGCGCATCGAGGGTGAAGAAAATGGCGAGTGGATCATCGTGGACTGCGGTGCCGCCGTGGCGCACATCATGCAGCCGGCCATCCGCACGTATTACCACCTCGAGGAAATCTGGGGCGAGAAGCCGCTGCGCCTGAAGCTCGGCGCTCCCAAGCCGGCGGCGAAGCTGCCCGAGAAGGCACCTGCGAAGAAGGTCGCGGGCGGCAAGACTGCCGCAAAGAAGACATCTGCGAAGTCGGCGCCGGCAAAGTCAGCACCTCCCAAGGCGGTGGTTGGAAATCCTGCGGCGAAAAAGACCGCTGCCAAGACCGCTGCCAAAGCGGCGGCCAAGCCTGTGGCCAGGCCCGCTGCAAAGGCGCCCGCCAAGAAGGCCCCTGCCAAAAAGGCATGAAGCTGCTGCTGGTCGCCGTTGGCCAGCGAGTGCCCGACTGGGCGCAGCAGGCCTATGACGACTATGCCAAGCGATTCCCGCCCGAGCTCAAGGTCGAGCTGAAGGCCGTGAAGACGGAGCCACGCGGCTCCAAGTCGCTCGAAACCCTCTACGCCGCCGAACGCGCGCGCATCGAAGCCGTCATCCCGCGTGGATGCCGCGTGGTGGCGCTGGACGAACGCGGCACGTCGCTCACCACCGTCGCGTTGGCCGCCAAGCTGAAAAGCTGGCAACTGGAAAGCGACGACGTTGCACTGGTCATCGGCGGCCCCGACGGGCTCGACCCGGCGTTCCGGCAAGCGGCGCATGAACGCATCCGACTGTCTGACCTGACGCTGCCGCACGCCATGGTGCGCGTGCTGCTGATCGAGCAGCTCTACCGTGCCTGGTCGATCAACGCCAACCATCCGTATCACCGCGAATAGACAATCCCCGTGCCCGATTTCATTTACCTCGCATCCCAAAGCCCGCGCCGCCGCCAGTTGCTGGAGCAGCTCGGCGTGCGGCACGAGTTGCTGCTGCCCGACGCGTCGGAAGACGCCGAGGCGCTGGAAGAGCCGCTGGTGGGTGAAGCGCCTTCGCGCTATGTGCAGCGCGTCACGGGCCTCAAGCTCGATGCTGCGGTTGCACGCCTGAAGCGCCGGGGCTTGCCGCCGGCGCCCGTGCTTTGCTCGGACACCACGGTGGCACTGGGTCGAACGATCTACGGCAAGCCCGCCGACGCAGCCGATGCCCGCCGCATGCTGGCCGAACTGTCCGGCACCACGCACCGCGTGCTGACGGCCGTGGCGGTCCAGGCGGGCCGCAAGCGTCTGGCAGCGCTCAGCGATTCGCGCGTGACCTTCGCGGATCTGACCGCCGCACAACTGCGGGCTTATGTGGCAACGGGCGAACCGATGGGCAAGGCAGGCGCCTATGCCGTGCAGGGCAGGGCGGCGGCGTTCATCCCGCACATCAGCGGCAGCTACTCTGGCATCATGGGCCTGCCGATGTTCGAGACAGCACGGCTGCTGCGCGAGGCAGGTCTGCGCAGCGTCTGAAAGAACAACATGCAGCAAGACATCCTCATCAACTGGTCGCCCCAGGAAACCCGCGTCGCGGTCGTCGAGAACGGTGCGGTGCAGGAACTGCATGTCGAGCGGACGCTCGAGCGCGGCCTCGTCGGCAACGTCTACCTCGGCAAGGTGTCGCGCGTGCTGCCGGGCATGCAGTCGGCGTTCATCGACATCGGCCTGGAGCGTGCGGCCTTCCTGCATGTGGCCGATCTGCACGGCAACCACCACGGAGAGAATGGCACGCAGCGCAATGCGCAGCCGCCAGTGCCCATCGAGAAGCAGGTGTTCGAAGGCCAGTCCATCATGGTGCAGGTCATCAAGGACCCGATCGGTACCAAGGGCGCGCGCCTGTCGTCGCAGATCAGCATCGCCGGCCGCCTGCTGGTGTTCCTGCCGCAGGACGACCACATCGGCGTGTCGCAGAAGATTCCCACCGAGCAGCGCGAGTCGCTGCGCAAGCGGCTGCAGGCGCTCGCCGGGCCGCAGGGCGGCGGGTTCATCCTGCGGACGAACGGCGAAGAGGCCACCGACGCCGAGCTGGCCGAAGACGTGGCCTACCTGCGCAAGACCTGGGCGCGCATCAAGGATGCCGCGACACGCCTGCCTGCCACCTCGCTGTTGCACCAGGACCTGAACCTGCTGCAGCGCGTGCTGCGGGATCTGGTGAACGAAGACACCGGCACCATCCGCCTCGATTCGCGCGAGCAATTCGACATGCTGCTGGCCTTCGGCCGCGAATTCATGCCGGCTGCGGCCACCAAGCTCGCGCTCTACAAGGGCGAGCGGCCCATCTTCGACCTGTTTTCCATCGACGACGAGATTGCGCGCGCACTCGGCAAGCGTGTGGACCTCAAATCCGGCGGCTACCTCATCGTCGACCAGACCGAGGCGCTGACCACGGTGGACGTGAACACCGGCGGCTTCGTCGGCGCCCGCAATTTCGACGACACCATCTTCAAGACCAACCTGGAGGCCGCGCAGGCCATTGCGCGGCAACTGCGGCTGCGCAACCTGGGCGGCATCATCATCGTGGACTTCATCGACATGGTGCGCGAGGATCATCGCGACGCCGTGCTGGGCGAGTTCCGCAAGCAGCTCGGGCGCGACCGCGTGAAGACCATGGCGGGCGGCTTCTCGCAACTCGGCCTGGTGGAGATGACGCGCAAGCGCACGCGCGAATCGCTCGCCCACATGCTGTGCGAACCGTGCGAGGCGTGCCAGGGACAGGGCATCCTGAAGACCTCGCGCACAGTCGCGTACGACATCCTGCGCGAGATCCTGCGCGAGGCCCGCCAGTTCAATCCGCGTGAGTTCCGCGTCGTGGCCTCACCGAAGGTCATCGAGATCCTGCTCGACGAGGAAAGCCAGCATCTGGCCGGCCTGTCGGACTTCATCGGCAAGCCGATCTCGCTGCAAAGCGAGACGTCGATGGGTCAAGCCCAGTACGACATCGTCCTGATCTAACCCGCCGGTCGGGCCTGCAGGCGCGCGTAGACGCCGTCCTGTGCCAGCAGTTGCGCATGCGTGCCCTGCTCGACGATGCGGCCCTGTTCCATCACGATGACGCGGTCGGCGTGTTCGATGGTGGACAGGCGGTGCGCGACGATGAGCGTGGTGCGGCCTTTCATCAGGCGCTGCAGGGCTTCCTGCACGAGGCGCTCCGACTCGGTATCCAGCGCGGATGTGGCTTCGTCCAGCAGCAGGATGGGCGCGTCCTTGTAGAGCGCGCGGGCGATCGCCAGGCGCTGGCGCTGTCCGCCCGACAGTTGCGTCGCGTTGTGGCCGACCACGGTGTCGATGCCTTGCGGCAGGCTGGCCACGTGCGAGGCGAGGTTGGCCGCTTCCAGGCTCTGGCGGATGCGCTCGCGGTCCACCGGTGCGCCCAGCGCCACGTTGGCGGCGACGGTGTCATTGAGCATCACGACATCCTGGCTCACCAGTGCGAACTGCGCACGCAGGGCCGAAAGCTTCCAGCGCGCGATGTCTTCGCCATCCAGCAATACCTGTCCTGCGGCGGGCAGGACGAAGCGCGGCAGCAGGTTGACGAGTGTCGTCTTGCCCGAGCCGGATGGTCCGACCAGCGCAACCACTTCGCCTGGCGCGACGGCGAGGTTCAGGTTGTCGACTGCGGCGTTGGCATCGTCGCGGTAGCTCACGCGCACATTGCGGAATTCGACGGAGCCTTCGCTGCGGCCGGGTGACAGGTGGCCGTCCGCTTCGGTCTGCACCTGCTCGACGAGCATGAGCCCACGTTCCAACGCCGCTACGCCGCGAGTGATCGGGTTTGCCACCTCGGCCAGCCGGCGGATCGGGGCAACCAGCATCAGCATCGCGGTGATGAACGCGACGAAGCCGCCCACCGTCGCGCCGGTCTCGTTCGCCTGCCACAGCGCCACGGCAATGACGCCGGACAGCGCCGCAGCAGCCAGCAGTTGCGTGAGTGGCGTCATCAGCGCCGAGGCGATGGTCGACTTGATTGCCAGCCGGCGCAGCCGGCTGCTGAGCGATCCGAAGCGTTCTTCCTGCCCGGACTGCGCGCCGTGCAGCCGCACCATGCGATGGGCCAGCACGTTTTCTTCCACCACATAGGCGAGTTCATCGGTGGCGTTCTGGCTTTCCTTGGTCAGGCTGTACAGGCGTCGCGAGAGCACCTTCATGATCCACGCCATGCCGGGGAACAGCACCGCGACGATGAGGGTGAGTTGCCAGTTGAGATAGAGCAGGTAGCCCAGCAGCGCCACCATGGTGAAGCCATCGCGCGAGAGGCCGAGCAGCGCCTGCACCAGCAGCGTGGCACCGGTCTGCACTTCGTACACCACGGTGTTCGACAGCGCGCTGGCCGACTGTCTGGAAAAAAGGCCGAGCTCTGCGCCCATGAGCCGCGCGAACATCACCTTGCGCATGGCGAGCATGCCTTCGTTCGCCACGCGCGCCAGCGCATATTGCGAAACGAACTGCGCGAACCCGCGCACCGCAAACAGCAGCATCAAGGCGACCGGCACCATCCACAACGCGATCTCGCCTTTGTTGAACCCGCGGTCGAGCAGCGGTTTGAGCAGGGCGGGGATGAGCGGTTCGGTGACAGCTGCGACGAGTGCGGCCAGCACCGCGAGCAGCCAGTACAGGCGCTGTCCGCCGAAATACACCATCAACCGGCGCAGGCGCTGCAGCAGCGGACGCTGATCGAAAGGCGTGTCGAGGGGGTTGTCGACAGGAGTGCCGGTCGTGTCTTCGGCCGGTGGAGGCGGGGGCGCTTGCATGTTCCGCGCGATTCTACGTTTACCCCTTGCGCCGAGTCACACTTTGTGACGCCGTGTCGTGGGCAGTGTGTACCATAGCGGGCTGCAACTGCCTGATATGAGCATGATGACCCAGAACAACGAACGTCAGTCGTCTTCCCCTGTCCGCCGCAGCCTTCTTGCGGCCCTCATCGCTTCCCCGACAATTCCCGCTCTTGCCCAATTCCGCGTCGAGGTTTCCGGCGTGGGCCTGACCCAACTTCCGATTGCCGTCGCCCCGTTCAAGGGCGACGCGCAGGCGCCGCAGCGCATCGGCGCCATCGTGCAGGCCGATCTGGAGCGCAGTGGCCAGTTCCGTGCGGTGGACGCCTCGGGTCCGCAGCTCGACGAAACCGCGCGTCCGGACCTGACGCTCTGGCGTCAGCGCACGGCCGATTCGCTGGTGACCGGCAGCATCATGCGCCTGACGGATGGCCGGTTCGACGTGCGCTTCCGCCTCTGGGATGTGGTGCGCGGCACCGACCTCGGTGGCCAGAGCTATGCCGTGACGCAGGGCGACCTGCGCCTGGCGGCCCACCGCATCGCCGACTTCATCTATGAAAAGCTTACGGGCGAGAAGGGCGTGTTCTCCACGCGCCTCGTCTACGTGACCAAGGCCGCCAATCGCTACAACCTCTGGGTGGCCGACGCCGATGGCGAGAATGCGCAGTCCGCGCTGACCAGTCCCGAACCGATCATCTCGCCCGCGTGGTCACCCACGGGTGGCCAGATCGCCTATGTGTCGTTCGAATCGCGCAAGCCGGTTGTCTATGTGCACGAAGTGTCGACCGGCCGTCGTCGCCTGATTGCCAACTTCCGCGGCTCCAACAGCGCGCCCGCCTGGTCGCCCGATGGGCGTACGCTCGCCGTGACCCTGAGCCGCGATGGCGGCTCGCAGCTCTACACCATCGACGCGAACGGCGGCGAAGCCCGTCGGCTCACGCAGTCAGCCGGCATCGACACAGAGCCCGTGTATTCGGCCGATGGTCGCAATATCTACTTCGTGAGCGACCGGGGCGGCGCACCGCAGATTTATCGCATGCCGGCCCAAGGCGGCAATGCAGAGCGCGTCACCTTTACGGGCGGTTACAACATATCCCCTGCGCTTAGCCCCGACGGAAGGTGGCTCGCATACATTTCCCGGATCAACGGTGCTTTCAAGCTGCAGGTGCTCGAGCTTGCCACCGGAAACGCCGTCTCCATCACCGACTCTTCCGCTGACGAGAACCCCAGCTTTGCACCCAATGGCAAGCTCATCATCTATGCATCGCAACAGCAAGGGCGCGAAGCGCTCATGACCACGACGCTGGACGGCAAGATCAAGGCACGCCTGGCCGGGCAAGGGGGCGACATCCGTGAGCCCGACTGGGGCCCGTTCGTCGGGCCATGAGCCAGCGGAACCAACGCAGGCAATCCTGAACCAATTCTTCAAGTCATCTGATCCGGAGTTTCTGACACATGAAAAAAATCTTCCTCGCACTGGCCGCCACTGCATTGATTGCCGGCTGTTCTTCCGGCGTGAAGCTCGACAACGTCCCGGTCGAAGACCGTAGCGCAACGGCCGTGACGCCGTCGACGGGCACTGGTGGCAACACGGGCGCCGCCGGCGGCATCAACGACCGCACGGTGACGCCCGCCACACCGACGACGCCCGATCTGGCCGCAGGCCCCGCCACTGGCCGCATCGTTTACTTCGACTTCAACAGCTATGTCGTCAAGCCCGAAGCGCAGTCGATCATCGAGAACAATGCCCGCTACCTGCGCGCCAACAGCACACGCAAGGCCGTGATCGAAGGTCATACCGACGAAGTCGGCGGTCGTGAGTACAACCTGGCCCTCGGCCAGCGTCGTTCGGAAGCCGTGCGCCGTTCGCTGGGCCTGCTGGGCGTGCCCGATTCGCAGATCGAGGCGGTGAGCTTCGGCAAGGAAAAACCGGCCGTCGCCGGTGGCGGCGAACAGGCGCAGAACCGCCGCGCTGAAATCACCTACCGCTGATGAACGCGCTGTCGCTGATCTCCTTCCGCCGTGCCATTGCAGCAGCCAGCCTGCTGCTGGCAGCCGGGGCCTCCCACGCCGCCCTGTTCGAGGATGACGAGGCCCGCCGCGCCATCCTCGACCTGCGCCAGAAGATTGCGGCGAGCGAGAGCAACACGCAGCGCCTCACGGACGAGCTGCGTCGCGCGACGGAGGATAACGCCCAGTTGCGTCGCAGCCTGCTCGACCTGCAAAGCCAGATCGACGCCATGCGGTCCGACATGGCACGCATGACCGGCAACAACGAGCAGGTCACGCGGGAACTTGCTGAAATCCAGCGCCGCCAGAAAGACGTTGTCCAGAGCGTGGACGATCGCCTGCGCAAGTTCGAACCGACGAAGGTGTCGCTCGACGGCAAGGAATTCCTGGCCGATCCGGCCGAAATGCGCGACTACGATGCAGCGCTCGCCATCTTCCGCCGGGGCGATTTCGCAGCCGCGCAAGGTGCCTTCGGCAATTTCGTGAAGCGATACCCGCAAAGCGGCTACAACCCGTCGGCCCTGTTCTGGCTGGGCAATGCGCAGTACGCCACGCGTGACTACAAGTCCGCCATCGACAACTTCCGCCAGCTGCTCGCGCTGTCGCCCGATCACGTGCGTGCACCCGAAGCAGTTCTGTCCATCGCCAACTGCCAGATCGAGCTGAAGGACACCCGCGCCGCACGCAAGACGCTGGAAGACCTCGCCAAGGCCTATCCCCAGTCCGAGGCCGCGCAGGCCGGCAAAGAACGTCTGGCGCGCCTGAAATAAGGCCGCGGCCTAGAATCGGCGGATGGCCTCCGCCGATTTTCCCGAACTCGTTTCTTCCCCTGATTTCAGTACCGAAGCCGGCCTCATTGGCGGGCCCGGTGCACCAGACCTCGCGCGCCGCTTCGGCGGGCTGGAGCGACTCTACGGCGTGGGTGGCGCACGGGCCATCCGGGCTGGGCATGTGGTGGTCGTGGGCATCGGCGGTGTCGGGTCGTGGGCGGCGGAAGCGCTGGCGCGCAGTGGTGTCGGTCGGCTCACACTCATCGACCTCGATCACGTGGCCGAGTCCAATATCAACCGGCAGATCCATGCGCTCGACGCCACACTGGGGCAGGCCAAGGTGGTCGCCATGCAGCAACGCATCGCCCAGATCAACCCCGGATGCGTGGTGACCTGCATCGAGGAGTTCGTCGACGCGGAGAACTGGCCCGCACTGCTCGGGCCGGGATTGCCCGGAAAGCAGGGGGCCGATGATGTGGACGCAGTCATCGATGCCTGCGACCAGGTCAAGGCCAAGGTGGCCATGGCCGCATGGGCGCTCAGGCACAAGCGGCGCTTCATCAGTGTCGGCGCGGCGGGCGGCAAGCGCCAGGCGCACAAGGTGGACATCGACGACCTCGCGTTCACCACGCACGACCCGCTTCTCGCGCAGTTGCGCTACCGACTCCGCCGCGGGCATGGCGCGGCCGCAGGCGGCAAGGGGGAGGGCAAGGGAGCGGCGAAGAAGATCGGCGTGGCATGCGTCTTCAGCCGCGAGGCCGTTGCACCGCCGGACCCGTCCTGCGCGGTGGAAGGCGACGGCAGCCTCAACTGCCATGGCTACGGCTCCGTGGTGAGCGTCACCGCCACCTTCGGCCAGTGCGCCGCAGGCTGGGTGCTCGACCGGATCGCCGTTTCTGCCAAGGTATAATCGTAGGCTTTGCAGGTCGGGGCAAACACCCGGATCTGCAGCCGGGACGTTAGCTCAGTTGGTAGAGCAGCGGACTTTTAATCCGTTTGTCGTGGGTTCGACCCCCGCACGTCCCACCAGATTTCCCGCAAGGGGCCCATAAAGCCTGCTATCGAATCGGTAGCAGGCTTTATTCTCGCCGCTAACTCGGTGAGTAGTGAAGCAGGAGCTGATCTCTCGCGGCGGTGAGGACGGAGCGGCCCTGCTTGTTGTTGCCCAGTGCACGAGCCAACTGCATGGCACCTACCAGGGTGCTCGTGATCGCCCATGCTGACTCAAGCCCTGCCCCCTCGGGCAGCACATCGATGACCAGCTTGTGCAGGTTTGCAATCGCCTGATGCGACGCCTTGGACACGACTTCGCATTGTCCTGGCATTTCTCCGCAAAGGGCGGCGACGGGGCACCCCTCCGCGCAATTGGCGAGCTGGGCCTCAGAGAGATAGGCCTGGATGAAAGCTGCCAACGGGGTCGCGCCCGCACCCGCTTGTCGCTTCACTTTCGATTGGATCGCCAGGCTGACGTCATTACTTGCACGCACCAAAGCCTCGGCAACGAGCTCGTCTCGCGAGTTGAAGTGGGCGTAAAACCCCCCATGCGTCAAGCCCGCTGCCTTCATGACATCGGCAACGCCTAAACCGCGAAAACCTTCACTGCGCACTTTACGCGACGCCACATCAAGGATCCGCTCATGCGTTTGCGCCTTCTTGCCGGTGAACAGTTCTTTCATCAGCTGAGTGTACAGACAATATGATGTGAATCATATTCCCTCTCTGCAGGCACAGGAAATATGACAAGCATCATTTTCTTGTAAGATGACGCTCATCATATGAATGGAGGTTCGACATGAAGGCTCTGATCTCTGGCTACGCCCGTACTCCCTTTCACTTTTCCCGAAAGGGCATGCTCAGCAGCGTGCGCCCCGAAGTGCTGGCGGCACATGCGATGAAGGCAGTGCTCGCGCGAACCGGTGTTGATCCCTCGACGCTCGAGGACGTCATTGCAGGGTGTGCCTATCCCGAGTCCTCTCAGGGCAACAACATTGCGCGCATCGCCGGGCTTCTGGCGGGGCTTCCGCATGAGGTCGGGGGCATGACGATCAATCGCTTCTGCGGCTCATCCATGTCGGCCGTGCACATGGCGGCAGCGCAGATCGAAGCCGGCATGGGCGACGCTTACCTTTGCGTCGGCATCGAGTCGATGACGATGGTGCCGCAAGGCGGATTCAACTTCTCGCCGAACCCATACCTGCTGGATCACACCGACGCCTATATCTCGATGGGCGAGACTGCCGAGAATGTCGCAGCCCGCTTTGACGTCAGTCGAGCAGACCAGGAACAGTTTGCGCTCGAGTCCCATCAAAAGGCGGCCAGCGCCCGGGCCGAAGGACGGCTTCGCGACGAGATCGCGCCTTTCACGCTGGAGGACGGCACGGACGTGACTGAGGATGGCTGCATTCGCCCCAATACAACCCTGGAAGCACTGTCCCAACTGAAGCCGGCATTCCGTGCCGATGGGGTCGTGACGGCTGGAACGTCGTCGCCGCTCACCGACGGCGCATCTGCGGTGTTGGTGACGTCTCCTGAATATGCGCGCACCCATGGGCTGTCCCCAACAGCGCGCATCCGGTCGTATGCGACAGCCGGCGTAGACCCCGCGCTGATGGGGCTCGGCCCGATTCCTGCCACCCGAAAGGCCATGTCACGGGCGGGGCTGAAGATTGATCAGCTGGATGTCATCGAGATCAATGAAGCGTTCTCGTCGCAGGCGCTCGCATGCATTCGCGAGCTGAAGCTCGACCCCTCGAAGATCAACATCGACGGAGGTGGGATTGCGATCGGACACCCGCTCGGCGCAACGGGCGCGAGAATCACGGGAAAAGCGGCGCAGCTCCTTCGCCGCCACGAAGGTCGGTTTGCGCTCTCGACCCAGTGCATTGGCGGCGGTCAAGGGATTGCGACAGTCCTGGAGCGTGTTTGAGCCATGGCAGAGAGTCGCGAGCAGTTGCGCGGCCAGGACCTCAGCAGCCCGGTGACTCGACTATGGGACAGGAGGCGACAGGCGTTGCTGCGCGTTGGCGCGGCTGGTGTTTGTCGCCGGTCGCCGTCTACGACATGATTTTCGAATCGCCCGTATCGTCCTGACCCACGTCGCGATTCACCAGCATCAAACCGATGGCGGCGAGTGCTGCGACGATGATGAACGCCCAGGCCAGCGTGAGCGCGATTGCCGTGTTCAGGCCAAGCACGCTGCGCAACACCAGGCATGCGACCGCCAGCAGCGAGAACGCCACCACGCACATCGACAGGATCTGAGGTCGGACAAGCCAGGAAAGGAAAGAGGGACGGTTCACGGTAGCTCCAGCGCGCAAGGGTAGAGTGACCGTAGAAACATGAGGCCGCGAGTTTGGCCGGACTTTCATTCAACACCCGAGGCACGCGACCCGGGCAGCCAGCATTGGCAGTCAGAACCCCGATTTTCCGCAGCGGGGTGGCGCGTGTCGATGTCAAATGACGTTCAGATCGAAGAATCAGGGATCAATCGGCATCTTTTTTGTAACTGTATGAGGATGGCGGGCCAAACTGCGTCCCCGCGACTACGATCCGGCGACAGAGCGAGAAAGGAAATTCGATGGCCATCAGTTGGCTGACCGTGTTGAAGATGGTCCCATGGTCGGACGTGATTGCGAACGCGCCCAAGGTGGCAGACGGCGCGAAGAAGTTGTGGAATGCGGCGTCGAAAAAGAGCGGCCCTGCCGCGACGGTCGCGCGCGAGGCTGCCCTCGCAGACACGGGGCCGGTCGATCCGGCTGCCCTGCGGGCGCAGGTCCAGACACTCGAGGCGGCGGTGGCCGAACTGCACGGGCAGATGCAGGCGTCGTCGGAACTCATCAAGGAACTCGCCGAGCAGAACGCCCTGCTGGTGGCGCGCATCGACGCCAATCGCAAGCGCATGCAATGGGTGGCCGTCATTGCGGTGGCGGCTCTGCTGCTGACGGTGGCTTTCGCGCTGTCGGCAAGTACCGCCTGAGCGCAGGACGGGCAGCTAGCTGCCCAGTGCCTCGATTTCTCCCGACACTTCGAGCCAGCGTTCTTCCAGCGCAGCAATTTCGTCGGTCGCGGATTTCAGCTTTCGGCCGGCGTCGGCGATCTGGTCGGGCGCAAGCGGTGTGGCAAGGCGCTCTTCGAGCGATGTTTTCTCGGCGGAGAGTGCCGCCATGCGCTTGTCGATCTGCTCGAGCTCCTTGCGCAGCGGCTTGGTCTTCTCGGTCAGTTGCTGTCGCGCCTGGGCGTCCTGCTTGCGCTGGTCGCGGCTGGCCGGCGCCGGCGATGCGGCCGGCGATGGCGCGATGGGCGCAGCGACTTCCTTCTGCGACTGGCTTTTCGCCTCTTCCCGCTGGCGCTTCGCTTCGTCCAGCAAGTACTTCTGGTAGTCGTCCAGGTCGCCGTCGAACGGGCTCACGCCGCCACGCGCCACCATCCAGAACTCGTCGGACACTGCACGCAGCAAAGCGCGGTCGTGGCTGACCAGCATCACCGTGCCTTCGAACTCGTTGAGCGCGACCGACAATGCCTCGCGCGTGGCGAGGTCGAGATGGTTGGTCGGCTCGTCCAGCAGCAGCAGGTTGGGGCGCTGCCAGACGATCATGCAGAGCACCAGCCGCGCTTTCTCGCCGCCGCTCATGGTACCCACGGCCTGCTTGACCATGTCGCCGCTGAAGTTGAACGTGCCCAGGAAGTTGCGCAGGTCCTGCTCGCGGCTCGACTCGCGCGATGCAGCAGCGCCCAGTTCCCGCGCCAGGCGGATCATGTGCTCGAGCGGCGTGTCCTGCGGACGCAGCACGTCGAGTTCCTGCTGGGCGAAATAGCCGATGGACAGGCCCTTGCCTTCCGTCACGGTCCCCGCGAGCGGCTTCATCGTGCGCGCGATGGTCTTCACCAGCGTGGACTTGCCCTGGCCGTTGGCGCCCAGGATGCCGATGCGCTGCCCCGCCAGCACCGAACGGTTCACGTTGCGCAGGATGATGCGTTCGTGGCCGTCCTCGGTCTGCTCCGCCGCGTATCCGAAAGACGCATCGCTGATCGCGAGCATCGGGTTGGGCAGATTGGCCGGCTCCTTGAACTCGAAGGTGAACTCGGCCTCCGCAAGCAGCGGTGCGATCTTCTCCATCCGCTCCAGCGCCTTGACACGGCTTTGCGCCTGCTTGGCCTTGCTGGCCTTGGCCTTGAAGCGGTCGATGAACTTCTGCAGGTGGGCGATTTTCTCCTGCTGCCGCGAGAACGCCTGCTGCTGCTGCTCCATCTGCAGCGCGCGCATTTCCTCGAACTTGCTGTAGTTGCCGCCGTAGCGCGTGAGCCGCGCGTTCTCGATGTGCAGCGTGACGTCAGTCACGGCGTCGAGGAACTCGCGGTCATGGCTGATGACGAGCATGGTGCCCTGGTACTTGCGCAGCCAGGCTTCGAGCCAGACAAGGGCGTCCAGGTCCAGGTGGTTGGTGGGTTCGTCGAGCAGCAGCAGGTCGCTCGGGCACATGAGCGCCCGCGCCAGTTGCAGGCGCATGCGCCAGCCACCGGAGAAGCTGTTCACCGGTTTGTCGAGTTCGGACACCTTGAAACCCAGACCCAGGATGAGCGCCTGCGCACGCGGCACGGCGTCGTGGTCGCCCGCGTCGGCGAGGTCGGTGTAGGCATGTGCGAGTGCCATGCCGTCGCCGCTGGCTTCCGCTTCCGCCAGCACGGCGCGCAGTTCGGTCAGGCGCGTGTCGCCGCCGAGAACAAAGTCCGTGGCAGTGTCGTCGGTCTCCGGCATGTTCTGCGCAACCTGCGCCATGCGCCAATGCGCCGGAATGGAGAAGTCGCCGCCGTCCTCGTGCAGCACACCGGTGAGCAGGGCAAACAGGCTGGATTTGCCGGCGCCGTTGCGGCCTACCAGGCCGACCTTCTCGCCGGGATTGAGCACGACGGACGCGCTGTCGAGCAATACCTTGGCGCTGCGGCGCAGCACCACGTTTTTCAGGATGATCATGTCGTAGGCAGTGCCCAGTTGTCGCACCTCAAACCTGGCACGCGGGCGAATTCATTCACGTTGTTCGTAATCAGGGTGGCGTCGAGCGCCAAGGCGTGGGCGGCAATCATCGTGTCGATCGACCCGATGGGCGTACCCGCCTTTTCAAGCTTTGCCCGCAGATGCCCGTAGTGCCAGATGCAATCGACATCGAACGGCAATACGTTGAGCGGCGCGAGAAATCGTTGCAAGGTGGCTTCGTTTTTGGCGGAGCCCGATTTCGCGACGCCGAATGCCAGTTCAGCGGCAGACATGGCGGAAAGTCCGATGTCTTCGATGTGGTGCTCCCGGAAGCGTTGTAGTACGTGTGCAGGGCGTTGGTTGATGATGTAGATGCAGGTGTTCGTGTCGAGCAAATACTTCATTTCTTGCGATTGCTCCTCGACGCCACACTCTGGGCCCCGATGGCCAGACGTTCCTGGTGTGGGGGCTGTTCCCGTTCGAGCGTGAACCCCGGTTCGAAATCGGCCAGCGCTTTTTCCATCAGGCTCCAGGGATCGTCCAGCGGAAGCAACAGCACGCCACCGCCGAAATGCTTGACGGCGACTTCCTTGCCCTCGAAGCGGAATTCCTTGGGCAAGCGGACGGCCTGACTGCGGCCGGACGCAAAGATACGGGCTGTTTGCATGGCGGGCTCCTTGGTATCTACCGATGATAGATACCATTATGCCAGAAGCAGGAGAAAGTGATCTACGAGGCCAGCAACGCCTCGCGCGTCACCAGCAGCACCTGGTCTTCACCGGCGCTCGTCTCGAGCCAGACGGCTTCGAGCGACGGAAATGCTTTCTCGAAATTTTCGCGCTCGTTGCCGATCTCCAGGACCAGCACGGCGTGTGGCGTCATGTGGGCAGGCGCGTCACGCAGGAGCGTGCGTATGAAATCCATGCCGTCTTCGCCGCCCGCAAGCGCGAGCTCGGGTTCGGCGCGATATTCGGCGGGCAGCGCGGACATGCTCCGTGCATTCACGTAGGGCGGGTTGCACAGGATCAGGTCGTACGGACCGCGCACGGACGCAAGGCCGTCGGACTGCAGGAGATGCACGTAGTCCTGCAGTCCGTGCTTCTGGACGTTGATGTGCGCCACATCCAGCGCGTCCCGCGAGATGTCGGCACCATCCACCGTGACTTCGGGCCAGGACATCGCGGCCAGCACGGCCAGGCTGCCGTTGCCGGTGCACAGGTCGAGCACGCGCTTCGTGTGGTCGCCCAGCCAGGCGTCGATGCCGCCGTCGGCCAGCAGTTCGGCAATGAAGCTGCGCGGCACGATGCAGCGCTCGTCCACGTAGAACGGCACGCCCTGCAGCCACGCCTCCTTTGTCAGGTAAGCCGCAGGCTGTCGCGTGGAAACGCGTTGTGCGACGAGTTCCTGAACGGCATTGACCTGCGCAGCAGGCACGTCATTGCCGGAGACTTCGTCCAGTTCATGCAAAGGCAGGCCGAGCTTCCACAGCACCAGCCACGCCGCTTCATCGAAGGCGTTGCTCGTGCCGTGGCCAAAGGAGACGCCGCCGCGTTCGAGCGCCAGGGCCGCGGCTTCCACGAGTTCGATGACGGTCATGCGTTGGTGTGCTGCGCGTGCAGGTTCTCCAGCACGCGGCGATAGATGTTCTTGAGCGGCTCGATGTCGGCCACGGCCAGGTGCTCGTCGATCTTGTGGATGGTGGCGTTCGGCGGGCCGAGCTCGATCACCTGCGGGCAAATCTGCGCGATGAACCGTCCGTCACTCGTGCCACCGGTGGTGGACAGTTGCGTGTCCAGCCCTGTCTCGTCTTTGATGGCTTTCTGCACCGCACCGACCAGGTCGCCCGGCGTGGTGAGGAAGGGCAGGCCGCCCACCGTCCATTGAAGGTCGTAGTCGACACCATGGCGGTCCAGGATGTCATGCACGCGCTTCTGCAGGCCGTCGGGTGTCGATTCGGTGGAGAAACGGAAGTTGAAATCGATCACCACCGTGCCGGGGATGACATTGCTCGCACCCGTGCCACCGTGGATGTTGCTCACCTGCCACGTGGTCGGCGGAAAGAAGTCGTTGCCCTTGTCCCAGCCGGTGCCGACCAGTTCGGCCAGCGCGGGCGCGAAGCTGTGGATCGGGTTCTTCGCCAGATGCGGGTAGGCAATGTGGCCTTGGACCCCCTTGACGGTGAGCTTGCCGCTCATGGTGCCGCGCCGGCCGTTCTTGATCATGTCGCCGGTGCGCTCCACCGACGTGGGCTCACCGACGATGCAGTAGTCCAGCTTCTCGTTGCGGGCCTTGAGGGCGTTGCAGACGATCACGGTGCCGTCGTTGGCCGGACCTTCCTCGTCGCTGGTGAGCAGCAGCGCGATGTTGATCGCAGGCGAGGGCGTCGCGGCGACAAATTCCTCGGCTGCCACGACGAATGCGGCGAGCGATGTCTTCATGTCGGCGACTCCGCGTCCATAGAGCTTGCCGTCGCGGTGCGTCGGTGTGAACGGGTCGCTCGTCCACTGCGCGAGCGGGCCTGTGGGGACCACGTCGGTGTGGCCGGCGAAGGCCAGCGTCTTTGCGCCGGACACCGTGCTGTCCTTGCGCGCCCAGAGGTTGGTCACGCGGAAGTTGTCGGGGCCGCTGACGATGGTTTCGCACCTGAAGCCCAGAGGCGCGAGCCGCGCGGCGATCAGTGACTGGCAGGACGCGTCTTCGGGCGTGACGGAGGCGCAGGAAACGAGCTGTTCGGTCAGTTGCAGGGTGCGGGACATCAGTGCTTCACGTCGAGCGTGATTTCGGTGAACGACGGCTCGTCGCCCTGGTCCATGAAGGACGCGTTGTCGGACGACTGGACCGCCGACGCCTGCTGGAAGTCGTTCTGCAGGCGCCACATCAGGTTGGTGGGCGAGTCGGCGTGGGAGATGCCTTCCTTGCGGTCGACCTTGCCGCTCTGGATGAGGCGGGCGATGTCGGCCTCGAAGGTCTGCGAGCCTTCGGCCAGTGCCTTCTCCATGGCTTCCTTGATGCCGGAGAAGTCGCCCTTCTCGATGAGTTCGGCCACCAGCTTGCTGTTGAGCATGACCTCGACCGCCGGCACGCGCGAGCCTTCCGGCGTGCGCAGCAGCCGTTGCGACACGATGGCCTTCATGGCGGCGGCCAGATCGCCCAGCATGGTCGCGCGTACTTCCACAGGGTAGAAGCTCAGGATGCGGTTCAGCGCCTGATAGCTGTTGTTGGCGTGCATGGTGGCCAGGCACAGGTGCCCCGACTGCGCGTAGGCGATGGCGGCGGACATGGTCTCGCGGTCGCGGATCTCGCCGATCAGGATGACGTCAGGCGCCTGGCGCAGTGCGTTCTTGAGCGCTGTGTGGAGGGACTTGGTGTCGCTGCCCACGTCGCGCTGGTTCACGATGGACTTCTTGTTGCGGAAGATGAACTCGATCGGCTCCTCGATCGTGAGGATGTGGCCGTGCGCGTTCTCGTTGCGGTAGTCCATCATGGACGCGAGCGTCGTGCTCTTGCCGGCGCCGGTGGAGCCGACCATCAGCAGCAGGCCGCGCTTTTCCATGATGAGTTCCTTGAGGATCTCGGGCACATTGAGCTTGTCCAGCGGGGGGATGTCGCTTGCGATGAAGCGGATCACCACGGCGTACGTGCCGCGCTGGCGCATGGCGCTGATGCGGAAGTTGCCTGCGCCGTCCAGCGGCACGGCGGTGTTGAGCTCGCCGGTTTCCTCCAGCTCGCGCAACTGCGGGTCGGGCAGGATCTCCCCGATGAGGTTGCGCGGCGCCTCGGGCGGCAGGATCTGGCTGTTGATGGGCACGCACTGCCCGTTGATCTTGATGAGCGCCGGGGCATTGCCGGACAGGTACACGTCAGACGCCTTGCGTTCGGCCATCAGCCGAAGAATCCGTTCCATCGTTCCCATCGTGGTGGCCATGCTCTTCCCCTGTTTCGTTGCTTTATCTGTCGTAGCCGGTCAGTGCGTGTGGTGCTGCATCAAGGCTGCGTCAGGGACGCAGCAGGTCGTTCAGGCTGGTCTTGGCGCGCGTCTGCGCGTCCACGCGCTTGACGATGATCGCCGCATACAGGCTGTACTTGCCGCCGTCCTTGGGCAGGCTGCCGCTGATGACGACCGAGCCGGCCGGCACGCGACCGAAGGTGGTCTCGCCGGTGGTGCGGTCGTAGATCGGCGTGCTCTGGCCGATGTACACGCCCATCGAGACGACGGAGTTCTCTTCCACGATCACGCCTTCGACGATTTCCGAGCGCGCGCCGATGAAGCAGTTGTCCTCGATGATGGTCGGGTTGGCCTGCAGCGGCTCCAGCACGCCGCCCAGGCCCACGCCGCCGGAGAGATGCACGTTCTTGCCGACCTGTGCGCAGGAACCCACGGTGGCCCAGGTGTCGACCATGGTGCCTTCGTCGACGTATGCGCCGATGTTCACGTAGCTGGGCATCAGGATCGCGCCCTTGGCGATGTAGCTGCCGCGACGAGCCACGGCCGGCGGCACCACACGCACGCCGGTGGCCTTCATCTCGTCGGGCGACAGGTGGGCGAACTTGGTCTGCACCTTGTCGTAGAAGCCCAGGTCACCGGCCTTGATGATCTCGTTATCCTTCAGTCGGAACGACAGCAGCACGGCCTTCTTGATCCACTGGTGCACCGTCCACTGGCCCACGCCTTCACGCGTGGCCACCCGCAGCTTGCCGTTGTTGAGTTCGGAGATCACGTGTTCGACGGCGTCGCTCACCTCCTTGGGCGCCGCGGCGGGCGAGATGCTGGCGCGGTTTTCCCACGCGTTGTCGATGATGCTCTGGAGTTGTTGTGTCATGGAAGAAGGGACTGAGTTGCTTTGGATGTGAAACGGAAAATCAGGAGGCACCACGCACGAAGCGCACGATGCGCTCAGCGGCTTCGAGGCATTCGGCGGTCTCCGCCACCAGCGCCATGCGCACCCGGCCGCGGCCCGGATTGAATCCCCCCGATTCGCGCGCCAGATAGCTGCCCGGCAGCACCGTGACATTGTATTGGGCATACAGGGCTTTGGCGAAGGCTGCATCGTCCCCGTTCCACGAGGCCGGCACGCCCGCCCAGAGGTAGAAGCTGGCGTCCGGCAGCTTCACGTCGAGCACCTCCGCCAGCAGCGGGGTCACCGCCGCGAACTTGGCCCGGTAGGCCGTGCGGTTCTCGACCACATGCTGCTCGTCGCCCCAGGCGGCAATGCTGGCGGCCGCCACCATGCCGCTCATCGCGCTGCCGTGGTAGGTGCGGTAGAGGAGGAAGTTCCTGATGATCTTCGCGTCGCCCGCCACAAAGCCGCTTCGCATGCCGGGCACGTTGCTCCGCTTGGACAGCGACGTGAATGCAATGAGGTTCTGGAAATCGCCACGTCCCAGCTTCGCAGCCGCCTCGAGTCCACCGAGCGGCGGCTCGTCGCGGAAGTAGATCTCGGAATAGCATTCGTCGGAAGCGATGACGAAGCCATGGCGCGCGGACAGGTCGAGCAGCTTCTTCCATTCCTCCAGCGGCATCACCGCGCCCGTGGGGTTGCCAGGCGAGCAGACAAAGACGAGTTGCGTGCGTTGCCAGACTTCGACCGGCACACTGTCCCAGTCCACCGCGAAGTTGCGCTTCGGGTCGGACGGCGCGTAATAAGGCTGCGCACCCGAGAGCAGGGCCGCGCCCTCGTAGATCTGATAGAACGGATTGGGACAGACGACGTAGGGCGGTCCGCCGTCCTTCGTCGGGTCGATGACGGTCTGCACCAGCGAGAAGAGCGCCTCGCGAGAACCGTTGACCGGCAGCACCTGCGTGGCCGGGTCGAGGTCGAGCGAATAGCGGGTCTCGAGCCAGCCGGTGAAGGACTGACGCAACTTCAGGTCGCCTGCAGTGGGGGGGTAGCCGGCCAGTTCCTGCATGCTGCCGGCCAGTGCGTCCTTGATGAACCGCGGTGTGGGGTGTTTGGGTTCGCCGATGCCCAGGCTGATGGGGCGATGGGCGGGGTCGGGCGTCACGCCCGCAAACAACTGCTTCAGCCGCTCGAAGGGGTAGGGCTGCAGTTTGGACAACAGGGGATTCATGGCGCTGGATTATCCCGGCAATCGCTCACAACTTCAGCACCCGCACCACAGGTCGGCTCGGTTAACATCATGCCTTCCCTGCGACAGACAGGGCTGCAAAAAATACATGCGAATCAACGAGTTAGCTTCACGACTCGGGTCGAAAACAAACAGGGTCCGCCGTGCGTCTCAATTCAATCAAGCTGTCCGGGTTCAAGTCTTTTGCCGAACCCACGAATTTCATGCTGCCGGGCCAGCTGGTCGGCGTGGTCGGCCCCAACGGTTGCGGCAAGTCCAACATCATGGACGCGGTGCGCTGGGTGCTGGGCGAATCGCGCGCGTCCGAACTGCGCGGCGAGTCCATGCAGGACGTGATCTTCAATGGCACCACCACCCGCAAGCAGGCCAGCCGCTCCAGCGTCGAACTGGTGTTCGACAACGCCGACCACCGCGCCGGCGGCCAGTGGAGCCAGTTCACCGAGATTGCCGTCAAGCGCGTGCTCACGCGTGACGGCACCAGCAGCTACTACATCAACAACCAGCCGGTGCGCCGTCGCGACGTGCAGGACGTGTTCCTGGGCACCGGTCTCGGCCCGCGCGCCTACGCCATCATCGGCCAGGGCACGATCAGCCGGATCATCGAATCCAAGCCCGAAGAACTGCGCCTGTTCCTCGAGGAAGCAGCCGGCGTCTCCAAGTACAAGGAACGCCGCCGCGAGACGGAAAATCGCCTGTCCGACACGCGCGAGAACCTCACGCGGGTGGAAGACATCCTGCGCGAACTCAACGCCAACCTCGAAAAGCTGGAAAAGCAGGCCGAAGTGGCCCAGCGCTACAACACGCTCCAGTCGGACGTGACGCTCAAGCAGCAGCAACTGTGGTTCCTGCGCCGTGCCGAGAGCGAAAGCGAGCAGGCCAGGATCAAGCAGGACGCCGAGAAGGCCGTCAACGACCTCGAATCGCGCGTGGCCGACCTGCGCCACATCGAGGCCGATCTCGAAACCATCCGCCAGGCCCACTACGCGGCCGGCGACCAGGTGAACCAGGCGCAGGGCCAGTTGTACGAGGCCAGCGCCGAAGTGGGGCGCCTCGAAGCCGAAATCCGCTTCGTGGTCGAGGGCCGCCAGCGCGTCGAACTGCGCCTGCAGCAACTGAAGGAACAGACCGGCCAGTGGGCCGCGCGCAAGGACGACGCGCAGGCCGAGCTGGAAACGCTGGCCGAACAGGCAGTGAACGCCGAAGAACAGGCCGTGCTTCTCGCTGCACAGGTGGAAGAGCAGGCCATGCAGTTGCCCGACCTCGAAGAAGCGCTGCGCCAGGCGCAGTCGCGCTCGGCCGAGCAGCGCGCCACCGTCGTGCAGGTGCAGCAGCAGATCCAGGTGCTGGCCGCCGACCAGCGCAACATCGAGGAACAGTCGCGCCAGCTCACCATGCGCCACGAGCGGCTGACGGCCGACCGCAATGCGCTGGCCGCGCCGGACGAAGCGCGCCTCGTCAACCTGCGCCAGCAGCTCGAAGCTGCGCAGGAAGCCGCAGAAACCGCTGACGCCCGGCTTCACGAACTGCAGGACAGCGTGCCGCAGCTCGATGAAGAGCGTCGCACACGCCAGCAGGACGTGAACAACCAAAGCGCGCGTCAGGCTGATCTGTCTGCGCGCATGGAAGCGCTGAAGGCCTTGCAGGAGAAGGTCCGTACCGACGGCAAGCTCAAGCCCTGGCTCGCGAAGCACGGCCTCGACGGACTGCAGGGCCTGTGGAGCCGCATCCACATCGAACAGGGCTGGGAAAACGCGCTCGAAGCCGCGCTGCGTGAGCGCATGAACTCGCTGGAAGTCAGCCGGCTGGACATCGTGCGGGCCTTCGGTGGTGATCCGCCGCCCGCCAAGCTGGCTTTCTACTCGCCGCCGCAAGCCTCCGTGCCCGAGGCTGCCGGCGCGCTGCCGCGCCTGGCTGATCTGCTCCGCCTGAACGACGCAGGGCAGAAAGCGTTGTTGTCCGACTGGCTGCACGGCTGCTTCACCGCACCGAGCTTCGAGGAAGCCCTGGCGGCACGCACCCAGCTCAAGCCGGGCGAAGTCATCTACGTGAAGAGCGGTCATGCCGTCACGGCGCACAGCGTGAGCTTCTACGCGCAGGACTCCGAGCAGGCCGGTCTTCTGGCCCGCGCGCAGGAAATCGAGAATCTGGACAAGCAGCTCAAGGCACAGGCCCTGATCAGCGAGGAAGCCCGTTCCGCACTGGTGCGCGCCGAAGCCGCGTATTCCGACGCGTCGCAGCGCCTGGTCACCACGCGCCGTGAGGCGGCCGAAACGCAAAGCCGTGCGCATGAACTGCAGGTGGAGACGCTGCGCCTGTCTCAACTGGCCGAGCAGACCCGCGCGCGCAGCGAGCAGATCGCCGGCGACATGGCCGAGGTCGACGCCATGCTGCAGGACCTGCAGGAGCGACGCGTTTCCGCCGAGGCGCGCTTCGAGGAACTCGACATGCAACTGGCCGACAGCCAGGAGCGTCATGCACAACTGGATGAACGTGTCATCGAGTCCGAACGCAAGCTGGCCGCATCGCGCGAGCAGCAGCGCAGCCTGGAGCGCCAGGCGCAGGAAGCCACGTTCTCGCAGCGCAGCCTGGATGCGCGCCGCGGCGAACTGAATCGCACCATCGAGACGGCGTCGCAGCAGGCCGGCTCCATCGCCGAAGAGGAAAAACGTGCGCACGACGAATTGACGCGTCTGACGGACGCTGCCGCGCAGGCGGGCCTGCAAAGCGCGCTGGCGCTCAAGCTCGAACGCGAACAGGCGCTGGGTGCCAAGCGCAGCGAATACGACGACCTCACCATGAAGCTGCGTGCGAGCGACGAGCGCCGCCTTCAACTCGAGCGCGAACTCGAACCGCTGCGCCAGCGCATCACCGACTTCCAGCTCAAGGAGCAGGCCGCACGTCTGGGCTTCGAGCAGTACGCGCAACTGCTCTCGGACGCGCAGGCCGACCTCGAAGCTGTTGCCAAGTCCATCCAGGACGGCAACGTGCGACTGACCGGCCTGCAGGGCGAGATCGACCGCCTGAACCGCGAGATCGCTTCGCTGGGTGCGGTGAACCTGGCGGCGCTGGACGAGCTGAGCACCGCGCGCGAACGCAAGCAGTTCCTCGACGCGCAATCGGCCGACCTGAACGAAGCCATCACCACGCTGGAGGACGCGATCAAGAAGATCGACGGCGAAACGCGTGAGCTGCTGAGCGGCACCTTCAAGATCGTCAACGAGCACTTCGGGCGCATGTTCCCCGAGCTGTTCGGCGGCGGCAACGCCAAGCTCATGATGACCGGCGACGAAATCCTCGACTCCGGCGTGCAGGTGCTGGCCCAGCCGCCGGGCAAGAAGAACCAGACCATCCACCTGCTGTCGGGTGGCGAGAAGGCGCTCACGGCCATTGCGCTCGTGTTCGCGATCTTCCAGCTCAATCCCGCGCCGTTCTGCCTGTTGGACGAGGTGGACGCGCCACTGGACGACGCCAACACCGAGCGCTACGCCAAGCTGGTGAGCAGCATGAGCAAGGAAACGCAGTTCCTCTTCATCAGCCACAACAAGATCGCCATGGAAATGGCCGAGCAGTTGATCGGCGTGACGATGCAGGAGCAGGGCGTTTCGCGCATCGTGGCGGTGGACATGGAATCGGCCGTCGGCATGGCCGAAGCCGCCTGAGAGCCGCGCGATGAGCAACCTCACTGTCGGGTTGGCCATCATCGGCGGGCTGCTTCTGGCGGCGGTGGTCGCGCACGGCGCGTGGACCTCGCGCCGCAACACGCCGCGCCAGGCCTCCACCGAAGAGAGCGACACGCTGCCGCCCGGCGGTTACGACGAAGCCTTCACGGGCACGGAGCGCAATGAACCGACGTTCGATCCGCTGCCGATCGGCGCGGAGGGTGGCGCGCACAGTGACGCGGACGGCGGCAACCTGATCGACCCGATGCTCGGCAAGCTGCCCGCGCCCGAGAAGAAGCCCGGCCTCGATGCGCTGATCGATGTCATTGCCAATATCGCGCTGGACAACCATGTGTCCGGTGAGGCGGCGATCGCTGCCATGCCGCCTACGCGCCGTGCGGGCAGCAAGCCATTCGCGGTGGAAGGCCTGAACGAGGCCACGCGCCAGTGGGAAACGCCCGAGAACGGCGCCTGGTACGAGGCCTTCCAGGCCGGCGTGCAACTGGCCAACCGCACCGGCGCGCTCAATGAAATCGAATACTCCGAATTCGTGATGAAGGCACAGGCTTTCGCCGACACGATCAACGGAACCCCCGACTTCCCCGAGATGCTGGACGAAGTGGCGCGCGGCCGCGAACTCGACCAGTTCGCCAGTTCGCATGACGCCCAGTTGAGCTTCACGCTGCGCGCCCGCAGCGCCGCATGGAGCCCGGGCTATGTTCATCAGAACGCTGCACGGCTCGGCTTCGTGGCTGGCGTCATCCCCGGGCGCATGGTGCTGTCGTCCGCCGAGCCCGGCTTGCCGCCGCTGCTGGGGTTGTCGTTCGACACGCAAGCCGCCATGGCCGAAGACCCGGCACAGAGCGCGATCCGCGAAGTCACGTTGAGCCTGGACGTACCGCAGGTTTACCGCACCGAACAACCCTTCGTGCGCATGCGCGAAGCCGCTCAGATACTGGCCGAGGGCATGGACGGTGTCATCACCGACGACAACGGGCACATGCTCCAGCCCGAGGCCATGGATGTCATCGGCGCCGACCTCGAGAAGCTCTACGACACGCTGGACGCGCGCGACCTGTCGGCCGGCTCGGTGCTCGCGCGGCGGCTGTTCAGCTGACATACCCAGGCACCGGCCAGCGATTCCGGCGCAGATACTCCCCACCATGGCAGACAAGAATCCTTCCCAGCCGCAGGCCCGCGTTACCGAGCTGCACCAGCAGTTGCATCACCATGCCCACCGCTACTACGTGCTCGACGAGCCGGAGATTCCGGACGCCGAGTACGACAGGCTGTTCCGCGAACTGCAGGCGCTGGAAGCGGCGCATCCCGAGCTGCTGACGCCCGATTCACCCACGCAGCGCGTGGGCGGCAAGGCGCTCGACGCGTTCGCCAAGGTGCGCCATCAGGTGCCGATGCTTTCCATCCGCACCGAGACCGACATCGAAGCCACGGGCGCGCGCAACTTCGACACCCGCGTGCGGCGCGAAATGGGTCTGCCGCTCGAAGCCTCGGACGAGGCGCCCGCCATCGAATACGAAGCCGAACTGAAATTCGACGGCCTCGCCATCAACCTGCGCTATGAAGACGGCGTGCTGGTGCAAGCCGCCACGCGCGGCGACGGCGAGATCGGCGAGGATGTCACACAGAACATCCGCACCATCGGGCAGATTCCCCTCAGGCTCACCGGCAAGGCGCCGCATGTGCTGGAGGTGCGCGGCGAGGTCTACATGCGCCGCGACGATTTCGACAAGCTCAACGAACGCCAGCGCGAGAAGATCGCCGCCGGCCAGAAGAACGAAAAGACCTACGTCAATCCGCGCAACGCGGCCGCCGGAGCCGTACGCCAGCTCGACCCGGCCATTTCCGCGCAACGCCCGCTCAGTTTCTACGCCTACGGCTGGGGCGAGACGCAGGGCTGGGACGACAAACCCGACACGCAGGACGGCGTGTTGCGTGCGATGCAGGCCATGGGGCTGCCGGTCAGCGACCATCGCGAAGTGGTGCTGGGTGCCGAGGGCCTCGTCGCCTTCCATGCACGCATGGGGTCGTTGCGCGACCAGTTGCCCTTCGACATCGACGGTGTCGTCTACAAGGTCAACAGCCTGGCGCTGCAGTCGCAACTGGGCTTCGTGACGCGCGAGCCGCGCTGGGCCGTCGCGCACAAGTACCCTGCGCAGGAGCAACTGACGACGGTGCAGGCCATCGACGTGCAGGTCGGCCGCACCGGCAAACTCACGCCGGTGGCCAAGCTCGCGCCGGTGTTCGTCGGCGGCGTCACCGTCACCAACGCCACGCTGCACAACGAAGACGAAGCCCGCCGCAAGGATGTGCGCGTGGGCGACACCGTCATCGTGCGCCGCGCGGGGGACGTGATTCCCGAAGTCGTGTCTGTGCTGGCCGACAAACGCCAGCCGGGCGCGGAACTCTTCACCATGCCACGCAAATGCCCGGTCTGCGGCAGCGATGCGGTGCGCGAAGAAGGCGAGGCCGACTACCGCTGCACAGGCGGCCTGTTCTGCAAGGCGCAACGCAAGGAAGCATTGCTGCATTTCGCGCAGCGGCGCGCGATGGACATCGAAGGCCTGGGTGACAAACTGGCCGACCAACTGGTGGACGCAGACATCATCCGCACGCTGCCCGACCTGTACCGCCTCGGCCTCAGTGCACTTGCCGAACTCGACCGCATGGCCGAGAAGTCCGCGCAGAACCTGCTGGACGGACTGGAAAAATCCAAGCAGACGACGCTGCCGCGCTTCCTGTTCGGCCTTGGCATCCGCCACGTGGGCGAGGCGACGGCGAAGGACTTGGCGCGGCACTTCGGCAAGCTCGACGGCATCATGGACGCAACCGAAGCGCAACTGCTCGAAGTGAACGACGTCGGTCCGATCGTCGCGCAGAGCCTGCACACCTTCTTCAGCCAGCCGCACAACCGCGAAGTGATCGAACAGCTGCGCGCCTGCGGCGTCACCTGGCCCGAGAGCGAGCCCACCGCACAGGCCCCCAAGCCGCTGACCGGCAAGACGATTGTCATCACCGGCACACTGCCCACGCTGGGCCGTGACGAAGCCAAAGACCTGCTCGAAGCCGCCGGCGCAAAGGTGGCCGGCTCGGTGAGCAAGAAGACGGACTACGTCGTCGCCGGTGCCGAGGCGGGCAGCAAGCTGGCGAAGGCGCAGGAACTTGGCGTACCTGTGCTCGACGAAGACGGCATGCGCGCGTTGCTGGCGGGTTGAAGCCGCGCAGCCGTCTGAGCCGATGCCGAAAGGTATGCTTGCCGCATGACCGTCCGTGAAATACTCAAGATGGGTGATTCGCGCCTGCTGCGCATCGCCCAGCCTATCGCCCAGTTCGATACGCCGGAACTCCATGCACTGATCGCCGACATGTTCGAGACGATGCATGCGGTGAACGGCGCGGGGCTCGCCGCACCGCAGATCGGCGTCGACCTGCAGCTCGTCATCTTCGGCACAGACACCGTCAATCCGCGCTATCCGGATGCACCGCCCGTTCCGCGCACGGTGATCTGCAACCCGGTGATCACCCCGCTTGGTGCGGAAGAAGAAGAGGGCTGGGAGGGTTGCCTCTCCGTGCCCGGCCTGCGCGGCGTGGTGCCGCGGTGGTCGCGCATCCGGTACACGGGCTTCGACCCGAAGGGCGAGCCCATCGACCGCATCGCCGAAGGTTTCCACGCGCGCGTGGTGCAACACGAGTGCGACCACCTGATCGGCAAGCTCTACCCCATGCGCGTGCGTGACTTCACGCGCTTCGGGTTCACCGAGGTGCTTTTCCCCGGCCTCGATGCGACAGAGGACGATTGACGTCCTCCATGGCATCCGTCAGGGCGTCTGCACCCTGAAAGTCAGGGTGTAGTTGTAGCCGTACATGGGGGCGGCCGCACCCTCCGGCGCTGTGGCCCGATGCCGGATCAGCGCGAGGTAGATGCCCGGCTTGGCGAGCGCGTACGAGATCTTCCCCTGCGCATCGGTCTTCAGGCTGTCGGCGCTGTGCTGGTTCGACAGGTCCATGGCGGAGCGGTAGATGTCCACCTTCTGATCGGGCAGCGGCGCACCGTCGTGCTGCACGACGAACTCGAACTTCTCGCCGGTGACCAGGTCGCTGGGATGCGTGACAGGCACGATTTCGAGCCCGCGTCCGCGTGGCTTCAATGCGTCGCGAGTCGGGGCACCGGCCGTCACGTAGGCCTCGGAAACCGACAGCGACTGGTAGTGGCTGATCAGCTTCGCATCGGCCGGCATCACCTGTTTGGGGTCACGCGCCACGACGGTTTTTCCGTCACGCTCCCAGCTGCGGAAGATCGCGCCCAGACGCGGGCCCGTGCTCAGGCGGTACGTGCCCTTGGCATTCGGCAGCTTCTGCTCTGCGATCGTGCGGAGCTTGAACTGGCGGATGTCGCCGAACGGCAGCTGTGTGCCATCGGGTGCCGTGATGGCGAATAGCGTTTCACCGAAGACGACCTCGGGGACGAAGAACTTCTCGGTGAAGCTCGCTTCGACGCTGATGGTTTCGTTGGGCTGGATGTCGAAGCTGGTCGGCAGCAGATACGGGGTGTGCGCATACGCGCCCAGTGCAAGCGCCGACAGGACGGGCGCCAGGCAATGACGGAGACGGGGTGCGGCTGAGCGCAGGGACGGGAAGCGGTGTGTAGAGGAAATGGCCATGGTGTTGAAGTGATGAACACGGCTGGCTACTTCCTGCTGGCGCCATGGAAACGCCCGGATCGGGCGCCCCAGGGCCAACTGTCATTCCGCTGGCGTACTTGGAGAAGCGCCCATTCTATTTGCAATGAGAATTGCTATCAACAACGGCCTCAGGACGACAGCGCTTCCAGCAATTCCGTCTCGATCTCGATCTGCGCGCGGTTCTGCTGCAGCTCGGGCCCGTGGATGAGGAAGGTATCTTCCACGCGCTCACCCAGCGTGGTGACCTTGGCGAGCTGCAGGTTGATCTTGTGCTTCGCGAGCACGCGCGCCACGCTGTAGAGCAGGCCGGCGCGGTCGCTCGCGGAAATGTTGAGCAGCCAGCGCTGGGCCTTGTCGTCGGGGCGCAGGTCCACGCGCGGGGTGATGGGGAAGCTCTTCACGCGGCGCGAGACGCGACCGCGGCTCGGCGCAGGCAGCGGGCCGGGTTCCTCGATCGTGGTGTCGAGCTCGGCTTCCACCATGCTGATCAGTTCGCGGTAGTGCTCGGGCAACACCGACGTCACCACCTGGAAAGTGTCGAGCGCATAGCCGTTGGAGGCGGTGTGCACCTTGGCATCCAGGATGCTGAAACCGGCCTGGTCGAAATATCCGCAGATGCGTGCGAAGAGGTCGGGCTGGTCGGGCGTGTAGACCATGACCTGCAAGCCTTCGCCTACCGGCGAGAGCCGTGCACGCACGATGGCTCGCGCATCGGACACGGGTTTTTTCGTTTCGGGGTCGCGCGTGACGTGGCGCGACAGGTGCTTGGCGTGCCAGGCGATGTCCGCCGCCTCGTGGCGCATGAAGTAGCCGACATCCAGCGTCTCCCACAGCGGCTTGTGCGCATCGTGGGGCAGCGTGTAGAGGGCCAGCAGCACCAGCGCCTCGCGCTTGCGGGCCTCGACTTCGGTGTCCGGGTCGGGCGCGCGGCCGCCCAGCGTGCGCAGCGTGTAGCGGTACAGATCTTCGAGCAGCTTGCCTTTCCAGGCGTTCCACACCTTCGGGCTGGTGCCTCGGATGTCGGCCACCGTCAGCAGGTACAGCGCAGTCAGGTAGCGCTCGTTGCCGACGCGTTTGGCAAAGCCGTTGATCACGTCCGCGTCGCTCAGGTCTTCCTTCTGCGCGATGCGGCTCATGGTGAGGTGCTCGTGCACCAGGAATTCGATGAGCTTCGTGTCTTCCGCGTCGATGCCGTGCTGGCGGCAGAAGCGCCTCACGTCCTTCGCACCGAGCTCGGAATGGTCGCCGCCGCGACCCTTGGCGATGTCATGGAACAGGGCGGCCACGTAGAAGATCCAGGGCTTGTCCCAGCCGGCAGCCAGTTGCGAGCAGAACGGGTACTCATGCGCATGCTCGGCGATGAAGAAGCGCCGCACATTGCGCAGCACCATCAGGATGTGCTGATCCACCGTGTAGACGTGGAACAAGTCGTGCTGCATCTGCCCCACGATGCCGCGGAACACCCAGAGGTAGCGGCCCAGTACGGACGTCTGGTTCATCAGCCGCATGGCGTGCGTGATGCCGCTTGGCGGCTCCTGCAGGATGCGCATGAACATCGCGTGGTTGGCCGGGTCGTTGCGGAACTTGCCGTCCATCACCTTGCGCGCCGCATACAGCGCACGCAGCGTGCGGGCCGACAGGCCCTTGATGCCGACCGTCGTCTCGTACAGCAGGAAGGTTTCGAGGATGGCGTGCGGTTGCTTCACGTACAGGTCGTCGCTGTCCACTTCGAGCATGCCGGCCTTGTCCAGGAAGCGCTCGTTGATGGGGCGTGGCGCAGGAGTGACCGGATTGAGCCGCTCTTCGATGTTGAGCAGCAGGATCTGGTTCAACTGCGTCACGGCCTTGGCCGTCCAGTAGTAGCGGCGCATCAGCTCCTCGCTGGCGCGGCGGCCGCCTTCGCTCCTGAACCCGAACGACTCGGCCACGACCGTCTGCATGTCGAACACCAGCCGGTCTTCGCGGCGCTTGGCCAGCAGGTGCAGGCGCGCGCGGATGAGGCCCAGCAGCGCCTCGTTGCGCTTGATGCGGCGCGCCTCGAAGGGCGTGGCCAGGCCGCGCCGCGCGAGTTCGTCCCAGCTCTTGCCCAGCCCCGCCGCGCGGGCCACCCACTGGATCACCTGCAGATCGCGCAGGCCACCGGGGCTCTCCTTGCAGTTGGGTTCGAGCGAATAAGGCGTGTTCTCGAACTTGTTGTGACGCTGGCGCATCTCCAGCGTCTTGGCAACGAAAAATGCTTTCGGGTCCAGGTCCGCTTCGAAACGCTTGCAGAACCGGGCGAACAGGCTCGCGTTGCCGGTGATGAGCCGTGCTTCCAGCAGGGAGGTCTGAACCGTCACGTCCTTGCTGGCCTCGGCCACGCATTCGGACAGCGAACGCACGCTGGAGCCGATCTCGAGACCCGAGTCCCAGCATGAGCCGATGAAGGTTTCGATGCGGGCCTTGAGCGCCTCGTCGGTGTCGGGTGACTGGCCGTCGGGAAGGAGGACCAGCACGTCCACATCCGATTGCGGATACAGCTCACCGCGCCCGTAACCGCCCACCGCCACAAGTGCGAACGGCTTGCCGAATCCGGCGTGCGTCCACAGGTCACGCAACAGGCCGTCGGCCAGGACGGCCAGCTTTTGCAGCGTGGAGCGAACGCCCCGGGTCGAGCCGCCGCTGCTGGCGATGTTTTCGAGCAATGCGGCCTTGCGGACGCGATAGTCCTCTCGCAGCGCTTGCAGATCGGCGGACATGGCCCGCTCAGGCATTCACGAAGGCGGGCGGCGGCGGGCTGCCGGCGGACAGGGTCAGCACTTCGTAACCGGTTTCGGTCACCAGGACCGTGTGTTCCCACTGCGCGGACAGTGAATGGTCGCGCGTGACGATGGTCCAGCCGTCGCCGAGCTCCTTGATGTCGCGGCGACCGGCGTTGATCATCGGCTCGATGGTGAAGGTCATGCCGGGCTGGAGCTCTTCCATGGTGCCCGGGCGGCCGTAGTGCAGCACCTGCGGTTCCTCGTGGAATTTCTTGCCGATGCCGTGTCCGCAGAATTCGCGTACCACCGAATAGCCGCTCGCCTCGGCGAATTTCTGGATGGCGTGGCCGATGTCGCCCAGCCGCGCGCCCGGTTTGACCTGCACGATGCCGTGCCACATGGCGTCGTAGGTGATGGCGCACAGGCGTTTGGCCGCGATGGAGCCTTCGCCGATGATGTACATGCGGCTGTTGTCGCCGTACCAGCCGTCGTCGGTGATCACGGTGACATCGATGTTCATGATGTCGCCCTTCTTGAGCGGCTTGTCGTTCGGGATGCCGTGACACACCACATGGTTGAGCGAGGTGCACAGCGAAGCCGGGTAGGGCGGGTAACCGGGCGGCTGGTAACCGAGCGTGGCCGAGCGCGTGCCCTGCACCTTGACCATGTATTCGTTGGCCAGGCGGTCGATTTCCTTCGTGGTGGTGCCCTGTTTCACGAACGGGGTCAGGTAGTCCAGGACTTCCGAAGCCAGGCGGCATGCATGGCGCATGCCTTCGATGCCCTCGGCGTCTTTGTAGGTGATCGTCATGGCCGCAATTATCCCAGAGGGCGTCAGAGGGGGCAGGGTGCCGGTTAAAATCCGCATTGCCTGCGTGGCCCCAGTCAGCGGTCCGTGGCGAAGTTCTCCATTCCTGCACCCTCCTGCATCCTCAAGGCCACCAACGTGACCCTCCAAATCACCCAGTTCGAGGGCAGCAACGCCCTCAGTGCGTTCCGCGTCCGCCAATTGCTCCCCCGCCTCCAGGCGATCCACGGGAAGATCGATGGCATTTCGGCCCGGTTCGTGCATCTGGTGGCCTCCGAAACCGCGCCCGACGCCGCGCTGAAGGAGCGCCTGGCCGCGTTGCTGACCTATGGCGACCCGTACGAAGCCCCGCAGGGCGAAGCCGTCCTCGTCGTCGTGAGTCCGCGCCTGGGCACCGTGTCGCCCTGGGCGTCCAAGGCAACGGACATCGCCCACAACTGCGGCCTCGCACTCAAGCGTGTGGAGCGCATCGTCGAATACCGCGTCACGCTGAAATCCGGCCTGCTGTCGAAGGCTTCTCTGGACGAATCGCAATGGGCGGCAGTCGCCGCGCTGCTGCACGACCGCATGACCGAAAGCGCACTGGCTTCGCGCGACCAGGCCGCGAACCTTTTCACCGAGCTGCAGGCCGCGCCCATGGAGCACGTGGACGTGCTGGGCGGCGGCCGCGCCGCGCTGGAAGAAGCCAACCGGCACTTCGGCCTGGCACTGGCGGAAGACGAGATCGACTATCTGGTGGACGCGTTCAAGGGCCTGGCGCGCAACCCGACCGACGTCGAACTGATGATGTTCGCGCAGGCCAACAGCGAACACTGCCGCCACAAGATCTTCAACGCGAGCTTCACCATCGACGGCGTGGCGCAGGAAAAGAGCATGTTCGGCATGATCCGCCACACCCACCAGACGAGCCCGCAACACACGGTGGTCGCGTACTCGGACAACGCGTCCATCATGGAAGGCAATGCGGTGCAGCGCTTCATCGCGCCCGCCGGCAACTCGGCCAACCGCTACGAATCGCAAGCGGCCACACACCATGTACTGATGAAGGTGGAGACGCACAACCACCCGACGGCCATTTCGCCGTTCCCGGGCGCTTCCACGGGGGCGGGTGGGGAAATCCGCGACGAAGGCGCGACGGGGCGTGGCTCCAGGCCGAAGGCGGGCCTGACCGGCTTCACGGTTTCGCGACTGTGGCCCGCCGAAGGGCAAAGCATCGGCAAGCCCGGGCACATTGCCAGTCCGCTGCAGATCATGACCGAGGGCCCGCTGGGCGGTGCCGCCTTCAACAATGAATTCGGCCGTCCCAACCTGCTGGGCTACTTCCGCGAATACGAGCAGCAGGCAGGCGGCGTGGAGCGCGGCTATCACAAGCCCATCATGATCGCCGGCGGCCTCGGTCAGATCGACTCCGGGCAGACGAAGAAGATCCTTTTCCCCGCCGGCACGCTGCTGGTGCAACTGGGCGGGCCGGGCATGCGCATCGGCATGGGCGGCGGCGCGGCGAGCTCCATGGCCACGGGCGCCAACGCGGCAGAACTCGATTTCGACTCCGTGCAGCGAGGTAACCCCGAGATCGAGCGCCGTGCGCAGGAAGTCATCAACCATTGCTGGGCGCAGGGCGCGGCCAATCCGATCCTGGCCATCCACGATGTCGGTGCCGGTGGCCTGTCCAACGCCTTCCCCGAAATCACCAATGACGCCGGACGCGGCGCGCGTTTCGACCTGAGCGCGGTACCGCTGGAAGAGTCCGGCCTCGCGCCCAAGGAAATCTGGTGCAACGAAAGCCAGGAGCGCTACGTGATGGCCATCGCGCCGGAGTCGCTGGCCATGTTCCGTGCCTTCTGCGAACGCGAGCGTTGCCCGTTCTCCGTCGTGGGTGTCGCAACCGAAGAGCGCCAGCTGGTGCTGGCCGAAGGCGGTGAGCCTTCCGCCAATGCCGCTGAAACGCCGGTCGACATGCCCATGGACGTGCTGCTGGGCAAGCCGCCGCGCATGCACCGCGACGTGAAGCGTGTCCAGCGCAACTTCACGCCGCTCGACCTGGACGGCGTGAGCCTGCAGAAGGCGGCGATCGACGTGCTGAGCCACCCGACGGTGGCGTCCAAGCGATTCCTCGTGACCATCGGCGACCGCACCGTGGGCGGCATGAGCCACCGCGACCAGATGGTCGGCCCCTGGCAGGTGCCGGTGGCCGACTGCGCCGTCACGCTGGCCGATTACGACGGCTTCGCCGGCGAAGCCATGAGCATGGGCGAGCGCACGCCGCTGGCCGCCATGGACGCGCCGGCCTCCGGTCGCATGGCCGTGGCCGAGGCCATCACCAACCTGCTGGCCGCTCCGATGGACTTGAAGCGCGTGAAGCTCTCCGCCAACTGGATGGCCGCTTGCGGCGAACCCGGAGAAGACGCCGCGCTGTATGACACGGTGCATGCCGTGGGCATGGAACTGTGCCCGGCGCTGGGCATTTCGGTGCCGGTGGGCAAGGACAGCCTTTCGATGCGCACGCAGTGGAATGACAACGGCACGCAGAAGAAGGTCAGCTCGCCAGTGAGCCTGATCGTCAGCGCCTTCGCCACTTTGCCCGATGTGCGCGGCACGCTCACACCGCAGCTCGACGCGAAGGAAGAAGACACCACGCTGGTGCTGGTGGACCTGGGCCGCGGCCGTCACCGCATGGCCGGCAGCATCCTTGCGCAGTCGCTCGGGCAGTCCGGCTGCCCGGTGAAGGACGGCGTGCCTGATCTGGACGACCCGCAAGACCTGATCCGCCTGGTTGACGCAGTGAACGCATTGCGTGCCAAGGGTCAGATCCTGGCCTACCACGACCGCAGCGACGGCGGCCTGTTCGCAGCCGCCTGCGAGATGGCGTTTGCCGGTCACGTGGGTGTGGCGCTCAACGTGGACATGCTCGTCATCGAAGGCGACGGCATCAACGACAGCAAGATGGACACGGGCGATGCGAAGAACTGGGCCAGCCAGGTCAGCGCGCGCCGCGAGGAACTCACGCTCAAGGCGCTGTTCACCGAAGAGCTGGGCGTGCTGCTGCAGGTGCGTACGTCCGAGCGCAATGAGGTCATGCAGGTGCTGCGCGCGCACGGTCTCTCGCAGCACAGCCATTTCGTCGGCAAGACGCGGCCGGTGTCCTCCGCCATGGACGCGGGCAAGGGCGAAGTGCAGGTCTGGCGCGACACGAAGGCCGTGTTCAGCGCGAAGCTTCATGACCTGCACCAGGTCTGGGACAGCGTGAGCTGGAAGATCTGCCAGCAGCGTGACAACCCCGAAGGCGCGGATGCCGAACACGCCGCAGCGGGCCGGCCGGAAGACCCGGGTGCGCACGTCGCATTGACGTTCGATCCTTCGGACAACGTCGCCGCACCGTTCCTGAACCTGTCGCGCCCCAAAGTGGCGATCCTGCGCGAACAGGGCGTCAACTCGCATGTGGAAACGGCCTGGGTGTTCACGCAGGCCGGCTTCGACGCTTACGACGTGCACATGACCGACCTGCAAAATGGCCGCGCCGACCTGCGCGAGTTCAAGGGCATTGTGGCCTGCGGCGGCTTCAGCTACGGCGACACGCTGGGCGCGGGCATCGGCTGGGCACGCAGCGTCACGTTCAACGACGTGCTGTCCAGCCAGTTCAAGAGCTTCTTCGCGCGCACCGATACCTTCGGAATCGGCATCTGCAACGGCTGCCAGATGTTCGCCGAGCTGGCCGACATCATTCCCGGCGCCGGCGCGTGGCCGCGTTTCACCACCAACCGCAGCGAACGCTTCGAGGCGCGCCTGTCGATGGTGGAAGTGCTCGAGTCGCCCAGCCTGTTCTTCGCCGGCATGGCCGGCAGCCGCCTGCCCATTGCCGTGGCGCACGGCGAAGGCTTTGCCAACTTTTCACGTCGTGGCGACGCATCGAAGGCCATCGCTGCCATGCGCTACGTGGACAACCGCGGCCAGGCGACCGAAAGCTATCCGTTCAACCCGAACGGCAGCCCGGGTGGATTGACGGCGGTGACCACGGCCGACGGCCGTTTCACCGCGCTCATGCCGCACCCCGAGCGCGTCTCGCGCAACATCCAGATGAGCTGGACCTCCGGCGACCCCGGCGCGCACAGCCCGTGGATGCGCGTCTGGCAAAACGCGCGCCGCTGGGTCGGCTGACACGGCATACTCCGGGGAACAGAACTACCCGAAGGAAGAGGATATGGCCGGAAGCAGTCTGCTGGCCCTGATCGACGACATCGCCACGATCCTGGACGATGTCTCTGTCATGACCAAGGTGGCGGCAAAGAAGACCGCCGGTGTGCTGGGTGACGATCTCGCGCTCAATGCGCAGCAGGTCACGGGCGTCATGGCCGAGCGGGAATTGCCGGTCGTCTGGGCGGTCGCCAAGGGTTCGACGATCAACAAGATCATCCTTGTGCCCGCCGCGCTGGCCATCAGCGCGTTCATTCCCTGGGCGGTGACGCCGCTGCTCATGCTGGGCGGCGCTTTCCTCTGTTACGAGGGCTTCGAGAAAGTCGCGCACAAGTTCCTGCACAGCAAGGAAGAGGACGAGGCGGCACATGCCGCCAAAGTCGACGCGCTGGTGTCGGAGAACGTGGACATGGTCGCGTTCGAAAAGGACAAGATCAAGGGTGCCGTCCGTACCGATTTCATCCTGTCGGCGGAAATCATCGCGATCACGCTGGGCGTGGTGCAGAACTCACCCTTCGTCAACCAGGTTGCGGTGCTGTCGGGCATCGCGATCCTGATGACTGTCGGTGTCTACGGCCTCGTGGCGGGCATCGTGAAGCTCGACGACCTGGGTCTGTACCTCAGCCGCAAGGCAAGCGCTGCGGCGCGGGCGGTGGGGCGTGCCATCGTCGCTGCAGCACCATGGATGATGAAAGGCCTGTCCGTGCTGGGCACGGCAGCCATGTTCCTGGTCGGCGGCGGCATCCTCACGCACGGCATCGGTCCGCTGCACCATGCGATCGAGCGCGTTTCGGCGTCGGCCGGCGGTTTCTTCGGCGCGATCCTGCCGACGCTGCTCGATGGTGTGACGGGTGTTGTTGCAGGCGGCATCGTCGTCCTGCTGGTCATGGCGGTCAACAAGGCGCGCGGCCATCGCTGAGGCACGCTACCGGACCGGCCAAACAAAAAAGCCCGGCATTGCCGGGCTTTTCTTCTTGAAGGGCCGAAGCGTCTTACTCGACCTTCGCCTTCTCGCGCAGTTCACGCTGGAAGCTTGCCATCTTCTGCTGCACCATCTGCTGCTCGAGTTGCGGCTTCACTTCCTCGAACTTCGGGAAGCTGATCTCGCGCACGTCGTCCACGCGGATGACGTGCCAGCCGAACTGGCTCTGCACCGGCGCATCGGTGGTCTGGCCCTTCTTCAGCGCAACCATGGCCTTGGTGAACTCGGGCACGAAGGCATTGGCGGGCGACCAACCCAGATCGCCACCTTCAGCGCCCGATCCGGGGTCCTTGGATTGCTTCTTGGCGATCTCGTCGAACTTGCCGCCCTTCTTCAGGCTGGCGATGATGGTCTTGGCCTGGTCTTCCTTCTCCACGAGGATGTGGCGGACCTTGTATTCCTGGCCGGCGTTCGCTGCCACGAGCTTGTCGTATTCGACCTTCAGGTCGGCATCGGTGACCGGGTTCTGCTTGCGGTAGTCGTTGAACAACTCGCGGATCAGGATGCTCTGGCGCGCCAGCTCGACCTGCGCCTTGTAGTCTTCCGAAGCGTCGAGGCCGCGCTTCTGCGCTTCCTGCATGAACACCTCGCGCATGATGACTTCCTCGCGCAACTGGCCTTCCATTTCGGGGGGTACGGCGCGGCCGGAGGCGGCGAGTTGCTGGACCAGCACGTCCATGCGTGCCTTGGGAACGGCTTTGCCGTTGACGATGGCCACGTTCTGGGCGAGAGCGGGCAACGAAGCAGCCAGCACGGCCGCAGCAGCAATGCTTGTGAGGAGTTTTTTCATGGGGTTTCCTTGGCGGGCAGCACTTCTATGGCAATAGCGTGCACACCCTGGTCGATAAAATCTTGCAGCGCATCATACACAAGGCGATGCTGCGCCACGCGGGGCTTTCCGGTAAACAAAGGTGAGGCGATCCGCACCCTGAAATGGGTGCCGTAACCCAGCGGCCCGGCACCCGAATGACCTGCATGCGCGGCGCTTTCATCGAGCACTTCGAGCCGCGATGGCGTGAGCCGTTCGGCCAGACGGACCTGCAATTCGCCGGCCTGCGGCAAGGCCGTTGAAGCGGCGGTGCTCAAGGGTTGCCTGCCTCGTTGCCGGGTTCGTCGGACTTCATGTACTTGCTGAAGTACATGAGCTGGCCGACCATGAACACCACCATCAGGCCCACGACACCGAACACCTTGAACAGGCCCCAGGTCTTCTCCGAGAAGGTGTAGGCCACCCACAGGTTCAGGCCGCCCAGCGCCGCCATGAACACCGCCCAGCCCATGTTGAGTCTGGACCATGCGTGGTCCGGCAGCGTGAGTTGCTCCTTCATCAGCATCTGGATGAAGTTGCGCTTGAACAGCACGGGGCCGAGCAGCAGCGCGGTGGCGAAGATCCAGTAGATTACCGTCGGCTTCCACTTGATGAACACCGGGTTGTGCAGCACCAGCGTGGCAGCGCCGAAGGCCAGGATGACCGCCAGCGTGAACCACTGCATGCCCGTGACCTTCTTGCGCAGAACCAGCAGGCCGAGCACCTGCAGCGTCATGGCCGCCATGATGACCATCGTGGCGACGTAGATGTCGAACAGGTAGAGCGCGCCGAGGAAAAGGACGCCGGGCAGGAAGTCGAAGAACAGTTTCATGAATGATGCGGGAGATGCCGGAATCAGGATTTTGCGGGTTCGTCCCACGACTCTCCGGGTCGCGGTGCGAAATCCAGCGACGCTGAATTCATGCAGTATCGCAGCCCGGTGGGAGCCGGGCCGTCCGGAAACACGTGGCCCAGGTGCGCGCCGCAGTTGGCGCAGACCGTTTCCGTACGCACCATGCCATGGCTGCGGTCCACGATCTCGCGGATCGCGCCCGGGATGGCTTCCTTGTAGAAGCTCGGCCAGCCGCAGCCCGCGTCAAACTTGGTTTCAGAATCGAACAGTTTGGCACCACAGCAGATGCAGTTGTACTGGCCCGTGGCCCAGTGCTCCTCGTATTTGCCGGTGAACGGGCGCTCGGTCGCGGCGTGCCGTGTCACTTCGAAAGCTGCAGGCTCCGCGCCCTTTTCGGCCAGGATGGCTTTCCATTCCGCGTCTGATTTCTGGATTTTCGTGGTCATGATGAGCAGCTGATCTCGATGGTGGAAGCCCATTCGGGCGGGAACCCGGCCCACGATTCGTGCGCCGGATGCTCGTCAAATGGGGCCGAAAGCACGTCGGCCAAGGCTTGGAGTGGCGAAAAGTCGCCAAGTTTCGCGGCCTGGATGACTTCTTCGCCCAGATGGTTGCGCAGCACGAATTTCGGGTTGGCGGCGAGCATTCGGCGGCCGGTTTCCGCCCGGTCCGCTCCGACGCGGACGTCGAAACGCTGCAGCCAGTCGTCCAGGGTAGGACGGTCCAGCAGAATGTCCCGCACAGGTTCGGCGGCGGCCCGATCGGGCGTGCCGGCGATGTGGTGCGACAGGCGTCGCCAGAAGATGGTGTAGTCGGCCTGCTCGCTGGCCAGCAGCTTGAGCGCGGACTCGATCAGCTCGCGGTCCTCCGGACGGCTGTCCACCAGGCCGAGCTTGGCACGCATGGCGTTTTCGAGGGCTTCGGGGAACTGTGTCTTGTACGGCTCGAGCGCCGCGAGTGCCAGTTCCTGGTCGAACTCCTGTTCACCGTTCCCGCTTTCTGCGGCCGGGCTGATCAGCGGCAACAGTGCCTGACCCAGACAGAACAGGTTCCAGTAGGCGATGTTGGGCTGGCGGTTGTAGGCGTAGCGGCCCTGCGTGTCGCTGTGGTTGCAGATGTGCGCCGGGTTGAAGCCGTCGAGGAACTGGAACGGGCCGTAGTCGATGGTCAGGCCCAGGATGCTCATGTTGTCGGTGTTCATCACCCCGTGGCAGAAGCCAACGGCCTGCCAGTGCGCCATCAGACGCGCCGTACGGGCACTCACCGCCTGCAGCAGGTTGGCATACGGGTTACCGGCCAGCGTCGTGGCGTTGCGACACTCGGGGTAGTAACGGTCGATGACGTAGTCCGCCAGCTTCCTGAGTTCGTCGTGCTGTCCGCTGTAGGCGAAATGTTCGAAATGCCCGAAGCGCACGAAGCTGGGCGCCACGCGCGTCACCACGGCCGCGGTTTCCATGGTCTCCCGGCGCACGGGCGCATTCGAGCCTGTCACGCAGAGCGCGCGGCTGGTCGGCACGCCCAGCGCATGCATCGCCTCGCTGCACAGGAATTCACGGATGGAAGAGCGCAGCACGGCTCGGCCGTCGCCCATGCGCGAATACGGCGTGAGGCCGGCACCCTTGAGCTGGATTTCCTGGCCCTTGTCCGTCTCGCCCAGCAGGATGGCGCGGCCGTCGCCCAACTGGCCGGCCCACACGCCGAACTGATGGCCGCTGTAGACGCTGGCCAGCGGGTCGCTGCCAGCCAGGGGAATATTGCCGGTGAAAGCCTCGAGTGCTTCCTGCGACGCCACCCATTCATCGGACAGGCCGAGTTCGCGCGCCATCGCGCGACTGGTGCCGACCCAATAGGGCGAGGGCAGGGGGCGTGGCGAGAGGCGCGTGAAGAAAGCGTCGCCCAGGCGCGAAAAGCCCTCCTGCCAGTGCAGTCCGCTGTCCGCCGCAACGGCGGCCGAGGTGTTGGCGTTCATGCTGGCGATTGTCCCGCAGTTGACTCAAGTCAGCGCCGGTGAGGGCATTCCCGCATCCGGCGGCATGTTGCATCGCGCAATACTGCGGTATCCAGAAAAAACCACAGACCAAGGAGTACGCATGCTGGGTTTGATGCAAGACCAACCGCTTCTGATTTCCACGCTGATCGATTTCGCCGACCGCCATCACCGGGACGGCGAGATCGTCTCGCGCCGCGTGGAAGGCGACATCCACCGCTACACCTGGAAGGACGTCGCGGCGCGTTCGCGCCAGGTCGCCGGCGCGCTGGATGCACTGAAACTGGGCGTGTCGGACCGCGTGGCCACCATCGCCTGGAACGGGTACCGGCACCTGGAGATGTATTTCGGCGTCAGCGGTTCTGGCCGCGTCCTGCACACCATCAACCCGCGCCTCCACCCGGAGCAGATCGCATGGATCGTCAACCATGCCGAAGACCAGGTGCTGTGCTTCGACACGACCTTCCTGCCCATCGTGCAGGCCGTCCACGCCAAGTGCCCGACGGTGAAGCAGTGGATCGTGATGTGCGATGCCGACAAATGCCCCAAGGACTCCGGCATCCCCAACCTGCAGAGCTACGAGGCCTGGATCGGCGCGCAATCTGCGGACTACGTCTGGCCGGTGTTCGACGAGAACACCGCCTCGAGCATGTGCTACACGAGCGGCACCACGGGCAACCCCAAGGCTGCGCTCTACAGCCACCGCTCCACCGTCCTGCACGCCTACGCCGCCGCGCTGCCGGATGTAATGAACCTGTCCGCGCGCGACTCGGTGCTGCCGGTGGTGCCGATGTTCCACGTCAACGCCTGGGGCATTCCGTACTCGGCTGCGCTCGTGGGCTGCAAACTCGTCTTCCCCGGCCCGGCGCTGGACGGCAAGTCGGTCTATGAACTGGTCGAAGCCGAAGGCGTCACCTTCGCGGCCGGTGTGCCCACCGTCTGGCAGATGCTGCTCGGCCACATGAAGCCGGGGGGCCTGAAGTTCAGCAAGCTCAACCGCACCGTCATCGGCGGCTCGGCCTGTCCGCCGGCCATGATCACGGCCTTCCAGGACGACTACAACGTCGACGTGCTGCACGCCTGGGGCATGACCGAGATGAGCCCGCTCGGTACGCTGTGCACGCTCAAGAACAAGCACCTGTCGCTGCCGAAGGACGCGCAGATGAAGATCCGCCTCAAGCAGGGTCGGGCGATCTACGGCGTGGACATGAAAATCGTGGGCGACGACGGCAAGGAGCTGCCGTGGGACGGCAAGGCCTTCGGCGACCTGCTGGTCAAAGGCCCCTGGGTCGTCAGGGAATACTTCAAGGGCGAGGGCGGCAATCCGCTGGTGAAAGACGAAAACGGCGTGGGCTGGTTCCCCACCGGCGACGTGGCCACCATCGACCCGGATGGTTACATGCAGATCACGGACCGCAGCAAGGACGTCATCAAGTCCGGCGGCGAGTGGATCAGCTCCATCGACATCGAGAACATCGCCATGGCGCATCCGGCCGTGGCCATGGCCGCCTGCATCGGCATGAAACACCCCAAGTGGGACGAGCGGCCTGTGGTTGCCGTGGTGAAGAAGCCGGGCGCGGAAGTGACGCGCGAGGACCTGATCGGCTTCTTCGAGGGCAAGACCGTGGCCAAGTGGCAGATTCCGGACGACATCATCTTCGTCGAGGCCATTCCCCTGGGTGCCACCGGCAAGATGCTCAAGACGAAGCTGCGCGAGCAACTGAAGGACTACACGCTGCCCACGGCCTGAAACGGCCACAAACCAGTCGCGAACCGGTCGCTAACCAGTCGCAAAGGCGACGGTGGTAGGTGCAATCCCTGAGCGCTGCATCGCACAAATCTGGCTACTCTGCGGCGTACAAGGAATTACAAGGAGACAAGCATGAAACTGATCGTCAAATCCGTGGCGTTTGCCGCCATGACCCTCGCCATGACTGGCGCTTTCGCCCAGAAGGGTGAAACCGTCAAGATTGCGTTCATCGACCCGCTCTCCGGCCTGATGGGGCCGGTCGGCAACAACCAGGTCAAGAGCTTCCAGTACTTCGCCGAGGTGTTCAACAAGAGCAACCCGGCGGGCGTGAAGTTCGAACTGGTGACCTTCGACAACAAGCTCAGCCCCGCCGAAAGCCTGAACGCGCTGAAGGCCGCGCTCGACCAGGGCGTGCGTTACATCACGCAGGGCAACGGTTCGTCCGTCGCCGGTGCGCTGATCGACGCGGTCAACAAGCACAACGAGCGCAACCCCGGCAAGGAAGTCATCTTCCTGAATCACTCGGCCGTGGACCCGGACTTCACCAACAGCAAGTGCAGCTACTGGCACTTCCGCTTCGACGCGGACACCTCGATGAAGATCGAGGCCATGACGACCTTCATGAAGGACCAGCCGGACATCAAGAAGGTGTATCTGCTGAACCAGAACTACTCGCACGGCCATCAGGTCGCCGCCTACGCCAAGGACAACCTCAAGCGCAAGCGCCCGGACGTGCAGATCGCCGGCGAAGACCTTCACCCGCTCGCCCAGGTGCGTGACTTCGCACCGTACATCGCCAAGATCAAGGCCTCGGGCGCCGATACCGTGATCACCGGCAACTGGGGCTCCGACCTGGCGCTGCTGATCAAGGCGGCCAACGAAGGCGGCTACAACGGCAAGTTCTACACGTACTACGCCGGCATCACCGGTTCGCCGACGGCGCTGGGCACGGCCGCCGCAGGCCGCGTCTACCAGATCGCCTACAACCACTACAACATGCCCGGCCAGATGGGCAAGTGGCAGACCGAGTTCAACCAGAAGTACAAGGACGACTTCTACACCGGCTCGGTCATCCAGATCTACTCGGCACTGACCGAAGCCATGGCCAAGGCCAAGTCCACCGACCCGGTGAAGGTTGCGGCAGCGCTGGAAGGCCTGTCGTGGAAGAGCTTCAACGGTGAAGTGCAGATGCGCAAGACCGACCACCAGCTGCAGCAGCCGCTGTACCTGACCGTCTGGCAGAAGACCGACGCCAAGCACCCGTACAGCCCCGAGAACACGGGCATGACGCTGGTGCCGGTGAAGGAATTCCCGCCGTACGTCTCCAGCACACCGACCAGCTGCCAGATGAAGCGTCCGGGCTGATTGCGGCGCACCCGCTGGATGCAGGGGGCCTGACAGATGAAGATCGGTCGGGCCCTTTTTTCAGGCACGGTTTTCTGCGGTTAACCTCGGGCCGTTGCCCGGCAGGGATTCTCTTTTCGGAAGAAGCAGTACACACATGGAGTTCATGATCATCTCCCTGCTCAACGGGCTCAGCTATGGCCTGTTGCTGTTCATGCTGAGTTCGGGGCTCACGCTGATCTTCAGCATGATGGGGGTGCTCAATTTCGCGCACGCCAGCTTCTACATGGTGGGGGCCTACGTCGGCTACACGCTGTCGGGCTTCATCGGTTTCTGGCCGGCCCTGGTCATCGCGCCGCTGATCGTGGGCCTGCTCGGCGCGGGCTTCGAGCGGATGAGCCTGCGCAAGGTGCACAAGTACGGTCATGTGCCCGAGTTGCTCGTCACGTTCGGGCTTTCTTACATCCTGCTCGAGCTGGTGCAGCTCGTGTGGGGCCGCACGGCTGTCGAGTTCAAGCCGCCGGCCGTGCTGCAGGGGCCGGCGTTCACGCTGGTGCACAACGCCGAAGGCATGGGCTTCGTCTGGGGCGCCGCGCCGGCCGAGATGTGCACCGCCGCAGCGGGCGTGGCCGAACGCGTGTTCTGCTCGCCGTTCCCGGCCACGCGCGGCTTCATGATGCTCGTGGCGCTGCTGATGCTGCTGGCGCTGTGGCTGCTGCTCACACGCACGCGCATCGGGCTGGTCATCCAGGCCGCGCTCACGCACCCGGACATGGTCGAGTCGCTGGGCCACAACGTGCCGCGTGTGTTCATGCTGGTGTTCGGCGCCGGCACGGGGCTGGCCGCACTGGCCGGCGTGATCGGCGGCAGCACCTTCGTCACCGAGCCGGCCATGGCAGCCACGGTGGGATCGGTGATCTTCGTGGTGGTGGTGGTCGGCGGCATGGGTTCGCTGTCGGGCGCATTCCTCGCGTCGGTGCTGATCGGCGTCATCCAGACGTTCGCGGTGGCGTTCGACTACTCCTTCATCACGCTCGCGCAGCAGCTGGGCATCGAACTCAGCGATGCGGCGAAGAACAACTCGGTGGTCAAACTCACGCTGTCGCAGGTGGCGCCGATCCTGCCGTACCTGTTCCTGGTGCTGATCCTCATCTTCCGGCCCAAGGGCCTGCTCGGCACGCGGGAGGGCTGAAGTCATGGCGCGCTCGCACTACGAATTCAGGCCGTACAACGTCGGCCGCTGGATCATCTGGGGCGCGTTCGCGCTCATCATGGGCGTGGCACCGCTGCTGTTCGGCAGCAACCTGTCGCTCACCATGCTCTCGCAGATGGGCATCGCCATCATCGCCTGCCTGTCCTACAACATGTTGCTGGGGCAGGGCGGCATGCTCAGCTTCGGCCATGCGGTGTACACGGGGCTGGGTTCGTACATGGCCATCCATGCGCTCAACCAGGTGACGGCCGGCGCGTTCAAGCTGCCGGTCAGCCTGATTCCCATCGTCGGAGGTCTCGCAGGCATGGCCTTTGCCATCCTGCTGGGCTACGTGACCACGCGCAAATCTGGCACGACCTTCGCCATGATCACGCTGGGCATGGCCGAGCTGGTGTTCGCCATGTCGCTGATGTTCTCCGAGTTCTTCGGCGGCGAGGCCGGCGTGTCGGGCAACCGCGTGGCGGGGCAGGCGTTCTTCGGCATCACCTTCGGGCCGCAGCGGCAGGTGTACTACCTGATCGCGGTCTACACCTTCATCTGCGTGGCGCTCATGTACGCCTTCACGCAGACGCCGCTGGGCCGCATCCTCAACGCGGTACGCGACAACCCCGAGCGCGTGGAGTTCATCGGCTACAACACGCAGCGCGTGCGCTACACGGCCTTCATCATCGCGGGCTTCTTCGCCGGCATCTCGGGTGGCCTCGCAGCCATCAACTTCGAGATCGTCACGGCCGAGGTGGTGGGCGCGGCACGCTCGGGCGGCTACCTGCTGTTCACGTTTCTCGGTGGTGCGACGTTCTTCTTCGGGCCGATCATCGGCGCCATCCTGATGGTGCTGGCCTTCGTGCTGTTCTCCGAATTCACCAAGGCGTGGCTGCTGTACCTGGGCCTCATCTTCCTGTTCATGGTGATGTACGCGCCGGGTGGCATCGCCAGCCTGATCATGATGAACCTGCGTGTGGCGAAATTCGGCAAGCTGCGGCAGGTCTGGACGAGTTACCTCGGCCTGGCGGTGACCGGCCTGACGGTGCTGGCGGGCGCGGGCGCGATGATCGAAATGATCTATCACCTGCAACTGGCCAGTGCCCTGGGCGATGAATTGCAGTTCCTGGGCATCACGTTGAACGCGCGCGGCCTGGACAGCTGGTTCGGCTCGGCCTTCGTGCTGCTCACCGGCCTCGGCCTGTTCGAGCTCGCCCGGAGGCAATTCAGGCATGACTGGGGTGAAGTGCAGGTGGAGATCGAGAAAGAGATCAAGCGGCGGGAGACGGCGGTATGAACGCAACCACCTCGTCGGCGCCTTTTGCTGTGGAACTGCGCGACCTGCGCAAGAGCTTCGGCAAGACCGAGATCATCCGGGGTGCCAACCTCGCGGTGAAGGCGGGTGAGCGCGTTGCCATCATCGGACCGAACGGTGCCGGCAAGTCCACGCTGTTCAACCTGATCAGCGGCCGGTTCGAGCCCAGCAGCGGCGAAGTGATGCTGCACGGCCAGCGCATCGACGGCAGGAAGCCGTTCGAGATCAACCGCATGGGCCTGTCGCGCAGCTTCCAGATCACCAACATCTTCCCCAAGCTCAGCGTGTTCGAGAACCTGCGCTGCGGCGTGCTCTGGAGCCTGGGCTACCGTTACACCTTCCTGAAATTCCTCTCGCGGCTGGACGACGCCAACGACCGCGCCGAGGAACTCATGGAGATGATCAAGCTCGACAAGAAGCGCGACGTGCTGGCGATGAACCTCACCTACGCCGAGCAGCGTGCGCTGGAGATCGGCATCACCATCGCCGGGGGCGCGAGCGTCATCCTGCTGGACGAACCGACGGCGGGCATGAGCAAGAGCGAGACCACGCGTTTCATCAACCTGATCAAGGACATCACCGTCGGCAAGACGCTGCTGACGGTGGAGCACGACATGGGGGTGGTGTTCGGCCTGGCCGACCGCATCGCGGTGGTGGTGTACGGCGAGGTCATTGCCTTCGATACGCCCGACGCCGTGCGCGCCAACCAGCGCGTGCAGGAGGCCTATCTCGGCTCCGTCATTGCCGAGCATCAGGCGCAAGGACACTGAAGATGCTGCAGATCGAAAATCTTCACGCCTATTACGGCAAGAGCCACGTCCTCCACGGCGTGAGCATGGAAGTGGGCAAGGGCGAGATCGTCGCGCTGCTGGGCCGCAACGGCTCGGGCCGCTCGACCACCGCCAAGGCCATCATGGGCCTGGTGGACTGCGACGGCTCGGTGCTCTGGAAGGGCCAGCAGATCCGCGGGCGCAAGGCCTTCGAGATCGCGCACCTGGGCCTGGGCTATGTGCCCGAGAGCCGCGACATCTTCCCCAAGCTCACCGTGCACCAGAACCTGCAGCTCGGCCAGAAGGGTTCGGGCAAGGGCAGCCGCTGGAGCTTCGAGGACATGTACCGCATGTTCCCGCGTCTGAAGGAGCGCGAGCACACCGAGGCCGGCGTCATGTCCGGTGGCGAGCAGCAGATGCTCACGCTGTGCCGAACGCTCATGGGCGACCCGGACCTGATCATCATCGACGAGCCGACGGAGGGCCTCGCGCCCAAGATCGTCGAGCTCGTGGCCGACTACCTCAAGGTGCTGCGCGAGCGCGGCGTGTCGGTGCTGCTGATCGAGCAGAAGCTCACCATCGCGATGAAGATCTCTGATCGCTGCCTCGTCATGGGGCACGGCAGCATCGTCTTCCAGGGCACGCCGGAAGCGCTGCGCAACGACGCTTACATCCGCAAGGAATGGCTCGAGGTCTGAGCGCCGCGGAACCTGTCACCATGTCACGGCAGGGACAAGCACCGGTTGCGGTGTCACGGACTGCCTATAGAATAAAAATCGAACGATCGTTCTTTTTCCCTTCTCCCAATCTCCCCGAAGGAAACCGGCATGACCGCTGAATACAAAGTCCATGGCGACGTCGCCGTGATCACCCTGAACAATCCTCCGGTCAACGGGCTGGGCTACGACACCCGCAAGGCCGTCACCGACGGGCTGGCCAAGGCCAACGGCGACGCAGCGGTGAAGGCCATCGTGCTTACCGGTGCCGGCAAGGCGTTCTCGGGCGGTGCGGACATCAAGGAATTCGGCAGCCCCAAAGCGCTGGCCGAACCGAACCTGCTGAGCGTGATCCTCGCGGTGGAGAACTCGGCCAAGCCGGTGGTTGCAGCCATGCACAGCGTGGTGATGGGCGGCGGTCTGGAGCTCTCGCTCGGCGCGCACTACCGCATCGCCGCGCCCGGTGCGAACGTCGCGCTGCCCGAAGTGAAGCTGGGCCTCATTCCCGGCGCCGGCGGTACGCAGCGCCTGCCGCGCGTGCTCGGCGTCGAGGTGGCGCTGAACATGATCGTCTCGGGCGAGCCGGTGAAGAGCGAGATGCTCGCTTCGCTGCCGGGCCAGAAGCTGTTCGACAAGATGGCCGCGTCCATCGAATCGCTGCCCGAAGAAGCGCTGGCCTTCGCGAAGGAAGTCGCCGCAAAGCATGCCGACGGCAGCCCGCTGCCGCTGGTGCGCAACCTGCCGTGCAAGCACCCGATGGGCGACGCGTACTTCCAGTTTGCGCGCAACATGGTCAAGGGCATGGCGAAAAACTTCCCCGCGCCGGGCAAGTGCGTGGATGCGGTCGAAGCTGCGACAAAGATGAAGTTCAACGACGGCATGCTCTTCGAGCGCGAGATCTTCATCAACCTGATGTGGACGCCCGAATGCCGCGCGCTGCGCCACATCTTCGCGGCCGAACGTGCCGCGTCCAAGATTCCCGACGTGCCGGAAGACACGCCCAAGCGTGACATCAAGGCCGTGGCCGTCATCGGCGCGGGCACCATGGGTGGCGGCATCACCATGAACTTCCTGAACGCCGGCATCCCCGTGAAGATGCTGGAGATGAAGCAGGAAGCGCTGGACCGCGGCATCGCGACCATCCGCAAGAACTACGAGGCACAGGTCAAGAAAGGCAAGCTGAAGGCAGACAAGTACGAGCAGCGCATGAGCCTGCTGACGACCACCCTGAGCTACGACGACATCAAGGACGCCGACCTCGTGATCGAGGCTGTGTTCGAGGAAATGGGCGTCAAGCAGAAGGTGTTCGAGACGCTGGACGGCGTGATGAAGAAGGGCGCGATCCTCGCGTCCAACACGTCCACGCTCGACCTGGACAAGATCGCCGCGTTCACCAAGCGCCCCGAAGACGTGGTCGGCATGCACTTCTTCAGCCCGGCCAACGTGATGAAGCTGCTCGAAGTGGTGCGCGGCAAGAAGACCGCCAAGGACGTGCTCGCCACCGTCATGGCGCTGGCCAAGAAGATCAAGAAGACGGCCGTGGTCTCCGGCGTGACCGACGGCTTCATCGGCAACCGCATGATCGAGCGCTACAGCCAGCAGGCTGGCTTTTTGCTGGACGAAGGCGCGACACCGCAGCAGGTGGACAAGGCCATCGAGAAGTTCGGCTTCGCGATGGGTCCGTTCCGCATGGGCGACCTGGCCGGCAACGACATCGGCTGGGCCATCCGCAAGCGCCGCGCCATCGAGAAGCCGGACATCAAGTACAGCAAGACGGCCGACCTGCTGTGCGAGATGGGCCGCTTCGGCCAGAAGACCGGCGCCGGCTGGTACGACTACCAGGCCGGCAAGCGCGACGCGATTCCGTCGAAGCTCGTGACCGACATGATCGAGAAGAACCGCGCCGACAAGGGCTTCACCGCCCGCAAGATCTCCGACGAGGAAATCGTGCAGCGCCTCGTGTATTCGCTGGTGAATGAAGCCGCGCTGATCCTGGAAGAAGGCATCGCGTCGAAGGCGAGCGACATCGACATGGTATACCTCACCGGCTACGGCTTCCCGATCTACCGCGGCGGTCCGATGCACTACGCCGACCAGATCGGCTTGTTCAACGTTGCCGAGTCGATGAAGCGCTTCCAGAAAAACCCGATGGACGACGCGAAGTTCTGGGAACCCGCACCGCTCATCAAGAAGCTGGTGGCCGAGGGCAAGACCTTCAACTGATCCAGCCCATGATCAAACGTGTCTTGTCCGGATTGCTGGCGCTCGTCGTGCTGCTGGTGGTGGCCGTCACGGTCAACACCCTGCGGCAGGGCTCCCGGCAGATCGACGTGCCGGCAGCGCCGCCGCTGGCCGTGGACGAAAAGGCCGTCGCCGAGAAGCTGGCCGGCGCGATTCGCCTGCAGACGGTGTCGAGCCTGACGGACCCGGAGGCGAACGCCGCGGAGTTCCTCAAGTTCCATGCATACCTGCAGGAGCGCTTTCCGCGGGTGCATGCGTCGCTCAAGCGCGAACTCGTCGGCGGTTATGCCTTGCTCTACACGTGGACCGGGACGGACGCCCGTGCGAAGCCCATCGCGCTCATGGCGCACCATGACGTGGTGCCCATCGAGCCGGGCACTGAAGGCAAGTGGAAGTCCAGCCCCTTCGCCGGCGAAATCCGCGACGGCTTTGTCTGGGGCCGGGGTGCCTGGGACGACAAGGGCAACCTCATCGCGCAGCTCGAAGCCATCGAAACGCTGCTGGCTGGCGGGTTCCAGCCGAAGCAGACCGTCTACGTCATCTCCGGCGCGGACGAAGAGGTCAGCGGTCTGCGCGGTGCCAAGGCGATCGCAGCGCTGCTGAAATCTCGCAATGTCCAGCTCGACTTCGTGCTGGACGAAGGACTGTTCATTGCCGACGGTCTCATGCCGGGCCTGACCAGACCAGTCGCCATCATCGGCATCGCGGAGAAGGGCTATATCTCCGTCGTGCTCAAAGCCACGGGAACGCCGGGGCATGCGTCGGCGCCGCCGCCGCCGGGCAACACCGCCATCTCGCGCATCAGCGCTGCGCTGCGCAAGCTCGACGAAGAGCAGTTGCCGGCCGCCATGAAAGGCGTGGCCCGCGAGATGTTCGAGACGATGGCGCCCGAGATGAGCGGCTTTCAGCGCGTGGCGCTGTCGAACCTCTGGCTGTTCGGTCCGATCGTGCAGAAGCAGCTCGAGAAGAGCGGCAGCACGAACGCCATGCTGCGCACGACAACCGCACTGACGATCGTGCAGGCAGGCAACAAGGACAACGTCATCCCCGGCCAGGCCGAGGCCGTGGTGAACTTCCGGATCATGCCTGGCGAAACACGCCAGACGGTGCTGGCGCACGTTCGCTCCAAGGTGGGCGAGGGCATCGAGGTGACCGAGATGCAGGGTGCCGTCGATCCGACCGGCATCTCGCCGACAGAGGCGGCGCCATACCAGACCCTGAACCGCACGATGCGCTCGCTATTCCCTGATGTCCTGGTCGCACCTGCGCTCTATGTAGCGGGGTCAGACTCGCATCATTTCACCGGATTGACCGACAACATCTACCGCTTCTCGCCGGTGCGGGTGAAGCCGGAGGACCTCCCCCGGCTGCACGGCACCGACGAGCGCATCGCGACCGCCAACCTGGCGGAACTGGTGCGCTTCTATCACCAGCTGCTGCGCAACCTGAACGCGCCGGCATCCTGAATCCCAACGCCTGATCCGAGACTTCTCCAGAAAGGAACCGCCATGACCAAAGCCGTCATCGTCTCCACCGCCCGCACGCCGCTTGCCAAGAGCTGGAAGGGCGCTTTCAACATGACGCACGGCGCAACGCTGGGCGGCCACGCGGTCAAGCATGCGCTTCAGCGCGCCGGCATCGAAGGCGGCGAAGTGGAAGACGTCATCATGGGCTGCGCGAACCCCGAGGGTGCGACCGGCGCCAACATCGCCCGCCAGATCGCGCTGATGGCCGACCTGCCGATCAGCGTGTCGGGCATGACGGTCAACCGCTTCTGTTCTTCCGGCCTGCAGACGATCGCACTGGCTTCACAACGCATCATCTCGGGCGAAGGCGAGGTGTACGTGGCCGGCGGCGTGGAAAGCATCTCATGCGTGCAGCAGGAGATGAACCAGCACATGCTGCGCGACCTCGACCTCGACAAGAAGAAGCCCGAAATCTACTGGTCGATGCTCGAAACTGCCGAGCAGGTCGCCAAGCGCTACAACATCAGCCGCGACGCCATGGACGAATACGGTGCGGCCAGCCAGCAGAAGGCCTGCGCCGCGCAGGCGGCCGGCAAGTTCACCGACGAGATCGCGCCCATCAAGGTCAAGGCCGGGGTGGCCGACCCGGTGCTGGGGCTGATCACCAAGGAAGTGACGTCCAGCGTGGATGAAGGCCTGCGCGAAGGCACGACGAAGGAAAGCATCTCGGGCATCCGTTCCGCCGTTCCGGGCGGTGTGGTGTCGGCCGGTAACGCCAGCCAGTTCTCCGACGGCGCAGGCGCCTGCGCCGTGGTGAGTGAGGAATACGCCAGCCGTAAGGGCTTGAAGCCCCTGGGCCGCTTCCTCGGCTTCGCGGTGGCCGGTTGCGAGCCCGACGAAATGGGCATCGGCCCGGTGTTCGCCGTGCCCAAGGTGCTCAAGAACCTGGGCCTCAAGATCAGCGACATCGACCTGTGGGAGCTGAACGAAGCCTTCGCCGTGCAGGTGATCTACTGCCGCGACAAGCTGGGCATTCCGCCCGAACTGCTCAACGTCAACGGCGGCGCGATCGCGGTCGGGCACCCCTATGGCGTGTCGGGCCAGCGCCTGACCGGCCATGCGCTCATCGAAGGCAAACGCCGCGGCGCAAAGAAGGTCGTGGTGACCATGTGCATCGGCGGCGGCATGGGCGCTGCGGGCGTTTTCGAAGTGCTCTGACGCGCGCAGCGAAAGCGGCTCATGGCCCTGCGCGCCACACTCGACTTCCTGCTGCATCACTGGCTCGACGTCCAGTCGCTGACGGCACGCGAGCGCTTTGCCGAGCATTCGCGCGAGACCTTCGACGCGGTGCTCGACACCTGCGAGCGCATCGCGCGTGAGAAGTACGCGCCGTTCAACCGGCTCGTCGACACGCAGGAGCCGCACTTCGACGGCGAGAAAGTGATCCTGCCGCAGGCGACACATGACGCGCGCAAGGCCTATGCCGAGTCCGGCATGCTGAGCGCCGCGCAGGACTACGACATCGGCGGCATGCAACTGCCGTACACGGTCGAGGCGGCGGCGAATTCGTTCTTCGCGATGGCCTCGGTGAGTATCAGTTCGAGCCTGCTCACGGTCGGCAACGCCAATTTGCTGATGGCACATGGCACCGAAGCGCAGAAGAGGGTGTTCGCGCTCGACGAATTCTCGGGCCGCTGGTCCGGCACGATGTGCCTGTCGGAACCGCAGGCCGGCTCGTCCCTGAGCGACGTGGCCACGCGGGCGGTGCCTGATGGCGATGACTTCGCGTCCGACCCGCTCGGCCCACGCTACCGCCTCAAGGGCAACAAGATGTGGATCTCGTCCGGCGAGCACGAGATGACCGAGAACATCATCCATCTGGTGCTCGCCAAGATCCCGGGTGCGGACGGCAAGCTCGTGCCGGGCACGCGGGGCATCTCGCTGTTCATCGTGCCGAAGAAGCTGGTGGACGAGCAGGGCCAGCTCACCGGCGTGCGCAACGACGTGGCGCTGGCCGGCCTGAACCACAAGCTCGGCTGGCGCGGTACCACCAACACGCTGCTCAATTTTGGCGAGGGCAAGTTCCCGGTAGGCGGGCAGGCCGGCGCGGTGGGCTATCTGGTCGGCAAGCCGGGTGAAGGCCTGCGCTGCATGTTCCACATGATGAACGAGGCGCGCATCGGCATCGGCATGGCGGCGACGATGCTCGGCATGGCCGGCTACGAGGCTTCGCTCGACTACGCGCGCAACCGTCCGCAGGGCCGGCCCATCGGCGTGGCTGGCAAGGACGCCGCCCAACCGCAGGTGCGCATCATCGAGCACGCCGACGTCAAACGCATGCTGCTGGCACAGAAGTCGTATTGCGAAAGTTCGCTGGCGCTGCTGCTGTACTGTGCGCGTCTGGTGGACGAGCAGCACACCGGTGAGCCGCAGTCGGCAGACGACGCGCGATTGCTGCTGGAAGTGCTGACGCCCGTGGCCAAGAGCTGGCCCAGCGAGTGGTGCCTCGAAGCGAATTCACTGGCCATCCAGATCCACGGCGGCTACGGTTACACGCGCGACTTCCCGGTCGAGCAGTACTGGCGCGACAACCGCCTGAACATGATCCACGAGGGAACGCACGGCATCCAGGCGGCCGACCTGCTGGGCCGAAAGGTGGTCATGGAAGGCGGGCGCGGCCTGCAGTTGCTGGCCGCCCGCATCAACGCGACGATCGAGCGCGCCATCCATCTGCCCGGGTTTGCCACGCATGCCAATGCGCTGGGCAAGGCGCTGGCCCACATCGGCGCGGCCACCAAGGCCGCATGGGCCACGGGCGACCCCGCGCATGCGCTGCCCAACGCCGTGCCCTACATGCAGGCGTTCGGCCACACCGTCATGGCGTGGATCAGCCTTGACGTGGCGCTGAGTGCGGTTGAAGGCGATGCGGCAGAATCACAGCCCATGACCAACGGCCGGACGGGCGCCATGCAGTACTTCTTCCACTACGAACTCCCCAAGATCGACGCCTGGCTGAAAGTCGTCGAAACCCGCGACCTGACCTGCGCAGGCTTTCCTGAAGAGGCGTTCTGATGGCGTCGGCGACAACGCTGGCGCGACTGGAAATCTGGATCTGGGTGCTCATCTACGGCGGCTTGTTCGGCGTGGTGCTCGGCTGTGCGGTGCAGCGCTTCGAAGAGCCCGCCGATCTCACGTCCACCGTGCTGTTCGTCATGGGTGGCATCGCGGCGGCCCTGGGCTTCGCGCTCATTTATGTGCGTTCCCGGCTGAAGGAGGGTCCATGATCCGCCACATCGTGATGTGGAAATTCCACGAAAGCGCCGACGGCGCCGACAGGGCGACGAACTTGCGCAAGGCCAAGGCATTGCTGGACGCCTGCGCCGATATCGCGCCGGGGACACGCGAGTTCGAAGTCGCCATCGCACAATCGGGCTTCGAATGCACCTATGACCTCGTGCTCAATTGCGTGTTCGAGGACGCAGCGGCGCTGCAGGCTTACCAGGAACATCCGCGCCATGTGGCACTCAAGCCTTTCATGAGCGCCGTGCGGCTGGAGCGCCAGTGCATGGACTACGAAATCCAAGGAACAACCAGGACATGACGACACCCCGCAGCATCCAGAAACTGTTCGATCTGACGGGCAAGACCGCGCTCGTCACCGGCGGATCGCGTGGCCTCGGCCTGCAGATGGCCCAGGCCCTCGGCGAGGCCGGCGCGCGCATCATGGTGAGTTCGCGCAAGGCGGCCGATCTGGAAGAGTCGGTGGCCGACCTGAAGAAGTCAGGCATCGACGCGCAATATATCGCCGCGGATTGCGCAATCGAGTCCGACATCCACCGCCTGGCGGATGAGACGCTGGCGAAATTCGGCCAGGTGGACATCCTCGTCAACAACGCCGGCGCTGCCTGGGGTGCGCCGGCGGAAGACCATCCGACGGAAGCGTGGGACAAGGTGATGAACCTCAACGTGCGGGGCTATTTCCTGCTGTCGCAGCGCATTGCGAAGAAAAGCATGATCGAACGGCGCAGCGGGCGCATCATCAACCTCGCGTCCATCGCGGGGCTGGGTGGCAACCCGGCCGGCATGAATACGATTGCCTACAACACGTCCAAGGGCGCGGTGATCAACTTCACGCGCGCGCTGGCCGCCGAATGGGGCAAGTACAACATCACCGTCAACGCCATCTGCCCGGGTTTCTTTCCGAGCAAGATGACGGCCGGCACGCTCAAGGCCATGGGCGAGGACAAGCTGGCCGCCCACGCGCCGCTGCAGCGCCTGGGCGACGACGAAGACCTCAAGGGCCTGTGCGTGCTCTACGCCTCCGACGCCGGCAAGCACATCACCGGCCAGTGGCTGGCGGTGGACGGTGGCGTGAGCATCGTCACGGGCGGCTGATCATCCGGCAGGTGGTGCATGGACTTCGGCGCGCACATTCCCTTTGTCGAGCTGCTCGGCTTCAGCCTGCACGTCTTCTCGGACGGGCAGTCGGAGTTGCGCTATGACCCGAAGCCCGAGCATCTGAACTCCTTCGACGTCACGCACGGCGGCGCCTGCATGACCCTGCTCGACGTGACCATGGCCGCCGCCGCGCGCAGCGTCCAGCCGGCCTCGGGCGTGGTCACCATCGAGATGAAGACGAGCTTCATGCAGCCTGCACGCGGTGTGCTCACCGGCAAGGGCCGGCTTCTGCATCGCACGACCAAGATGGCCTTTGTGGAAGCCACCATTTACGACGCCGAGGGCCGTGCCTGCACGCATGCCACCGGCACTTTCCGCTATGTGCCGCGTCCACCGCCGGAAAGCGGCGGGCCCGCACCCAACCTGCCGACCGACTGACGGGCCCCTCTGCCAGAGGGCCCGTGGCCGGCTTCAAGTCAAGGAGACAACATGCCCGCCAACCTGCAGATCGTGCTGGACAACCGCCCGACGGGTGAAGCCAGCGAGGCCAACTTCCGCATCGCACAGACGGAGACGCCGCCGCTCAAGGACGGGCACGTGCTCGTGCGCCATCACTACCTCAGCCTGGACCCTTACATGCGCGGGCGCATGAGCGAGTCCAAGAGCTATGCGGTGCCCCAGCCGCTCGGACAGGTCATGCAGGGCGGCACGGTGGGCGAAGTCGTCGAAAGCCGTCATCCCGGTTACACGCCGGGCGACAAGGTCGTCGGCTTCGGCGGCTGGCAGCATTTCAGCGTGGCAGACGCGTCGCAGCCCGGCTCGCTGCGCAAGGTGGACACGACGCACGTACCGCTCAGCCACTATCTGGGCGCGGTCGGCATGCCGGGCGTGACAGCCTGGTACGGCCTCGTGAAGATCATCGAGCCGAAGGCGGGCAACACGCTGGTCGTCACGGCGGCCAGCGGCGCGGTGGGAAGTGCTTTCGGCGCGCTGGCCAAGGCGCGCGGTTGCCGTGTGGTGGGTGTTGCGGGTGGCGAAGACAAGTGCCGCTACGTGACGGAAGAGCTCGGCTTCGATGCCTGCATCGACTACCGCACGCACCCGGACGCGTCCTCCATCGGCAAGGCACTCGATGCCGCATGCCCGGACGGCATCGATGGCCACTTCGAGAATGTCGGTGGCTACATCTTCGACGCGGTGCTCGATCGCATGAACGCGTTCGGCCGTATCGCGTTGTGCGGGTTGATCTCCGGCTACGACGGCCAGCCGATCCCGCTGGCCAACCCGCGCGCGTTGCTCGTCAGCCGCCTGCGGATCGAAGGCTTCATCGTCAGCGAGCACATGGAGGTCTGGCCTGAGGCGCTGCGCGAGCTCGGCGGACTGGTCGGCAGCGGCAAGCTGCGGCCGCGCGAATCCGTGGCACAGGGGCTGGAAGCAGCGCCTGCCGCATTCATCGGTCTGCTCAAGGGGCGCAACTTCGGGAAGCAGTTGGTCAAGGTGATCTGACATGCAGGCCACGCACGAGGTCTTCAACCAGCCCGAACCGCTGGTCGACTACAACCTGTTCGAAGGCAACCGGCCGCTGCAGGACGCGTTGCGTTTCAATGCACCGAAGCTGGACACGGCATCGCTGTCGAAACTCGGCGCGCTCGCCGGTTCTCCGGACATGCAGACGCATGCACGCCTGGCCAACACGAAGCTGCCCGAGCTGCACACGCACGACCGTTTCGGCCGTCGCATCGACCGGGTGGAGTTCCACCCGAGCTATCACACGCTGATCGGCGCGGCCATGGAAGCCGGCCTGCACGGCACCCCGTGGGCCGGTGAATCGGCAAGCCCCCATGTGCTGCGCGCGGCGGGATTCATGCTCTTCACCGAGCTCGAGCCTTCGGTGCTATGCCCGATCTCCATGACGTATGCGGTGACGCCCGCGCTGCGCGCCAACCCCGCCATCTACGCGGACTGGGCGCCACAACTCACGCGGCGCGCTTACGATCCGCGCCTAGTTCCCTGGCGCGACAAGCCCGGCGTGACCATGGGTATGGGCATGACGGAAAAGCAGGGCGGCTCCGACGTGCGGGCGAACACGACGCGCGCCGAACCCGACGGCCAGGACGATTGGGGTGACCGCTATCGCATCACCGGCCACAAGTGGTTCTTTTCCGCGCCGATGTGCGATGCCTTCCTCGTGCTCGCGCAGACGAAAAGCGGGCTGTCGTGCCTGTTCCTGCCACGCGTGTTGCCAGACGGCACGCTCAATGCGCTGCACATCCAGCGCCTGAAGGACAAGCTGGGCAACAAGGCCAATGCGAGCTCGGAGGTGGAATTCCACGGCGCTGCCGCGTGGCTCGTGGGCGAAGAGGGCCGCGGCATCCCGCAGATCCTCGAGATGGGCACGATGACGCGGCTCGACTGCGCCTTGGGCACCACCGGCCTGATGCGACAGGCGCTGTCCATCGCGCTGAACCACGCGTCGCAGCGGCAGGCGTTCGGCAAGCCGCTGATCGAGCAGCCACTCATGCGGAACGTGCTGGCCGATCTGTCGCTGGAGTCCGAAGCGGCCACGGCGCTGGCGATCCGTCTCGCGCGCGCATTCGATCACCGCGACGACCCGCACGAAAACGCCATGGCGCGGCTGCTCACACCCGTCGCCAAGTTCTGGATCTGCAAGCGCGGCAGCCACTTCGCGCAGGAAGCCATGGAGTGCCTGGGCGGCAACGGCTATGTGGAGGAGGGCGGCGAAGGCATCATGGCCCGTATCTACCGCGAGATGCCGCTCAACTCGATCTGGGAAGGCGCGGGCAACATCATGGCGCTGGACCTGCTGCGAGCCCTGCGAAAGCAGGACACGGCTGCCGCGCTCGCACACGAACTCGCGCCGGTGCGCGGCGCGCATGCGGCACTCGACCGCCTGGCCGATGCGCTGCCCACGCGCGTGGAAGAAATGGCCACGGAAATGGAAGCACGCCGCCTTGCGCAGGACGTGGCCCTCGCCATCCAGGCCGCGCTGCTCCACCAGACCGCACCATCCGCCGTGTTTGCCGCCTTCTGCGATTCACGCGTGGCCGGCAACTGGGGGCATGCCTTCGGTTCGCTGGGTGCGGCCACCGATTTCGACACCATCATCGCGCGCGCCGTGCCGCGGGGAGATTGACCATGAGCGACCCGATCCTGCCCGACATCATCCTTCACCACTACGCAACCTCGCCGTTCTCCGAGAAGCTGCGCCTCGCGCTGGGCTACAAGCAGCTCGCGTGGAAGTCGGTGATCATCCCGAACATCGCGCCCAAGCCGGACCTGCTGGAGTTGACCGGCGGCTACCGGCGCACACCGGTGCTGCAGATCGGCGCGGACATCTACTGCGATACCGCGCTCATCTTCGACGTGCTCGAACATCTGCAGCCGATGCCCTCGCTCTACCCCGAGCCCTCCAAGGGCATGGCGCGCACGCTCGCGCAGTGGGCCGACAGCACGCTGTTCTGGGCGGCCATGGCGCACAACCTCGGCCCCAAGGGCGCTGCGCACCTGTTCGCGGGTGCGCCACCCGAAGCGCTCAAGGCTTTCGGCGACGACCGCAAGGCCATGAGCACGGGCATGCTGCGCCTGCGGCCTGCCGATGCGCTCCCTGCGTACCGCTCGTACCTGCGGCGGCTGTCGGACATGCTGGATGACGGCCCCTACCTGCTGGGCGAATTGCCTTGCGTCGCCGACTTTTCCGCCTATCACCCCCTGTGGTTCACGCGTACGCGTGTGCCGCCGATGGCCGGCGTGCTCGACGCCACCCCTGCCGTGCTCGACTGGATGGACCGCATGGCCGCAATCGGCCACTGCACGATGGAAAAGATCCGTTCTGCCGACGCCATCGAAACAGCAGCCCAGGCGCAGCCCGTGCCGGTGGTCGATGCGCCGTTCCAGGACGACCACGGCATCCCGCTCGGAAGCCGCGTCACCATCGCAGCCGAAAGCTTCGGCACCGAACCGACCGAGGGCGAGCTCGTCGCTGCCACGCGCATGCACTACACGCTGCGCCGCACCGGTGAACGCGTCGGCACCGTGCACGTTCATTTCCCCCGCATCGGATACGTACTCAAACAAGTGGAGACCACATGATCGACAACTTCGAGGGCAGGACCGCCGTCCTCACCGGCGCAGGCTCGGGCTTCGGGCTCGAGTGCGCGCGCATCGGCGCAGCGCGCGGCATGAACCTCGTGCTGGTGGACGTGCAGCAGGATGCGCTGGACAAGGCGAAGGCCGAAATGGAAGCCGCCGGCGCCCAGGTGCTGGCGCGCAAGGTGGACGTGGCCGACGCGAAAGCCATGGAGCAACTGGCAGCCGACGTGCAGCAGCGCTTCGGCGCACCGAACTTCGTATTCAACAACGCGGGCGTCGGCGCGGGCGGGCTGATCTGGGAAAACACCATCGCCGACTGGGAGTGGGTGATGGGCGTGAACGTCTGGGGCGTGGTGCACGGCGTGCGCCTGTTCACGCCGATGATGCTGGAGGCAGCCCGCAAGGATCCGCAGTGGCAGGGCCACATCGTCAACACCGCCAGCATGGCCGGCCTGCTGACACCGCCCAACATGGGCGTCTACAACGTCACCAAGCATGCCGTGGTGAGCCTGACCGAGTCGCTCTACCAGGACCTGCGCCTCGTCACCGACCAGATCGGCGCGAGCGTGCTGTGCCCGTACTTCGTGCAGACCGGCATCAGCCAGAGCCACCGCAACCGCCCCGGCGGCGCGCTCGCAGCCGACAAGCCGACGAAGAGCCAGATCATCAGCCAGGCCATGACCGACAAGGCCGTGGGCTCCGGCAAGATCACCGCTGGCGAAGTCGCGCAGAAGGTTTTCGACGCGATCGAGGCCGACCAGTTCTACATCTACAGCCACCCGAAGGCGCTGGCCAACGTGGCGAGCCGCATGGAAGCCATCGTCGAAGGCCACAACCCGCCCGACCCGTTTGCCGAGCGGCCAGAGATCGGCGTGCAGCTGAAGGCGGCGCTGCGGGCTGCCTGATCCTGGCGGGTCAGGCGGGAAGCCGCGTCAGCTGCACACCGCCGACAGGCCCTGCAAGGGCTTGCCGCTTTCGGGCTCGTACACCACCAGGTTCACCTGCCGGGCGTGTGCCGCCAGCGGCGCGACGGTTTCCAGCCTGAGCGTCTGTCCACCGCGGTATTCGCCGACCGGCGTGTACTGGCGCACGACGAAATCGTGTTGCAGGTACTCGCCCCGGTTTTCACCGGCCTTCACGCGCGAACTGTGGCCGTGCTCGGTGACCGTCCAGTAGGCCGCCCAGCGCTGCACGCCTTCGGCGGGTTGCACGACGGCTTCGAAGCTCTGCGTTCCCGTGCGGCGCAAGGTGATGGCCGCGCGCGCCTGCTCGTCCGCCGGCTTGCCCGGACTCAGCGCGGAGCCCGGCCAGCCCCGCCAGTCCTTGCCGTTGCGCACCACCTGCGGGGTGTAGATGTTGCGCAGCCGGTTGGACAGCGCGACTTCGCGTTGCCGCTGCGTGTGGGCCGGCGCGGCGAAGCGGTCCACCCAGCCGATGTAGTCCCAGTACCCGACGTGGAAGGCCTGCACGACAGCACCGGTCCGGGCCTGCCCGGCTTTCAGGGTAGACAGCCACTGGTCCGCAGGCGGGCAGGACGAGCAACCTTCGGAGGTGTAGAGCTCGATCACGGGATTGAGCACGGCGCCGCTGCGCGCTTCGCAGTGGGAGGCCGGAGCTGCCTGCTGCGCCATCAGCTGACCGGCCACAAGCGTCATCGACGCGCAGACGGCGAGGGAACGAAGCTTGACGCGAGGGACGACGTGAGGTGCAACGGGCATGGGAGGTCTCCGGTCTGATGGCACTGGCCGTGCCAGCAGGTCATTGTGATACGCCCAGCCCGGCGCGGCCAGCCCCCCATGGTGACCTGCGCGACAATCCGCGAATGGCCGTTCCCCGCCGAATCATCCAGACGCAGCGCGACCCCTCCATCCAGCAGGAGCTGAGGCAGACCTGGGTTGCGCAGCATCCCGGCTACGAATACCTCTTCTTCGACGATGCGCAGTGCCACGACCTGATCGCGACGCGCCTGCCGCATTTCCTGAAAACCTACGACGCCTTGCCGCTGCCGGTGCAGAAGGCAGACTTCTTCCGGTACGCCGCCATCCACGAACTGGGCGGTCTGTATGTGGACGTGGACACCATCTGCCGCGCGCCACTGCACAGCTATGTGGACCTTTCGGCGGACGCGATGGTGATCTGCCCGGAGATGGTGCCGACCGAATGGCCGGAGGGCTTCGGCAGCTACGTGCGGCGCTTCTGCATTCCGCAGCAGTTCGCACAGTGGGCGTTCTGCGCGCCGCCCGGCCATCCCGCACTGGCATTGCTGCTCGAGCGCATTGCCTATTACGTCTCGCGCTTTTCGCCACAGGATCTGGCCGGCATCAGCCAAATGGACTTTTTCACGCTGGAGCTGACCGGCCCCCGGGTCTTCACGCACGTGATGAACGAATTCCTTTCGGGCAGCCGGGAAGGGCGCATCGCCGAACTGCCGCGTCGCACCTGGGGCGCCTGGCCCTGGGAGCATCAGGCGCAGACCCTGCCGGACGACATCAAGCTCACCCACCTGTTCTCCAGCGCCTGGTGGCCGAGCAAGCAGAAGCAGCCACCGGGCCAGCCCCAGAAACAAGTCCGCCGGGCACCCTTGCCCAAGGTCAACTTCAATATCCGCTACTGACTACGGAGCGGGCAGCAGCCGGTCAGCGCGCCGGTTCAGCGGCGGCCGGCGACTGTTCATCGTCTTCCTCGCCTTCGATCGCCTGGGCGGCCTCTTCGTTGAGCGCCTTGCCTTCGCGCTGCGGCTTGATGAGCGGCGTCGGCGCCCATCGGTTGCCCTGCAGCGTCTGCTCGTCCAGACGGCGACCGGAAAGCTCGGCTTGCAGGCGCTCGGCATCGCGACGCCGCACGGTCTTGGTGACTTCCCGCACATCGGCGTCCGCCACACCGAGCTCACGCAGCGCTTCCGCACCGAAGGCAAGGGCGGACTCGAAAGTCTCGCGCAACTGGAAAGCCACGCCCTTTTTGATCAGTTCGGCCGCGTGCTGGCGATCGAACGCACGTGCCAGGATCGGCGTGAGCGGATATTCGCGCTTGATCAGGTCGACGACATGGTTGATGGTTTCCTTGTCGTCCACGCAGACCATGATGGCCTTGGCCTTGCCCGCGCCGCTGGCATGCAGCACGTCGGCCCGCGTGCCGTCGCCGTAGTACAGCTTGAAGCCGAAGCGCAGCGCGGAACGGATCATGTCCGTGTCACGCTCGATGATGATGGTGTCCACGCCACGCGCCAGCAGCGACAGTGAAGCGATCTGCCCGAAGCGGCCGAAGCCGATGACGAGCACCGTGCCCGACACGTCCTGCGGCTCGTCGATGCCTTCCATGCTCTCGGGCGCTTTCTCTTCCTTGGGCAGCATGCGGCCCATGCCGATGACGATGAGCGGCGTGAGTGCCATCGAGATGATGATGGCCGCCGTCAGCACCGCGTTCATCGGTGCGTCGATGATGCCGCCCGCGGCAGCAGCCGAGAACAGCACGAACGCGAATTCGCCGCCCTGCGCCATGACACCGGCACGCTCCAGCGCGTCGTGGTGGTTCGCCTTGGCGATGCGCGCGACCACATAGATGCCGATCGCCTTGAGCACCATGAATGCCAGCACCGCCGCCACGATGCGCGGCCAGTCGGCCAGCACCAGCGGGATGTTGAGCGACATGCCCACGCTCATGAAGAAGAGGCCGAGCAGGATGCCGCGGAACGGCTCGATGTCCGCCTCCAGCTGATGACGGAATGTCGATTCGGACAGCATCACGCCGGCAGCAAACGCGCCCATCGCCATCGAGAGGCCGCCCCAGTCCATGGCCAATGCAGCGCCGAGCACCACGAGCAGCGCGGCAGCCGTCATGACCTCGCGCGCCTTGGAGTTGGCGAGCACGCGGAACATGGGGTTCAGCACCCATTTGCTCACGGCGATCAACCCCGCAAGCGCGGCAAGGGCGATGCCCACCGTCACCCAGCGGGACACGGCCGGGCCGTTGTTCGAGTTCTCGGGGGAGAGCGCCGCCACGATGGCCAGCAAGGGCACGATGGCCAGGTCTTCCAGCAGCAGGATCGAGACGATGTGCTGTCCGCGCGTGGTGGACGTGAAGCCCTGCTCGTCCATCAGTTGCATCACCGTCGCGGTGGAGGTGAGCACGAAGCCCATGGCCGCGATGAAAGCCACCGGTGCGGACAGGCCGAACAGGATGCCCAGCCCGGTCAGCAACGCACCGCAGGCCACCACCTGCGCCAGCCCCAGCCCGAAAATCGCCTTGCGCAGCGACCACAGGCGCGAGGGCTGCATTTCGAGGCCGATGACGAAGAGGAACATCACCACGCCGAGCTCAGCCACGTGGAGGATGTGCTGGGGCTCGCTGAAAAAGCCGAAGCCGAACGGGCCGATGATCAGGCCGGCGGCGAGGTAGCCGAGCACCGAGCCGAGGCCCAGCCGGCGGAACAGTGGCACCGCAACGACGCCGGCGGCCAGCAGCACGACGACCTTGCCCAGTTCTCCCGCGTTATCGACAGCCATCGATGCTCCCGCTTCTGTTTTGGTGTGTGGTTTTCAATTGGTGACGATGGTAACTGCCCGCAGCTTCACCGCGCCCCGGAAGGGGCATGGGGCTGTGGCAAACTCGCCCGCTTTCCCCGAGAGACCATCCAGAGAGACATGCTGAAAATCATCCGCCAGATAGCCCAGGAACTCAAAGTCGCGGAAGGCCAGGTGAAGGCCGCCGTCGAACTGCTGGACGGAGGCGCCACGGTGCCCTTCATCGCGCGATACCGCAAGGAGGCCACCGATGGCCTGGACGACGTGCAACTGCGCGAACTGGAGGCTCGACTGGCCTACCTGCGCGAACTCGAAGAACGCCGCGAAGCCGTGGTCAAGAGCATCGAGGAGCAGGGCAAGCTCACCCCCGAACTGCTGGCCGCCATCGTCGCCGCACCGACCAAGCAGGAGCTGGAAGACCTGTACCTGCCCTTCAAGCCGCGCCGCCGTACCAAGGGTCAGATGGCGCGCGAAGCCGGCATCGAGCCGCTGGCCGACAAGCTGTTCGCCGACCCGACGCTCGACCCGCAAACCGAGGCGCAGGCTTTCGTGAAGCCCCCGGTCGACGGTCTCGATTTCTCTACCGTGCCAGCTGTGCTGGACGGCGTGCGCGACATCCTTTCCGAGCGCTGGGCAGAAGACGCCGCGCTGGTGCAGCAGATGCGCCAGTGGCTCTGGACCGAGGGCCTGCTGCGCTCCTCGCTCATGGCGGGCAAGGACGAGAACAACCCCGACGTTGCCAAGTTCCGCGACTATTTCGAGTACGACGAACCCATCGGCCGCGTGCCGTCGCACCGCGCGCTGGCCGTGTTCCGCGGCCGCGCGCAGGACATCCTGGACGCCAAGCTGGTGCTGCCGGTGGAGCCCGAGCCGGGTAAACCGTCCATCGCGGAAGGCAAGATTGCGCTGCATCTGGGCTGGAGCCACCAGGGGCGCGCTGCCGACGACCTGATCCGCAAGACGGTGGCCTGGACCTGGCGCGTGAAGCTGTCCCTGTCCACCGAACGCGACCTGTTCTCGCGCCTGCGCGAAGAGGCCGAGAAGGTCGCCATCAAGGTCTTCGCCGACAACCTGCGCGACCTGCTGCTGGCCGCACCGGCCGGCCCGCGCGTCGTGTTGGGGCTGGACCCCGGCATCCGCACCGGCGTGAAGGTGGCCGTGGTCGACGCCACAGGCAAGCTGGTCGACACCGCCACCGTATTCCCCCATGAACCGCGCAAGGACTGGGAAGGCTCCTTGCACACACTCGGCAAGCTGTGCGCCAGGCACAGCGTCAACCTCATCGCCATCGGCAACGGGACGGCCAGCCGCGAGACGGACAAGCTCGCTGGCGACCTCATCAAGCTGCTGGCGAAGATGAGTGCCCAGGCTGGAGCGCCCGAGTTGCAGATCGAGAAGGTGGTGGTCAGCGAAGCAGGCGCGTCGGTGTATTCCGCCAGCGAGTTCGCCAGCCAGGAAATGCCCGACGTGGACGTGAGCCTGCGCGGCGCAGCCAGCATCGCGCGCCGCCTGCAGGACCCGCTGGCCGAGCTCGTGAAGATCGACCCCAAGAGCATCGGTGTCGGGCAGTACCAGCACGACGTGAACCAGAGTGAACTGGCGCGCATGCTCGACGCCGTGGTGGAAGACTGCGTGAACTCGGTCGGCGTGGACCTGAACACCGCCAGCGTGCCGCTGCTCTCTCGCGTATCGGGGCTGTCGGCCAGCGTGGCCAAGGCGGTCGTTCGCTGGCGCGAAGCCAACGGCGCATTCGGCAGCCGCAAGCAGTTGCTGGATGTGACCGGCTTCGGGGCCAAGACGTTCGAGCAGAGTGCCGGCTTCCTGCGCATCCGCGGCGGAACGAATCCGCTGGACGTGACTGGCGTGCACCCGGAAACCTATCCGGTCGTCGAAAGCATGATCGAGAAAACAGGCAAGCCGATCGCCGAGCTGATGGGCCGGGCGGACATGCTCAAGACGCTCAAGCCTGAGCTGTTCGCCAACGAGAAGTTCGGCGTCATCACGGTGAAGGACATCCTCTCCGAACTGGAGAAGCCGGGCCGCGACCCGCGCCCCGATTTCAAGGTCGCCCGCTTCAATGAAGGCGTCGAAGACATCGTCGACCTCAAGGAAGGCATGGAGCTCGAGGGCACGGTGAGCAATGTGGCGCAGTTCGGCGCGTTCGTCGATCTCGGCGTCCACCAGGACGGGCTGGTCCACGTGAGCCAGCTCAGCAACCGCTTCGTGAACGACGCACGCGAGGTCGTGAAGACCGGCGATATCGTGAAGGTGCGCGTGCTGGAGGTGGACGTTGCCCGCAAGCGCATCAGCCTGACCATGAAGCTCGATGCCCCCGCGCGCGCGGGTGGTGGCAAGGCCGCAGGGCAGGGCAACCGCTTCGAACCGGCAGGCCGCGGGCAACAGCGTCGCCCGGACGCCACAGCCGGAGGCACTGCAATGGCTTCTGCATTCGCAAAACTGAAGGGATTGAGCCGCTGATCAAACCGGCTGCTACTTTGCGCTTCATAATGGCTTCATGTATCCGGATGTGTCCGTGCTCTTCGATGGCCTCAGCGCCAGGGCACACCCGCGAATGGGAGAGATGACCGCCATGGAGTCACACAGTGCAACTTGAAGCCCTGCTTGCCCAGCCAGGGGCGCTGCCTGCAGCCCCCGCCGCCACGGCGCAATTGATATCGGGCCTGGACGACCCCGATATCGACACCGGCACCGTCGCCGCCTGCATCTCCACCGATCCGGTTCTCACGGCCAAGCTGCTCAAGCAGGCGAACTCGTCGTTTTTCTGGCGCGGCCGCACCGTCGGCAGCGTGGAAGATTCCTTGCGCATCCTCGGCCTGCGCAAGGTCCGTTCGCTGGCCATCGCCATGGTGATGAACCAGAGCTTCCCGTCCGTCAGCCCCGACCGCCTCCAGCAGTTCTGGAGCTACAGCCTGAACACCGCCGAACTGGCGCGACGCCTCGCGATGGAAATCGACCTCGACGATGGCGAGGCCTACACCTCCGGCCTGATCCATGCCGTGGGCGAACTGCCGATGCGCGTGGGCATGTCCGATGCCATGGACCGGCTCGACTCGGTGTGCAAGCCGCTCGCGCTGAACCGCGCCGAGGCCCAGGATGCCATCTTCGGTTATTCGTACGCGCACGTCGGCGCCGAACTGGCCAAACGCTGGAAGTTTCCCTGGCGCATCGTCAATGGCGTGGCCAACCACGTGCGCCCGTATGAAAACGACGTGTACGAGCCATTGGCCGGCGTGATCCATCTGGCCGCCTGGCGCGCGCGCGGGATCGAGCTCAACCTGCGTGCCAAGGAACTGATCACGACCTATCCCGACCTCGTGGGCGAGGCACTGGGCATCGATCCCGACGGAATCCTGAACTACGAGTCGGGTTCGGAAGAATTCTCCTGATCAGCGCCGCTGATTTCCGGCAATTCCGTTGATTGGTCACAGTCGGCCACGCGGGGACAACGCATAATCTGTTTCAGATTTATACATATTGGATAGACATACCGTTTCATGGAGCTGAATGCACTGCTGGCCTCTCACAAGGCCGTACCCAGCATGCCGAAGGTGGTCGCTCTCCTCATGGTGGAGCTGGACCAGCCTGAGCCTGACGTCCGCAAGGTCAGCAAACTCATCAGCGCCGACCCCGGCCTGACGACCCGTATCCTGCAGATCGCCAACTCGGCGTTCTTCCAGCTGTCCCGATCCATCAGCGAAGTCAACGAAGCCGTGGCCATCCTCGGCCTCGTGCAAGTGCGCTCGCTCGTCAGCGCCGTGTCGCTCGTCGGTACTTTCCAGGTGGTGCAGGGCATCAACATGCAGCAGTTCTGGCGCTACAGCCTGAACACCGCCAAGCTCTCGCGCTCGCTCGCGCTCAAGCTCGACCAGAACGAGGCCACCGCTTTCACCTCCGGACTGATCCACTGCGTGGGCGAACTCGTGATGCATCTGGGCATGCCCGAGAAGATGGTGACGCTCGACCAGGAAGTGCCCCCGCTGTCGCTCAAGCGCGCGCGCGCCGAACGCCGCACCTTTGGCTACTGCTACGCCAGCGTCGGTGCGGGCTTCGCGCGCAAGTGGAACTTCCCGCAGGCGATCGTCGATGCGCTCGAGTACCAGTACGCACCATTCGAGAACGACGTGTATGAGCCGCTGGCCGGCATCATCCACCTGTCGGCCTGGCGCGCCCGCGCCAAGGAAGCCAACCTGGGTGACAAGGAGCTGGCTGTCACCTTCCCCGACACCGTCGGCCTCGCGCTCGGCCTGGACATCGACATGGTGCTCCAGCAAAGCCCGATCGACTGGACTTCGAAGGCGGAAGTGAACAGCTTCGCCTGAAGCCCTTGAAAGCCTTGCGCGTCCATGCGGGCCCTGCGGCCCGCAAACTCATCGAGCAGGAAGGCCTGCGCGCGCAGGACGTGCGCGTGGTGCCCGGCGCGGCGGGCGGCCCGAAGGGGCTGATCCTCGGTCCGCTGGACCGTTTCATCTTCGGCGACTGGCTGGCCGGCTCTTCGCATGAAGTGCATCTGGTCGGCGCGTCGATCGGTGCCTGGCGCATGGCCACGGCCTGCCTGCAGGACCCGGTGGCCGCCTTCGAGCGGCTGGAGCACGACTACATCCACCAGAACTACGACGTGCCCCCCGGCAAGAAACGGCCGAGCGCCGCGCATGTGAGCGAGCTGTTCGGCCAGAACCTGAAGGCGTTCTACGGCGGGCGCATCGGCGAGGTGCTGGGCAATCCGCGGTACCGGCTGCACATCGTCACCTCGCGCGGGCGACATGTGCTGGCGCGCGAGCACGGCCTCGGCACGCCGCTGGGTTATCTGGGCGCGTTCCTCACAAACACGCTGCACCGCAAATCGATGGGCGCGTGGCTGGAGCGCGTGGTGTTCTCCGCGCCGGGCGCGCCGCTGCCGTTCGGCACGGGCGACTACCGCACGCGGCAGGTGGCGCTGGACGAAGCCAACTTCAGCGCCGCGCTGCAGGCCAGCTGCTCCATTCCTTTTGTGCTGCAATCGGTGCCGGACATTCCCGGCGCGCCGCGCGGCGCCTATTGGGACGGCGGCATCACCGACTACCACCTGCATCTGCATTACCAGACGACGGCGAAGGAGGGCACGCCCGGCCTCGTGCTGTACCCGCACTTCCAGAAGTCCGTGGTGCCCGGCTGGCTCGACAAGGGCTTGAAGTGGCGGCACAAGGCCACGCCATTCCTCGACAGCATGGTGGTGCTGGCGCCCGACCCGGAATGGGTGAAGACCTTGCCCAACGGCAAGCTGCCCGACCGCACCGACTTCACCCGCTACGGCACCGACCTGCAGGCCCGCGTGAACGCGTGGGGCACAGCCGTGCGCGAGGCACAGCGCCTGTCGGACGAACTGCAGGAATGGCTGGCAAAGCCGGACCTGGGCCGGCTCGAACCGCTCTGACGGCCTCGGCTGACCGCGGCTACATCGAAGCCGACAGCAACGCGCGGTAATCGTCGGCGCTGGCCAGCCGCGGATTCGTCTTGTGGCAATGATCGGCGAGCGCACCTTCGATGATGCGGCCGAACCAGTCTTCCTGGACGCCCATCGACGCGAGGCCGTCCGGTAGACCGAGCCGTGCGCTCATGTCGCGGATGGCCTCGGGAACATCACCGGCCGAGGACAGGCCCATCGCATGCGCCATGCGCTCCAGCCGCTTTTCAGCGCGCACCGACTCATGCTCCGAATTGAAGACGACGACGGCCGGCAGGAACATCGCATTCAGCGTGCCGTGATGCAGGCGCGGGTCGACGCCGCCCAGGCTGTGGCTCAGCGAATGCACGCAACCGAGCCCTTTCTGGAAGGCCATCGCGCCCTGCATCGACGCGCTCATGAGCTGGCGGCGCGCCTCGCGGTCCTGTCCGTTCTGCGTGGCGCGCTCGATGTGCGCCCATCCGCGCGTGAGGCCGTCCAGCGCGATGCCGTCTGCCGGGGGGTTGAACGCCGAAGACATGAAGGTTTCCATGCAGTGCGCGATGGCGTCCATGCCGGTGGCAGCGGTCAGCCGGGGCGGCAGGCCCAGCGTGAGTTCGGGGTCGCAGATGGCCGCCTTCGGAATCAGGTGCGGCGAATGGAAGCCGAGTTTGCGGTGGTCGTCCACGATGATGATCGCGCCGCGCGCCACTTCGCTGCCGGTGCCGCTGGTGGTGGGCACGGCGATTACCGGCGCTGTCTGCGCGCTGATGCGCGGCGAGCCGCCCTCGATCGTGGCGTAGTGCGTGAGCGGGCCGTCGTGCGTGGCGGCGATGGCGACGCCCTTGGCGCAGTCGATGGCCGAGCCGCCGCCGACTGCAATGAGGCCGTCGCAGTTCTTCGCCTTGTAGATTTCCGCCGCTGCACGCACGGCGGTTTCGGTCGGGTTGGAGGGCGTCTGGTCGAACACGGCGACCGGCATGCCGGGCAAGGCGTCCAGCGCTTTCTGCAAAATGCCCGCGGCTTTCACCCCGGCGTCGGTGACCACCAGCGGGCGGGTGATGCCCACGCGTTCGCATTCGCTTTTGAGCAGCGCGATGGCGCCATGGTCGAACTGGATCAGCGTGACGTAGTTGATGAAGGCCATGCCGGTAGGGTTGCGCAAGTCACGGTAGGATGCAACGCCACAAACCCTTGTCTTCCGTCGCGAGTGCGACAGCCGCAACAGCCCATCACGCATGACCACCCCCTGGCAGGAACACGCAAGCCGCCTCACGCCGCAGATGCGCAGCGTCATCGAGCGCATGGCGCGCGCGGGGCATCCCCCGTTCCATTCGCTCACGCCCGACGAGGCGCGCGCCGCTTACGAGAAGGGCGCGAACGTGCTCGAACTGCCACGCGCACCGCTCGAGCGCGTGGAGGACTTCAGCATCAGCACGCGCGACGGTCACGCCATGCCGGCGCGGCTCTACGCCCCGTCGCGCGACGTGCTGCCGGTGCTGTTGTACTTCCACGGCGGCGGTTTCACCATCGGCAGCATCGCCACGCACGACGTGCTGTGCCGCGAGCTGAGCCGGCTTTCCGGCTGCATGGTGGTGTCGCTCGACTACCGGCTCGCGCCCGCGCACCGCTTTCCCGTGGCGGTACACGACGCGCAGGACGCGATGCAATGGCTGGCCGCGCACGGCAACACGCTGGGCGCCGACCCGAAGCGCCTTGCACTTGGCGGCGACAGCGCGGGTGGAACGCTGGCGGCGGTCTGTGCACTCATGGCGCGTGACGCCGGCCTGCCGATCGCACTGCAGTTGCTGTTCTATCCCGGCACGACCGCGCATTCGGACGCCGAGTCCAACCGCCGCTTCGCGCAGGGGCTGATCCTGGACGCGGCGAGCATCGCCTTCTTCTTCGACCAGTACATCCCCGAGCGGGCCGACCGCGAGGATTGGCGTTTCGCGCCGCTGAACGCCGAAGACGTGGAACATGTCGCACCCGCCTGGATCGGCCTGGCCGAGCTGGACCCGCTGGTGGACGAGGGCGTCCAGTACGCCGACAAGCTGCGTGCGGCGGGCGTGGCGGTGGACCTTGAAATCTACCGTGGCGTCACGCACGAGTTCATCAAGCTTGGCCGCGCGATTCCCGAGGCGCGGCAGGCACATATGGACGCCGCAGCAGCCCTGAAAGCTGCGCTCTTCAAGTGAACAAGAAAACGAAAGACAAGACGAGATGAAAAGACAGGACTTCCGTTTCTTCCACCGGCTGCGCGTGCGCTGGGTGGAGGTGGACATGCAGCAGATCGTGTTCAACGGGCACTACCTGATGTACTTCGACACGGCCTTTGCCGACTACTGGCGCGCCCTCGCGGTGCCGTACTACGAGGCGATGCACCAGTTGGGCGGCGACCTGTATGTGAAGAAGGCGTCGGTGGAATACCACGCTTCGGCCCGCTATGACGACCAGCTGGACGTCGGCCTGAAATGCACACGCATCGGCAATTCATCGATGGTGTTCACCGGTGGCATCTTCCGTGGCGACGAACTGTTGATCACGGGTGAACTGATCTACGTTTTCGCCGACCCGGCCACGCAGACCTCGCGCCCGGTCCCGCAGGCACTGCGTGACCTGCTGACCGGCTTCGAAGCCGGCGAGCCGATGGTCGAGGTGAAAACGGGCGCGTGGGACACGCTCGGACCCGATGCATCGAAGATCCGCACCGCCGTCTTCGTCGAGGAGCAGAAGATCCCGATGGATATGGAGTGGGACGAAGCGGACGCGACCGCCGTGCACGCCGTGGCCTACAACCGGCTCGGCATGCCGCTGGCCACCGGGCGATTGCTCCAGCACCCGGAAGGCGAGACGCGGGTCGGTCGCATGGCGGTCTCACGCGTGCTGCGTGGAGCCAACCTCGGCCAGGCCGTGTTGCGCGCGCTGGAAGATGTGGCGCGCCAGCGCGGCGACAAGGCCATCCATCTGCATGCGCAACGCAGCGCCGAGGCGTTCTATCGCCGGTTGGGCTACGGGATCGCGGGCGAGCCGTTCGAGGAAGTCGGCATTCCGCACATCGGGATGAAGCTCGATCTTTGAGGCGCGGCTGCAGCGCGCGTCAGATGTCGTCGAGCAGTTCGTAAGGCAAGGGGAGCAGGTCGAGCGCCGGGCCTTCGGCGGGCCCCGCCGTCACACCGGGTGCTCCGGCCAGAAGTCCAGCGGCCTGCGCGGCACTGACCTGCATGGAGACGATCGCGTCGAAACCGCCGCCGGGCGCCGCCGCAGACTGCACCACCGTGCCGCTCGGCTGCGCCGCATCCGCACCCGCCTCGAAAACTTCCTGCCCGGCGGCCAGCGGCGAATCGGCATGCACGAGGTAGGCGCGGCGCTTGAGCGTGCCGCGGAACTGGCTGCGCGCCACCACTTCCTGGCCGGGATAGCAGCCCTTCTTGAAGTTCACGCCGCCGACCGATTCGTAGTTGAGCATCTGCGGCACGAAGGCTTCGGCCACTGGCACCGTCAGCCTGGCCACGCCGCTGCGGACCTCGCTCCACAGCCAGATTTCCGTGTCCACCGCATCGCCAGCGGGGGCCGGCGACGACACAGGAGCCACCCACAGCGCGCGAGGTTGACCTTCGGCGGGGTAGAGCGTGACGATGCTGGCATCGCCGGCTTCCACACGACGCCACGGCGGCAGGGTCGTGTCCACGGCGGCCCGGGCGGCATCACCCAGCAGGCCGAAGAGCGAAAAATCAGCCGTCGCATCGGTGAGTTTCACCTTGGCACGCAGCACGAACATCGACAGGCGCTTGAGCGTGGCCGGCAGCAGGTCGCGGCTGATGACGAGCAGGATTTCCGTCTCGCTGCGCTTGAAGCCGATGAAGCTGGCCTGCATGCGGCCTTTGGCGGTGCACAGGGCGGCGAGGCGCGCCTCGGAAGTGTTCAGCAACACAAAATCCTGCGTGAGCTGGCCGTGCAGGAACTTGGCAGCCTCTTCGCCTTCCGCGCGGATGACGCCGAGATCGGGCAGGGCGGCGACGCCATGGAGGAGCTGATCGATGGGAATCGCGAGCGGATTCGCGAGGGGATTCGGCAAAGCAGCGGAAATGGCGGTCATGGGGTGAATTATCATCGTCGCTTCAATCCATTCCTCCCTGTGGGGACAGCCTGGGGCCTCAGCCGGTGCGTCGTTTTTTCTTCGTGAGTTTCGTGCTGGCCGCGCTCGTGGCTCTGGGTGCCGGTGCCTGGGCGTTGTGGTGGCTGCACCAGCCGCTGCCGCTGGCTTCGCCGACCGTGGACCTGTCCATCGAACCCGGCACCACGCCGCGCGGCGTGGCGCAGACAGCGGTCGAGTCCGGCGTCGTCACCAACCCCGACCTGCTCTATGCCTGGTTCCGCTTTTCCGGCCAGGACCGGCAGATCAAGGCCGGCAGCTACGAGATCGAGCCCGGCACGACGCCGCGTGCGCTGCTGCAGAAACTCGTTCGCGGTGAAGAAGCGCTGCGCGCCATCACCATGGTCGAAGGCTGGACTTTCAGGCAGGTGCGCGAAGCCCTGGGCCGTGCCGATCAGCTCAAACCCGATTCGCGCGGCATGAGCAACGAAGCGTTGATGGCCGCCCTCGGCAGGCCCGGGGTGCTTCCGGAAGGCCGTTTCTTCCCGGACACCTACACCTACGCCAAGGGCAGCAGCGACATCGCCGTGCTGCGTCGCGCCCTTCACGCCATGGACAAGCGGCTCGACGCGGCCTGGGCGCAACGCGCGCCCGGCATCGCCGTCAAGACGCCGGATGAGGCACTCATCCTCGCCAGCATCGTCGAGAAAGAAACCGGCCGCCCGAGCGACCGTGCCGAGATTTCGGCGGTGTTCAACAACCGCCTGCGCATCGGCATGCCGATGCAGACCGACCCGACCGTCATCTATGGCATGGGCGACGCGTTCGACGGCAACTTGCGCCGCCGCGACCTGCAGACCGACACGCCATTCAATACCTACATGCGAAGCGGTCTGCCGCCCACGCCGATCGCCATGCCGGGCAAGGCTTCGTTGATTGCCGCCGTTCAGCCGGCCAGCAGCAAGGCACTTTATTTCGTGTCCAGGGGCGACGGCTCCAGCCATTTCAGCAGTTCGCTCGATGAGCACAATCGTGCGGTCGACAAGTACCAGCGGGGGAAATAGCGACATGAATGAGTCGAATTCCCAGACGGAAGCCCGCAGGGGGCTTTTCATCAGCTTCGAAGGCATCGACGGGGCAGGGAAGTCCACGCACATCGACGGACTGGCTTCCGCCTTCCGGGAGCAGGGCCGCGCCGTCACGCTGACCCGCGAGCCGGGTGGCACACCGCTGGCTGAGAAGCTGCGCGCCATGGTGCTCAATGATCCGATGGACCCGCTGACCGAGGCGCTTCTCATCTTCGCGGCGCGACGCGACCATCTGAAGCAGGTGATCGAGCCCGCGCTGCTGCGCGGCGAGGTGGTGCTGTGCGACCGCTTCACCGACGCCACCTTCGCCTACCAGGGCGGCGGCCGGGGGTTCGATCTGGACGTACTGCGCACGCTCGAAGCCTGGGTGCAGATCCGTGACGACGGGCACGGCGAAGGCCTGCTGCGCCAGCCGGACCTCACCGTCTGGTTCGACCTGCCGCCCGAAACCGCGGCCGAGCGGCTTGCCGGCGCGCGCGTGCCCGACCGCTTCGAATCGCAGCCTGTCGAGTTTTTCCGCAAGGTGGCCGAAGGCTACGCCGCCCGTGCGGCCGCCGATCCGGACCGCTTCGCGCGCGTCGATGCCGCGCAGGAGCGACACAAGGTCTGGCAGCAGATCACCAGCCATTTCGTGCGGCGTGGTCTGCTGGCGATCATGGTGGCGTCACGAGGAGGCCCGGCGTGAGTTCGGCGGCCGACGCACCCGAGGCACAGAAGGCGCCGCCCCCGTGGGTGGGAGGGCAGTTGCAGGCCCTGCTCGCCCAGCGTGGCCACGCCTGGCTGCTGCAGGGCCCGTCCGGCCTCGGTCAGTATGAGCTCGCGCTCGGCATGGTTCGCGCCTGGCTGTGCGACGCGCCCACGCCCTCGGGCGCGTGCGGCCATTGCGGCAGTTGCCACGCCATCGACGTGCGGACCCACGCGGATCTGTGCGTGCTCATGCCCGAGACCGCCATGCTCGACATGAACTGGCCCTTGCCGGAAAAAGCGCAGCAGGACATCGACGACAAGAAGCGCAAGGCCAGCCGCGAAATCCGCGTGGATGCCATGCGCGATGCCGTGGAGTTCGCCCAGCGCACGAGCGCCCGCGGTCGCGGCAAGGCGGTGCTGGTGTACCCGGCCGAGCGCATGAACACCATCACGGCCAACACGCTGCTCAAGACGCTGGAAGAACCGCCAGGCGATGTGAAATTCGTGCTGGCCAGCGAGGCCTCGCACCAGCTGCTGCCCACCATCCGCAGCCGTTGCCTCGGGCACACCATGAGCTGGCCCTCGCAGGACGCCGCGCTCGTCTGGCTGAAAGAGCAGGGCGTTGCCCCGGCCGATGCGCCCGTGCTCCTGAACGCCGCCGGTGGTCGCCCTGCCGATGCGCTGGCCTACTGGCAATCCGGCCGGCATGCCAAAGCCTGGTCGCTGCTGCCCAAGGCCGTTGCCCGGGGCGACGTGACCGCACTGTCAGACTGGACGCCGCCGCAGGCCATCGACGCGCTGCACAAGCTCTGCCACGATCTGCTGGCCGTGCATGCCGGTGCAGCGCCGCGCTTTTACGCCGCACAGGACCTGCCTTCCGCCGGATCGCCGCAAGCCCTGTCGCGCTGGGCGAAGGCGCTCGCCCAGGCAGCACGCGTTGCGGAACACCCCTTCAATGCGGGACTCATGCTGGAATCGCTTGTGAGCGAGGCCAGAATCGCCCTAAACTCCAGGACAATCCCCTCCAAGACATGAGCACCGCACCCGGACCCGCCACACCACGGCCCAGCGTCATCCAGCTGGCCATCAAGGAAAAGGCAGCGCTGTATGCGGCCTACATCCCGCTCTTTGCGGAAGGCGGCATGTTCATTCCCACCACGCGTGAATACCGGCTGGGTGACGACGTCTATGTGCTGTTGACCCTGCCCGAAGACCCGCAGCGCTATCCGGTCGCCGGCAAGGTGGCATGGGTCACGCCGGCGCGTGCGTCCGGCAACCGCACGCAGGGCGTCGGCATCCGTTTTCCGCAGGACGACAAGTCGCGCCAGCTCAAGCTCAAGATCGAGGAAATCCTCGGCGCATCGCTGGCTTCCGACCGGCCGACGCAAACCATCTGAACGCTCGCGGGTGAGGGCCGCAGTGTTCCAATTGCCTTGCCATGTTCACCGATTCCCATTGCCATCTGACTTTTCCGGAGCTGGCCAGCCAGTTGCCGGCCATTCGCGACGCCATGGACGCCGCGCAAGTGACCCGCGCCCTGTGCATCTGCACCACGCTCGAGGAGTTTCCGGACGTCCACGCGCTGGCCAACCGTTATGACAACTTCTGGTGCAGCGTGGGCGTGCACCCCGACAACGAAGGCGTGACCGAGCCGACTCAGCAGGGCCTGCAGGATCTGGCCGCCCTGTCGCGCGTGGTTGCCATCGGGGAAACCGGGCTCGACTACTACCAGATGGACGAGCGCAAGGGCGGCCGTACCGTAGCCGACATGGAATGGCAGCGCGACCGCTTCCGCACGCACATCCGCGCTGCCCGGCAGACGGGCAAACCGCTCATCATCCACACCCGCGCGGCCTCGGACGACACACTGGCGATCCTGAAGGAAGAGGGGGAAGACGGCTCCCCGGGCGCAGCGGGCGGGGTTTTCCACTGCTTCACCGAGACGGCCGAGGTGGCGCGCGGTGCGCTCGACCTGGGTTACTACATCTCGTTTTCCGGCATCCTGACCTTCAAGACGGCGCAGGAGCTGCGCGAAGTCGCCCGCTTCGTCCCGATGGACCGGATGTTGATCGAAACCGACAGCCCGTACCTGGCCCCCGTGCCATACCGGGGCAAAACCAACAATCCGTCGTACGTGCCGCACGTGGCCCGGCAGATCGCGGAACTGCGCCAGACGACGCCAGAAGCGATCGGCGAGGCCACCAGCCGCAATTTCGACACCTTGTTCAAAGGAGTCCGATCATGAGAAATTACTTGAGATATCTTTTATATCTATTTGTTTTCATTGAATTCGGCGCCACGCAAGCCGGTTCCTACGACGACTTCTTCATCGCCATCAAACGTGATGACGCAGCGACCATCACGCAGTTGCTGCAGCGCGGGTTCGACCCGGGAACGCCGGATCCGTCGGGCCAGCCGGCGCTTCTCGTGGCGGTCAAGGAGCCATCGATCAACGCGGCCAAGGCACTGATCGCCTGGCCCAAGACCAAGGTGGAAGTGCGCAACGCCGCCGACGAGAGCCCGCTCATGCTGGCGTCGCTCAAGGGACTCGACGATGTGGTGGCCGCGCTGATCAAGCGCGGCGCCGACGTCAACAAGACCGGCTGGACGCCGCTGCATTACGCGGCCACACACGGGCACCTGAACGTCATGAAGCAATTGCTGGAGGCTCATGCCTATATCGACGCCGAATCGCCGAACGGCACGACGCCGCTCATGATGGCGGCGCACTATGGCACGCCGGCCGCCGTGAAGCTCCTGCTCGAAGCCGGAGCGGATACGACGCTCAAGAATCAGCAGAACCTGACCGCCGTCGATTTCGCACGCAGGAACAACCGGACGGAGTCGGCCGATCTGATCCTGGCATCGGCGCGAAGCAAACAGCCCCGGGGAACCTGGTGAAGCCGGCATCTTCGCTGTCTGCCGTATTTGATAAATTCTGTAGTACTGGATTCGTGTTGCTTTTGAATTTCCTTCGAAAAGATGTCAATCGGGTATTGAGATCGTTGCATATTTACTCAGCGCTTCAGCGTTGCAATTCAAAAGCAACGCTAAAACTGGCGCTGGGCTCGGTCTGAACGGTTTCTCCCAAGGTCTGTTGCATTCATTGCGGCAGGCCGAACTCGACAGACAGTTTTGTGATTTCGCGAAGCTGCAGCGCAATGCCACGCCCAGGTGCGGCTGGACAAAGACGGTTCGACTAGCGTATTCGGCATTTGTTTGGACCAACTGGGAGCCGGTGCCTTATGGGTTTCCGCGGGAGTTAGTGCTGCAGTGTTCCTCGCGCTGCTGGCGGTCGCAGCGCCCAGGCCTAAAAGTGAGTGACCGTGGGAGGACCTCAATGCGTTGTTCACAAGTGTTCGCTAACGAAAGTGCCAGCACTGTTGGAGCACCTTTGTTACGCGTTGATGCACAAAAAATGAACTGCCAGTGATTTTTTGGTTGGTTAAGTCCATTTTTTGTGCTCCAATTCATCTCACGGCGGGGGGAAACATGGCCCCGGCGCGGTTCAGTAGGTTTGTGTTTTCTCTTACCCAAGAAGGTGGAAGGCTCAGTGGTTGGGTGCCAGTGATGGCGCCGCTTCGTCAGGCAGTTGATGAGGCTAAAAACGCAGCTCGCGGTCGTTCGGCGGCGAGTGGACAGCGAAGGTCTCAGGCCGACGTGCTTAGTGCTTTGTGCTTAGCTCGTGGACTTGATGGGGACGTTCGATAGTCAGCGGCAACTGTGGTGGGCTTGGTGTCGAGTTGGCTCCTTTACGGCGCTGCCTTGAATGGGGACGCAGGGCAATTCCGCTCTGTAAGGAGAGTCCAATGGACAAACAAACTTGTGAGAACCACATCACGGTCCTGAAGAAGGTTCGTGGTGCTTGCGATAGCCAACTCGACGTCGGTGTAAAGGCTGAATTGGACGCGGTAATCGAGGCGCTTGAGCGCTTCGAACCACACCATGGCGCAGACCGAGCAATGAAGCTCGTAGAGCGCGCACTTCGGATCATCGCGGTGATCGTCAAAATCATGACGAACATCGGAGGTTGGATGTGATGCCAAACACCCCAAGCCCATTCTTTGTTTTTCTGGTTTAAGGCACACATGGACATAGGCAACGCAATTCAGCTCGCCAGGAAGAAGCGAAAGCTCTCCCAGGGTGAATTGGCTGGGCGTGCAGGCATCTCCGCGTCCTACCTCTCCATGCTTGAACGAAACCGGCGCGACCCCCCGCTGTCCACGGTAAGCCGCATCGCAGACGCTCTGGTAATGCCAGTGGAGATACTGTTCTTCCTGGGGGCCGAGGGCAGCGAGCTAGGGCGATTGGACCGAGAGTTAGCTGGTCAACTAGCCTACACCGCCTTGGAGCTTCTGAATGAGCCTATCCCTCAACAAGCCAAGTTACCCTCACAAGCCGATCTGGAGTCCGGAGAACTTAGCTGAGGCACTGCGCACAAGCGTGACTGAATTGCAGGCGATGGCGGGATTTGCTGATCGCTCCTACAGGTTGGTGAAGCTTGAGCCAGGCGTAACCCGCGAGGTTTACAGCGCAAAGCCCAAGCTTAAGGAAATTCAAAATCGCATCAAGTTAGCCATCTTGACGCGAGTAGCATTCCCCAGCTATCTGACCGGAAGTGTGAAGGGAAGGGACTACATCACCAATGCCCGATTGCATGCGGGTTCGCGAATTCTCATCTGCGAAGACGTCACGAAGTTTTTCCCATCAGTCACTGCGGAAGTGATTTTTGATATCTGGAGGCACTTTTTTGGCTTCTCAAATCAAGTTGCAGCGCTTTTGACGCGACTGACCACGAAGGCGGGTTCGCTTCCTCAAGGCGCTAGCACGAGCAGCTATCTCGCAAACCTAGCCCTTTGGCGTGACGAACCCATACTGCAAGCGAAATTGGCTGCGCACGGGATCACGTACTCGCGCTACGTTGACGACATGGCGATGTCCTCCAGGGGCAATCTGGAGTCAGCAGAGATCGAGCGAGTAATCGCAGATGTGTACGGGATGCTGCGAAGAAACGGGCTGTCTGCAAAGCGTAAGAAGCACGAAGTATTCACTAGCTCTGAGCGCATGATCGTGACAAAGGTGGTGGTGAACACCAAACCTTCTTGGAACTCGCATCGTCGTGCGGCCGTTCGAACACAAGTCCATGTTCTAGAGCAGCGGGTGTCTTCAGGGGAAACCAGCGCTGAACTGTACAAATTCGTTGACAGGACTGGGAATCTCGTTGGACAACTCGGAAGATTCCACAAGCGAGAGGCAGAACTTCTCAGACAGAGAGTTCGAAGAGCGCGCGAGACCCTCCAAGCGAGGGGTGCAACCTTCATTACGACCTCCACCCTCGGGCATCAGACTGATCCAGAGTCTTCCTGGCTGCCTTGGGAATAGTTGCCGCAGGGAACGATGCTACCTCGCCCGTGTGGACCTCTAAGAAAGATCGCCGCCATTCATGATCAACAGTCGAGCTGGTCACCTACCTCCACTGATGACGCGACAACGACTGAAGCCCGCTCAGTAGCGATATTCACGGTCACCTCACGGACACCCGGCACGGCTCTGAGAGCCTTCTCGACCCGCCCAACACAGGAGCCGCAGGTCATGCCCGAAATAGGGAAATTCAGCTGTGTGTTCGAAAGAGACGCGGACGTTAGCGCCTCGATGGCTGTGGCATTCATGTCAACTCCAAGAAGTGTTCGGCTCCGGCAGTTACCGGCAGTCGAACTGTCAGGCTTGACACGGTGGGAGACACAAGTGGCGAACACGCGGCTTCGGACCACCAACGGACTTGACCTTCCCTGGGGTCTCCTCGTTTTCAGTGCAATAAGTGACGGTACGAAAAGCTAGCACTGGCGCGGAGGTGGTGTTGGTAGATCGTTGATTTCATTGACTTTCCTGTTCACTTTCAAATCTGCGATTCGTGGCGT
>NZ_JBMSDV010000005.1:0-312317 GCF_049445855.1 Variovorax sp. VNK109 | reverse complement strand
ACATCGAGACCGGCGCCATCATGGAGCCGCAGCCGGCGCTGATGCAATCCGTTCCCAAATACGTGCTCGATTGAGAGCACGGCAGTCACACATGAAACGCAAGATCATCATTCCCCCCACGGGCCTGTTGCCGCACCGGCCGTACTCCCCCGGCGTAGTAGCCGGGCGGCACCTCTACGTGTCCGGTCATACGGGATCGGACCCCGTGACGCGTGACATCGCCAACGGTGTCGAGGCGCAGACGCGCCAGGCGTTCGACAACATCCGGGCCGTGGTCGAAACGGCAGGCGGCACCATGTCGGATGTGGTCAAGGTCAACATATTCATGATCGACATGAACCGCGACTTCGAGGCCATGAATGCCGTCTTCCGCAAGGTGTTCCCGAAGAATCCACCCGCACGTACCACGGTGGGCGTCTCGCACCTTGCACGTCCGGGCCTTTACCTGGAGATCGAAGTGGTGGCAGTGCTCGACGACGAAGCAGGGGCCCAGCGATGAGCGAATCACCCCGGACCGTGACCCTGCCGGGCGCAGTACATACCCTGCCGTTCTCGCCGGCGCTCGTCTGGCGCGATCTGGTGTTCGTTTCCGGGCAGGTCGGCAAGCATCCGCAGACCGGCGAGTTCGAGGAAGGCATCGAGGCCCAGACGCGCCAGACGCTGGAGAACGTGAAGGCCCTTGTCGAAGCGGCGGGCAGCACGCTGAAGAACACGTTGCGCATGACCATCTACATGACTGACATGCAGAACGAGTTCGCTGCCATGAACAGTGTCTTCCGCGAATACTTCTCCGATGCCTTGCCTGCACGAACGACGGCGGGGATATCGCACCTCGCAAAGCCTGGCCTCAAGATCGAGATCGATCTCGTGGCATTCAAGAACCATTCAGTGCCGTGCTGTCGATGACGGCATGGGCGACTTGAGCAGGATGGTGCGACCCAGGAGGTCGATGCGGCCGGCGCGCTTGAGCTTCTGCAGCGTGCGTGTGACCGTGACACGCGAGAGATTGGTCATGTTGCCGATCTGTTCGTGGGTCATGTGCACGCTGATGTGCGAGCTGCGGGCGTCGATTTCAGCCGAGTGCGTCTGCGCCATCTGTTCAAGGAAGCGCAGGATGCGCTGGTCGGGCGCTTCGTAGACGGCCTGGTGCAGCCGATCCACGGCAAGACGTTGCTTGAGACTGAGCACATACAGCAGCGACATCGCGAAGCGCGGATTCTGCGATATGTACTCCTCCATCCGGGCGACATTCAGCTGCAGCAACTCGGACGGCTCCATCACGCGGGCGGCCGAATAACGGGGCAGGGCGGTCAGCGCGGCAGCTTCGCCAATCACGCTTCCCGGCCCCATGATGTTGAACATCGATTCGTGCCCGTCGTTGCTGATGTTGAAGACGTGCACCTTTCCCGACAGCAGGATGTAGAAGCGCCGGTCGATCTCGCCTTGCGCAAAAAGGAACTGCCCGGCGTCATAGTGGACTTTCTCACCGATGCCGGCCTCCAGCATGTACGCGACATATTCACCGCGCGGTATCCACGTCTCCGACGTGGCATTCCGGGCGGCTTGCGATACGGTATCGACTGTGGACGACATGGCAGGACTCCGGGCTGGCGGTACGAAGGGCATGCAAGCGGCGTACCAATTCTGCACATCGTACGCGTGCAAGGGAATTTCCGGCATTCAGATTGCCCAGACGTCAACAAGAAGCGCTGGAGAAGGAGCGCCTGGTGCCCGGGGCCGGAATCGAACCGGCACGCCTTGCGGCGGGGGATTTTGAGTCCCCTGCGTCTACCAATTTCACCACCCGGGCAGTTGGGGATGCGAAGCCGAAAATTATGGCACAGTGCAGCCATGACATATCCGACGATCGAGGACGCCATCGGCAAGACGCCCCTGGTGGCGCTGCAGCGCATCAATGCCGGGGAAAACGCGAAGCGTGGCAACGTGATCCTGGCCAAGCTGGAGGGCAACAATCCGGCGGGCTCGGTGAAGGACCGGCCGGCGCTGTCGATGATCAAGCGCGCCGAAGAGCGGGGCGAGATCAAGCCGGGCGATACGCTGATCGAGGCGACGTCGGGCAACACCGGCATCGCGCTCGCCATGGCCGCCGCGATCAAGGGTTACCGCATGGTCCTGATCATGCCGGAGGACCTGTCCATCGAGCGTGCACAGACCATGAAGGCTTTCGGTGCCGAGTTGATCCTCACGCCCAAGAGCGGCGGCATGGAATACGCGCGTGATCTGGCGGACAACATGGTCAAGGCCGGCAAGGGCCGCGTGCTCGACCAGTTCGCCAACCCGGACAACCCGCGCATCCACTATGAAACCACCGGCCCCGAACTCTGGGCCGACACCCAGGGACGGATCACGCATTTCGTGAGCGCGATGGGCACCACCGGCACCATCACGGGCGTGTCGCGTTTCCTGAAAGAGAAGAACGCGGCGGTCCGCATCGTCGGTGCGCAACCGTCCGAAGGTTCGCGTATTCCGGGCATCCGCAAGTGGCCGCAGGAGTACCTGCCCAAGATCTATGACCCCTCCGCCGTGGACGAACTGGTCTACGTGACGCAGGACGACGCAGAAGACATGTGCCGCCGCCTCGCGCGCGAAGAAGGCATCTTCGCTGGCATTTCGGCGGCCGGCGCCCTGTGGGTTGCGCAGCAGGTGGCCAACCAGGTCGAGAACGCGACGATCGTCTTCGTGGTGTGCGACCGGGGCGACCGCTACCTCTCCACCGGCGTTTTTCCTGCCTGAGTCTGGAATCGCTCTGGCAAATGGCTTGGGAATACCGCTTCTGTCCCAACTGCGCCACGCCGCTGCAATGGGTGGCGCAGATGGAGGACGGCGGCGAGAAAAGCCGGCTGCGCTGTGTGGCCTGCCAATGGACGCACTGGAACAACCCGACGCCGGTGCTGGCGGCCATCGTCGAATATGAAGGGCAGATACTGCTGGCGCGCAACGTCGCCTGGCCGGGCCGCATGTTCGCGTTGATCACCGGCTTCATGGAGGCCGGCGAGACGCCGCAGGAGGGCATTGCCCGCGAAATCAAGGAGGAAACGAATCTGGACACGCTCTCGTTGTCCCTGGTCGGCGCCTACGATTTCAAGCGGATGAACCAGGTGATCATCGCCTACCACGCGGTGGCACAAGGCGAGGTGAAACTTTCGCCGGAACTGGCGGAATACCAGCTCTATACGCCCGAAACTGTGAAATGCTGGCCTGCAGGAACGGGTTATGCGCTGGCCGACTGGCTGCGCTCGCGCGGGCATGAGCCGAGTTTTGTGGACTTCCCGAAACGTGACTGACTGTCACTGTTGCGGCACGGGCGTTTAAAATACGGGCATTCCAAGGAACCTGCCATGCACATCGACAAGGAACTCGACACCCGCGGACTCAACTGCCCGCTGCCCATCCTGAAGGCAAAGAAGTCGTTGTCCGAGATGCGCAGCGGCCAGCTGCTCAAGGTGGTCGCCACGGATGCCGGCTCCGTCCGCGATTTCCAGGCCTTCGCCAAGCAGACGGGCAACGAGCTGGTCGAGCAGCAGACGGCTGGCGTGGAATTCATCCACGTGCTGCGCCGCCGCTGAGCGGATCGAATCGGGCTCCAGGCCCGGCCCGACGAACCCGGCCTATCGTTGCCGGGTTTTTCTTTCAGAGCGCGAGCGTCTTCAGATAGCTGCGGAACGCGTCGCCCACTTCGGTGTGCTGCAGCGCCAGTTCCACGGTTGCTTCCAGGAAGCCTTCCTTGCTGCCGCAGTCGTAGCGCTTGCCTTCGTACTGGAAAGCGTAGACAGACTGCTTCTTCATCAGCGCGGCGATGCCGTCGGTGAGCTGGATTTCACCGCCCGCGCCCTTGGGCTGCGCGCTGATCTCGGCGAACACTTCCGGCGTGAGCACGTAGCGGCCGGCCACGCCCATGCGTGACGGGGCTGCTTCGGGCTTGGGCTTTTCGACCATGCGTTCCACCTTGATGAGGCGGTCACCCGCCGGTGCACCAGCCACGATGCCATAGCGGCGCACATGGTTGAGCGGCACTTCCTGCACGGCCAGGATGCTGCCCTGCAGCTTCTCGAAGGCCTTGACCATCTGCACCAGCACCGGGTCGCCGCCCGTGGGGCCGGTCATCAGGTCATCGGCCAGTAGCACGGCAAAGGGTTCGTTGCCCACCAGGTGCTCGGCACACAGCACGGCGTGGCCCAGGCCCAGCATGCGCGGCTGGCGCACGTAGGAGCAGTTCATGTCGTTGGGCGTCACCGAATGAACGAGTTCGAGCAGCGCATTCTTCTGCGCCGACTCGAGTTCGGTTTCGAGTTCGTAGGCGGTGTCGAAATGATCTTCAATGGCGCGCTTGTTGCGGCCGGTGACGAAGATCATGTGGCGGATGCCTGCCGCATACGCTTCTTCGACCGCGTACTGGATCAGCGGCTTGTCCACGATGGGCAGCATTTCCTTGGGCTGCGCCTTGGTGGCAGGCAGGAAGCGGGTGCCGAGGCCCGCCACGGGGAACACGGCTTTTCGGATGCGTGCAGGGTTCTGCGTCATTCAGTCATCCAGACGTAAAGAGGGGGAGGGGAGGGAGGGGACCCGTGGATGTTACAAGCCCCCTCGGGGCGCGTCTGTCAGACGAGTCGTACAAGCTGGTCGTTCAGGCGCGCGACTGTAGCGGCGAAGTCGGCCACGCGCTTGCGTTCCTGCTCGATCACGGCCGCCGGTGCCTTGGCGACGAATGCCTCGTTCGACAGCTTGCCATTGGCCTTGGCGATCTCGCCTTCGAGCCGCGCCACTTCCCTGGACAGGCGGGCCTTTTCGGCGGCGACGTCGATCTCCATGTGCAGGCACAGGCGCGTGTCGCCGACAACTGCCACGGGCGCGGCTTGCGCAGCCGCCTGCCATTCGGCTTCGTTTCCGAACACTTTCACTTCGCTCAGCTTGGCCAGCGCCTTCAGCACGGCGGCGCTCTGCTGCATGAACGCCGCATCGCCCACCACGTACAGCGGCAGCTTCGTTGCGGGCGACACGTTCATCTCGCCGCGCAGGTTACGGCACGCATCCACCAGCGCCTTGAGCTTGCCGACGTGCGCAATCGCGGCTTCGTCGATCTTCTCCGGTTGCGCCTGCGGATAGCGCGCGATGCTCACCGATTCGCCGGCCAGACCCGCGACGGGTGCGACCTTCTGCCACAGCTCTTCGGTGATGAAGGGGATGACCGGATGCGCGAGGCGCAGGATCGCTTCGAGCGTGCGGATCAGCGTGCGGCGCGTGGCGCGCTGCTCGGCTTCGGTGCCGGTCTGGATCTGCACCTTGGCGATTTCCAGGTACCAGTCGCAGAACTCGTTCCAGACAAAGTCGTAGATCGCGTTGGCGACGTGGTCGAGGCGGTAGTCCTCGAAGCCCTTGGCCACTTCGGCTTCGGTCTTCTGCAGCGCCGAGCTGATCCAGCGGTCGGCCTGGCTGAAGTGCATGTAGCCGTGGAAATCGCCGCCGGGCTGGCACTCTTCCTTGGTGTGTTCCTTGAGACCGCAATCCTGGCCTTCGCAGTTCATCAGCACGAAGCGCGTGGCGTTCCAGAGCTTGTTGCAGAAGTTGCGATAGCCCTCGCAGCGCTTGCTGTCGAAGTTGATGCTGCGGCCCAGCGACGCCAGCGCCGCGAAGGTGAAGCGCAGCGCGTCGGCGCCGTACGCAGGAATGCCCTCGGGAAATTCCTTCTGCGTGTTCTTGCGCACCGTGGGTGCCGTTTCGGGTTTGCGCAGGCCCTGCGTGCGCTTGTCCAGCAGCGGCTCGAGCGAGATGCCGTCGATCAAATCCACCGGGTCGAGCACGTTGCCTTCGGACTTGCTCATCTTCTTGCCTTGCGCGTCGCGCACCAGGCCGTGGATGTACACGTGCCTGAACGGCACGCGACCGGTGAAGTGCGTCGTCATCATGATCATCCGGGCGACCCAGAAGAAGATGATGTCGTAGCCCGTGACGAGCACGGAGGAGGGGAGGTAGAGGTTGTAGTCGGCGGTGTCGCCTTCCACCTTTTCCGGCCAGCCGAGCGAAGAGAAGGGCACGAGTGCGGACGAGTACCACGTGTCGAGCACGTCCTCGTCGCGGCGAAGTGGCTCCAAGCCATGATCTGCTGCGACTTCAGCGGGAGCGCGCGAGCCAAACTCAATTGAACCGGCATTCATTGCTTTGAGGTACTTGCTGTAAGCCTCTTCCTCAGTGCGGGCGACAAAGAAGTTGCCTAGCGGGTCGTACCACGCCGGAATCTGGTGGCCCCACCACAGCTGGCGGCTGATGCACCAGTCCTGGATGTTGTTCATCCACTGGTTGTAGGTGTTGACCCATTGCTCGGGCACGAAGCGCACTTCGCCGCTCGCAACAGCGTCGATGGCCTTCTGCGCGATCGACTTGCCCGTCGGGTCCTGCTCGCTGACCTTGCTCATGGCGACAAACCACTGGTCGGTGAGCATCGGCTCGACGACCTGACCGGTGCGCGCGCAGATCGGCAGCATCAGCTTGTGCGGCTTCACGTCGATCAGCAGGCCGTCCTTCTCGAGGTCGGCCACCACGGCCTTGCGCGCGTCGAAGCGGTCGAGGCCGCGATAGGCCGCCGGGCCCGCATCGTTGATCTTCGCGTCGAGCGTGAAGATGGTGATCAGCGGCAGCTGGTGCCGCATGGCGCAGGCATAGTCGTTGAAGTCGTGTGCGCCGGTGATCTTCACCACGCCGGAGCCGAACTCACGGTCCACGAAATCGTCCGCAATGATCGGAATCTTGCGATCGCACAGCGGCAGGTCGACGTATTTGCCCACGAGGTGGCGGTAGCGGTCATCTTCCGGGTGCACGGCCAGCGCGCCGTCGGCCAGCATGGTTTCGGGGCGCGTCGTGGCGATGGTCATGCCGCGCTTTTCCTCGCCCTCGATGACCTGCGGGCCATCGGTGAACGGGTAAAGGATGTAGTGCATCTTGCCGTCGGACTCGACGCTTTCCACTTCGAGGTCGGACACGGCGGTCTTGAGCTGCGGGTCCCAGTTCACGAGGCGCTTGCCGCGGTAGATGAGGCCCTGCTCGAACAGGCGCACGAAGGTGTCGGTGACCACCGTGGACAGCTTGTCGTCCATGGTGAAGTACTCGCGGCTCCAGTCCACGCTGTCGCCCATGCGGCGCATCTGTGTGGTGATGGTGTTGCCTGACTTCTCTTTCCACTCCCACACCTTCGACACGAAGTTCTTGCGGCCGAGGTCGTGGCGGCTGACCTTCTGTTCCTGCAACTGGCGCTCCACCACGATCTGCGTGGCAATGCCCGCGTGGTCGGTGCCCGGCACCCACAGCGTGTTGAAGCCGCGCATGCGGTGGTAACGCGTGAGCGAGTCCATGATCGTCTGGTTGAACGCATGGCCCATGTGCAGCGTGCCCGTCACGTTCGGCGGCGGCAACTGGATGGTGAAGGACGGTGCTTTCGCGTCCGGCTGGCCCGAGCCGCGTACGCCCGCGACGCCGTAGCCCCGCTGTTCCCAGGTCGGGCCCCAATGGGCCTCGATGGCGGCGGGTTCGAAGGATTTGGACAGGCTGTTCAGGCCGGGTTGCTGGGGCTGGTCGCTCATGGCGTGTACAAAGCAGAAAGCGGCACCCCGAGGTGCCGCTTCAAAGGTTGGGGGGAATCGCAGATTTTACCGGTCGGCGCCCCCTGTTGCCGGCTCAGGCGGCCATGGCCTTGGTGGGCGGGCTGGAGGGCGTGCCGTCCGGCGCCGGGAAGCCCGGCACGTCACGCGCGGCACCGATGCATGCAGCCAGCACGGCGTCGTCGCCGATCTGGTTGGCCATGAGCAGGATCAGCCGCGCGTTGAGCAGCTCCGACTGGTCGCGGTCGAGGCCCTTGTGGGCATCGAGCAGCAGTTCGTAGAAAGCGTCCGGATTCTTCAGGTTCGGCGCTGACTTGATGGACTTCGGACTGTTCATGCGTTGTCTCCGGACGCGCCGAGCGCCCTGGCAATGGCGTTCACCACGTCGCTGTCGACGGCATCGCCCGTCGCGGCGATGTAGCTGTCGGGCCGCACCAGTGCCCAGCGGTGGCCGTGCACGTGGCAGGCGTCGCGCAGGGTGCCGTGCGGGTCGCGCACATGCTCGCGCGCTTGCGGCCTGTCCTTCGCGCCGAGGACCTGCACAGCAACGATCGGCGCCTGCGAAGCCAGAGCACAGATACGACCGATGTCGGTCGCGTCCAGTTCGCCGAAGGCCAGCAGCATCAGGCGGCCATTGGCCCAGCGCAGGAGATCGTTCACCGTGCCGGCTTTGCCATTGGCCCATTCGAAGGAGACGTTTTGCACCGGCAGCCCGCCGGTGGACTCGCACGCACTCGATTCGCTGTAGGGGTTGGCGATGGCCATGCGGCCGGTATTCACCATCTGCCGCGCGAATGTGTGCTGCCGCGCGAGGCCGATGGCTGCATTGCGGAATACGCGCTCGATGCCGTCGGCCGGCCGCAGGAAGCGGGCCGTGCGGGCCGACACACGCACGTTTTCGCGGGCAGCCTCATGGCGCTCTTCGTTGTAGCTGTCCAGCAGGGCAGGAGCGGCCTCGCCGCGCGTCACGGCGGCGAGCTTCCAGGCGAGGTTGTCGGCATCGGCGATGCCGGTGTTGCCACCGCGCGCACCGAAGGGAATCACCACTTTCGCCGAATCGCCCATGAAGAACACCCGGCCCACGCGCATGGTGTCGATGCATTCGGTACGGCAGACATATGGGCCGACCCAGACGATCTCGACCGGCGTATCCGCGCCGAACTGCTGCGCCAGGCGCTCGCGCACCACGTCTTCACGGCCGACGTACTTCGGGTCGGCGTCGGGAGCCATCTGGTAATCGATGCGCCAGACGTCGTCACCCATCAGGTGCTGCCAGACGGCGCGGTTTTCGTTGAATGGCGCTTCCACCCAGGTGTGGCGCTCGGTGGGCGGGCGGGTCTTGAAGCGCACGTCCGCGATGCACCAGCGGTCATCACCCTGGTAGGACGTGACCTCGGAATTGCACCAGCGGCGGAACGCGCTGCGCGAGCCGGTGGCGTCCACCACGTGCTCCGCTTCGATGACGTAGCCGCCTTCGGGCGTCTCCACGTGCAGCGTGGCGAAGGCGTCGTTCTGCTCGAACTTCGTCACGCGGTTGAGCCAGCGCACATCCACATGCCCGAGTTCGGCAACGCGCTCGACGAGATAACCCTCGACGTAGAACTGCTGGATGTTGATGAACGGCGGCTGGGCCGACAGGTTGTAGCCGCTGTTCTGTTTCAGGTCGAATGAATACACCTCGTCGTGGCCGGCGAAGGTGCGGCCCACGCTCCACTGGATGCCCTTGTCGTTCACGCGCTCGTAGATGCCGAGCTTGTGGAAGACCTCCAGCGACTTCTGCGTGTAGCAGATGCCGCGCGACGATGCGCCCTTGACGCCCACGGTGTTGTCTTCGTCCAGCAGCACGGCATCGACGCCCAGGCGCGCCAGTGCGCAGGCCATGGTCAGCCCCGTGACGCCGCCGCCCACAACGACGACCTTGTGCCGGCCGACCTTGCCGCTCCTGAGCTCCGGCGGCGCCACGAACGGGTACTCGGGTAGCGTGTACCCGGTGCCCTCGGAAAATTCGTAGCCGTTGGTGAATGCGGTCTGCGCGTAGCTCATGACTTCGCGCCGGAAGCCTTGTCTGCGACCTCGGGCCGGTCGTTCTGCTGCGGCTTGAGCGGCGTGGCGGACTTGCCGGCGGCGCGATCGGCGCGCCATTGCTCCTTGCGCTTCGTCCACTCGTTCAGGCGCGCGTGCGCCGTCCTGCTTTCCTGCAGCATCTGGAATTCGTCGGCCAGCTGCGCGGTCAGTTCGAGGCGGATGCCGTTGGGGTCGAAGAAATAGATGCTCTTGAAGATGTGATGGTCGGTCACGCCGAGCACCTCGACGCCATGGGCCAGCAGCCGCGTCTTCGTGGCTTCGAGCTCTTCCACCGTGTCCACGCGGAACGAGATGTGGTTGACCCACTTGGGCGTGTTGGGCGAGGGCTCGGCGGCCACGTCGTCGCCGAGGTCGAAGAAGGCGATGAACGAGCCGTCCTGCAGGCGGAAGAAGAAGTGCGTGTACGGGCAGTACTCGCCCGTGCTGGGCACGTAGTCGCTCTGGATGATGTGATAGAGCGGCAGGCCGAGGATGTCCTCGTAGAACTGGCGGGTCTCTTCCGCATCCCTGGCGCGGTAGGCGTAGTGGTGCAGTTGCTGCACCTTGGCGGGCGCGGGCAACGCAGCGGCATTGACGGTGTTTTCCTTGAGCACGGCGGCCATGTCAGTCTCCTTGTCATCGGACGGTCTGGAATTTACCTATCCGTAATCGGTTTACTATAACGTAATTCTTTTTCGCGTGGCTTGCCCCTACACCTACATCCGTGTGGGGCCTCCCGCGCAGGCTGGGCGCGGCTCGCGCCGATAATGCGGGCTTCCCATGCTTTTTCTCATCTCTCCCGCCAAGTCGCTGGATTACGACACCCCGTTGGGTGACGTACCGCATACGCTGCCGCTGTTCACACGGCAATCCGTCGAACTCATCGACGTGCTGCGCAGGAAGACACCCGCGCAGGTGTCGGCGTTGATGGACATCAGCGACCCGCTGGCGGCACTCAATGTCGCCCGCTACGAAGCCTTCAGTCCGCGTTTCACCGAAAGGAACTCGCGGCAGGCCGCGCTCGCCTTCGACGGCGACGTTTACGACGGCCTGCAGGCGCGCACGCTCAAGCCCGCGCAATTGCAATGGGCGCAGGAACACCTGTGCATCCTGAGCGGCCTGTACGGCGTGCTGCGTCCGCTGGACCGCATGCAGCCCTACCGGCTGGAGATGGGCACGTCGCTCGAAACCGCGCGCGGCCGCAACCTGTACCAGTTCTGGGGCGATCGCATCGCCACGTACTTGAACGAGCGGCAAGCCGAAGAGAAATCGCCGGTCGTGGTGAACCTTGCCTCGCAGGAGTATTTCAAGTCGGTGGACCGCAAGGTGCTGCGCGCGCGTGTCGTCGAATGCGTGTTCGAGGAATACAAGTCCGGCCAGTACAAGGTCATCAGCTTTCCGGCCAAGCGGGCGCGCGGCATGATGGCGCGATACGCCATCGTCAACCGCATCGGCTCGGTGAAGAAGCTCGAAGGGTTCGACGCCGACGGCTATGCGTTCGCGCCCGACGTGTCGACGCCGGACCGGCTCGTTTTCAGGCGCAGGGCGGGCTGATCTTCGTTGACCCTCATGAGCAACGCACAGACCGTCACCCCCGAACTGCGCCGCTGGATCGTCGAGCAGGCACAGGCCGGCCATCCGCCGCAATCGGTGCTGCAGGCCATGCTGGCCTCGGGCTGGCGGGAAGACGTGGCCATCGAGGCGCTGGAGGCCACACTGGAACAGCACCTCGATGCAGACGCTGTGCAGCGCGGCCTGCCGCCGGCGGTGCCGGTGCCTGAGCCCGATCTGGCGGAGTCGCCCCTGCATCTCGACGCCGGCGACCGGCGTGTGCACGTGCTCAACGCCATGTTCAACCCGCGCGTCGTGGTGTTCGGCAACCTGCTGTCGGCCGACGAATGCGAGGCGCTGATCGAGGCGGCGAAGCCGCGCCTGGCACGCTCGCTCACCGTGGAGACGCGTACCGGCGGCCAGGAAGTGAACGACGACCGCACCAGCAGCGGCATGTTCTTCACACGCGGTGAGTTTGACGTGGTGCGCCGGATCGAGGAGCGCATCGCGAAGCTGGTGAACTGGCCGGTGGAGAACGGCGAGGGCCTGCAGATCCTTCACTACCGACCTGGCGCCGAATACAAGCCGCATTACGACTATTTCGACCCGGCCGAACCTGGCACGCCGACCATCCTCAAGCGCGGTGGCCAGCGCGTGGCCACGCTCGTCATGTACCTGCGCGAGCCCGAGAAGGGCGGCGGCACCACCTTCCCGGACATCCACATGGAAGTGGCGCCGGTGCGCGGCAACGCGGTCTTCTTCAGCTACGAGCGTCCGCACCCGACCACCCGCACGCTGCATGGCGGTGCGCCGGTGATCGCGGGCGAGAAATGGATCGCCACCAAATGGTTGCGGGAAAGAGAATTTTCATGACAGAGAACACGCCCGAGCTGTCGCAGCTGGGCAAGGCGTCCGCTTATGTGGACCGGTACGACGCGTCGCTGCTGTTCCCGCTGCCGCGCGCGCCCAAGCGCGAGGAGATCGGGGTCACGGGACGCATGCCCTTCTTCGGGGCCGACATGTGGACCGCGTTCGAGCTGTCGTGGCTCACGCTGCGCGGCAAGCCGCAGGTGGCGCTGGCCCACATCACCGTGCCGTGCGAAAGCACGCACATCGTGGAGAGCAAGTCGTTCAAGCTCTATCTCAACAGCTTCAACAACACGCGCTTTGCCGACTCGGCGGAAGTACAGGCCCGCCTGCGTGCCGACCTGAGTACGGCGGTGTGGCACGGTGGGCCGATGCAGTCTTCGGTGGGCGTGAAGGTGCTGCTGCCCGAAGTGTTCGACCGCGAGCCCGTGCATGAACTCGACGGCCTGCTGATCGACCGGCTGGACATCGACTGCGACCGCTACACGCCCGCGCCCGAATTGCTCACTGCGGAATTCGCCGAGCAGCCGGTGGAAGAAACGCTGGTCTCCAACCTGCTCAAGAGCAACTGCCTCGTGACCGGGCAGCCCGACTGGGGCAGCGTGCAGATCCGCTACAGCGGTCCGCAGATCGACCAGGCGGGCCTGCTGCGGTATCTCGTCAGCTTCCGCAACCACAACGAATTCCACGAGCAGTGTGTGGAGCGCATCTTCATGGACGTGTGGACGCGCTGCAGACCCGTCAAGCTGGCGGTCTATGCGCGTTACACGCGGCGCGGCGGGCTGGACATCAACCCGTTCCGCACCAGCCATCCTTCGGCATTGCCGGCGAACGTCAGGACAGCCCGGCAGTGATCGCAGGGGTATGTCAAATGACATTGGGTGGGGTCGTGACCCCCACCTATGATGGTCGCCGACCATGAGTACAGCCCCCACCGACACGTCCCCACCTGCATCCGCCGGCGTGTTGCACGCCCTGCGGACGGCCACCTCGGCGCAGCATGAATGGCTGGACAGCCATGTCCCGCTGGCCAAGACATCGCCGGGGCGTGCGGACTACGTGATGCACCTGCAGGCGCTGGCCCTGTGGCTGCGGCGCATCCAGCCGGCGCTGGAGTTGGCGGGCTGGGGACAGGAATACCTGGCGGCCGCACTGGAAGATCTGCAGGAAGCGGGTGTGGACCCGGACATGGCAGTGACTGCCGTGGCCGGCGCTTCGACGGCCGCACTGCCGGACCGCAACCCGGCCTTCTGCCATGGCGTGGCCTATGTGGTGGAGGGGTCGCAACTGGGGGGCCAGGTCCTCTACAAGCGCCTTGCCGCCTCGCTCGCACCGCTTTCGCTGGCCTACCTGCAGGGGCGTGGGCCTGAAACGGGCGCGCACTGGCGGTCCTTCCTCGAGGCGTTGAAGGCCCACGCAGACACTCCCCAGGACATCGCCCTCGCGTGCGACGGCGCGCGCTGGGCTTTCGCCACCATCATCGAGCTTCACCGGAGCAAAGAAAGACTCTCCCCCACATGAACGAACCCGTGGAATCTGCCGCCCCCGTCAACCTCGACAACTGCGAACGCGAGCCCATCCACATCCCGGGCAGGATCCAGTCGCATGGCGCGCTGGTCGCATTCAGCATGGACGGGCTGGTCACGCACCGCAGCGCGAATGTGACGCAGCTGCTGGGCGGGCAGGCGCCCGTGCTGGGCCAGAAGCTGGCACAGACCTGCTTCGGCGAGCAGCCCGAAATGCTGCTGGCCATCCGCAAGTGCCTGGAGAACCGCACACTCGACGCCCAGCCGTTCGCGATGGAAGCCACCATCGGCGGCAAGACGCTGGAGCTCGTGGGACATCGCATTGGCCGCCGCGTCGTGCTCGAACTCGAGCCGCTGGAGGTGGTGTCCTCCTTTGGTGACCATGCCTTCCAGGGCCATCGCGCGCTCGCCCGCCTTCGCCACCTGCGCGGAGAAGACAGCCTGTTGCAGGCTGCGGTGGAAGAGGTGCGCGCACTCACCGGCTTCGACCGCGTCATGGCCTACCGCTTCCGCCACGACGACAGCGGCGACGTGGTGGCCGAAGCGGTCACCGACGCGCTGGAGCCGTTCATCGGTCGCCGTTATCCGGCCAGTGATATTCCTGCGCAGGCCCGCCGGCTTTACGTGCTCAACACGCTGCGCTACATCGTCGATGTGAACAGCGAAACCGTGCCCGTGGAGACGGGGGTTGCCGGCGGCGCGGGTCCTGAGGCCGCGGAGCCGCTGGACATGAGCTACTGCGTGCTGCGCAGCGTCTCGCCCATCCATATCGAATACCTGCAGAACATGGGTGTGGCGGCTTCCATGAGCATTTCCGTCGTCATCAACGGCAAGCTCTGGGGCATGCTGGCCTGCCATCACATGACGCCGCGCTTTGTGCCCCACACGGTGCGCTCGGCCTGCGACGTGCTGGCGCAGGTGCTTGCAGCCAAGGTGCAGGGGGAAATCGCCCGCACCGAGGCGCAGCGCACCGAAGTCGCCGCCGCCGTACGCACGCGCGCGCTGGAAGCGCTCCTGCACAAGGACGAAGGCATCTTCGCGCTCGCGCCCTATGCGGCCGACATGGCGGGCACCATGAATGCCGGTGCGCTGTTTCTGGCCGAGCGTGGACGCCTGTTCGTCTGGGGTGATCTGGCGCAGAATGCCGCGCGCGCGCTGGTGCGATGGCTCGAGACCACCGACCCTTCGATGCAGTTGGTGAGCGGCGACCGCGCGGGCGACCTGCCCGAGGAACTGCGCGAGCTGATGGGCAAGTGGTGCGGCTTCCTCGCACTGCGCGTCGCGGCCACGCACCAAGGCTGGCTGGTGTTCCTGCGCCTCGAGCAGATCGAGACCATCGCATGGGGCGGCCGGCCCGAAAAGGAATACACGCATGGCCCGATGGGCCCGCGCCTCACGCCGCGCGGCTCGTTCGACGTGTGGAGGGAAACCGTGCGGGGCAGCGCCGAACCCTGGGGCGAGGTGGACCGGGGGATCGCCAACGGCCTGCTCACGGAACTGCTGCGCGCCTATGCGGCACGCACGGTGGACGTGGAGCGCGCCCGTGCCCACCTGCTGTCCATGCTCGGTCAGGGCATGAACAGCGACCAGGCGGTGTCCGGCAGTCCCGCGGAGGACGCGCAGAGCGCCAGTCGCCTGCAGCGTCTCGTGGCGAGCGTGCTCGATGCTTCGCGACTGCAGACCGGCTCGGGTCTTGCCCTGCGGATGGCGCCACTGGACCTCGCGCAGCTGGCCAATGACATCATCGACCGCGTGGAAGCCGCGCATCCTGGCGTGCGCACCATCCGCGAGATCCCGCGCAGCCTGATGATGGAAGGCGATGCCGAACGCCTGTGCCAGGTGCTGGACACGCTGCTCGCCAATGCGCGCCAGTACGGCGCGCATGGCGAGGCGGTGCTCGTGCAGCTGAACCAGTGGGGCGACAGCGTCACGCTGGAGGTGAGCAATATGGGCGAAGCGATCGACACGCACGACGGGCAGTCGCTCTTCGACCCGTTCCGCGTACAGCCGAACAAGGTCAATACAGGCCTGGGCCTCGGTCTCTACATCGCGCAGCACATCGCGCGGGGGCACGGCGGCGACATCAGCTACACCTACGCCGACCCGTATGTGGTGTTCTCCGTCCGCCTGCCGCTGCAGCAGCAGGGCAGCGGCCGCTAGGGCCGGCGTTCAGAACAGTTCACCGGTGAGGTTGTCGCGGCCGGCCTGTGCGGCAGGTTTCGGTCCCGGCTCATCGCCGCTCCCGACGCGCCTGAGCGCGCTCACGCGCACGCCCAGCAGCCGCAGGCGCTGGTCGAGTGGCACGCGCTTGAGGCACAGCCCGCCGATCCGGCGGATGGTTGCAGCGTCCGAGGTATGGGCGTCGATCGTCTGGTCGCGCGTGGCAATCCTGAAATTGTCGTAGCGCAGCTTCACGCCGATGGTCTTGCCCTCGTAGCCCTTGCGCTGCAGGTCTTCGGCCACCTTCTCACACAGTCGCGTGAAGATGGCCCCGAGTTCGGTTTTGTCGCGCACCGCGTGCAGGTCGCGGTCGAAGGTGGTCTCGCGGCTCATGGACACGGGCTCGCTTTCGGTGACCACCGGACGGTCATCCCGGCCGTGCGATGCGTCGTGCAACCAGGCCCCGTACGCCTTGCCGAATCGCTCCACCAGCCACTCGCGGGGCTTCGCGGCCAGATCACCGATGGTCCCGATCTCCATCGCCTTCAGCTTCGCATCGGCCTTGGGCCCGATGCCGTTGATCTTGCGGCAGGGCAGCGGCCACACGAGCCGCTCGAAGTCGCCCTCGTGCACGATGGAAATGCCGTTGGGCTTGTTGAACTCGCTGGCCATCTTGGCGATGAGCTTGTTGGGCGCAACGCCGATGGAGCAAGTGAGGCCGGTCGCCTCGAAAATGCTTTTCTGGATGAGCCGCGCCAGCACGCGCCCGCCTTCACGCTGACCCCCGGGTACGTCGGTGAAGTCGATGTAGACCTCGTCCACCCCACGGTCCTGCATGACGGGTGCAATGTCGGAGATGATGCCCTTGAATGTGCGCGAATAGCGTCGCACTTCCTCGAAGTCCACCGGCAGCAGGATCGCGTCGGGGCAGAGCTTTGCCGCTTTCATGAGACCCATGGCCGAGCCCACCCCGAACTGCCGCGCTGCATAGGTGGCTGTGGTGATGACGCCGCGGCCCACGTAGTCCTTGAGGCGCGGGAACTGGTCTACCGGCAGGTCGGCACCGGCTTGGAGCACGCCGTCCGCTCGCCGCCGCCCGCCGCCGATGACGACGGGCAGCCCCTTCAGTTGCGGAAAGCGCAGCAGCTCGACGGACGCGTAGAACGCGTCCATGTCCAGATGGGCAATGCGGCGGATCGGTGCTTTCGCGGGGCTGGGCATGAGGCTGCGCAGGATTGTGCTTCATCCGTGTCAGGACGCCTGTCAGCAGTGCACTGCGGAAAACAGCATCATGATTTTCAAGGGAAGCAATTCATTTGCTATACAAATCATAGCAATACTGTCAGTATTCATGAGGTTCATGAGACTGTTTCCGCGCGCGAAACGGTTCGTCCATCGTTTGCTTCTTTATCCGGCGGGGGGATCGGCCTAAAGTTCATCCCATCGATGAGCCGCAACTGAACAACGACTCACCGAGGCTGGACAGACGGGACCGATGAAGCCCGCCATGCCCGGGAAACGTCAACACATGAGCACATGCTCGATCGAAAGGAATTCATCATGAACCGCAATATCGCTACCCTCGCAATCGCCCTCGCAGCTGGCTTCGGTGCCGTTGGCGCCCATGCCGACGAAGCCGACGGCTCGCAATTCGCCGTGCAAGCCAACAGCGTGAAGAGCCGCGCCGAAGTGCAGGCCGAACTGGCCCAGTTCCAGAAGGGTGCCAACCCCTGGTCCATCCGCTACAACCAGCTGGCTGCGTTCAAGTCGACCCGCGATGCCGCCGACGTGCGCGCTGAAGCGATCGCCGCGCGCAACGAAACCACGGCGCTGAACGGTGAAGACAGTGGCTCGGCCTATCTGGCTGCGAACGCCGGTCATGTGGTGACCAGCACCACGCTGGCTGGCACGCCGTCGCAATCGGCATACTGAACCACGGCCCGCAAGCGGCCCCCAGAAAAAAAAGGCCCCTTGGGGCCTTTTTTGTTTGCTGGGATTCAGGGTAGCGGGTACGTGCCCGGCAACAGGATGCTCTTGTCCACCGTATTGATATCGGTGCGACCGCAGAACGCCATGGTGAGGTCCAGTTCCTTGTGGATCACCTCGAGTGCGCGTGTCACGCCCGCTTCGCCCATCGCACCCAGGCCGTACAGCATGCTGCGGCCGATGTAGACGCCCTTCGCACCGAGCGCCACGGCCTTGAGCACGTCCTGACCGCTTCGCACGCCGCCATCCATGTGCACTTCGATCTGGTGGCCGACGGCCTCGACGATCGACGGCAGCGAGTTGATGGACGAAGGCGCACCGTCGAGCTGGCGGCCGCCGTGATTGGAAACGATCAGTGCATCGGCACCCGAATCGACCGCGAGCCGTGCGTCCTCCACATCCTGGATGCCTTTGAGGATGAGCTTGCCGCCCCAGCGCTTCTTGATCCATTCCACGTCACCCCAGTTGAGTGCGGGGTCGAACTGCTTGGCCGTCCACTCGGCGAGCGAGCCCATGTTCTCGATGCCCTTCACGTGGCCGAAGATGTTGCCGAAGTTGCGGCGCTTCGTGCCCAGCATGTCGAAGCACCAGCCGAGTTTGGTGGCCAGGTTGAGCAGGGTCGGCACGGTGAGCCGCGGCGGCACCGACAGGCCGTTCCTGATGTCCTTGTGCCGCTGGCCGAGGATCTGCAGGTCCAGCGTGAGGACCAGCGCCGAACAGTTCGCGGCCTTGGCGCGGTCGATCAGGCGCTCGATGAAATCGCGGTCGCGCATCACGTACAGCTGGAACCAGAACGGATGGTTGTCGGTGCCGGCAGCCACGTCCTCGATGGAGCAGATGCTCATGGTGGACAGCGTGAACGGGATGCCGAACTTCTTCGCGGCGCGCGCGGCCAGGATTTCACCGTCGGCATGCTGCATGCCGGTCATGCCCGTGGGCGCGATGGCGACGGGCATCGCCACGTCCTGGCCCAGCATTGTCGTTCGGGTGCTGCGGCCTTCCATGTTCACGGCCACGCGCTGGCGCAGCAGGATCTTCTGGAAGTCGGCTTCATTGGCGCGGTAGGTGCCCTCGGTCCACGAGCCGGAGTCGGCGTAGTCGTAGAACATGCGCGGAACGCGCTTCTTCGCGAGGACGCGCAGGTCCTCGATGGTGGTGATCACTGGCATGTGGCGAAGCCCCTCGGGTACTGTTTTTGTGCAACCACGAATCCTAGCGGCTTTGCCGGGCCGCCGGGCTGAAGAAATTTGCACGTCGGGAGATGGTGGCAGAATTTTCCTCATGCCTCCCGCAAGCATCCCGTCCTCCTGCACGTTGCGACGCGTCATCAACGCCTGGGGCACAGCCACGCCGTTCGGCGTGTCGCGCAGCGATGAAGCCGTGGCAGAGGCCGTCGCCTCGATGCTGCGCCGCCATGTGGTGATGGGCGAACTGCAGGCCGTGGCCGGTGAGCGCCTCGCGGCATGGAGCGGCGCGCAGACTGGTTGCGTCACCCACAGCAGTGCTGCCGGCCTGACGTTGGCCGTGGCGGCATGCATGACGGGCGAAGACGCGGCATTGATCGCGCGGCTGCCGGACACCACGGGGCTGCGGCGGCGCGTCGTGCTCCTGTCTGCGCACGACGTGAACTACGGACAGCGACTCACGCAGGCTATCCGGCTCGCGGGAGCCTTGCCCGTCGCATGCGACTCGGTGGCGCACGCAAAACATGAAGCGCAGGATGCACAGACCGCGGCTGTGCTGGCGGTGGAGTCGCATCTGGCGGCTGGCTCCGGGCAGGCCCTCACGCGCGCGCTGCATGCGGTCGCTGTCGCTGCGGGGGTGCCCCTGATACTCGACGGCGCGGCGCAGGACTGGCGGGTCCGCGAACTGGTGGCGTCCGGCGCTGGCCTGGTCGTGTTGAGCGCGCAGAAGTACCTGCGTGCGCCGACGGCCGGTCTCGTGGTGGGCGATGCGGCACTGGTACGCGCGGTGGACGCGCAGCACGGCGGCATCGGCCGCGCGATGAAGCCGAGCAAGGAAGCCATCGCGGGCGTGCTGGCGGCGATCGACGCCCGTGACGGGATGGATGCGCTGCAATGGCAGGCCGGCGAACAGCGCAAGGTGGACCATGTGGCTGCGACCGCAGCCCGGTGGCCCGGCGTGCAGGTCGAGCGGGCGCCGGACCCGCTGGGCAACGGCTTCGAGCGGCTGTGGCTGCGCGTGCCGGGCGATGCCGCGGCGCTGGTGTGCCGGCTGCGCGAGGGTGATCCTGCTGTGGCGGTCGCTCCGCACCGCGTGGCGCAGGGGTCGATCGGACTTGAACTCACCGGCGTCGATGAGGCGGAGCTCGACGTGCTTTGCGATGTGCTGGCGCGCGCGATCGACGCAGTGGCAGGCTCCTGAGCCCGGACGCCAACCGGCTCAGGACGGCGACTGCGGCACCGCTGCCACCGCTGCATGGGGTGCATCCGGTGCCACGCTCGTCGCCGAGCGCCTGACCAGCGGCATCTGCCGTGCCAGCAACGACAACTGCGTCAGCATCAGTCGCTGCGACTCTGGCGCTGTGGGGTTGTCCTGCCTGAGTTGTGCCAGCAGGGCGCGGCCTTCGGCTTCCTGATCGGGTGTCAGCGGTATCGGGGCCTGTCCGCGCGCCAGCGGTTGCGCGATGGCGTCGAGCTCGTCGCTGATGGCTTGCCCGGCGGCAAGCGCGAGGTCCCGCATCTCGCCTCCGGGGAGCTTGTCGCGGTGGGCACCCAGGCCCGAGAGGTAGGCGAGCACGGTGTGCGAGAGCACCAGCAGCCGCACGCTGTCGTCCCCTTCGCGCTTGAGGAAACCAGGCTCGCGCAGCATGCCTGCGATGGCGGCCGACAGCGCGGCATCGGCGTTGTGCGCGTTGCGACGCGCCAGGCGGAAGGGCAGGTCGTCGCGCGGACCGTCGCGGTACTGCGTGAGCAATGCGCGCAGGTAGTCGCGGTTGGCGGCCAGCGCCCGTGCAGCGACCTCGTGCATGCGCCGGCTCTGCCAGTCGGGCAGGATGGCAAACACCGCGATGCTCGCAATCACGCTGCCCAGCAAGGTGTCCACCATGCGGGGGATGATGAGTTCGTAGCCGTCGGTCACCTGGTTGGCGGCGAGCAGCACGAGCAAGGTCATTGCCGCGGTGGCGAGCGCATAGCGCACCTGTCGCAACGCGAAGAACACCACGCCCGCGAACACTGCGAACGCGGCCTGGATGAGCGGCTCGGGGAACAGTTCGAGCACCGCCCAGCCGATGACCAGGCCAGCGAAGGTGCCCGTCACCCGCTCGGTCACGCGCCGGCGTGTCGCACCATATCCGGGCTGGCAGACGAACAGCGTGGTCAGCAGGATCCAGTAGCCCTGCGGTGATGGAAAGCTGTGGATGAGGAGATAGCCCGCGAGCAGCGCGATCGACAGCCGGACGGCGTGGCGGAACAGCGGTGCGCCGGAATTCAGTTGCAGCCGCACGCGGTCCCACGCTTCGCGCGCATTGCGCGGCGAGCGGTCGAGCAGGCTCTGATCGGTCTGCACCGTGGCGGCAGGTGTGTCGGCCGGTGGCCGGCTGGCGATGGCGATCTGCGCGTCCAGCCGCGACAGGTTCTTGGCCAGCGCACGCAGGGTGTCGATCATCTGGCTGCGCTGCGCATCGGCAGGCTCGCGCATGAGCCAGGCGATGGACGCCCGGAAGTCTTCCATGGCCTGCTCGCCCGCTGCGCTTTTCACGAAGGGAACACGCAGGCGGATCGCCTCGGCCAGCTGGCCGCAGTCGTCGCCCGAAATCCGCAGTGCCCGCTGCGCGCGGAACAGCGCATCGCTGTGGAAGAACGCCTCGGTCAGTTCGTCGTAGGCATAGTGCGAAGAGCTGGCGCGTTCATGGATGTCCTGTGCGAGGAAGTACAGGCGCAGGTAGCGGCTGGTACGTGGGTTGCGTGTGGCGCGCAGCCGCGAGAAAAGGCTTTCCTTCACGAAGTTGAGTTCGCGCACGACGTTGCCGTTGATCTGCGCGAGCGAAAGGCGCCGCCGCTCGACGTCGAGGCCGCGCACCGGTTCGAGCAGCGATGCCTTCACATGGAGGTAGTCACCCAGCAGCAGGTACAACCTCGCCAGCGCCTGCTGCACGGGCTGGTGCACGAACATCGACGCCCACAGCACCGACAGCAGTCCATACCAGGCGGCACCGGCGACGAGCAGCACGGGCTCGATCCACAGCGGTTCGTTGCCGCGCAGGGCATGCTGCTCCATGGAGATGGCGGTGTAGATGGAGAGGATGAGCGTTGCATAGCCCATGGCCTGGTAGCGCGGCCCGACGGCACCGAGCATGACGAAGAACAGTGTCGAGGCAACGAGCCCCAGTGCGAACAGCGGCACGTGCGGCATGAGCCATTGCACCGAGAAGGCGGCCGCGGCGAAACACACCAGCGTGACACCGACGGCGCGCAGCCGGCCGCGCCAGCCATCGTCGGTTTCGGAGATGGCGCTGGCGATGGCCCCCAGGAACAGCGGCATCAGCCACGCCATCTCGCCCGTGTGCCAGCACACCGCCATGATGGCCGTGAGTGCAATGAAGACGCGCAGGCTGTAGGCGAAGGCCGAGAGCGCCCAGAGGCGGCCCAGGAGTTGGCGCACGGAAGAAGGATGGGTGACAGGAGGCGATGCCGGCATCGCCCTCATTGTCACCCCGCAAGCTATCGTTTGGCTGTCGGAAGGCTCGTGGTTCGTGCGCTGGCCGCCTTCACGCCGGCACCGCGCACCTCGATGCGGATCTCGTCGAGCACGTCGCCTCCGGCGTTGACAAGCTGTACCGCATGCCGGCCGGGCCAGGGCAACCACTGGACGCTCGGGCCGCGTGCGAATTCGCGACCATCCATGCGCCAGCGCAGGCCGGTGGCGCGGGTGCCCTGGCCGTGTGCGGTGAAATCCAGGCGCTGCCGGTCCGGCGGAATGTCGGGGTCGAGCGCGACGATGGTGCCGTCAGCGGGCGCGGTGATGCGCACCGCAGCGGTGGCAGCGCCGGCCGCCGGGCCATCGTCCAGGCTGTTCACCGCGAACACCGGCTGCATCGTGCCGGGGAGGAACCATTCCATGCGGGCGGCTTCCAGCGGCGTGCCTTGCGATGCGAACTTCACCACCGCGTGTTCGAGCCCGGCGGGTGCGCGGGGTGCGCGGCCCGGCTCCTGGGCGTGCAGGAAGCCCATGACAGCGGCCCAGATGGGTGCTGCGCCGGTGGAACCACTCACGTCCCACATCGGCTCGCCGCTGGCGTTGCCCACCCAGACACCGACGGTGTAGCGTTGCGACCAACCCACGGCCCAGTTGTCGCGCATGTCCTTGCTGGTACCGGTCTTCACCGCCGTCCATGAACGGGTGGCAAGCACGCTGCCGGTGCCGAACGTGCGGGCCCGGGCGTTCGTGTCCGACAGGATGTCGCCGACGATGAACGCGGCGCGCTCGTCGAAGACCTGGCGGGAAGCCGCTGGCTTGCGTACTGGCAGCAGTTGCGTTTCGCCGTACCTTCCGCCGTTGGCGAGGACGCGATACGCGTTGCTCAGCGAGAGGAGTGACACTTCCGGACTGCCGAGCGCCAGGCTGAAGCCGTAGTAGCCACCGGTCTCACGAAGAGGCAGCCCGGCGTCTTTCAGTTGCCGGTGGAACGCATCGGGCGACACCATGCCCAGCGTACGCACGGCCGGCACGTTGAGCGATGCGCCGAGTGCCGTGCGCACGGACACCCAACCCTTGAATTGCCGGTCATAGTTCTGGGGAATGTAGAGGCCACCGGAGGTGGGGATGTGCGTCGGCGAATCCTCCAGCAGGGACGCGGCGGTGAGCCGCTTTTCCGCGATGGCCTGCGCATACAGGAAGGGTTTGAGGGTGGAGCCGGCCTGCCGCAGCGCGGTCACGCCGTCGACTTCGCCGGCGCGGCTCAACGGGCCGGATGAACCCACCCAGGCAAGCACGTCGCCGCTCCTGTTGTCGAGCACGATGATTGCGCCGTCTTCGACATGCCGGCCGGCAAGCTCGCGCAACTGGCGCGACAGTGTTTCCGTGGCGAAGCGCTGCAACGGCGCACGCAGCGTCGTGGTGATGCGCGTGGAGGCGACCAGGGAAGAAGCCGTTGAGTCGCGCTGCTCGCGCACGAGGCGCGCCGCCACGTGCGCTGCGATCCCCTCGCTCGCCGCATACGAGCGCTGCTGCATGGCTGCCGTGGCGAACATGTCGAGCCCGACGCAATCCACGCGCGTGCCTGGCTGCATGCGTCCGAGCAGTTCACAGGCGCGTTGCGCGACGAGCTTCGCGCTGCTGTTCGGCGCGCGGACGAGTGCCGCGGCGATCGCAGCTTCGCGCTCGTCGAGCCCGTGCGCGGCCTTGCCGAACAGCGTGCGCGACAGCGCATCGATGCCGACCAGTTCGCCGCGGAAGGGAACGAGGTTGAGGTAAGCCTCGAGGATCTGGTCCTTGCGCCAGCTGGCCTCGAGGCGCGTGGCTGCGACCGCCTGCCCGAGTTTGCGGGTCACGCTGCGGCCGCCGGGCGTGTGGGCCAGGTCTTCGTCGAGCAGGCCAGCCAGTTGCATGGTGATGGTCGACGCGCCCCGGGTGCGCGTGTTCCACAGGTTGCCCCACGCGGCGGCGGAAACCGCGCGCCAGTCCACCCCCGAATGCTCATGGAAGCGCCTGTCTTCGCCCAGCACGAGCGCGGTACGCAACGCGGGCGACGTGTCCGCGAGGGCGATCCACTGGCCGCGCCGCACGCTCGTGTCCGTGCGGATGCGGTGCAGCAGTTCGCCGTCGCGATCGAGGATGAGCGTATCGGAGGGTTGGTACTGCTGACGCACGTCGCTGTACGACGGCAACGCCTGCGCAGGCGGCACAGCTGATGCGCCCGCCAAGGTGAGCGCGGCGAGTCGCATGGCCACAATGTGCCGGGGTTTCATCGCGCAGGCTCCACCTTCACGCGTGCGTTCGGTGTTTCACCGAACATCTCGGGCGCATACATGGCTTCGACGCGCGAGGGCGGCAGTGCGAAGTCGCCCACATTGTTCAGGCGCACGGTGTACTCCACCTTCACCGTGCCCTTGGGCAGGTATTCGTAGTAGCTGCGGAAGGCTTCGAAGCTGCGCTCCTCGAACGCGGGCCAGCCCGCACCGGTGCGCTTCTCGCCGCTGGTGGCGATCTGCGAATCACGGCCGAGGCCGGTGCCCAGGATGGTTGCGCCGCCGGGGACCGGATCGCTCACGACCACCCACGTCATGTCCGCAGACGCATTCACTTCCAGCGTGATGCGCAGCACGTCGCCGCGGGAGTACTTGCCCTTCTCGGCTTGCTCCACCGGCGTGATGGTCTTGCTGATGCGGTAGCCTGCGGCGAAGGGCTCCCTGAGCTGCACGGCTGCCACGGACTGCAAGGTCAGCCACGGCTTGCCGGCGCCCTGCTGCGAGGCGGTGAGCGTGTTGTCTGCACTTGCAGCGGGCCAGGGCAGGAACATCGTGTTGTTGCGCAACATGCCGGGCGAGGCGGGCGCGCCGAACCAGGTGGTCTGGTGCGCTGCGCCCGTCGCATCCGTGGTCTTGATGCGCTCGACCTTGCTCCAGTCCACGGAGCCGCTCGCGCCGGCCAGCGCAGCGCGTGTGATGCCGGCGACAGGCGTGGCTTCGAATTTCGCCGAGAACTTCTCCAGCGCGAGGCCGCCCCACAGGTTGGCCGTGGTGGTGTGCCATGCGCCGCGCTGCTGGCGGCCGATGAAGCCGTTGGCCAGCTTGCCCATGTCGTCTTTCCAGGCCGGATCGTCCATCACGGCGAGGATGAGGCGCGCGGTGTTGACGTCACCGCTTTGCATCAGCCACCACCAGTAGTCGTCGCGCTCGGTACTGAAAACGAGTTTGGTGCCCTGGTAGGACAGGCGCGAGCGCAGGATCTGCCCGGCCTCGGCCAGACGCTGCTCGCGCTGCGCGACATCAGGCACGCGACGCAGCACGTTGTACCAGTCGATCACCGTGTGCGTGGGCCACTGGTTGGGCGCGATCGTGATGCTCTGCACCATGCGGCCCTGTGCCTTGCCGTAGCGCGACAGCGCTTCGATGGCGGCGAGCTTGCGCATGTCCAGGTCCTTGCGCGGGCTCCAGAAGTCGCGCTGGATGCGGCCTTCGACAAAGGCAACGAGGCCGCGCTCCATCGGCTCGCGCACCGTGTCGGGCAGGGCGAAGTCGGGGTTGAGGGACGAGGCCTCATGCGTGGCTGCGAGCACATAGGCCGTGAGCGTGTCGCTGCCGCGGTTGGCATCGCCTTCGCGCGGCGGGAAATAGCTGGCGAGACCGTCGCTGTCCAGATACCCCGGCAGTTGCGCGGCCACGTTGCGCCACATCTTTCCGTCGCGCAGGCCGACGGACTTGCTGGTCTTCTGCTCGAGACAGATGAACGGGTAGTTGGCGAACCAGTCGCGCACACCGGGCAGTCCCTCGGCCAGCTTCGGTTGCAATGCGATCTTCAAGCCGCCGCGTCCCGGCAATGCGTCGGCCGGTGGCGAAACGGCCAACGAGAACGGCCCATCGAGCTGCACCAGCGTCGCCTGCTGCACAGTGAGGGGCACCGCCGCGACGATGCGTTGTGTGGCCTTGAGCGCGTCCCGCGCGTTGCCCGAAGTGTCGCGGGCCTCGATTTCCCAGATCAGCGACTCCGCGCGCGTCTGCGCAAGTTGCGCCGGTGCGGTGACTGTCCATGCCACCTCGCGCGCTTCGCTGGCCGGAATCTCCACCGTCTGCGGCTTCAGGTCGAGCAGCGTCGCGCGCGGTGTCACTTCCACCTTCATCGGCTTGTTCGTGGTGTTGCGCAGCGTGAACTGCGCGCGGTATTGATCCTCCTCACGCACCAGCGGCGGCAGGCCGCTGATGATCTGCAGGTCCTGCGTCGCGCGGATGGTGGTCTGGCCCGTGCCGAAGAGGCCGCTCGACGCATCGGCCACCGCGACGATGCGGAAGGTGGTGAGCGCATCGTTGAGCGGCACCGTCACCTGCGCCTGTCCGTTCGCGTCGAGCACGACCTTCGGATTCCACAGCAGCAGCGTGTCCAGCAGTTCGCGGGTGTTGCTCCTGCCGCCGCCACCGCCGGGCGCAACGGCCTTGCGACCGTAGTGACGGCGTCCGATGATTTCCATCTGCGCGGTCGACGTCTCCACACCCCACGAGCGTCGCTGCAGCATGGCCTCCAGCAGGTTCCAGCTGTCATTGGGCATGAGTTCCAGCAGCGCCTGGTCCACGGCGGCCAAAGCCACTTCGGCACCTGCAGCTGGTTTGCCATCCGGCAGCTTCGCGCTCACGGTGACGAGCGCCTTGCCGCGCACGGTGTAACTCTCGCGATCAGCCTTGATGCTCACGTCGATCCGGTGCGCGCGAGTGCCGACGCGGATCTCCGCCACACCGAGGCGGAAAGCGGGCTTGCTGAGGTCCACCATGGCCGTGGGCGCGACGTACTCGCGGCCTTCGAACCAGAAAGCAGTCCACCACTCGCGCGGCGCCTTGTAGCCCCAGGTGAAAAAGCTGTACCACGGCACTTCGCGCAGGCGACCGCGCAAGGCAAGAACGCTCACGTAGACGTTCGGGCCCCATTCTTCCTTCACCTGCAGGTTGACCGTCGGGTCCTGACCGTTGAGCTGCACCACCTGCGTGTCGATCACGCCTTCGCGCTCGACGGCGACCAGCGCGGTCGCGAAGCGGAAAGGCATGCGCACCTGGAAGCGCGCCGTCTCGCCGGGCTGGTAGCTCTTCTTCTCGGGCAGCAGGTCGATGCGATCGTTGTTCTCGCCGCCGAACCAGAGTTCGCCCTGCTTCGTCACCCAGACGGAGCTTGCCGCCTGCGCGGTGTTGCCGCTGCTGTCCTTCGCAGTCACGACGAGCTCGACTTCGCCGGCCTCCTTGAGCGTGGACTCGCACAGCAACAGGCCACGCGCATCGCTCTTGCCGCTGCAGACCTCGCCGAGCTCCTTCACTTCCGTCTTGTTGTCATAGCTGTAGAAGCCGCCCACCATGCGCTTGCGGCTGGTGGTGGTGATGCGCGCGACGGCGGTCACCGTGAGCGGCACGTCGGCGAGGGCCTTGCCGGACACGTCGAGCGCGAGCGCCTGGAACTTCATCTTCTGCTTCGCGGAGACCCAGCCTTCGGTGCGGATGCCCGCAATCACCGCAGCGGGCCAGAGCGGCGACACGCTGCGCAGCGTCTGCACTTCGCCATTCGGGTCGGCGTACGTGGCTTCGAGCAGCAGCTCCTGCGGGCGCTTTGCGACCGGCACGTTCTCGATGGTGACCTTGCCCGCGCCGTTGCGGTCGAGCGTGACGGGCAGCTTGTCGGCGATGACGCGCTGGTCTTCGGAAGCCGTTTCTTCCTCTTCGCCCTCGCCGCGGCCGGACTGCCGATCGCGCGGCGGGTCGAAGCGGAAAGCGTCGTAGTCATTGAAGCGGATGTACTTGCCGCGCACCAGCGCCGACACGCGCACGGGCAGGTTGGCCGCACCGCCGCCCGACACGTAGTTCACCTGCACATTGGCAGGGACGGTCTTCACATTCACGAGTGCCTTCTGCTCCGCAGGCGCGACGCGGCCTTCGAGCACCGGCAACCGGAACTCCTCGACGCGGAACTGCCCGCTCTCGAAATGCTGATCCTTGCTGCCTTTGAGTTCCACGCGGTAGATGCCCAGCTTGGCGGCCGGCGGGATCGCGAATTCACTCTCCGCGCTGCGTCCACCGGTGCCGGTGGTGCGCCACTTCACGGGCTGTGTGTACTGCTGGCCGCTGCCGAGATGTGAAATGACGAGCGTGTCCGGTACGTCGGGAGGCAGGTCGAAGCCCTGGCGCGTTTCAGTGCGGATCAGGTGCTTCATCGACACCGTCTCGCCGGCGCGCAGCAGCGTGCGGTCGAAGATGGTGTGCACGCGCGTGTCGGGCTCCGGCTCGCTGCTGATGGGCAGGTTGAATCGCCACGGCTCGATGCCGCGATGCCAGTCGCTCCAGGTGAAAGCGAGGTCCTGTACGGGCTTGCCGTCCGGGGCCGTGCCTGTGGCGCGCGCGCTCACGAAGTAGGCCTGGCGGTATTCATCGTCTTCGCCCTTCGCGCTGCGGCACGAAGGCGGCTGCGGCGACAGCCCGTCGAGTGTCACCACACCCTGTGCGTTCGTCTTGCCGGTGACGAGTTCGTTGCCGTTGCAGTCGGACACGCGCACCGACGCGTTGGGCACGGGCTGGCCCTTGTCGAGTGTCGTTACCCAGGCCACCGCATTCTCACGGCCGAGCTTGAAATGCACACCCAGGTTGGTGACGAGCGCCGAGGTGCGGACGTACATCGTACGGTTGGCGCCGTGCCGTTCATCCAGCAGCGCGCCGCCCAGGCGTTGCGACGCGATCTCCACCACGTGGAAGCCCGGCGTGAGCGGTATGCCCACCACCTCGAACGGGCGCGGGTCGTTGTTGACGGGTTTGGGCAGATCCAGCGTCTTCACCTGCGCCTGACCGGCCAGCAGCGACAGCATGCGCGACTGCACCCATTCGCGCTCGTCCTTGTCCAGCGCGGCGGGCAGCGGTCCTTTCACGTCGCGCGCGGCCTGCGTGCGAAGCACCGAGAAGTCGTTGTAGCGCTGCACCTTGCGGAACCACGCGATGATTTCGGCGTCCGTCGTCGGCTGCAGGTCGCTGACCTTGCCGGGCAGCATGCCCTTGACCTGCAACGCGGGTTCGACGTTGCGCAACGTCACCGGCAGGACGGCCACGCCGTCGGGCTCGGCCAGCCGCTCGACGATGCCGAAGGGTGCGGCGGCAAACTTGGCCAGCGGCGGCATGTTGCCCGTGGCCACGCGCAGCGGGAAGTTGTCGGCATTGCGAAGCGTGCGGCCCGCCGCGTCCTTGAAGTCGCGCGGCAATTCGAGTGTGTACTGCGCGCGCTCAGGGAACGGCGGTTTGAACGAGAGATCGGTGACGAGGCTGTCGTCGTCCTGCGCGCCTTCGAGCTCGGGTTTGACGGTGCCGTTCGCGGACTTGAGCACGATGGCCTGCGCCAGCTTGCGCGATACGGGCGCATTGAAGTTCAGCGACATCGGCCGGATCGGCAGGCACGCGGCCTGCGCGTTCTCGCGCTCGCAGTTGAAGGTGGCGGCGAAAGGCTCGCGCACCTGCCACGTGAAGCGCTTCTCGACGTTGTTCGCCACGCCACCTGGCGTGGCGACACCTTTTCCATAGATGACCTGCACACGCGCCGACGGCGTCAGCCGGCGTGCGCAGGAGAACACGGCAAAGCGCTGCGGGTCGTTCGCGGCTTCCTTGTCCATGCGCAGCGACTTGAGGACGTCGTTGCGCTGCGCACCTTCCAGCATGCGGATGCCGATGCGCTCGCCCACGCCTTCCATCGCGCATGAGACGTTGGCCTGCACGCTTGCCGGGGTCGCCGCACCGTTGAGTTGCATCACGAAGACCTGCTCTTCGTCGATGCGCTCCCACGAACCGGGACGCATGTCGCGTACGAAAGGTCCGCCCGTGCTGAAGCGGAAGCTGGTGCGGGGAAGTTCGCTGCCCTTGGGCGATGCAAAGCCGCTGCGGGCCTGCACGGTGCAGTTCACGCCAGGCGGCAGGTCGCGTTCGAAATCGAACAGCCATTGTTTGTCGTTCGCCCAGCGGCCTGCGCCGCGCGCAGCCTGCGGGTCGCTACAGGTCACGGTCAACGGGGCGAGGGCTTTCGGGTCGCCGAAATTGACGGCCGGTTCGTCGAACTGCGCAACGATCTGCCTGACCTGTGCGACTTCGCCCTGTGGGGTCAGTCGCGTGATCTGCAGGGCGTGCGCCTGCAAGGCTGCTGCCCCCAGAAGCGCGGCAAGCGCGTGATTCAGGATTGTTGTTCTCTGCATGGGTCCTCCGCTGTCGCCGGTGGTTCGTTCCGGCCACTTCCGTATCGCGGCACAGCGTACCGGATTTTCATGAAGCGCAAGGGAAGTCGCGGTGAAGTGCGTAGGACTGTTCCCACCGCGTCGCACGCAGGATGCCGATGGCGCCGGAGCGGGGGCGTCCGTACCCTTGCCGGCATGAGAAGGCTCTGGGAACTCGACGCTTTACGCGGGCTGATGCTCGTGCTGATGACATTGACGCATCTGCCGACGCGCCTGACTTCGCCCACGGGCCAGCCGTTCGGCTTCGTCTCTGCGGCCGAAGGCTTCGTGCTCCTGTCCGCCTGCATGGCCGGCATGGTGTACAGCCGCATCGGGCGACGTGACGGCGTCGCTGCCATGCGCCGCGCGCTGTGGCGGCGCTCCTTCAAGATCTACCTTTGCCAGGCCGGCACGCTGCTGTTCTTGTTCACGGTCATCGCGGCGGTCGGCATCCAGGTCGACCAACCGGCCGTGCGCAACCTGATGTCGTTCTATTTCGCAGAGCCGTACACGGCCCTGCTCGGAGCGCTGGCGCTGGTCTATCAGCCGCCGCTTCTGGACATCCTGCCCCTGTACATCCTCTTCATGCTGATCAGCCCCTGGCTTCTGGCACATGCCCAGTGGCACGGCTGGGCCGGCATCATGGCGGTGAGCGTGTCGTTGTGGGTGCTGGCGCAGTTCGGGTTGGGTGTCTGGATCCACGACCTGGCTGTGCAATGGTTCGGCTTGCCGGTGCCCGTGCACGAAACCGGCGCGTTCGCCACGTTCGGCTGGCAGTTCCTCTGGGTGTTCGGGTTGTGGCTGGGCGCGGCCAAGCCGAAAGACCCGACGCTCGCCGCGTGGCGCATGCATCTTCCGCCATGGTCGGTGAACGTCGCCATCGGCTTCGCGCTGGTGGCATTCGTCTGGCGCCACGTGATCGGTCAGGCGCCGTTCGGTGCGAACGTCGGCCTCAACCTGATGTGGGACAAGTGGCAGTTGGCACCCCTGAGGCTCTTGAACCTGTTCGCACTGCTCGTGCTGACACTGCATTTCGGCCCATGGCTGTCGCGGCGGCTACCGCGCATGTCCTGGCTCGAAACCATGGGATCGGCGGCGCTGCCTGTGTTCTGTACGCATCTCGTTCTGGTGCTGCTCACGCTTGCCATCTGGGGCGGGAAGTTCACGGCGCGTCCGTGGTGGGGCGACGTGCTGCTGCTGGCTGCATGCGGCGCCATCATGTATGGCGTGGCGCGCGTGTCGCAATGGGTGGACCGTGCTCCGCAGAAACGGCGGATCACCAGGGCGCGTCAGCGCGCACAACTGCGTGCGGAGACACGCCTGCCTGGCATCGATCCGGTCGAAGTGCCGATCGCGCCGCCGCCGGGTTCACCGGTGGACGTGCTTCTCGAGTTGCCTGAAAAACCGCGACCGGGGATCAGCGCGATGCCGTCGCCGACGTAGCCATCTGCTGGCCAGCCGGCAGGGCCGGAGAGCCCGACGGTGCAGGGGGTTGCAGTTGCGCGGCGATCACCGAGTGCCAGAGTTTGTAGCCGGCGTCAGTCATGTGCAGGCGGTCGGCCTGGTAGAGCTCGGGCTTCGGTGAGCCGTCGGCCCCCAGCATCGGAGTGTGGATGTCGATGTAGCCCGCGTTGGGCAGCGTTGCGACATACGACGAGATCAGCGCATTGGCCTCGCGCATCTTCGGCATCAGGGAGGCGCGGAGCGGGCTCGGCTTGATCGAGATGTAGGTGATGCGCGTGTCCGGAAGTTCCGACCGGACGGTTGCGACGAAGCTGGTGAAGCTTTCCAGCACCTGTTGCGGCGAGCGGCCTTCGGCCAGGTCGTTGTCGCCGGCGTAGACCAGCACGTGGCGCGGCTTGTAACCGTTCACCAGTGTGCGCACGAACCGGTTGCAGTCGTCCATGGTCGAACCGCCGAAGCCACGGTTGATGACGACCGGTACATCGCGGAAATCCTGCGCCATGTTCTTCCACATGCGGATGGTCGAGCTGCCCACGAACAGCACGCCTTCGGACGCCGGGAAACGTTCCTTGTCCGCTGCGGCGAACGCATCCATGCTCGACTGCCAGCGTCCGAACTGCGGCGCTGCCTGCTGAGCGCTTGCGGCAAGGGTTTGCGTCTGCGCGTGCGCTGCCGTGAAGGCAGCAAGCAGGCCGCCCGCAATCAGCAAGGCTGCGAGCGCGCGCGTGGCGGATTTCTTGCGGGAGGCAGTCTGGGCAACGGAATGCGCGATGGAACGCGCAGCAGGGCGGGACGTGTTCACGTGGGCTTTCGGTCGTGGGGTAAGAACAGTCCTACATGGTACGGACGCTGCGGGCGGATGCTGTAACCAAAGCTGCGTTACACGTATGCAGCAGGGTCTTTGCTGTTACACCCGCAGAGCCACGTTGCGCTGCGTTACCCCACGCGCACCGGCACGAAGATGCGGTCCTCGCCGCGCTGGATCAGCAGGGCCACCGACTTGTCGGACTTCCCTACGGCGGCGCGCACCTGCTCGAGGCTGATGACCGGCGTGCCGTTCACCGCGAGCAGCACGTCGCCCGGCTGCACACCCGCCATCGCTGCGGGGCCCGTAGCCTGCTGGATGAGCAGGCCGCCGTCCACACCGGCTTCTTCCTTCTCGTTGGGACGCAACGAGCGCAGGGCGAGGCCGAGCTTGCCGCCTTGCAGGGCTTCGTCCTTGCCGGCAGTTGCGATCTGCGGCTTTCCGCCCGCGTCGCCGAGCTTCGCGGTGATCTCGCGCGTCTCGCCCTTGCGCCAGATCTGCATCTTGACGCTGTCGCCAGGTTGCGCGAGGCTGATGATGGCCGGCAGGTCGCCGGAAGACACGATGCGCTGGCCGTCCACGCTGCGGATCACGTCACCGGGCTGCAGGCCTGCGCGCTCTGCGGGGCCGTTCTTCTCCAGGCTCGAGACGAGCGCGCCTTCGGGGCGTTCGAGCCGGAAGGAGTCGGCCAGCGCCTGGTTCACTTCCTGTACGGCGACGCCGAGCTTGGCATGCTTCACGCTGCCGGTGGCGACGATCTGGTCCTTGATCTTCACGGCCATGTCGATCGGGATCGCGAACGACACACCCTGATAGCCGCCGGTGCGGCTGTAGATCTGCGAGTTGATGCCGACCACTTCACCGCGCCCGTTGAACAGCGGGCCGCCGGAGTTGCCGGGATTCACCGCCACGTCAGTCTGGATGAAAGGAACCGCGCTGTCGTCGGGCAGCGATCGGCCCTTGGCGCTCACCACGCCGGCCGTCACCGTGTTCTCGAAGCCGAAGGGCGAGCCGATGGCCAGCACCCATTCGCCGACCTTGAGGTCCGACGTCTTGCCCATGGCCACGACAGGCAGGTTCTTCGCGTTCACCTTGAGCACGGCGATGTCCGTGCGGGGGTCCATGCCCAGCACCTTGGCAGAAAGTTCCCGGCGGTCGGTGAGCTTCACCGTCACTTCCTTGGCGCCGCGCACCACGTGCGCGTTGGTCAGGATGAGGCCATCGGCCGACACGATGAAGCCCGAACCGACGCCTCGCGTCGGCAGTTCCTGCTGGGGAATCTGGCGCTGCCGGCCCGGCTGCTGTTGCTGGAAGCGGCGGAAGAATTCGAAGAACGGGTCGTTGCCGAACGGGCTGTCGTCCTGTGCCACGGCCTCGTCTTCATCGGCACGCGCCGTACCGACCACGCTGATGTTCACCACGGCGGGGCCATAGCGGTCCGTGATGACGGAGAAGTCGGGTGGCGCAAGCGGCGCCACAGGCGCTACCTGCGTGGCCGCGCTGGCGGTGATGGCCGGTGCAGCGGCGAAAGCATGGCGGTTTTGCACGAAGGACGCGCCTGCGCCGCCGATGACGCCGGACGCCACCAGCGCCAGCACGAGCCGCGAAGTCTTCAGGGATACGGTTTGCATGGAATCTCCACAGGTTGAGCAATCGATGGCTCAACTATGGGGAGCGCAGCTTAGGTGGGGCTTAGACCGGAGCCTGCAGCGACAGGCAGCGTGAGTGACGGGAAGCGGCACGTCACGCGCAGTCCGCCGAGCCGTTCCGAATGCCCGAGCGCGAGTGTTGCTCCATGCCGCTCTGCGACAGCGCGCGCGATGGCAAGACCCAGGCCGCTTCCGCTGGCCTGCGTGGCCTGTACGCCATGGCCGCGCGCGAAGCGATCGAACACGCGCTCCCGTTCTGCTTCCGGGATGCCCGGACCGCTGTCCTCCACGACGAGATGGATGCTGCCATCGGCCTGCGGCGAAAGCGACACATCGACGCGACCCGGCGCCGGTGTGTATTTCACGGCGTTGTCCAGCAGGTTGCGCAGCAGCGTGCGCAAGGACTCGGTGTCGCCGCGCACGCGCAGCCCTGCGCCTTTCGGCCTGCCGCCGTCTTCGACAAGACCCAGGTCGATGCCACTGGCCTGTGCGCGAGGCAGCACGTCGGAGACGGCAAGGCGCGCCACGTCGTGCAGTTCGGCCACATTGCCCGGTGTCTTCGCGTCCCTGGCGGGCGCGTCGGCCTCGGCGCGGGCGAGCGCCAGCAACTGCTCCACCAGATGGATGGTCCGGTCGATCCCCTGGTTGAGACGCGCGATGGCCTGCTCGCGTCCGGCTGTGTCCAGGTCGTCTTGCCGCAATGCCTGCGCCTGCAGCTTCAGCGCAGTGAGCGGCGAGCGCAGTTCATGCGCCGCGTCGGCCACGAAATTCTTCTGCGTCTCGAAAGCTGTCCGCACGCGCGCGAAGAGCAGGTTGAGCTCGTTGACCAGCGGGCGCACTTCGTCGGGCAAGCCCGTCTCCTGCAGCGGCGAGAAGTCGTTGGCGGCGCGGCTGGCCACTTGGCCCTGTGTGCGGCGCAGCGGCACGAGCGATGAACTCACCACCCACCAGACCACCAGCATCAACAGCGGCGCCATCAGCGCGGCGGGCAAGACCGCATGGGCAGCCAGCGCGCGCGCGCGTGCATTGCGCGCACTGCGGTCCTGCGCGATCTGCACGGTCTGGATGGGGGTCTGCACGGTGTAGACGCGGTAGCTCGTTCCTTCGACGTTCACGTCGGAAAAGCCGAGCACGGCACTTTGCGGCAGTTCGGAGCGCGGTGAGCGGAACAACTGCGCGCCGTCCGGCCCCCAGATCTGCACTTCGAAATCGATGTCGTCGTCGAACTGCGGGCCCGGGGGCCACATCGGCGGGGGCATGCCGGAGCGCAGCGAATGCGCCATCTGCCGGAGGTGGAAGTCGAACATCTCGTCGGCCTGGCGGATCGCGCCGCGGTACGCACCCACGGCCTGGAGCACGGCACACAGTGCGATGGCCAGCAGCAGGAACAGCAGCAGTCGGCCGCGCAACGAGTGCGTGCCTTCGGGGCCGGGGTCGAGCGGTTCCCTGCTGGTCATCCGTGCACCTATCGCGGGACGACGTAGCCGAGGCCACGCACGGTCTGGATGATGGCTGCGCCGAGTTTCTTGCGCACGCCGTGCACGTACACCTCCACCGCGTTGCTGCTGACTTCTTCCTTCCAGCTGAAGAGTTTTTCTTCGAGTTGCGCGCGTGAGAAGACGACGCCAGGCCGCGCGATCATCGGCTCGAGCACGGCCCATTCGCGCGCGGAGAGCTGCACCGGTTCGCCGTTCAGCGTGGCCTGGCGGGTGGCGGGGTCGAGCGTCACGCCGTTGTGCGAGAAGACAGGTGCGCCCTGACCGTCGCCACGGCGCAGCAGCGCGCGGACGCGGGCGAGCAATTCGTCGGTGTCATAGGGCTTGACGACGTAGTCGTCCGCGCCCGCGTCGAGTCCGGCGATGCGGTTCGCCACGGCATCCCGCGCGGTGGCCACCAGCACCGGCATCTTCTGGCCACGCTGGCGCAGGCCGCGCAGCACGGCGATGCCGTCGCGGCCGGGCAGGCCCAGGTCGAGCAGCACGAGGTCGTAGCGGCTGTCGCGCAGGGCAGCGTCGGCCAGCGTGCCGTCACGCACCCAGTCCACCGCATAGTGGGCGCGGCGCAGCACGTCCAGCACGGCTTCGCCGATCATCGGGTCGTCTTCTACGAGGAGGATGCGCATGGTGCGATTCATCATAAGCCGCATGCTGGCCGTCAGCTTAGACGTCGCTTAAGCCCATTGAAGACGACGCTGGCCACCCACATCGCAGCCTGGTGCGCTGCGCAGGGCCTGTCCGTCATGCTGGGTGATGTGGACCGCCAGCAGTCCACGCGCGGTGCCGAAGTACTCGACGCATGGTCGGAAAAGCTCGGCGTCCACCCGTGCTCGGTGAATCGGCGGCGCCCGCGCTGCCGATCCCGCACTTCCTCAAGAAGTCACGGGGCTGAGGTTCTCAGGCCACGCCGGGCGCACCCATCATCCTTGACAGTTCGTGGCCTGCGGCTTGCACCAGGGGCAGCCACTCCCTGATCGCGGCGGGACGAAAGCGCTCCGTGGGCCCCGAAATGCCTGCAGACGCAATTGCCTTTCCGTGCGCATCGAAGATGGGCACGGCGACGCCGCTAATCTCTTCGCGGAACTCCCCGCGATTGACCGCCCAGCCCTGCTGGCGGATTTTCTTCAGTTCCGTTTTCAGGGCCGCAGGATCTTCCAGCGTGTGGGGTGTGTAGCGCTGATGGCTGTCGGCAAGGAACGCGTCTGCGGCCGCCTCGTCGAACGCCAGCAGCAATTTGCCGGCGGCCGTGCCGTGCGCAGGCATGCGCGCACCGACTACCGTGTGCACCCGCAGCAGCCGGGCACTCGACTGGATTTCCACATAGGTCACGTGTTCGTTGTCCAGCAGCGCGAGGAATGCGGTCTCGCCCGTGTCATCGCGCAGGCGGCCGAGCACGGGTGCGGCCACCTGACGGAGATCCGAACCCGTTGCTACCTGCGAACCGAGACTCCACAACTTCAGCGAAGGGCGGTAGCGGCCGCTGCCTTCCACCGGTGTCGCGTAACCCGCGGCAACCAGTGTCTGCAACACCCGGTGCGCGTTGCTTTTCACGAGGCCCATCGCCTCGGCAACCTCCGTGACGCCCATCGGTTGCGGGGCCTGGGCCAGCAGGTCCAGGACCCGAAGTCCTTTCAGCAATGTCTTGTCCATGTCGCAATTGTGTGTTGACTCCGTGAAAAGTCCGGAATACAGTTGATCTGAAATATAGAACAGTATTCCAAATATTGGAACACTGTAGACAAGGTGGAGGTGTTTTTCAATCCCGTTTTTCCGGAGAAACACCATGAAGAAGATCGTTTCGTTGTTTGCTGCGGCCGCGCTGGCCGTCGGCATGTCGTCCGCGTCCGCGCAGGCGGACTACCCCACCAAGCCCATCCGCATCATTTCGCCGTTCTCGGCGGGTGGTACGAATGACTTCCTCGCCCGTCTCTCGGGCACCATCCTCGCGCCGCTGGGCCAGCCGGTGACGGTGGAAAACCGTCTCGGTGCGGGTGGCGTGATCGGCTCCAATGCCGTGGCAACCGCAGCGCCTGACGGGCACACGCTCCTGCTGGGTTCGATCTCCACGCATTCCATCGCGCCGACGGTCTACAGCAAGCTGCCCTACGACATCAAGACCGCGTTCACGCCGATCTCCATCGTGGCCGACGTGCCGCTGGTGCTGGTGGTGCATCCGTCGGTGAAGGCGCAGAACCTGAAGGAACTGCTCGCGCTGCTCAAGGCCGACCCGGGCAAATTCAACTACGCCACCTCCGGCGCGGGCACGATCCCGCACATGACGGCCGAACTGTTCAAGACGATGGCCAAGGTCGAGGCCACGCACGTGCCCTACAAGGGCGACTCGCTCGCGATGAACGACCTCGTTGCCGGCCAGGTGCAGATGATGTTCGCGAACCTGCCCTCTGCCATCGGCTTCATCCGCCAGGGCCAGCTGCGCGCACTTGCGATCGGTGGCAAGACCCGCTCGCCCGCGCTGCCCGATGTGCCCACCGTCGACGAAGCGGGCGTGCCGGGCTTTGACGTGACCGGCTGGTATGCGCTGTTCGGCCCCGGCAACATGCCGGACGCCGTCGTCAACAAGATCAACGCCGAGATTGCCAAGGCCGTGCGCCAGCCCGAGTACCAGACGAAGATCCGCAGCCAGGGCGCCGAACCGGTGGGCAACACGCCCGCCGAGTTCCGCGAGTTCCTCGTGAAGGACCAGGAGAAGTGGCGCAAGACCGCCGCGACCACCGGCATCAAACTCGACTGATTCCCCAACCCGAAAGAGACATTCCCCGTTCATGCTTCCCTCACACAATCGCTTCAAGTACTCCGGCATCCGCCAGCGCCCCGTGTTCAGCTGGCCGGGCGACAAGCGGCTGGCGGTCTACATCGCCGTCAACATCGAACATTTCCCGTATGGCGTGCAGTGCGGCGTCGACCTCGACCGCCAGACGCAACCCTGGAGCCAGCGCAGCTGGCTATGGCGCGAATACGGCAACCGCATCGGCGAATGGCGCCTGATTGAGCTGTTCGACGAACTCGGCCTCAATGTCGGGGTGATCGCCAACACGGCCAACTACGAGCACTGTCCCGAACTGATCGCGGCGCACCGTTCGCGCGGTGACGAACTGATCGCGCACGGCCGCTCCAATGCGGAACGCCAGATCGAGATGGACGAGGCGACCGAGCGGCGCATGATCGAGGAAGTCACGGCGTTCATGGAGAAGGCCGACGGCAAGAAACCCAGGGGATGGCTGAGCCCCTACCTCACGCCCAGCCTCGTGACGACCGACCTGCTCAAGGAGCAGGGCTATGACTACGTGCTCGACTGGGGCATCTGCGACGAGCAACCGTTCTGGGTGAAGAGCCGCAGCGGCCCCATCCTCTCGGTGCCGTACCCGATCGAGCTCAATGACCAGCCGGCCATCGCCTACCGCCACAACTCGGCGGACGAATACTGCAACATGATCGTGGAGAACTTCGACGAGATGCTGCGCCGCTCGGCCCATGCGCCGCTGGTGTGCACGATCTCGCTGCACTCCTTCATCATGGGCCAGCCGTTCCGCCTGGCGCGCCTGCGCAAGGCGCTGCAGCACATCATGGCGCACAAGGACAGCGTGTGGATGACGACCCCGGGCGAAGTGTCGGCGTACTACCAGACGCTGCCGCAAGAACTGCAACTGGCGCCCTGAGCATGTCCATGCAACCGGACCAGCCGTTCCCCGACCTGTGCGAAGCACGGGCTTCCATCCGCGCCGGGCAGGCCAGCGCCTCGGCATGTCTGGCGCGGTCGCGCGAGATGTCGCAATCGCCGGCCTGCGCCAACGCATTCATCAGCACGTCGTTCGAAGCGGCCGCGCAGACTGCTGCCACGCCGCAACTGCGCGGGTCCCCGCTCGCGGGGCTCGCAGTTTCGGTGAAAGACCTGTTCGATGTGGCTGGCGAAACGACGCGGGCCTGCGCCGCCGTGCTCGCAAATGAAGAGCCCGCTGAAGAAGACTGCGTCGCCATCGCCCGGCTGCGCTCGGCAGGTGCGGCGTTCGTCGGGCGCACGCACATGTCGGAGTTCGCGTTCTCGGCGGTGGGGATCAATCCGCATTTCCCGACGCCATGCAACGTGGCCGACCGGGAGGTGGCGCGCATTCCCGGCGGCTCTTCGTCCGGCGCTGCCGTGTCTGTTGCCAGCGGCGCAGCGTTCGTCGGCCTGGGCAGCGACACGGGCGGTTCGATCCGGACGCCGGCTGCGTTGAACGGCATTGTCGGTTTCAAGTCGACTGCGCGGCGCGTGCCGCTGACCGGTGTCTATCCGTTGTCGCCGACGCTCGATACCGTGAGTGCGATGACGCGCTCCGTGCGCGACGCCGTCGTCGTGCACGAGGTACTCGCTGCGCGCACCGTTGCGCGTGACAGTGCCTCGCCGAAGGAGCGCCGGCTCGCGGTGCCGCGCACGCTGATGCTGGATGCGCTCGACCCCACGGTGTCTGCGGCGTTCGAGGCAACGCTGGAGCGTTTGTCCGCGCAGGGCTTCGGGATCGAGGAGCTGGACCTGCCGGTCATCCGTGATCTCGGCTGGCTGCAATCGAAAGGTGGCATCACGGCATTCGAGGCCTACGCCGCGCACCGTGAGCGCATCGACCGCGAAGGCGAGCGGTACGACCCGCGTGTGCTGGCCCGTATCCTCAAGGGCCAGGCCATGAGCGAGCGTGACTACATCGATCTGGTGCAGGCGCGACGCGAATGGATCGAAACCGCAGAGATGCTCACCTCGGGTTTCGATGCGCTGCTGTCGCCCACGGTGCCGGTCGTCGCCCCGCCGATCGCCGATGTCGCGCCGGGCGCCGAGCGCGACGCAAAATTCTTCGAGGTGAATGCGCTCATGGTCCGCAACACCAGCGTGGTCAACCAGCTCGATGGTTGCGCCGTCACGCTGCCGTGCCATGCGCCGGACCAGTTGCCCGTCGGGCTCATGGTCTGGCACGGCTGCATGCGCGACGACGTCGTGCTGTGCACGGCAGCGCAGATCGAAACCGCGCTGCAGCCCGCCTGAGGGCAAAAGAGCAGGTTCAGGGATACAGGCCGCGCAGTTCGCGCGTGTGGAGGATGCGCGTGCACGCCACGATGAACGTGGCCGTGCGCAGTGTGACCTTGTGGTCCTGCGCCACCTGCCAGACGCCGTTGAACGCGGACTTCATGATGCGCACGAGGCGCGCGTTGATCTCGTCTTCGTCCCAGAAGAAGCTGGAGAAGTCCTGGACCCATTCGAAGTAGCTCACCGTCACGCCGCCGGCGTTGGCGATCACGTCGGGCACCACGAGCACGTTGCGCTCCTTGAGGATGTCGTCGGCCTCCGGCGTGGTCGGGCCGTTGGCGCCTTCGATGACGAGCCTGGCCTTGATGCGGCTCGCGTTGCCCTTGTTGATCTGGCCTTCCAGCGCGGCGGGGATGAGGATGTCGCTGTCCACGTCCCAGAACTGGTCGTCGGCGATCTTCTCGCCACCGTCGAAGCCAGCGACGGTACGGTGCTCGGCCACGTGCTTGAGCAGTTCGGGCACGTTCAGACCGCCTTCACGGTAGATGGTGCCACCATGGTCCTGCACGGCGACCACACGGGCGCCGGTTTCGGCGAACAGCTTGGCTGCCACGCCACCCACGTTGCCGAAGCCCTGCACGATCACGCGTGCCTGGCTGACGTCGAGGCCGATGTGTCCTGCGGCTTCCACGCCCACGGTGAACACGCCGCGGCCGGTCGCTTCCACGCGGCCGAGCGAGCCGCCCAGGTCGATCGGCTTGCCGGTGACCACGCCGGTCGCGGTGGAGCCCTGGTTCATGGAGTACGTGTCCATCATCCACGCCATGATCTGGCCGTCGGTGTTGACGTCGGGCGCGGGGATGTCCTTGTTGGGGCCGATGATGATGCCGATCTCGCTGGTGTAGCGGCGGGTGATGCGCTCGAGCTCACCACGCGAGAGCTTGCGCGGGTCGACCCGGATGCCGCCCTTCGCGCCACCATACGGCACGTTGACTGCGGCGTTCTTGATGGACATCCACGCCGAGAGGGCCATCACTTCGGACAGCGTCACGTCCTGGTGGAAGCGCACGCCGCCCTTGCCCGGGCCGCGCGAGGTGTTGTGCTGTACGCGGTAGCCCTCGAAGTGCGCCACGCTGCCGTCGTCCAGGTGGATCGGCACGTCGACGATCAGCGCACGCTTGGGGCGCTTGAGGGTTTCGACCCAGCGCGAGAGCTTGCCGAGATACGGCGTGACGCGGTCCACCTGTTGCAGGTAGATGCCCCAGGGGCCGAGATTCTCGGGGTCGAGATAAGAGGGAAGGGCGTTCGGAAAAGAGGGGGCGGCCGCATGGGCGGGCTTGCTGGCGGTGGACATGGAAAAAAGCTCCTGTGCTTCGTTGCGTATGAACGATGCGAAGCGTAGGCGGGCTGTTTCCACCTGTCCAACGCCAAACAGGTGCAGAAGTATGCAAATAATGCATGATGCGGCCCCTGTCCTTTGGAGGGGGCCTGTGCGGGCCGGCGCTCAGCCCAGGCGTTTGCGGTGGCGTTCGATCTGTGACTGCACCTGCGCCGGGGCCGTGCCGCCCAGCGTGTTGCGAGCGTTCAGCGAGCCGCGCAAGCTCAGGGCGTCATACACGTCCTTCTCGATGGACGGGTTGAACTCCTGCAGCACCGACAGCGGCAGCTCGGACAGGTCGACGTTGTGCGAGATGGCGGCCTTGACGGCATGCGCCACCGTTTCGTGCGCATCGCGGAAGGGCAGGCCCTTCTTCACCAGATAGTCGGCCAGGTCGGTCGCAGTCGCATAGCCCTTGAGTGCGGCCTGCTCCATGGCCTGCGGCTTCACGGTGATGCCCTCGACCATTTCCGCGAAGATGCGCAGCGTGTCTTTCAGGGTGTCCACCGTGTCGAACAGCGGCTCCTTGTCTTCCTGGTTGTCCTTGTTGTAGGCCAGCGGCTGGCCCTTCATCAGGGTGATCAGGCCCATCAGGTGGCCGACCACACGCCCGGTCTTGCCCCGGGCGAGTTCGGGCACATCGGGGTTCTTCTTCTGCGGCATGATCGACGAGCCGGTGGTGAAGCGGTCGGCGATCTGGATGAAGCCGAAGTTCTGGCTCATCCACAAAATCAGTTCTTCGCTGAAGCGGCTCACGTGCACCATGCACAGGCTCGCGGCAGCGGTGAACTCGATGGCGAAGTCGCGGTCGCTCACGGCGTCCAGGCTGTTCTGGCAGACCAGCGGATTGCCCTGTTCGTCCACCATGCCCAGCGTGCGCGCCACGCGTTCGCGGTCCAGCGGGTAGCTGGTGCCGGCCAGCGCGGCCGAACCCAGCGGCAGGCGGTTGGTGCGGCGGCGCACGTCCGACATGCGCTCCGCGTCACGCGAGAACATTTCCACGTAGGCCAGCATGTGGTGACCGAAGCTCACCGGCTGCGCCACCTGCAGATGGGTGAAGCCCGGCAGGATGACCTCGACATTCTTGCCGGCAATGTCCACCAGCGCTTTCTGCAGGTCGGTCAGCAGGCCGGCGATGAGGTCGATCTCGCCGCGCAGCCACAGGCGCACGTCGGTGGCGACCTGGTCGTTGCGGCTGCGGCCGGTGTGCAGGCGCTTGCCGGCGTCGCCCACCAGCTGGGTCAGGCGCGCCTCGATGTTCAGGTGCACGTCTTCGAGGTCGAGCTTCCAGTCGAAGGCGCCGGTCTCGATCTCGCTGCGGATCTGCGCCATGCCCTTCTGGATGGCGGCCAGGTCTCCGGCGGAAATGATGTTGCCGTGCGCCAGCATCTCCGCATGGGCGAGCGAGCCCTCGATGTCGGCCTGCCAGAGGCGCTTGTCGAAGAAGACGCTGGCGGTGTAGCGCTTGACCAACTCGCTCATCGGCTCGGAGAACAGCGCCGACCAGGCTTCGGATTTCTTGTCGAGTTGGTTTTGGGACATGTGAAGGCAATAATCGGGCAGTTACCCGACAGGCAGGAATGAAAGAGTCCCAAATTTTATCGGCCTTCCATGAACCGCTGCCCGCCATCGAGCCGGCCCAGCGGCCATCGGTGTTCGATGCCTGCCATATCGGCGTGGTTTTGCGCGCCGTGCTGTTCGTGGAGGCCGTGGTCGCGGTGGCGATGCTGTTTCATTCCAGCTCGGTCATGCAATGGTTGACGCTGGTGTCCCTCCTCACTGCGGCGGCACTTCCTTCCACGCTGGCCTGGCTGATCGCCGCCTGCGGACTCAAGAAATACCTGGCACACCTCCCGCTCCCTGCCCAGTATGCCGCGGGCATCGGGCTTGGTGCCTTGGCTGGTCTCTATGGCTGCGGCATGCTGTTCCTGGTCGATTTCATTGCGCCGCCACCCTGGCTGGCCAGCGCGAGTACCGGTGCGATGTTCTCAGCGGTGCTGCTGGTCGGGCTCGAGTTGCGCGCGCGGGCCCGCATGCCGGCTGACACCACGGCGCGGCTGGCCGAACTGCAGTCGCGCATCCGGCCGCACTTCCTCTTCAACACGCTCAACAGTGCCATTGCGCTGGTGCGCGCGGAGCCCGCCAAAGCCGAAGCGCTGCTGGAAGATCTCAGCGATCTGTTCCGTCATGCGCTGCAGGAAGCGGGCGGCTCGGTGACGCTGGCCGAAGAAATCGCGCTGGCCGAGCGTTACCTCGCGATCGAACAGGTGCGTTTCGGCGACAGGTTGCGGGTGCAGTGGACGATCGACCCGGACGCCGGCGCGTCGCGGCTGCCGCCGCTGCTGCTGCAGCCTCTGGTGGAAAATGCCGTCAAGCATGGCGTGGAGCCAAGCGCCACGGGTGCTGATGTGCAAGTGAGCACCGAGCGGCGGCGCAGTTCGGTGGTGATCAAGGTCACGAACACCGTACCGGCCGGGCCGGGGGCGCCCGGCAACGGCCTGGCGATGACCAACGTCCGGGACCGCCTGCGGCTGCTGCACGATCTGAAGGCGCAGTTCAGCGCCACCATGAAGGACGGCATGTACCAGGTGCGCATCGAGATTCCCGTGGGAGAAACCGTGTGATGACGAACACAATGTCCGGGTTGGCGCTGAGGGTGATGGTGGTGGACGACGAGCCGCTGGCGCGGATTCGCATGCGCACCTTGCTGGGCGACTGCAGGCAGCCGCTGACACGCGTGACCGGCGAAGCGGGGAATGCCGTGCAGGCGCTCGAGGTGCTGGGGCGCGAGCCGGTGGATGTGGCGCTGCTGGACATCCACATGCCGGGCACCGACGGGCTGCGGCTCGCGCAGGCCATCAAGGGTCTGCCCCAGGTGCCGGCTGTCATCTTCATCACTGCGCACCCAGGGCACGCATTGCAGGCATTCGACGTGGATGCCGTGGATTACCTGACCAAGCCCGTGCGACTGGAACGCCTGCAGCAGGCGTTGCAGAAGGCGGAGCGTTACCTGAGTGACCGTGTCGCTCCGGCGGCCTCCGCGACGCCCGCGCCGGCGCTGATCATCCAGGACCGTGGGCGCACCGAACGCGTGCCGCTGTCCGAAGTGCTGTATTTCAAGGCGGAACTGAAGTACGTCACCGTGCGCACCGCGTCACGAAGCTACATCCTGGACGGTTCGCTCAGCGAACTGGAAGAGCGTTATGCCGAAGGCTTCATGCGCATCCATCGCAATGCACTGGTGGCGCGAAGCGCCGTGCGTGCGCTGGAGCGCCATTACAGCCACGAGCCCGGCGAAGAAGGCGAAGGCTGGGCCGTTCGCATGAACGGCATCGACGAAGTGCTCGCGGTCTCGCGCCGCCAACTGACCGCCGTACGCGAGGCGATCGCGGCAGTCTGATCCGCCGGTTGGTCAGCCGGTGTTGCGCAGCCCGGCTGCAATGCCGTTGATCGAGATGTGAATCCCCGTCTGCACGCGCTCGCCGGTCTGTCCCGCCCGATAACGCCGCACGAGTTCCACCTGCAGGTGATGCAGCGGGTCGATGTAGGGGAAGCGATGGCGGATCGATCGTTGCAGCGCGGCATTGCCGGCCAGCCGTTGCCGTTCACCTGTAATGGTGGCCAGCGCGTCGCTGGTGCGTTGCCATTCGGCCTCGATGGCCTGGAACACTTTCTTGCGCAGTCGTGAATCCGACACGAGTTCGGAATAGCGTGACGCGAGGGCGAGGTCGCTCTTGGCCAGCACCATGTCCATGTTGGACAGCAGCGTGCGGAAGAAAGGCCACTGCCGGTACATCTTCTGCAGCAGCGCGAGGCCTTCCTTGCGGCTGCCCGATTGCGACAGGAACGATTCCACCGCCGAGCCGAAGCCGTACCAGCCCGGCAGCGTCAAACGGCACTGGCCCCAGCTGAACCCCCACGGGATGGCGCGCAGGTCTTCGATGCGCTGGCTCGCCTTGCGCGACGCCGGGCGTGAGCCGATGTTGAGTTCCGCGATCTCGCGGATCGGCGTTGCGCTGAAGAAGTAGTCGGTGAAGCCGGGTGTCTCGTACACCAGCGCGCGGTAGGCCGCCATGCTCGCCTGCGACAGTTGCGCAGCCGCTTCGTGGAACGCACGGGATGCCGGCTTGGTCGGTTGCAGCAACGTGGCTTCGAGCGTGGCCGCCACCAGCGTCTCCAGGTTGCGCCGTCCGATCTCTGGGTTGGCGTACTTCGAGTCGATCACCTCGCCCTGTTCGGTGAGCCGGATCTGCCCGCGCACCGTGCCGGGCGGCTGCGCCAGGATGGCCTGATAGCTCGGGCCGCCGCCACGCCCCACCGTGCCGCCGCGGCCGTGGAACATGCGCAGCGTGATGTTGTGGCTGTTGGCGAGTTCGTCGAACAGCTCGACCAGCGCGATCTCGGCGCGGTACAGCTCCCAGTTGCTGGTGAAGATGCCACCATCCTTGTTGCTGTCGGAATAGCCGAGCATGATGTCCTGCTCGGCGCCGCTGGCCTGCACCAGCCGCGCGATGCCCGGTAGCGCGTAGAACGCGCGCATGATGGGTGCGGCGTTGCGCAGGTCCTCGATGGTCTCGAACAGCGGCACGACGATGAGGCCGGTCGTGGCCTCGTTTGCCGATTTGCCCTGGCCGCGCTTCTTCGATGCCCCGGCTGCCGGATCGACGAGCCGCCCGCGCATCAGGCCCACTTCCTTTTGCAGCAGCAGCACCTCGAGCAGGTCGCTCACCGTTTCGGTGTGGCTGATGATGTAGTGGCGGATGGCCTGCTTGCCGAAGGCGTCGCGCAAGCGGCGGGCTGCTTCGAAGATGGCGATTTCACTCTGCGCAAGCGGCGAATATTCCGCGTCCATTACCCGAAGCGGGCGGGCGTCGGACAGCAGGCGCAGCAGCAACGTGCGACGCTCCTCTTCCGCCAGCGCCGGGTAGTCGGCTTCGATGCCGGCGACGCGCAGCAGTTCGGCGACGACTTCTTCGTGCTTGTCGGAGCTCTGCCGCAGGTCCACCGTGGCCAGATGAAAACCGAAGACCTCCACGGCGCGGATCAGCGGTCGCAGGCGCTGCGACAGGAGCGCCGCGCCGTGGTTGGCATCCAGCGACGCTTCTATGACGCGCAGATCTGCCAGGAACTCTTCCGCGCTGAGGTAAGGGTTCTGTGGCGCGACCGCATGTCGCGCGGCATCGCCGCCGGTGAGCGCCTTGAGTGTTGCGGCCAGACGCGAATACATGCCGGTGAGTGCCCGGCGATACGGTTCGTCCATGCGGTGTTCGCTGGTGTCGGGCGAGCGCGCGGCCAGCGCCTGCATGTCTTCGCTCACATCCACGAGTCGGGCCGACAGCGAGAGCTCGCCGCCCAGGTAGTGCACCTCGGTCAGGTGGTGGCGCAGCGCCATCTCGGCCTGCCGCCGCAGTGCGTATTCGAGCGTCTGCGCACTCACATTCGGATTGCCGTCACGGTCGCCGCCGATCCATTGCCCCATGCGCAGGAAGCTGTGGACCTTGTTCTGGCCGAGTGCGCCCTCGAGTTCGGCGTAGAGCTTGGGAATTTCTCGCAGGAACGTGGCTTCGTAGTAGCTGAGTGCGTTCTCGATCTCGTCGACGACGGTGAGCTTGGAGAAGCGCAGCAGGCGCGTCTGCCACAACTGCATGACGCGCGAACGGATCTGTGCCTCGTTCGCCGCGAGTTCGCGTGGTGTGAGTGCGTCGCGTGGCTGCGCGTGCGCGCGGATTTCATCACGGGCCGTCAGCAACTGGGCGATGCCGCGCTCGGCATCGAGGATGCTCTTGCGCTGCACTTCCGTCGGATGCGCCGTGAGCACGGGCGAGACGTGGCTGTTGGCCAGCGTCGTGGCGATGGCGCGCGGCGAGATGCCGGCCCATCGCAGGCGTGCCAGCGCCACCTCGATGCTTCCTTCCTGCGTATCACCCGCGCGCTCGTGCACGGCGCGGCGGCGGATGTGGTGCCTGTCTTCAGCCAGGTTGGCCAGGTGGCTGAAGTAGGTGAACGCCCGGATCACGCTCACCGTCTGGTCGTCGGTCAGGCCCTTGAGCAGTTTCTTGAGCGCCCCGTTGGCCTCCTGGTCGGCGTCGCGCCGGAATGCGACCGACAGCTTGCGGATGCGCTCGACGAGTTCATAGGCATCGACGCCCTCCTGCTCGCGGATCACGTCGCCGAGGATGCGGCCGAGCAGGCGGATGTCATCCACCAGGGGTTGCTCGTTGGTCTTGCTGCGCCGCGCGGGCGTCAGATTGCTGGTGTCCGGCGTGTTGCCTGTTTTCACGGGTCGCGTCTCCTGCCTCGGCTGTGGAAGTGGATGCCGCGCGGGCGCACACAGGACGTACCCGGGGCGCAGGTTGGTGCGGCGCAACATGCTAGCATCCCCCGCAATGTCAGCCGCTTCCCCAGCTACCTCCATCACCATTGCCACGCGCGAGAGCCGGCTTGCGCTCTGGCAGGCCGGGCACGTCAAGGCCCTGCTCGAAACGCGTGGCCATCGCGTCACCCTCCTGGGCATGACGACGCGAGGTGACCAGATCCTGGATCGCTCGCTGAGCAAGGTCGGTGGCAAAGGCCTCTTCGTCAAGGAACTCGAAGTCGCCATGTCGGAAGGACGTGCCGATCTCGCGGTGCACTCGCTCAAGGACGTGCCGATGGAGTTGCCGGAGGGCTTCGCACTGGCTTGCGTGATGGAGCGCGAAGATCCACGCGATGCTTTCGTGTCGAACAACCACGCCTCGCTGGCCGCGCTGCCCCAGGGCGCGAAAGTCGGTACATCCAGCCTGCGTCGCGTCGTGTTGTTGCGCGCCTTGCGTCCCGACCTCGTCATCGAGCCGCTGCGCGGCAACCTCGACACCCGTCTGCGCAAGCTGGACGAAGGCCAGTACGACGCCATCGTTCTTGCCGCGGCGGGCCTCAAGCGCCTGGGGCTCTCCGGACGCATCCGCGAAATATTCGAACCCGAGGTGATGCTGCCCGCTGCGGGGCAGGGTGCGCTGGCGCTGGAGGTCGGCGAGCATCGGGCCGATCTGCTCGCCGCGCTCGCGCCGCTGGCACACCAGGAATCGTGGCTGTGCGTGCACGCCGAGCGTGCGGTCAGCCGCGCCATGGGCGGCAGTTGCTCCATGCCGCTGGCCGTGCATGCGACGCTGGACGGCCAGTACATGCGGCTGCATTGCGCATGGGGCGATGCCGAAGGCGATGCGCCACTGGTTCGCGAGCAGGGCGCTGCCAACGTGACCACGCTCGACCAGGCTGCGGCGCTGGGCGCGGAAGTTGCCGCGCGCCTGCGTGCGGCGGGTGCGCATTAGCGCGGGAACGACGGTATGCGCATCGTTGTGACCCGGCCCGCACGCGAGGCCCGTGAATGGGCTGCCTTCTTCGCGTCCCACTTGCACCAGCCCGTCGCATTGCCACTGATCGACATAGCGCCTGCGCTCGATCGGCAGGCGCTGGCGAACGTCTGGAAGCTGGCGCTGGATGAAGCCATCCCCGGACAGGTTCCGTACAAAGCCGCGATGTTCGTGAGCGCCAATGCCGTGGACCATTTCTTTGCGGCACGGCCTGCGAAGGCGGCGGGATTGCCGTTTGCCCGTGCCTGGGCACCTGGGCCCGGTACCGGCAACGCGTTGCGTGCCAATGGCATGCCGCCCGCGCAGATCGACGAACCGCAGGCCGATGTCGCGCAGTTCGATTCCGAGGCGCTCTGGCCACTTGTGGCTCAGCAGATCACCAGTGGCAGCCGCGTGTTGGTGGTACGGGGCGGCGACGCCAGCGGCCAGGCACAGGGGCGGGACTGGCTTGCGGCGCAGGTACGGGAGGCGGGTGGAGAGTGCCATGATCTGGTGGCTTACGTCCGCCGGATCGCCGCCTGGACGCCGGAGCAGAAAGCGCTGGCGTCCGAGGCTGCCAGCGACGGTTCGGTCTGGCTTTTCAGCAGTTCGGAAGCGGTCGCCAACCTGGCGGCGCTCCTGCCTGCACAGGACTGGTCATCCGCACGTGCTGTCGCCACCCACGAGAGGATTTCGCAGGCGGCGCGTAACATCGGTTTCGGTCGTGTGCGTACCAGCCGACCGCAGCGGGCCGATGTGCTTGCATCGATAGAATTGCCGCAATGACCCAAGAGTCCGCTAGTCCCACGCCTGCGGGTGTCGCGCCCCCCGTCGCAACGCCTGCTGTTCCGCGCCTGTTCCTCACGGTGACAGCTGTGGTGGCTGTGGTTGCCCTGGTGGCGGGCGTCATGCTCTGGCAGAAGGTTTCCGGCATGCAGGAGCAGCTGGCGCGCCAGAGCGCCGACTCCGGTGCACTGGCTGTCGAGGCGCGCGCGCTGGCCCGTCAGGCGCAGGACGTTGCCCGCGAAGCGGCCGCCCGCGTGACCGTCGCCGAGACCCGGCTGAGTGAAGTTGCGCTGCAGCGCACGCAACTCGAGGAATTGATGCAGAGCCTGTCGCGATCGCGCGACGAGAACCTGGTGGTCGACATGGAGTCGGCCATCCGCCTGGCGCAGCAGCAAGCCCAACTCACAGGCAGTGCCGAGCCCTTGCTGGCGGCGTTGAAGACGGCCGATCAGCGGATTGCGCGTGCTGCGCAACCGCGGCTGGCGCCCTTGCAGCGTGCCATCGCACGCGACGCCGAGCGGGTACGCGCTTCCACCGTGATCGACCTGCCCGCGCTCCTGGTCAAGCTCGACGACCTGACGCGCATGGCCGATGACCTGCCGCTGCTCAATGGCGCACCGGCCTCGCAGCAGACGATGGTGCTGCGCAGCGGTATGCCGCTTGCCGACGCTCCGTGGTGGCGCCGTGCGCTGTACACGACCTGGGACGAAATCCGGGGTCTGGTGCGGGTGAGCCGCATCGAGCAGCCCGAGGCTGCATTGCTGTCGCCCGACCAGGCGTTCTTCGTGCGTGAAAACTTCAAGCTCCGCCTGCTCAACGTGCGACTTGGCCTGCTGGCGCGCCAGGGCGAATCGTCGCGTGCCGAGCTCGCCGCGGCCGTGCAGCTGGTGAACCGTTATTTCGATCCGGCGTCGCGTCGCACGCAGTCTGCTGCAGGGTTGCTGCAGCAGGTGCAGTCGCAAATCAGGACCACCGAGTTGCCCAGGCTGGAAGAAACGCTCACGGCGCTCAGTACGGCGGCTGCAGGGCGCTGAGGGAACAGCATGCGCGCGGCATTGTGGTTTCTTGCACTTTTCGGCGTCGCGGTGGCAGCGGCACTGCTGGCCGGCAACAACCAGGGCGTCGTCACCGTCTTCTGGCCGCCCTGGCGGGTGGACCTGTCGGTCAACATGGTCGTGCTCGCGTTGTTCGCGTTGTTCGCGGTGACGCACATCACGTTGCGCGCGCTCGCGGCCTTGTTCGACCTGCCCGGCAAAGCGCGCGACTGGCGCATGCAGCAGCGCGAACGCGCGATGCATGCGGCCGTGCTCGACGCCATCTCGCATCTGCTGGCGGGCCGCTTCATCCGTTCCCGCAAATCTGCACTCAATTCGCTGACACATGAGCGTGCCTTGCTGGCGATGGGCAGCAGCCTTCCGCACACCGGGCAATTGCGTGCCCTCGCGCACGTGCTGGCCGCAGAAAGCGCGCAGTCCCTGCAAGACACGGCCGCGCGTGACCAGCACCTGCATCTGGCACTGGAGCAGGCCGGCGCGCGTTCAGGTGCGACCCAGGAAACACTGGAAGGCATCCAGCTTCAGGCGGCGCGCTGGGCACTGGACGAGCGCGATCCGCAAGCAGCGCTGGACCGTCTTGCCGAGATGCCGCAGGGCGCACAACGGCGCACGCTCGCCCTGCGCCTGCGCCTCAAGGCAGCCCGGCAGACGCGCCGCACGCTCGAAGCGCTGGAAACAGCCCGGTTGCTGGCCAAGCACAAGGCATTCTCGGCTGGCGCGGCGCAAAGCATCGTGCGTGGACTTGCGACCGATCTGATCAACGGCGCCCATGACACGACCCAGCTGCAGCGCGCCTGGGAATCGCTGGACGTGGCGGAGCGTGCGATGCCCGACGTGGCCATCCACGCCGCGCAACGCCTCATCAATCTTCATGGCGACGCTACCGTGGCGCGAGGCTGGCTGTTGCCGGTCTGGGAGCGCATGGTCGCAAAGCCCGATGCGTTGAACGACCAGCAGCGCGTCCGCCTGGTGCGCGCGCTCGAGTCCGCGCGCGATCCGGACGACGCGGCCTGGCTGGCGCGCATCGAGAACGCACAGATGCGCAACCCGCGCGATGCGAACCTCCAGTACCTCGCCGGCATGGCCTGCATGAAGCGGCAGCTCTGGGGCAAGGCGCAGCAACTTCTGACGCAGGCAGCGCTGGCCCTGCAGGACCCGACATTGCACCGGAACGCCTGCAAGGCGCTTGCAGAACTGGCCGAGCAACGCGGCGACGAGCAGGCTGCGGCGCTGGCCTGGAAGCGCGCTGCGCAGGCTTGATCCGGCTGATGCAGATCGTGCGGTCCTGCTGATGAGCCGTACAAATGAAAACGGGGGCCGAGGCCCCCGTTTTTCATGGCAGTGATGCTCAGTCTGAAGTCTGCTCGAAAGGCAGCTTCATCTCACGCAGATCGCGGCGGGTCTCCACCAGCACCAGCGGACCTTCATCGATGACGACAACCGGCGGGCGCTCGCGCGGTACATGGACCGGCTTGGGCTCTGCAGCAATGGCCGCGCGTACGGCAGCCACCTTGTCGGCATCGGAGTTGACCCACTCGAGGCCCGAGCTCGTCGCCACCTCCACGAGGTCTTGCAGCGGCAGCTCGAAAGAGCCGACCTTCGGCATGACTCCGCCGGCAACCGGTGCAGCGACGGGAGCCGGGGCCGGCGCGGCGACTGGCGCAACAACGGGCGCGCTAACGGGCGCAGGTGCAGCGACAGGCTCAACATAGGCCGTTTGCACGGGATCGGCCAAGGCGACAGGCGCTGCAGGGTTCGCGTCTGCAACGGGCGCCGCAGCAGGCTGCGAGAAGTAAGAAGCGCGAGGCGTGAACTCGGGTTCATCGCCCGAGGTCGCGGCGACAGCCGGGATGCTTTCCTGGTTTTCGGCCACGGCTTCTTCAGCGCCATCGCGCGGGCCACGCTCGCGGCGGTCACGACCATAACGATCGCGCGAGCGACGGTCACGGCGCTCTTCGCCTTCGCGGCGCGGGCGTTGTTCGCCCTGCTCACCGGACTGCACGGCATCTTCAGCCGCTTCTGCGGCCTCGCCGAGGCCGGGCTGCATGTTCTGCTGCTGCAGATCTTCTACGGGAACGTTGGTCGCTTCGTCCTGGCGCGGACCACGGTCCGGACGGCGTTCGCGACGCGGTTGCTGACCGTTGTTGCCTTCTGCGCTGCGTTCGGCATTGCGTTCGCCACGGGGTTCGCGCGGCTCACGCGGTTCGCGCGGTTCGCGGCTGCTGTCGCGCTGCTCGCCACGATTGTTGTTGCGTTCGCCACGTTCACGACGCTCGCCACGTTCGCGCGGCTGGCGTTCGCCACGGGCTTCTGCGCCGGCTTCCACTGGCGTGCCGGCCTGCGTGGTGGTTTCCGTGTTTGCTTTCGTCTCAGCGTCGCGGCGTTCGCCACGTTGCTGGCCCTGGCGGCCATCACGGCGCTCACCGTCGCGTCCGCCACGACCTTCATTGCGTTCGCCACGTTCATTGCGGCGACCGTCGCGGTCGCCACGGCCTTCGCCACCGCGCTCGTTGCGGCGACCACCACGTCCGCCACGGCCTTCACCGTCTCGTCCACCGCGGCCTTCGCGCTTTTCTTCCTTGGCAGCAGGTGCCGGTGCAGCCACTGGCGCAGCGGCTGGTTTGCCGCCACCGAAGAAGCTGCGGATCATCGCGAAGAACCCGGTTTCGGCCGGCGCGGGCGCCGCGGCGGGCGTTGCCACGGGCGCGGCTGCCTTGACCGGCTCGGGGCGCGGTGCGGCAATGGGCGCGGGTGCGTCGGGCAGCACGCCCTTGATCACCGGTGTCTGGCGGTTGGTCGGCTCCTGCGAGCGGCGGGTCACCGAGGTCGGGTCCTCGATTTCATCGGCCATTGCATAGCTGGCCTGCACGTTGTCCAGGCGAGGATCGTCGTGTTTGAGGCGCTCGAGCTTGTAGTTGGGCGTTTCGAGCGTCTTGTTGGGCACCAGCAGCACGTTGATGCGCTGCTTGAGTTCGATCTTGGCGATCTCGGCGCGCTTTTCGTTGAGCAGGAAGGAAGCGACTTCCACCGGCACCTGCGCGTAGACAGCGGCGGTGTTGTCCTTCATGGACTCTTCCTGGATGATCCGCAGGATCTGCAGTGCCGAGCTTTCCGTGTCGCGGATGTGGCCGGAGCCGCCGCAACGCGGGCAGGGGATGGACGAGCCTTCGGACAGTGCGGGCTTCAGGCGCTGGCGGCTCATTTCCATGAGGCCGAACTTGCTGATGGAGCCGAACTGCACGCGGGCGCGGTCCTGGCGAAGCGCGTCGCGGAGGCGGTTTTCGACCTCGCGGCGGTTGCGCGACTCTTCCATGTCGATGAAGTCGATGACGATCAGGCCACCGAGGTCGCGCAGGCGCATCTGGCGGGCCACTTCGTCGGCGGCTTCGAGGTTGGTGCGCGTGGCGGTTTCCTCGATGTCGCCACCCTTGATGGCGCGGGCCGAGTTCACGTCCACCGACACCAGCGCTTCGGTGTGGTCGATCACGATGGCGCCGCCCGAGGGCAGTTGTACGGTGCGGGCGTAAGCCGATTCGATCTGGTGTTCGATCTGGAAGCGGCTGAACAGGGGCGCGTCGTCGCGGTAGCGCTTCACGCGGGCCGCGTGCTCGGGCATGACGTGCGCCATGAACTGCTGCGCCTGGTCGTAGATGTCGTCGGTGTCGATCAGGATGTCGCCGATGTCGTGATTGAAGTAGTCACGGATGGCGCGGATGACGAGGCTCGATTCCTGATAGATCAGGAAGGCACCCTTGCCGCCCTTGGTGGCGCCGTCGATGGCGTTCCACAGCTTGAGCAGGTAGTTCAGGTCCCACTGCAGTTCAGGTGCGCTGCGGCCGATGCCTGCCGTGCGCGCGATGATGGACATGCCGTTGGGGTACTCCAGCTGGTCCATCGCCTCCTTGAGTTCGGCGCGGTCGTCGCCCTCGATGCGGCGCGAGACACCACCGCCGCGCGGGTTGTTGGGCATCAGCACCACGTAGCGGCCGGCCAGCGAGACGAAGGTGGTCAGGGCAGCGCCCTTGTTGCCGCGCTCTTCCTTCTCGACCTGGACCAGGAGTTCCTGGCCTTCCTTGATCACGTCCTGGATCTTGGCCTGGTTGATCGGGATGTTCTGCGAGAAGTACTGCTTGGAAATTTCCTTGAACGGCAGGAAGCCGTGGCGGTCTTCGCCGTAGTCGACGAAGCAGGCTTCGAGACTGGGCTCGACCCGGGTCACGACCGCCTTGTAGATGTTGCCCTTGCGCTGTTCGCGTCCCTCGATTTCGATTTCGTAGTCAAGCAGCTTCTGCCCGTCCACGATCGCCAGGCGGCGTTCTTCGGCCTGCGTGGCGTTGATCAGCATCCGTTTCATGATGCGTTCCCCTTTTGCGTCAAAACAATGTCGTACATGCCCTTGATGGGCCAACGATGCCTGGACAGACGCCGGGAAACGAAGGGAATTGCCGGTCAGCCGCGACGCTTGCGTGCTCTTGCACGACGGTCGGGGCCAGGGCGCATGGAAGCTGCGAGAGGAATGGGAAGGTGCTGCGGTACCACGGCGTTGGCCGCGGACCAGACCCGCTTCACGGGCAACCGGTGCGCTCCATGGCTGCGCTGCGGGGGCATCAGCCACCGCAGGCAGAGTTGGATCAGTACCAGCAACACAGTTCTTTCTCGCTTCAGTCCGCCCGCAAGCGATGGCTTGCAGGCTTGATATTCCGTATCGGTGTTTCGTGGGCGTCGGCCCCTCCGTCTGTCGTGCAGGCCACCGTCGGCAATTGGCCGGCGGTTTGCGTGCACACCCAGTCAGCGGCATCGACCTCGCAGCGCGTTTTGACCGGTGCTCTAAACTTCTGATTAATCAAGCACTTACAACACGACGCTGGTGAAGAACATTATAGGGGCTAACCTAGTGCCTGCGCGCAAGAAAGCGCAGGCTGCCGCCAAGGACACGTCGCAAGACCTGTCGCGGGATGCGGTGCGCCTGATCGGGGTGGACAGCGAATCCGAAGGCCAGCGGCTGGACAACTTCCTGATCCGCCACCTGAAAGGGGTGCCAAAGACCCACGTCTACCGCATCATCCGCAGCGGCGAGGTACGGGTGAACAAGGGTCGCGCGTCTGCCGACTCGCGCGTGGTTGCCGGAGACATCGTTCGTGTGCCGCCTGTGCGTACGGCAACCCGCATGACCGACGAAGCGCCGTCCGCGCCCGCCCGGGAGTTTCCCGTGCTGCTGGAAGACGAGCATGTGCTTGCCATCGACAAACCTGCCGGTGTGGCTGTGCATGGGGGCAGCGGCGTGAGCTTCGGCGTGATCGAACAGCTTCGGCAGGCACGCCCGCAGGCCAAGCTGCTGGAACTCGTCCACCGGCTGGATCGGGAAACTTCGGGCGTGCTGCTGGTGGCCAAGAAGCGCAGCGCGCTGACGGCGTTGCAGGACCAGTTCCGCGAGCGGGAAACCGGCAAGACCTACCTGGCGCTGGTGAGCGGCGCCTGGCCGGCAAACAGGAAAGTCATCGATCAGCCCCTGCACAAATATCTGCTGCCTCCGGGCGCAGGCGCGGCAGCGGGTGAGCGCCGCGTCAAGGTGGTGAGTCGCGACGATCCGGACGGCATGCGCTCCATCACCCTGGTGAAAGTGGCGAAGAAGCTGCGCGATTTCACGCTGCTCGAAGTGACCATCAAGACGGGCCGTACGCACCAGATCCGCGTGCATCTGGCGTCGGCTGGACACCCCATCGTGGGGGACGACAAGTACGGCGACTTCGCGCTGAACAAGGCCTTGGCCAGGCCAGGTGCCGGTCCGGGATTGCGCCGGATGTTCCTGCACGCATGGCGCTTGCAGTTCAACCATCCGGCGGATGGCCGGCGCGTCGAACTGATCTCCGATCTGCCTGAAGAACTGCGACAATTCGTGGACCATGCCGCGCCAGTTTGACCTCATTGCCTTCGATTGGGACGGCACACTCTTCGACTCCACCAAGATCATCGTCCGTTGTATCCAGGCAGCGGTTCGGGATGTGGGGGGCACCGTGCCGACCGATCGCGAAGCGGCCTACGTCATCGGCATGGGCCTGATGCAGGCGCTGGCGCATGCAGCTCCCGACGTTCCGGTCGAGAGATACCCCCAACTGGGTGAGCGCTACAAATTTCACTATGTCGCGCACCAGAATGACATCAGCCTGTTCGATGGCGTGCTGGAGTTGCTGGCCGATCTGAAGGCACGCAATCATCTGCTGGCGGTTGCCACCGGTAAATCGCGCGCAGGCCTGGACGAAGCCCTCCATGCAGTCGAGTTGCGCGGCGTGTTCGACGGTTCGCGCACCGCGGACGAGACCGCCGGAAAGCCACACCCGCGCATGCTGCACGAACTGATGCGTGAATTCGGTGTCGACCCGGCGCGCACGCTGATGATCGGTGACACCACGCATGATCTGCAGATGGCGGTGAACGCCGGTTGCGCGAGTGTCGGCGTGAGTTACGGTGCGCACGAACCGGACGCCTTCCACGTGCTCAATCCGCGCGTCGTCGCGCATTCGGTGCGCGAGCTGCATGACTGGCTGCTGACCAACGGCTAGGCGGCATGAACGAGCAGATCGCTCTTTGCAATGCCTCCGATCTGCCGGAGGGCGGCAACGCCGTTCCTTTCGATGTGAATTTCGCCGGACAGACCTGCCGCGCATTTGCCATCCGCTACCAAGGTCAGCCGCATGCTTACCTGAACCGTTGCACCCACGTCGCCATGGAAATGGATTACCAGCCCAACCGTTTCTTCGACGACACCGGCCAGTGGCTGCTGTGTGCGACGCACGGCGCGGCTTACCGGCCGGATACCGGACAGTGCAGCGGCGGCCCTTGCCGTGGCGGCCTCGTCAAGATCGCGCTGAGCGAACGTGACGGCGTGGTGCACTGGCATACTGACTACAACCTCAAGCCTGTCGAGTTCTGAACATGAGTGACCCTTTCGATAACGATGTCCACGGCGCTGCTCCTTCCGGCGCGCGCGAGCCCGGCTGGGAACGCGCCACGCTCGAGAAGCTGGCCTATGCGGCGCTGAACGAGCAGCGCTCTGCCCGCCGCTGGAAGATCTTCTTCCGGCTGGCGTGGTTGAGTGTTTTTGTCCTGCTGATCTGGGCGCTGCTCCATCGCAGCACGACGACAGTGGACAAGACCACGGCGCACACCGCCGTGGTGGAGATCAAGGGCGAGATTGCTTCCGGTGCCGATGCGAGCGCCGAATTCGTCGTCGCCGCCATGCGCAGTGCCTTCGAGGACGAAGGCGCGCAGGCCGTGGTGCTGCTGATCAACTCGCCAGGCGGCAGCCCGGTGCAGGCCGGCATCATCAGCGACGAGATCCTGCGCCTGAAAGCCAGGCACAAGAAGCCGATCTATGCAGTGGTCGAGGAATCGTGCGCTTCGGCGGCGTACTACATCGCCGCATCGACCGACAAGATCTTCGTGGACAAGGCGAGCATCGTCGGCAGCATCGGCGTGCTGATGGACGGTTTCGGTTTCACCGGTCTCATGGACAAGCTGGGGGTCGAACGCCGATTGATGACGGCGGGCGAGAACAAGGGCTTCCTCGATCCGTTCAGCCCGCAGACGGAGTCGCAGAAGGCGTATGCGCAGGCCATGCTCAACCAGATCCACCAGCAGTTCATCGGTGTGGTGAAGGCGGGGCGGGGTCAGCGGCTGAAGGAATCGCCCGAACTGTTCAGCGGCCTGTTCTGGACGGGGCAGCAATCCATCGAACTCGGCCTGGCCGATCAGATCGGCAGCCTCGACTACGTGGCACGCGAAGTGGTCAAGGCTGAAGAGCTGATCGACTACACGCGCCGCGAGAATGTCGCCGAGCGCTTGGCCAAGCGATTCGGCGCCGCGATTGGTGAAGGCGCGGTGCGTGCCGTGCGATCGCTGCCGGCGATCCGCTGATAGCCCACTACCTGCCGATCGCGAACACGGCGGGCGTGTCGTTGTCCGGTACGCGCGCGTCACCCTGAAGCTGCCACTGCTTCCATGATTTTGCCGTCGCACTGCACGTCCGTGCGGACGGCAGCGTGAGCCCGCTGCTGATCGCCAGGCGGGTGTTCTGCTGCAGCGTCTGGAGCAACGCCTTGTGCAGCGCTGCGTTGCGGTATGGCGTCTCGATGAACATCTGCGTCTGACCCGACCGCAAGGCCAGTGATTCCAGTTCCTGGATGCGCCTGGTGCGCTGCGCTGCGTCCTGCGGCAGGTAACCGACGAATGCGAAGTTCTGGCCGTTGAGGCCGCTTGCCGCGAGGCCCAGCAGCAGTGAGACTGGCCCGGTCAGCGGACGGACGTCGATGCCGGCGTCATGCGCTGCGCGCACGATCGACGAGCCGGGATCGGCGATGGCGGGCATTCCGGCCTCACTGATCAGGCCCATGTCGAAGCCTGCCAAAGCGGGGCTCAGCAGTTTCGAGGCGTCAAACTCCGCGCCGCCACCACCTGCATGGTCGCCTTTCTTGTGTGCTTCACGTGGCAGTTCCGTCAAGTGCTGGTTTTGGATGGGTTCGGCCAGCGGCACGATCTCTCCCACCCGCTTGAGATAGGCACGCGTGGACTTCGCGTTCTCGCAGACCCAGTGCGTCAGCCGCGCTGCAATCCGCAATGTCTCCATGGGCATCTGCGCCGTCAGCAGACCTTGCCCTGCACAACCGAAGTCCAGTGGCGCGGGAACAAGGTAGAGCGCTCCGCGCTTCGATTCACCTCCGGTCGTCATGCCAGTACCTGAACGCCTGCGGCCTGGATCATCGAGATGGTCCGTATCAGCGGCAGGCCCACCAACGCCGTGGGGTCGTCGCTTTCGATGCGGGACAGCAGCGCGATACCCAATGCTTCGCTTTTGGCGCTGCCGGCGCAGTCATATGGCTCCTCGGCACGCAGGTAGGCTTCGATCTGCGCATCTGTCAGCAGTCTGAAGGTGACCCGCACGGGGGCCAGGTCGAGTTGCTGGAATCCACTGTCCAGGCAAACCACGGCCACTGCTGTCTGGAATACCACTGTCTGCCCGCGCATCTGCCGCAGTTGCGCCGTGGCGCGCTCATGGGTACCCGGCTTGCCGATCGGCTGGCCGGCGAAATCCGCAACCTGATCCGAGCCGATGACGACCGCTTCCGGGTGCCGGGCCGCAACCGCGTGTGCCTTCGCCAGCGCAAGACGACAGGCCAGGTCATGCGGCTTTTCACCCGGCAGGGGGGTCTCATCGACTTCGGGCGAGTCGACCTCGAACGCAATCCGCAAGCGGGAAAGCAGTTCGCGGCGGTAGCGGGATGTGGAGCCCAGCACCAGGGTGCGGCTCGCCTCGGCTGGAGCGCTAGTCATGGGGCGATTCTCTTACACTCGGCGCATGCAAAGAGAGTTCAGTCCCCGGCCGCTGGATGTCCGCGCGCTCGCGCAGGCGGGGGCGTCGTTGTCGGGCGTCAGCGAGCTGGCCCGGTTCGCGCGTTTGCTGGCGGAAGTGCCGTCTGGCATGGCCGCTGAAGCGGCTGGCAAGCAGGTCAGATGGACCGCACGTGGCGAGTCGCTTGCGCAGCGCACGGGTGCTGCGCAGGTCTGGCTGCATGTCGAAGCCGGTACGAATTTGCCCATGATCTGCCAGCGCTGCATGGCGCCTGTGGAGATCGGGCTGTCGGTGAAACGCGCTTTCCGCTTCGTTGCAGATGAGAAAACGGCGGCGACCGAAGACGAAGAGGCAGAAGAAGATGTCCTGGTCTTCAGCCGGGATTTCGATTTGCTGGCCCTGATCGAGGACGAGCTGATCATGGAAATGCCACTGGTCCCGCGTCACGACGTCTGTCCGGCCGATGTGAAGCTGGCGTTTCCTGATGAGGAATCTGCGGTGGTGGCGCCTGCGCCCAGCCCGTTCGCCGCACTTGCCGGGCTCAAAGGCAGGAAATCCAGCTAAATCAACAAGTTGGGCTATAATCGCGGGCTTGGCGCAATTTGGCTTGCGCACGATCCCACTCCTTTACCACCCATTTTTGACCAGGAGCCGACCATGGCTGTCCAGCAAAACAAGAAATCTCCTTCCAAGCGCGGCATGCACCGTTCGCACAATGCGCTGAACGTGCCGGGTCTGGCTGTCGAGCCGACCACGGGCGAAGCGCATCTGCGTCACCACATCAGCCCCAACGGTTTTTACCGTGGCCGCAAGGTCGTCAAGAGCAAATCCGAAGCTTGATCGCCTTTCAGGCAATGGGCCCGGCGCTACGTTCAAAGGTAGCAACGGGCCTTTGTTTTGATGGCCGCGCCTGATATCCGGCTGCGCTGATCAACCCATGATCACCCTTGCCGTCGATTGCATGGGGGGCGACTTTGGCCCCCGCGTCACGCTGCCTGCGTGCCGTCATTTTCTGGACAGGCATCCAGACGCACGTGTCCTGCTCGTGGGCCTGCCTGATAGCCTGAAGTCCTTTTCACACGAACGTGCCTCTGTGGTTGCTGCCTCTGAAGTGGTGGCCATGGACGACCCTGTCGAGGTGGCTTTGCGCCGCAAGAAGGATTCGTCGATGCGCGTCGCGATCCAGCAGGTGAAGAGCGGGGCCGCCGCCGCAGCGGTTTCCGCAGGCAACACCGGCGCGCTCATGGCCATTGCGCGCTATCTGCTCAAGACGATGGACGGCATCGATCGCCCCGCCATCGCAACGCAGATGCCGAACGCAGCGGGCAAGGCGACCACGGTTCTTGATCTCGGTGCCAATGTCGATTGCACGGCCGAACATCTGTTCCAGTTCGCCGTGATGGGCTCCGCCCTCGTGTCCGTGCTCAATGATGACGACAGTCCAACGGTGGGCTTGCTGAACATCGGCGAAGAGTTGATCAAAGGCAGCGAAGTCATCAAGAAAACGGGTGAACTGCTGCGATCTGCCGGTAAAACGGGCGATTTGAATTTTTATGGAAATGTCGAAGGCAACGATATTTTCAAGGGGACGGTGGACATCGTGGTCTGTGACGGCTTTGTCGGCAACGTTGCATTGAAAGCCAGTGAGGGCCTGGCTTCCATGATCCTGAATTTCTTGCGCGCAGAGTTTTCCCGCAATATCTTGACAAAAGTCGCGGCGATCGTTGCCTATCCGGTCCTATCTGCACTCAAAGGCAGGATGGACTACCGGCGATACAACGGCGCGGCTCTGCTGGGCTTGCGTGGCCTGGTGTTCAAGAGCCATGGTTCGGCCGATGAGCTTGCCTTCGAGCACGCACTCAACCGCGCGTATGATTCAGCGCGCAATCAACTGCTGGACAGGGTGCAGGCCCGGATTGCCCATGCAGCACCCTTGTTGGCGGCTCCGCAGGCAACCACCGGGCCCGTACCGGTTCTGACTGAATAAATGAGACGTTATTCCCGCATTACCGGCACCGGCAGTTTCCTGCCGCCGCGCCGGGTGACGAACGCTGAACTCGCCGAAGAATTGGCTGGTCGAGGCGTTGAGACCTCCGATCAGTGGATCGTGGAGCGGACGGGCATCCGCGCACGCCACTTTGCCGCGCCCGAGGTGACAAGCAGTGATCTGGGCGCTGAAGCCGCCCGCCGCGCTCTTGAGGCTGCAGGTCGCGCGCCAGCGGATATCGACCTGATCATCGTCGCGACGTCGACGCCTGACATGGTGTTCCCTTCGGCGGCCTGCATCCTGCAGCACAAGCTGGGCATCTCGGGCTGTCCGGCCTTTGATGTGCAGGCGGTCTGCTCTGGCTTCGTCTACGCCTTGACGGTTGCCGATGCGATGATCCAGAACGGCACGGCCAGCCGAGCGCTCGTGATCGGTGCGGAAGTCTTCAGTCGCATCCTCGACTTCAACGACCGCACGACCTGCGTCCTGTTCGGCGACGGGGCCGGTGCCGTCGTGCTCGAAGCGTCAGAAGTGCCGGGCATTCTTGCGACCGACCTTCATGCCGATGGACGCCACGTCGGAATTCTTTGCGTACCGGGTACGGTGTCGGGCGGCAACGTCCTCGGTGACCCGTTGCTCAAGATGGACGGCCAGGCCGTTTTCAAACTCGCTGTCGGCGTGCTGGAAGACGCGGCGCGCGCCACGCTGGCCAAAGCCGACCTGACGGACGCAGACATCGACTGGCTGATTCCGCACCAGGCCAACATCCGCATCATGCAAAGCACGGCGAAGAAGCTGAAGCTGCCGTTGGAAAAGCTGGTCGTCACGGTCGACCAGCATGGCAACACATCGGCAGCGTCGATTCCGCTCGCACTCGACGATGCAGTGCGCAGCGGGCGCATCAAGCAGGGCGACACGCTCATGCTCGAAGGGGTGGGTGGTGGCTTCACCTGGGGCGCCGTTCTGATGAACTTCTGAACAAGACAAGAGACATGAAGCCATTCGCATTTGTATTCCCGGGGCAGGGCTCACAGTCGGTCGGCATGCTCGACGGCTGGGGTGGACATCCCGTGGTGACGGAAGTGCTGCGCGAGGCGTCCGACGCCCTTGGCCAGGACGTCGGGCTGCTCATCAAGGAAGGCCCGAAGGAAATACTGGCGCTGACTACCAATACCCAGCCGGTGATGCTGGTTGCGGGTGTGGCCGCCTATCGTGTCTGGATGGCCGAGACGGGCGAGGCACCGTCGGTGGTCGCCGGGCACTCGCTTGGCGAATATTCGGCGCTGGTTGCAGCCGGTGTGCTGACGCTGAGCCAGGCTGCTCCGCTCGTGCGTGCCCGTGCCCAGGCCATGCAGGAAGCCGTGCCCGTGGGTACCGGCGCGATGGCGGCGATTCTGGGCATGGATGCCAAGGCCGTGATCGAGGGTTGCCAGCAGGTGCAGGCATCCTTCGATGCTGGCAGCGCGGAAGTGGTGGAGGCGGTGAATTTCAACGACCCGGCACAGACTGTCATTGCGGGCAGCAAGGCCGCCGTGGAAAAGGCCTGTGAGGCGCTCAAGGCGGCAGGTGCGAAGCGCGCGTTGCCGTTGCCGGTGTCTGCCCCGTTCCATTCGAGCCTGATGAAGCCTGCCGCAGAGAAACTTCTGCAGCGCCTCGACGCCCTGGATCTTGCGTCGCCGCAGATTCCGGTCGTGAACAACATCGATGTGGCCGTGGAGGTCGACGCAGAGCGGATCCGCGATGCGTTGTACCGTCAGGCCTTCGGCCCCGTGCGCTGGGTGGAGTGTGTCGCTGCCATCAAGGCGCGCGGTGTGACGAACGTCATCGAATGCGGCCCTGGCAAGGTTCTCGCCGGTCTGACGCGGCGCATCGACACGGAACTCGTGGGTGGGGCGGTGTTCGACCCGGCCTCCCTTGCTGAAGTGAAAGGCCTGTTGGCATGAGTGAAAGCACCACACAGGTTGCTCTGGTCACCGGCGCGTCGCGCGGTATCGGCGCTGCCATTGCTGCCGAGCTGGCGGCGCGCGGTTTCAAGGTGATCGGCACCGCCACGACCGGAGAGGGCGCCGCAAGGATCAGCACCGCGCTGGCGGGCTTTGACGGCAGCAAGGGCGCGAGCCTGGACGTCAACGACGCCACATCCGCGGAGGCGTTGATCGACAGCATCGTCAAGGAGCACGGCGCGCTGCATGTCCTCGTGAACAATGCCGGCATCACGCGTGACATGCTTGCCATGCGCCTGAAGGACGACGATTGGGATGCGGTGCTGGACACCAACCTCAAGGCAGTCTTCCGCCTGTCGCGTGCGGTCATCCGGCCGATGATGAAGCAGCGTTACGGTCGCATCATCAACATCACCTCGGTGGTGGGGGCTTCCGGCAACCCGGGGCAGGCCAACTACGCGGCCGCCAAGGCTGGCGTTGCCGGCATGACGCGCGCATTGGCACGCGAACTCGGCAGCCGTAACATCACGGTCAATTGCGTGGCGCCCGGTTTCATCGAGACAGACATGACGGCGAGCCTGCCTGAAGAGCAGCAAAAAGCACTGCTGGGGCAGATTCCGCTGGGTCATCTGGGCAAGCCCGCCGACGTGGCGCACGCGGTGGCGTATCTGGCATCGGCGCAGGCCGGTTACGTGACGGGGCAGGAGCTGCACGTCAACGGCGGCATGTACATGTAATTTCCGGGAGCGGGCCGAAGAGCCCGGGCCGCATCAGTCCGCGCGGCCACCCAGGCTGGGGCATGTACCCCAGCCGGGTAAAATCGCGGATTCTTTTAAACCCTTTGAGGGAACCATGAGCGATATCGAAGCACGCGTCAAGAAAATCATTGCCGAACAACTGGGAGTCGAGGAATCTCAAGTGACCAACGAGAAGGCTTTCGTGGCCGATCTGGGCGCTGACTCGCTGGACACGGTTGAACTGGTGATGGCCCTGGAAGACGAGTTCGGCATCGAGATTCCGGACGAAGACGCCGAGAAGATCACCACAGTGCAGAACGCCATCGACTACGCCAACAGCCACCAGAAGGCCTGATTCCAGGAGATCCGAACGAATGAGCCGCCGACGTGTCGTCGTGACCGGCCTGGGTTGTGTCAGCCCCGTGGGAAACACGGTTGCTGATTCCTGGGCCAATCTTCTTGCCGGTACGCCCGGCATCGACTTCATCACCAGCTTCGACGCAAGCAACTTCGCTTGCAAATTCGCTGGCGAGGTCAAGGGTTTCAACATCGTGGATTACATCCCCGAGAAGGAAGCCCGGCACATGGACCGGTTCATCCATCTGGGTCTTGCTGCTGCCTGTCAGGCTGTGGCCGACAGCGGCCTGCCGACAGGCGAGGCACTCGATGACGAGTTGGCCACGCGCATCGGTTGCAACATCGGTGCAGGGATCGGGGGCTTGCCGCTGATCGAGGAAATGCACGGCGAGCTCGTGAACCGTGGTCCGCGGCGCGTGTCGCCGTTCTTCGTGCCGGCGTCGATCATCAACATGATCTCGGGTCACGTCTCCATCAAGTTCGGCTTCAAGGGCCCCAACATCGCGGTGGTGACGGCCTGCACGACGGGGCTGCATGCCATCGGCCTGTCGGCCCGCATGATCGAGTACGGCGATGCCGACGTGATGATCGCCGGTGGCGCGGAATCCACCGTATCGCCGCTGGGCATCGGCGGCTTCACGGCCCCGCGTGCGCTCAGCACGCGCAATGACGATCCCAAGACGGCATCGCGCCCCTGGGACAAGGATCGTGACGGCTTCGTGCTGGGCGAGGGTGGTGGTGTGCTGGTGCTCGAGGAGTACGAGCATGCCAAGGCGCGCGGCGCGAAGATCTATGCCGAACTGTCCGGCTTTGGCTTCAGCGGCGACGCGTATCACATGACCGCGCCGAACGTCGACGGACCCAAGCGTTCCATGCAGATGGCGCTGAAGAACGCGGGCGTCAATCCCGATCAGGTCGACTACGTGAATGCACATGGCACGTCCACGCAACTGGGCGACCTGAACGAATCCAATGCCATCAAGCTGGCCCTGGGTGACCATGCCCGCAAGGTGGTGGTGAATTCCACCAAGTCCATGACCGGCCATCTGCTGGGCGGCGCGGGCGGCATCGAATCCGTTTTCACGGTGCTGGCCGTGCATCATCAGAAGAGCCCGCCGACCATCAACATTTTCAACCAGGATCCAGAATGCGACCTGGACTACTGCGCCAACACGGCGCGCGATCTGAAGATCGATGTGGCCGTGAAGAACAATTTCGGTTTCGGCGGCACCAACGGTACGCTGGTTTTCAAGCGCATCTGAACTGGCTGACGCCTCATGCATAGCGCCCCATCGGTGAATTACCCGGTGGGGCGTTCCCGTTTTTGCGCAGCCGCGCTCGCATCGCTCTGGGTGCTGGGGCTATGCGCTGTCGCCGCGTTCTGGCGGGACGGCCAGCAGGATTGGCGGACCATCACCGTGCTTGTGGTTTCCCTGCTTGCCGGCGGGATGGGTGTGAAGAACTGGTGGTGTACGCCTTCCGGGCGATTGAGGTGGGACGGCGAAGATTGGACGCTGCTGGGCTTCACGGTTGCTGCCAAAGCGAATGCACTCGGGCGTGTATCGGTCATCCTGGATTTCCAGCACAACTTGCTGCTCCAGCTCGATCTGGCAGGCGGGCGCAGCGGCTGGTGCAGTCGACCCCGACTGGTCTGGCTGGAGCGCCGTCTGGCACCCCCGGACTGGGATGATTTGCGCCGTGCTGTATATTCGCGCGCCAGAATTGATGCACTGCGGGAGCCAGACGAACGGCTTCGCGGCGACAACCCCCTTCCATGACGCCTCCCAGCTCCCCGCCCGCCCCGCCATCTGCCGACAGCGACGTGCTGCTGGTCGAGCGCGCCGTGGCGGGCGATGCCCGTGCGTTCGAACTGCTGGTCATCAAGTACCAGCGCCGGATCGAGCGGCTGATCGGCCGCATGGTGCGCGACACCGACCTGGTGGAAGACATCGCGCAGGAGACCTTCATCCGCGCCTATCGTGCGCTGCACCAATTCCGCGGCGAAGCGCAGTTCTACACCTGGCTGTACCGGATCGCGGTCAATACGGCCAAGAAAGCGCTCATGGACATGAAGCGCAATCCGGTGATTTCCGAAGGGGCTTTACGTCCGGCCGATGACGATGATGAAACTTACCGGCCCGGTAACGAACTAACGACGGATGAGACCCCGGATACCGTCCTCGCGGCCAAGGAAATCGCTGCCACGGTGAACGCTGCCATGGAGGCCTTGCCCGAAGAGCTTCGGCAGGCGGTGACCCTGCGCGAGATCGAAGGGCTCAGTTACGAAGAGATTGCCGAAGTGATGAATTGCCCGATCGGCACGGTGCGCTCGCGGATATTCCGGGCCCGCGAGGCGATTTCGGCGAAGGTGAAGCCTTTGCTCGAAAACCAGACCGGCAAGCGCTGGTAGAAGTGAAGTGGTGAAGATGATGGACAAAATAGTTGATCCCTGCGAACGGATTTCCGCCTTGGCCGATGGCGAGTTGCGTGGCGAAATGTTCGCGCTCGCCGTCGAGCAGCTGACCGACGATCCACGCGCCCGTGCAACCTGGAATACCTACCACGTCGTGGGTGAGGTGCTGCGTACCGGCGAACGTGCGGCGCATGGCGCAGACATGGCCTTCGTCGAGCGCCTGCGTGTGCGTTTGGGCGAAGTGGACCGCCGGGCACCGGCAGCATTGCAGTCTGTCGAACCGGTTGAGGTTTCCAGGCATGAGGCGGCAAATTCCCCGGCCTGGAAATGGGTGGCGGGCTTTGCTTCTGTCGCGGCCGTGGCTGCCGTCGGCTGGAGCGTGATGGGCACGCAGGCGCCCGCAGACTCCGGCGCCCGGCTCGCGCTCACGCCTGTTCCGCAGGTTGGCGTGGTGCGCGCTTCGGTGTCCCCGGAGCCCGTGCAACTGGCGAGTGGCGAGCCGCCCCAGGTCATGATCCGCGACCCGCGGCTTGACGAACTGCTGTCCGCGCACAAGCAGGCCGGTGGTGCTTCCGCGCTGCAGATGCCGGCAGGGTTCCTGCGAAACGCGACTTTCGAGGCGCCCGGCCGCTGAACCGATCCATGACCTGGCATCAAGTTGTATCCCCGTTCAATGCGGCAACCCTGGCGGCTGCTGCATGGTTCGCTGTCGTGCCGCCTGTGCATGCACAGGCCGCCACGGTCGAGCCTCTCGTGCAGGAGCGTACGGTGGGCGACTGGTTGCTGCGCATGCACGAGGCCTCACGCAAGCGCGCCTATGTCGGGACATTCGTCGTCTCTTCGGCCTCGGGGGGCATGTCCAGCTCGCGGATCTGGCACGTCTGCGACGGCGAGCAGCAGATGGAGCGCGTCGAGTCGCTGACCGGTACGCCGCGCTCCACATTCCGCCGCAACGACGAGGTGGTGACGTTCCTGCCCGAAAGCCGCATCGCGCGGACCGAGAAGCGCGAAAGCCTCGGACTCTTCCCCAACGTCATCCGGCCGGGCGACCCGTCGATCGGCGAGTTCTATTCCGCACGCCAGATCGGCAGCGACCGCGTGGCCGGCTTCGACGCAGATGTGGTGCAGATGGCACCCAAGGACAACCTGCGCTTCGGCTACCGCGTATGGAGTGAAAAGCGCAGCGGCCTCGTCGTCAAGCTGCAGACGCTGGATGGCGACAGCCGTGTCCTGGAGCAGGCCGCCTTCTCGGAACTGCAACTCGATGCGCCGGTGAAGATGGAAAAGCTCAGCCAGATGATGTCCAACACATCGGGCTACCGCGTCGAGAAGTCCGAGCTGGTGAAGACGACTGCGCTGGCGGAAGGGTGGGTGCTGCGCCAGCCGGTGGCGGGTTTCAAGCCCATGAGTTGTTACAAGCGTCCGGTGTCCACCGTGCCAGCCGACAGCACCATGCAGTGGATCTTTTCCGATGGCCTGGCCTCGGTATCCCTGTTCGTGGAGCCCTATGACCGCCAGCGTCACGCGCAGGAAACCATGGTGGCCATGGGCGCGACACACGCCTTGACCCGCAAGATCGGTGACAAGGCTGACAAGACCGAATGGTGGTTGACGGTGGTGGGCGAAGTGCCGCCACCGACGCTGAAGGCGTTTGCGCAGGCACTCGAGCGCCGCAAGTGAAATTTCCGGATGTGCCCCCATGTGGGCTTGAGAAATCGATTCCCTGCTGATTGATTGGAAAGGCCAATGATGTTCTTCCGTACCGACAGACTGTCAGTCCGATCCCTTGCCATGGCGGCCGTGCTGGGCACGGCTGCCATGGTCAGCCTGCTGCCCATCGAATCGGCGCAGGCGCAGTCCGTGCGCAACCTGCCGGATTTCACCGATCTGGTCGAGCAGGTCGGGCCCTCGGTGATCAACATCCGCACGCTCGAGAAGGCGTCGCAGCGCTCGCTGCCCGGCAACATGGACGAGGAGATGCAGGAGTTCTTCCGCCGCTTCTTCGGCCAGCCAATTCCCGGCATGCCGCGCCAGGCGCCCCGCCCGAACCGTCCCCAGGATGAAGAGCCGCAGCCGCGTGGCGTGGGGTCCGGCTTCATCCTTACCCCCGACGGCTTCATCATGACCAATGCGCACGTGGTCGACGGCGCGGACGAGGTGATCGTTACGCTGACCGACAAGCGCGAGTTCAAGGCAAAGATCATTGGCGCCGACAAGCGCACCGACGTGGCCGTGGTAAAGATCGAGGCGACCGGCCTGCCGGCTGTGAAGCTGGGCGACGTGAACAAGCTGCGCGTGGGCGAATGGGTGATGGCCATCGGTTCGCCGTTCGGCCTGGAAAACACCGTCACCGCCGGCATCGTGAGCGCCAAGCAGCGCGACACGGGCGACTACATACCGTTCATCCAGACGGACGTGGCCATCAATCCCGGCAACTCCGGCGGCCCGCTGATCAACATGCGCGGTGAAGTCATCGGCATCAACAGCCAGATCTACTCGCGTTCGGGTGGCTTCATGGGCATTTCCTTTGCGATCCCGATCGACGAGGCCACGCGCGTCAGCGAACAGCTGCGCATGTCCGGGCGCGTCTCACGGGGGCGCATCGGCGTGCAGATCGGCCCCGTCACCAAGGACGTGGCCGAGTCCATCGGCCTGGGCAAGCCGCAGGGCGCGCTGGTCAGCAGCGTGGAAGCCGGATCACCCGGCGAGAAGGCGGGTGTCGAGCCGGGCGACATCATCACCAGGTTCGATGGCAAGGCGATCGAGAAGTCTGCGGACCTGCCGCGCATGGTCGGCAACACCAAGCCGGGCACGAAGAGCACGCTGACCGTGTTCCGCCGCGGCAGCGCCAAGGATCTGAACGTGGTGATCGGCGAGTTCGAGGCAGAGAAGCCACCTGTGGCGCGCAAGGCACCGGAACCCGAGAAGCCGAAGGCCTCGGCTGCAGGCCAGTCGCTGGGCCTTGCGGTCAGCGATCTGACCGAAGCGCAGAAGAAGGAGTTGAAGCTGCGTGGCGGTGTGCGCGTGGACGCTTCGACGGAAGGCGCTGCGCGCGCAGGCTTGCGTGAGGGAGACATCATCGTGGCCATCGCCAACACGGAGGTTTCGACGGTGAAGGAGTTCGAGTCGGCGATTGCGAAGGTCGACAAGTCCAAGCCGGTGAACGTCCTGTATCGCCGGGGAGAGTGGGCCCAGTACGCGATCATCCGTCCGGCGCGCTGAAATCCCCGACCGCGGCAACAAGGTCAAGTAGCCCCTGCCCGGAGTCGGGTTTGGGGCTTCTTTTTTGAGTGCCGCCGCCTAAAAGCGACGACCGAGAAATTTATTTTGGCCACCTGAATATCAATCGAAATGTTTGTGACTACTAACTTTCTGGCCCGCTAATGACAATTTTGGATAGAATCCCGCCTCAGGAGATGTCTGTCAGGCATATGGAAGTCCGAAAAATCCACGATACGGGACGGACTTCGACCATCCACTGCTGCTCCACAGATCGCCCACAAGTTGTCCAGAACATACCCGCGTCAAATTGTTGATAAGTTGTGCATAAAAGTCATGTTGCTGCACTGCAACGGGCTGGTTCGACGCTTTTCCGGCCTGTACGCGCCCGCCTTTTTGCCTACAATGAAGTTCCAACTAATCGCAGTTGCCATAGATTGTTGGTTCAGGGCGCGTCGCAAAGAGACGCGCCCTTTTTTCTTGCCTCTTCGTTTTGCGCTCTGCTAATTCAAGTACTTAAAGCTTCTCGTTGATGAATCACATCAGAAATTTCTCGATCATTGCGCACATCGATCATGGCAAGTCCACGCTTGCAGACCGTTTGATCCAGCGTTGTGGCGGCTTGTCGGACCGCGAGATGGAAGAGCAGGTGCTCGACTCGATGGATCTCGAAAAGGAGCGTGGGATAACCATCAAGGCGCAGACCGCTGCGCTGCGCTACAAGGCCAGGGACGGACAGGTCTACAACCTCAACCTGATCGACACGCCGGGTCACGTTGATTTCTCTTACGAAGTGTCGCGTTCGCTTTCAGCGTGTGAAGGTGCGTTGCTCGTTGTCGATGCGAGCCAGGGTGTTGAAGCGCAGACAGTGGCCAACTGCTACACCGCACTCGACCTCGGTGTCGAAGTCGTGCCGGTGCTCAACAAGATGGATCTGCCTCAAGCCGATCCGGACAACGCGAAGTCCGAGATCGAGGACGTGATCGGCATCGATGCGTCGGATGCGATTCCGTGCTCGGCCAAGACCGGCATGGGCATCGACGAGATTCTCGAAGCAGTCATCGCACGCATCCCGCCGCCCAAGGGCCAACCGCAGGCCGCCTTGCGCGCCATGATCATCGACAGCTGGTTCGACAGCTACGTCGGCGTGGTGATGCTGGTGCGCGTGGTGGACGGGCGTCTTGCGAAAGGCGAGCGCATCAAGCTCATGGCGACTGGTGCGACCTACAACGCGGACAACCTGGGCGTGTTCACGCCGGCGAACGAACCGCGCGAATCGCTCGAAGCGGGTGAGGTGGGTTACATCATCGCCGGCATCAAGGAGCTCACCGCCGCCAAGGTGGGCGACACGGTCACGTTGCTCAAGGCCGGCAGCGGCGGCGCGGCGTTCACGGCGAGCGAACCGCTGCCGGGCTTCAAGGAAATCCAGCCTCAGGTTTTCGCGGGTCTGTACCCGACCGAGGCCAACCAGTACGACGCGCTGCGCGACAGCCTGGAAAAGCTCAAGCTCAACGATGCTTCGCTTCATTACGAGCCGGAAGTGTCACAGGCGCTTGGCTTCGGCTTCCGCTGCGGCTTCCTGGGCCTGCTGCACATGGAGATCGTGCAGGAGCGGCTGGAGCGCGAGTTCGACCAGGACCTCATCACCACCGCACCCAGCGTGGTGTATCAGGTCGTCCACGGCGATGGCGAAGTCGTGATGGTGGAAAACCCGTCCAAGATGCCTGATCAGGCGCGGCTGCAGGAAATCCGTGAGCCGATCGTCACGGTGCATCTGTACATGCCGCAGGAATACGTCGGCCCGGTGATGACGCTGGCCAACCAGAAGCGCGGCGTGCAGATCAACATGGCCTATCACGGGCGGCAGGTCATGTTGACGTACGAACTGCCGCTGGGCGAGATCGTGCTGGACTTCTTCGACAAGCTCAAGTCGGTCAGCCGCGGCTACGCGTCCATGGACTACGAATTCAAGGAGTACCGCGCATCCGATGTGGTGAAAGTCGACATCCTGCTCAACGGCGAGAAGGTCGACGCGCTGTCCATCATCGTGCACCGCACGCAGGCGCAGTACCGTGGCCGCGCCGTGGTTGCCAAGATGCGCGAGATCATCAGCCGGCAGATGTTCGACGTGGCCATCCAGGCGGCGATCGGCGCCAACATCATTGCGCGCGAAACCATCAAGGCGCTGCGCAAGAACGTGCTGGCAAAATGCTATGGCGGTGACATCACCCGCAAGCGCAAGCTCCTCGAGAAGCAGAAGGCAGGCAAGAAACGCATGAAACAGATCGGTTCGGTGGAAGTCCCGCAGGAAGCATTCCTCGCCATCCTGCAGGTGGAGGAATGATGCCAATACTGACCGCGTTCATCCTTGCCGCGTTTGTCGGCTACGGCGGTGCCTGGTATCTGGGCTTGCTGGAGGGCAACTTTGCGTTGCTGCTGTTCCTTGCCACTGTCGTGACCGGCATCTACTGGTTGGCCGAGCGCTTTTATTTCCTGCCGCAACGTGCCCGCGCGGCACAGCAGCTCGAAGCCGAAGCCCAGGCGCGCCGCGAGGCGCACGCCAAGCAAGGTCTGGCGTCCGACAACGTCGACGTCACGCATGCGAAGGAGCGCTTGCTGATGCAGCCCTGGTGGCTGGATTGGACGGCAGGATTATTCCCGGTGATCCTGGTGGTGTTCCTGCTTCGCTCGTTCCTGTTCGAGCCGTTCAAGATTCCTTCGGCTTCCATGGTGCCGACGCTGCTGGTCGGCGACCTGATCCTCGTGAACAAGTTCACCTATGGCGTCCGCCTGCCGGTGATCAACACCAAGCTCACCGAGGGCAACCCGCTGCAGCGGGGCGACGTGGTGGTGTTCCGCTATCCGCCCAAGCCCAGCCTGGACTACATCAAACGCGTGGTGGGCGTGCCGGGCGACGAGGTGGCATACCGCAACAAGCAGCTCACCATCAACGGCCAGCCCGTGAGCAAGACGCCCATTGCGCCGTTCTTTGACGACGAATCGATGGCCTATGCCAGCCAGTTCGAGGAAAAGCTGGGCGAGAAATCGCACCGGCTGCTCAACAACGACAAGGTTCCCGCCTTCGTCCAGGGCGCAGATGACTTCCCTTACAGGCAGAATTGCAATTACAGTGTCGAGGGCGTGGTGTGCAAGGTGCCGGAAGGCCATTACTTCATGATGGGCGATAACCGCGACAATTCGCTGGACTCGCGTTACTGGGGTTTTGTGCCTGACAAGAACATCGTGGGCAAGGCTTTCTTCGTCTGGATGAATTTCGGCAACTTCAACCGCATCGGATCTTTCAACTGAGTGCAGGACAAGAGGGCGAGAGGGTATGAACGGTCATTTCAAGTCTGGGCAGCGCGGCATTTCGTTTTTCGGGTTGCTGTTTGTCGGGGGCGTGCTCGCGTGCGTGGTGCTGGTTGGTCTGCAGGTTTTTCCGACATACATGGAATACCTCGCCGTCGAAAAAGCAGTCAGGAAGGCAGCCAACGAAGGGACGACCGTCGCGGAGATCCGTTCGAGCTTCGACCGCACTGCAGCCATCGACAATATCGAAACGATCAAGGGCACGGATCTGGACATCTCCAAGCAAGGTGAAAAGGTCGTGGTGACTTTTGCCTACACCCGCGAGATCGAACTCGTCGGCCCTGCCTTCCTGCTGATGAAATACAGCGGGTCATCCCGATAGTCGTGAACGGGGCACTGGCTACGCTGCAGCAACGGCTGCAGCATCCGTTTCGCGACGGCCGGTTGCTCGAGCTGGCGGTGACGCACCGCAGCTTTTCTGCCCAGCACAACGAACGTCTGGAGTTCCTGGGTGATTCGGTCCTCAATCTGTCTGTTTCGAGTCTTCTGTATGAGCGGTTGAAAGATCTGCCCGAAGGGGATCTTTCACGCGTGCGGGCCAACCTCGTGCGCCAGGAAACCTTGCACCAGCTGGCGCTGGAACTCGATCTGCCCAAGGTGTTGCGCCTGGGCGAGGGCGAGGTCAAATCCGGTGGCCACAAGCGCCCATCGATCCTTGCAGATGCGCTGGAGGCGTTGATCGGCGCCGTCTATCTCGACGGCGGCTACGAGCCGGCCAGCGCATTGGTATTCCGGTTGTTCGAGAAGCTGGACATCAATGCCGGCATGCAGGCTGCCGCCAAAGACCCGAAGACGGAACTGCAGGAGTGGCTGCAGGGACGCAAGATGAAGTTGCCCGTTTACCGCGTCGCAGGCACGCTGGGGGCTGCGCACAAACAGACGTTTGACGTCGAGTGCGAGGTTCCCGAGCCCGGACTCACCGAACGCGGCATCGGCGGATCCCGCCGTGCCGGCGAACAGGCTGCCGCAGCCGCCATGCTGATCACTTTGAAGACTCGCTATCCATGACCATCGAAACTCCCGCCATGCCCGAGCCGCCGCCCTCTGCCGAAGGGCAGCGCTGCGGCCTCGTGGCCATCGTGGGCAAACCCAACGTCGGCAAATCGACGCTCCTGAACGCCCTGGTCGGCCAGAAGATCAGCATCACCTCGCGCAAGGCGCAGACCACGCGCCACCGCATCACGGGCATCCGCACCGTGGGACAGAGCCAGTTCGTTTTCGTCGATACGCCTGGCTTCCAGACCCGGCACACAAGCGCGCTGAACAAGTCGCTCAACAAGACGGTGATGGGCGCGCTCGGTGATGTGGATCTCGTGCTGTTCGTGGTGGAGGCCGGCAGCTTCACGCTGGGAGATGCCAAGGTCCTTTCGGTGCTGAACGACAGGGTGCCGGTGATGCTGGTTGCCAACAAGCTCGACCATGTCCATCGCCGCTCTGAAGTGGCGCCGTGGCTCAAGTCCATGCAGGAGCGGCACCCCTTCGTGGAGTTCTTCCCGATGTCGGCGAAGAACCCCAAGGATGTGGAGCGACTGCTGACGGTGTGTGAAAAGTACCTCTCCGGGCAGCCGTGGTGGTATGCCGAGGACGAGCTCACCGACCGCAGCGAGAAGTTCCTGGCCAGCGAGACGGTGCGCGAGAAACTGTTCCGCCTGACGGGCGATGAACTGCCCTACACCTCGACCGTCGTCATCGACAAGTTCGAAGAAGAGCCTGGCAAGACGGCGAGCCGCATGGTGCGCATATCGGCCACCATCATCGTGGAGCGCGACGGCCACAAGGCCATGGTCATCGGCGAAAAAGGCGAGCGGCTCAAGCGCATCGGTACCGAAGCGCGCACGGAGCTCGAGAAGCTGATGGACGCCAAGGTGTTCCTGGAACTCTGGGTCAAAGTCCGTTCGGGCTGGGCCGACGACGAAGCGCGCGTCCGTTCTTTCGGCTATGAGTGACGGCAAGGGGATGGGCCGGTGAAGCGCACCATCACCCATGAGCCTGCCTATGTGCTGCACCGCTACGACTGGAGCGAGTCGAGCCTGATCCTTGAAGTCTTCACGCGCAACCACGGCAGGCTGGCGGTGGTTGCCAAGGGCGCGAAGCGACCGAGCTCCAACTTCCGCCCGGTACTGTTGCCACTGCAGCCGCTTCAACTTGCGTGGGGTGGCGACGCGGAAATCCGCACCCTCAAGGCGGCCGAGTGGGTCGGTGGTCATGTGATGCCGACAGGCGAGTCGCTCCTGTCAGGCTACTACCTCAACGAATTGCTGATCCGGCTCCTGGCGCGCGACGACCCGCACGCGACGCTTTTCGACGTTTATGCAGCGGTTGTCCAGGTCCTTGCCAGCGCGCATGGCGAGGCACAGGCGGCGACCCAGTCGGCCGCCTTGCGTGCATTCGAATTGCTGTTGTTGCGCGAAATCGGCCTGCTGCCTGTCCTGGATATCGAGACGCTGACGCTGGCCCCCGTCCAGGCACAGGAAGCCTACAGCCTCACAGCCGAAAGCGGGCTGGGGCGTGCGCGCGCGGATTCGGTGGCGACTTTGTCCGGCGACCAATGGCGGGCGTTGCAACAGGCACTGGACGACCTCGCTCCCTTCACCGCGACGCTTCGCGTCTGCGCCGGCTTGGGCAGTGCGTTGCGCACGCAATTGCGGACCTTGCTGCACTACCATTGCAATGTGCCCGTGCTGCGCACGCGGCAAATGATGACGGACCTGCAGTCCTTATGACAAAGACCCCTCAGACTTCGCTTTCGGTGAACCTCAACAAGGTCGCGCTGGTGCGCAACACGCGCCACCTCGGCATACCCAGCGTCACGCGTGCGGCGACCCTGTGCCTGGAAGCAGGCGCTGCCGGCATCACGGTCCACCCCCGCCCGGATGCGCGGCACATCCGGTCTGACGACGTTCACGCGCTGGCTCGCCTGCTCAAGGACTGGCCGGACCGGGAATTCAACATCGAGGGCAATCCATTCCACAACCTGATGGATTTCGTTCGCGAGTTGCGCCCCCATCAGGCCACCTTCGTGCCCGATGGCGAAGGCCAGTTCACCAGCGACCATGGCTGGAGCTTTCCGCAGGATGCCGAACGCCTGAAGCCACTCATTGCCGAGGCAAAGGCGCTTGGCGTTCGCGTGAGCCTCTTCATGGACCCGGTGCCCGAAGCGATGGCCGCTGCGCGCGCAGCCGGTGCCGATCGCGTGGAGCTGTACACCGAAACCTGGGCCAGTGCCTGGGGCACGCCACGCCAACACGAGGTGCTGCAGGCCTTCGAAGCCACCGCGCAAGCCGCGCTGGATGCCGGCATGGGTGTCAACGCAGGGCACGACCTGAGCCGCGACAACCTCACGCCGTTCCTGCGTGCAGTGCCCGGCGTGGCGGAAGTGTCCATTGGCCACGCACTCATCGCCGATTCGCTGGAGCTGGGCTACACCGCAACCATCAAGGACTACCTGCGCTGCATCCGCGAGGCGTACGAGTGATCTACGGCATCGGCACCGACATCTGTGACGTGCGGCGCATCCAGGCCTCGCTCGACCGCCACGGTGAACGCTTTGCCGCAAAAATCCTGAGCGAGGCCGAAATGGCGACGTGGAAGGCCCGCACCGCGCGCTGGCCGGAACGCGGCGTGCGTTACCTCGCCACGCGCTTTTCCGCGAAGGAGGCCTTCAGCAAGGCGGTCGGCATGGGCATGCGCATGCCGATGACCTGGCGGCTGTGCGAGATCGGCAAACTGCCCAGCGGCAAGCCCGCCATCGTGCTTCATGGCGGCCTCAAGGAATGGTTCGACGCGCAGGGTCTCACGGCCCACGTGAGCGTGACTGACGAGACAGACTACGCCGCCAGCTTCGTGGTGGTGGAAAAGAAAGAACGCGATTCATGACATCCAGCCTTCACGCACCCCTGATCATCGACGTCGCAGGCCAGGGCCTGAGCGATGACGACCGCCGGCGGCTGGCGCATCCGCTCGTCGGCGGCGTGATCCATTTCGCCCGCAACTGGAAAGACCGCGCCCAGCTCGAAGCGCTGAATGCGGAGATCAAGGCGGTGAGGCCCGACTTGCTCATCTGCGTGGACCACGAAGGCGGACGCGTGCAGCGCTTCCGTACCGACGGCTTCACCCACCTGCCGCCGATGCGCGCGCTGGGTGAGTCATGGATGAAAGACGGCAAGGGCCCGGCAGGCTCGGGGGCTTTGCGCGCGATGGACGCAGCAACTGCCTGTGGCTACGTCCTTGGCGCGGAACTGCGCGCGGCGGGCGTCGACTTCAGCTTCACCCCCGTGCTTGACCTGGACTGGGGGGAGAGCGGCGTCATCGGCGACCGTGCGTTCCACGGCGACGCGCGTGTCGTCTCTGCACTGGCGCGCAGCCTGATGCTCGGGTTGCTGCAGGCCGGCGTGGCCAATTGCGGCAAGCATTTTCCCGGACACGGCTTCGTGAGGGCTGATTCGCACACCGAAATCCCGGTCGACAAGCGATCGCTCAAGGCGATCCTGGCTGAAGATGCCGCACCGTATGGCTGGCTCGGCACCGTGCTCACCAGCGTCATGCCGGCGCACGTGATCTATCCCAAGGTCGACAGTCTTCCCGCTGGCTTTTCGCCGCGATGGCTCCAGGACATCCTGCGCGCGAAGCTCGGGTTCCAGGGTGCGGTGTTCAGTGACGACCTGTCGATGGAAGGTGCGCGCCGCATCAACGGAAAACTGGTGAGCTACACGGAGGCCGCTGTGGCCGCATTGAACGCCGGCTGCGATCTGGTGCTTCTGTGCAACCAGAGCGTGAACGGCGGCGCGCCGGTGGACGAACTCATCGATGGCCTTGCCGCTGCGCAAAAGGCAGGCGCGTGGCGCGCCAGTGAGGCAAGCGAACTGCGTCGCCAGGCGTTGCTGCCCGCGACGGCACCGCTGTCATGGGATGACCTGATGCATCAGCCGCAGTACCAGCACGCGCTGGGCCTGCTGCCGTGATCGCGTCGTCGTGACCTGATCAGGATTCCCGTCGAAGTGCCGGGAAAAGGATGACATCGCGGATGCTGGGGCTGTCGGTCAGCAGCATCATCAGGCGGTCGATGCCGATGCCGCAGCCGCCGGTGGGCGGCATGCCGTATTCGAGCGCACGCACGAAGTCGTGGTCGAAGTACATGGCCTCGTCGTCACCCGCGTCCTTGGCGTTGACTTGTGCGTTGAAACGCGCGGCCTGATCTTCGGCATCGTTCAGCTCCGAGAAGCCATTGCCGAATTCACGACCGGTGATGTACAGCTCGAAACGCTCGGTCACTTCAGGGCGTTGGTCGTTGGCCCGGGCAAGCGGCGAAATTTCCGTCGGGTGCTCCATGATGAACGTGGGCTGCCAGAGCTTCTCTTCCACCGTTTCCTCGAAGTAGAGCACCTGCAGCGACGCGAGTGAACGGGCGGACAGCTTGTCCTTTTCCTCATTCATGCCCAGCTTGCGCAGCGCGTTGATCAGCCATGCCGTGTCGTCCACGTTTTCGCCTGCGTCGGTGTGCTTCACGATGGCTTCGCGTATCGTGAGGCGTTCAAAAGGCGCGGCCAGGTCGACCGGCTTGCCGCCGTAGGACAGGGCCAGGCTGCCGGTGGCCTTCAGTGCCACATCGCGGATCAGGGACTCGGTGAAGCCCATCAGGTCCTGGTAGTTCCAGTACGCGGCATAGAACTCCATCATCGTGAACTCGGGGTTGTGACGGACCGAGATGCCTTCGTTGCGGAAGTTGCGGTTGATCTCGAACACGCGCTCGAAGCCGCCGACGATCAGCCGCTTCAGGTACAGCTCGGGCGCGATGCGCAGGAACATCTCCTGGTCGAGTGCGTTGTGGTGCGTGACGAACGGCTTGGCATTCGCGCCACCGGGAATCGGGTGAAGCATCGGGGTTTCGACTTCGAGGAAGTCGTTGGCCACCATGAATTCGCGGATCGAGCTCACGGCCTTGCTGCGTGCGACGAACCGCTTGCGCGCGGCTTCGTCCGTCATCAGATCGATGTAGCGCTGGCGGTACTTCACTTCCTGGTCGGCCACGCCGTGGAACTTGTCGGGCATGGGGCGCAGGCTCTTGGTGAGCAGGCGCACGCGGGTCACATGCACCGACAGTTCACCGGTGCGCGTCTTGAAGAGCTTGCCCTCGGCTGCCACGATGTCGCCCAGGTCCCAGTGCTTGAAGGAGGCGTAGACGTCCTCGCCCACCGCGTCACGTGTGACGTAGATCTGGAGGCGGCCGCTCGCGTCCTGCAGTGTGGCGAAGCTGGCCTTGCCCATCACGCGTTTGAGCATCATGCGGCCGGCGACCTTGACCACGGCTCCTTCCGCTTCCAGCTGCTCTGCAGTCTTCTCGCCGTGCGCTGCCAGCAGATCGACCGCGTGCGAGTCGGGCTTGAAGTCGTTGGGGAAGGCGACGCCGGCCGAGCGGATGTTCCTGAGCTTCTCGCGACGTTCGGCGATCAGCTGGTTCTCATCCTGGGCGGGAGCGGCGTTGGGCGTGTTGTGGTCGGACATGAATGATGGCGATGGATGTGCGGATGCGCAGAAAAGGCGCAGGCTCGACGCCAGGCGGCGAGCCAAGCCCGCTATTTTAGTTTTATTGGCTCGCGATGCCGGTGCGCGCGAGGATATCGCCCACCAGCTCCAGCCGGACCAGCGGATTGTCCAGCACCATCAGGCGCTGCTTGAGCTCCGCAGGCAGCGGCAGCAACTCGCACCAGCGGTTGGCGACCCAGCCGCAGTCGTCAAGCTTCATTTCGGTTGGCAGGGGCGGCGTGGCGTCCTGCGGGGCGCGTTCGCGCAGCTTGCGGATGACTTCCGCCAGCGATTGCGCAATGGGCACGAGGTCTTCAGGCACGCTCACCACGGGGTCGTCGTCGACACGCTGGACATCGGCCACCCACAGGCCATGCTTGAGGCGCTCACTCGACATCACGCGGAAACGCTGCGTACCGGCGCAGCGGATCGACAGCAGCCCGGGCTGCGGCTGCGACAGCTCTTCGATTGCCGCCAACGTGCCGATGTCGACAAAGCTCTCGGTCACGCCCGGCAGGCGGACTTCGTGCCCCTGCGTGAGGGACACCACCCCGAAGGGCGCACCTGCCTTGTGGCACCGGGTGATCATGTCCAGGTAGCGCACTTCGAAAATGCGCAGCGGCAACTGCCCGCCGGGGAACAGCACGGTGCCCAGCGGAAAGAGTGGCAGCGAATGGAGTGTCAGGGCTTCGGACATGGGGTCACGCAACGTCGCTATCATCCCATGGCCTGAAATCGCCTGCCCGATGCTTTATCAAATCGTCTCTTTCCTGCTGGATGTCGCCATTGGCCTGTTGGGTGGCGCCTGCCTCCTGCGCCTGTACATGCAGCACCAGCGTATCTCGTTCAGCAATCCCATCGGGCGACTCGTATTTGCCTTGAGCAACTGGCTCGTGCTCCCGTTGCGCCGCGTCCTGCCACCGGTCGGCCGCTGGGACACGGCCAGCCTCGTGGGTGTGTTCCTGCTGGTCCTGGTGCAGTACAGCCTCCTGTGGCTGCTGACGGGGGGCCTGTCGGGCCTCGGGAAGCTGCCCGTCCTGGCGATCTTCGGGGTGGTGCGTCTGGCCATCTCGGGGATGACCGTGCTGCTCATCGGCTACGCCATCCTGTCCTGGGTACAGAACAACTCGCTGATCCATGACGTGGTGGACCGGCTTTGCGCCCCCTGGCTGCGCCCGGTGCGCAAGCTCATTCCTCTGGTGGGGGGCGTGGACCTCTCTCCGCTCGTGCTGCTGGTGGGCCTGCAGGTCCTGCAGATCATGCTGAACCACCTGCAGGCGGCCCTGCTTCTGGGCTGAATTCCCGGTGGAACGGACGGGCTGGGCCGGCCGTTTTCCTGCGACTCAGGCGACGGCGTCGGCCGGCTGGCGCAGCAGCATGGCCAGCGAGGTGGACACGGTCTTGCGCAGTTCGCGGCGGTCGCAGATGAAGTCGATCGCACCCTTTTGCTGCAGGAACTCGGCGCGCTGGAAGCCTTCCGGCAGCGTCACGCGGACGGTGGATTCGATCACGCGCGGGCCGGCAAAGCCGATCAGCGCCTTGGGCTCGGCGATCACGATGTCGCCCACGAACGCGAAGCCTGCGCTCACGCCGCCCATGGTCGGGTCGGTCAGCACGCTGATGTAGGGCAGGCCCTTCTTGGCCAGGCGCGTGAGCGCGGCATTGGTCTTGGCCATCTGCATGAGCGAAAGCAGGCCTTCCTGCATGCGTGCGCCGCCGGTGGCGGTGAAGCATATGAACGGGACTTTCTGGTCGATGGCCGCCTGCACGCCGCGCACGAAGCGCTCGCCGACCACGCTGCCCATGCTGCCGCCCATGAAGTCGAACTCGAAGCACGCGACCACGACGTTGATGCTTTGCACCGAGCCGCCCATGACGATCAGGGCATCGGTCTCCGACGTGTTTTCCAGGGCCTCCTTCAGGCGCTCCGGGTACTTGCGGCTGTCCTTGAACTTCAGCGAGTCGACCGGCAGGACTTCCTGCCCGATCTCGTAGCGGCCTTCGGCATCGAGGAATGCATCCAGACGGGCTCGGGCGCCGATGCGGTGGTGGTGGCTGCAGGTCGGGCAGACATTCTGGTTGTGCTCCAGATCGGTCTTGTAGAGCACGGTTTCGCAGCTGGGGCACTTGATCCACAGGCCTTCGGGCACGCTGCGGCGCTCGGTCGGGTCGGTGGGCTGGATTTTTGGGGGGAGAAGCTTTTCGAGCCAGGACATGCGGATACCTCGTCTGGTGACCGGTCCCCACCGCCCTGCAAGGGGGACGGGGCCGGAAAAGGAGATTATGCGTCAGGCCGGGGCGTCGAGCGCCGCGCGGATTTCCCGCAGGAAGGCCCCCGCCGCAGGCAGCACCTTGTCACGCGGCTCGTTTTCGATCAGCTGGATGATCCGGCTGCCGATGACCACGGCGTCGGCCGCGCGACCCACGGCCTGGGCCGTCGCCGCGTCACGGATGCCGAAGCCCACGCCCACAGGCACGCTCACGTGCTGGCGGATGCGGGGAATGGCCTGCTCGACCGCGGTCGTGTCCAGGTTGCCCGCGCCCGTGACGCCCTTGAGCGACACGTAGTACACATAGCCGCCGGCCAGTCGGCCGACCTGCGCCATGCGCTGCCCGGTGCTGGTGGGGGCCAGCAGGAAGATCAAGTCCATGCCCTCGGCCTTGAGCGCGGCGGCGAAGTCCGCGCATTCCTCCGGCGGGTAGTCCACGATCAGCACGCCGTCCACACCGGCTTTCGCGGCGTCGCGCACGAAGGCATTGGCGCCGTGGTTCAGGTCGTACCGCTCGACGGGGTTGGCGTAGCCCATCAGCACCACGGGCGTCTTGCCGTCGCGCTGGCGGAAGTCGGCCACCATCTGCAGCACCTGCTTCATGCCGATGCCGGCCGCCAGCGCGCGTTCGCCGGCCTTCTGGATGACAGGCCCGTCGGCCATCGGATCAGAGAACGGAACGCCGAGTTCGATGATGTCGGCGCCCGCGTCCACCATGCCGTGCATCAGTTCCGGCGTGATGTCGGCAAACGGGAAGCCGGCGGTCACGTAAGGGATGAGCGCCTTGCGGCCTTGCGCCTTGAGCGCGGCGAGGGTCGTGTCGATGCGGCTCATTGCGCTCCTCCCTTGACCGTGTGGCCGCGCATCGAGGGGCGGTCGTAGTAGTCAACGCCCGACAGATCCGCGACGGTGCCGATGTCCTTGTCGCCGCGACCCGAAAGGTTCACGAGCACCGACTGGTCTGGCCGCATCGTCGCGGCCAGCTTCATGCCGTAGGCCACGGCGTGGCTCGATTCGAGCGCGGGAATGATGCCTTCGGTCCGGCACAGGTAATGGAAAGCGTCCAGCGCTTCCTTGTCGGTGACGCCGACGTACTCCGCGCGGCCGATGTCCTTGAGCAGCGCGTGCTCCGGGCCGACGCCCGGATAGTCCAGGCCGGCGCTGATGCTGTGCGTCTCGGTGATCTGCCCGTTCTCGTCCTGCAGGATGTAGGTGCGGTTGCCGTGCAGTACGCCGGGACTTCCGCGCTGGAGCGAAGCTGCGTGCTTGCCGCTGTCCAGGCCGTCGCCTGCGGCTTCGACGCCGATGAGGCGCGTGTTCTCGTACGGGATGTACGGATGGAAGATGCCGATGGCGTTGCTGCCACCTCCCACGCAGGCGACGACCGCATCGGGTTGTCTGCCGCCTGTGAATTCAGGCATCTGCTGGATGCATTCCTCGCCGATCACGCGCTGGAAGTCGCGCACCATCATCGGGTAGGGGTGCGGGCCCGCCACGGTGCCGATGATGTAGAACGTGTTCTCCACATTCGTCACCCAGTCACGCATCGCTTCGTTGAGCGCGTCTTTCAGCGTGCGGCTGCCGGACTCGACCGGCACCACCTTCGCGCCCAGCAGGTGCATGCGGTAGACATTCGGGCTCTGGCGCTTCACGTCTTCGCTGCCCATGTAAACCACGCACTCCAGCCCATAGCGCGCGCAGATGGTGGCGGTGGCCACGCCGTGCTGGCCCGCGCCGGTTTCGGCGATCACGCGCGGCTTGCCCATGCGGCGCGCAAGCATGGCCTGGCCGATGGTGTTGTTCACCTTGTGCGCGCCGGTGTGGTTGAGGTCTTCGCGCTTGAGGTAGATCTGCGCGCCACCTTGCTCACGGCTCATGCGCGCGGCATGGTAGATGGGCGAGGGACGTCCCACGAAGTGGGCAAGTTCGCTGTGGAATTCGGCGAGGAATTCCGGGTCCTGGCGGTATTTGTCGTAAGCCTGGCGCAGCTCTTCGATCGCGTGGGTGAGTGTTTCGCTGACGAAGCTGCCGCCGTATTTCCCGAAGTGGCCTGTCGGGTCAGGTTGTTGATACTGGTACATGGATGGCCTGTGCAAGCTGGCTGTCGGCCGCGCGGACGGCGGCGACGAACCGGTGGATCTTGTCGGCGTCCTTGATCCCCTTGGAGACCTCGACGCCGGAACTCACATCAACGGCCAGCGTTCTGCAACGCGGCCGCACTTGCGCGATGCCATCTGTCACGTTGGCAGCGTCGAGCCCACCACTCAAGACGAGGTGAGCGTTGACGTTTGCTGGAAGCCGTGACCAATCGAAAACCTTTCCACCACCGCCATACCCTTCGACGTGCGCGTCGAGCAGGATGGCCTGGGCATTGCTGAAATCGTGGGCGAATTTTAGCAAGTCGAAATGCGTCCCCGCATCCAGCGGAATGCGGGCGGCGCGCAGGTACGCGCGGCGGCCGTTTCCGGTTGCCGCGTCGCAGTCAGAGGGCGTTTCGTCGCCGTGGAACTGGATCAATGCGTGCGGCATGAGTTCGAAGACCTGCTGCAGGAAATCGGTTGCTGCATTCACCACCAGGACGACCGGCGTCACGAAAGCGGGCAGTCGTCGGGCGAGCTCCGCCGCGCGTTGCGGCGTCACGAACCGGGGGCTCTTGTCGTAGAGCACGAAACCCGCCGCATCCGCGCCGGCGGCCACAACGGCGTCCACGTCCTGCTCACGCGTCAGGCCGCAGATCTTGATGCGCGTGCGTTCGGCATTGGCGGGCTCGAGGCTCATGGCAGCCAATCATACGCAGCGGTGCGCTCCGGCAGGCCCCAGTGCGCGTCGTAGACCGGGCCGAGGAAGTAAAGACCGTCCGGGGAGAAGGTCGGTGCTGCGGCGTCGCGGTCACGCGCGGCCAGCACGTCTCGCATCCAGCCGGGCGGCTGAGCGCCCTGGCCGACCTGGATCAGGCAGCCCATGAGGTTGCGGATCATGTGATGCAGGAATGCGCTGGCTTCGAACTCGAAGCGCCAGTAGCAGGTGTCGCCGTCGCCCTTGCGCGTGATCCGGATGCTGTTCATGGTCTTGACTGGCGTGCGTGCCTGGCAGCTCGATGCGCGGAACGACGTGAAGTCATGTTCGCCGAGCAGGTGAGCGGCGGCGGCCTGGATGGCGTCGCCATCCATCGGCCGGAAAACCCAGCCGACACGACCGGCATCCACGCTAGGTCGCACGGGTGACTGGAGAAGCACGTAGGCGTAGCGGCGAGCCACTGCGCTGAAGCGTGAATGGAACTCGTCCGGCACCAACTGGGCCCACTGGATGGCGATGTCCGGTGGAAGGTAGCGGTTGGTTCCCCGCACCCAGGACGACGGCTCCCGGACAAGGTCGGTGTCGAAGTGCACGACCTGCATCAGGCCATGCACGCCAGCATCGGTACGCCCGGCGCAGACTGTGGGAACGGGGGTGGTGGTGAACTGGGCGAGCGCAGCCTCCAGCTGGTCCTGGACGGTTCGACCCGAAGGCTGGCTTTGCCAGCCTTCATAAGCTTGGCCGTTGTAGCTGATGCCGAGGGCCAGGCGCACAGTGTTCCTGTCGGGGAGAGCGGGGTGCCGGAACGGGCATGGACCGCAGGCGGCGCGGACGCCGCCCGGGATCAGAGTTCGCCGAGCAGTTTCTGCGCGCGGGCCTTGAGGTCGCCCGAGGCTTCGGCCACGACTTCCTCGATCAGTGCGCGGGCACCGTCAGTGTCACCGATGGCCTGGAATTCTTCAGCCAGCGCGAGCTTGGTGGCCAGCGGGCCGTCGGCGTCTGCGCCACCCAGCGGAGCCATGGCCGTGTTGGCCGTGGCACCAGCGGGTGAACTGTCACCCAGATCGAGGGACAGGGAGCCGAGGTCGAATTCAATCAGGCCGGAGTCCATCGCCGGTGCGGGGGCAGCAGCCTGCGGCGCAGGCGCGGCAACCGGTGCCGGAGGATCTTCAGGCAGCATCGGCAGCGACGGGACGGGCGCTTCCGCAACCGGTACGTCAATACGCAGGGGCGCGGGCTCGGTATTGGCTGTCGGCTTCACGCCCATGGTTTCGATGTTGAAATCCATGTCCAGCGAAGCTGGCTTGGAATTCGAGAAGCTGGGCACGGCGACGGTGGGTTCCGGAGCCGTCGGGAATGCCGAATTGCGGAAGCCCGAATTGCGGAAGCCCGAATTGCGACCTTCGTCAGACGAGAAGTCCAGATCGAGGTCCAGATCCACTGCCGGTGCGGCGGCCAGTTCGGGTTGCGCGGACTGCGGCACGGTGCTCGCTGCAGCGCCGGCCATGATGGTCGTGGCCGAGGCGGACTGGCTGTCCGACGGCTGACCGCCAGGCTGGTACAGGCTGTTGTCGGGGTCGAGTTCACGGCCGAGTTCGCAGGCCTTCGCCCACTCGTCGCCATGGCCCGAAGTCAGGCGATAGGCTTCCACGGCCACCTGTTCGAACGCCTTCGCGTCGCGACGCTTGGCGTAGATTTCCAGCATCTTGACGTGGATGGCAACGCGCGACGGGTTGCTGCGCATCGCTTCCTTGAGGATTTCCTCGGCTTGCAGGTCACGGCCGTAGGCAAGGTACACGTCGGCTTCGGCCACGGGATCCACATCGCCGGCGGCATCGAGCTGGCTGGGCGAATAAACCATCGACGAAGCGGACGGGGCAGCTTCGTTCGTGTCCACGCGCTGGCCACCGCTTGCTCCGAAGAACGAGTCGGGTTGCAGACGGCTTTCCAGGAAGGAGCTGTCGACTTGGGCTGTCTTGCGGCGACGCAGGAAGCGGTAGACGCCGAAGCCGATCAGCAGCGCAAGCAGCGCACCGACGGCGACGGGAATCATCGGATTTTCGAGCAGTTCGTCGAGCAGGCTGGGTTCCGGAACCGGTGCGGGCGCGGGCACAGGCGCCTTCTTGGGCGGTGCGGGTGGCGCAACGACGGGTGCGGGAGCCGGTGCAGGCGTCGCGACAGGCGCAGACGGTGCTTCCGGCGCGCTGGTGGCTGGTGCAGGCACTGCGGCGGACGGAGCCGACACAGTCGCCGGTACGGACGCCGCAGGAGCCGGCGCCGGAACCACGGCCGGTGCGGTAACGGCTGGCGCAGCGGGGGCCGGGGCTGCTGCGGCCGGAGCTGGCGCTGCCGCCGCCGGGGCCGCAGGCGTCGCGGCAGGAGCCTTCGCAGGCGCACCCGGTGCGCCGGCTGCACCTTGCAGCTTGGCAAGGTCGCTGATGTTCTTGGACAGTTCGGCGACGCGCGTCTTCTCGTCCTGGGCCTGGCGGGCCTTGGCGGCCTGATCTTCGACTCCCGGGCGGCCCGAAGCGGCACCCTTGGAGAGCGTCAGCTTGTCAGGCGATGCCGCGGCAGGGCGTTGTTCCTCGGTCCGCACCGAGCCGCCGGATTGGCGGTCTGCCGCGGCAACCTGGGTGGCCGGGGCATTCTCTGCGAGGCGACGGCGGAATTCGTTGAAATCGCGGCTTTGGGCCACCAATGTCTGGCGTGCCTCACCGGCGGGCACGGCCGCAGCCTGCTCTGCCGTGGGCAGGTCGAGCACGGCACCGGACTTCAACCGGTTGATGTTGCCGTTGATGAATGCGTCAGGATTGGCCTGGAGCAAGGCCACGAGCATCTGGTCCAGCGAGATGCTGGCCGGCTTGTTGGCTGCGGCGATCTTGCCGGCGGTGTCCCCTGTACGCACGGTGACCTGCTGGTCACCGCTGGTGGCGGCGCGGCCCTGCACTGCGGGTGCCTGCGGCGCGGCGGCCGGTGCAGGTGGACGAGGTGTTGCGGCGGGCGTAGCGGGCGCACGCGAGGGCGACGGCGTGGCGGTTGCGCCGCGCGGCAGGGCGGGCTGCGAGGGCAGCGGGGTGACTTGCGGAGCCATCACCTGCGGCGCTGCAGGCTGGCGCAGGCTCGGCGGGTCGAACAGCATCGTGTAGTCACGCACGATGCGCCCGCTGGTCCAGTTGGCCTGGAGCACGATGTCGACAAACGGATCGTTGACGGTACGGTCACCCACAAGGCGTGCGAAATAACGCCCGTCGGGACGACGCTGCAGCGTCACCTGGACGCCGGAAACCACCGGGTTGTATTCGAAGCCGGAAGTACGGAAGGTGGCAGCCGGTGCCACTTCGATGCGGAGGCTGGCCGCTTCTTCGCCATTGATTTCGGGGATGTCGATCTCGGCGCGCAGCGGTTCGCCGAGCGCGGACTGCACGGACAGGCGGCCCAGCGCAAGAGCGTTTGCGTCAGCGCTGAAAAGGCAAAGCACGGACGCTGCGACGGCCGTAAGGACAGGCGTCTGCCAGGTCGGTAACTTCTTCGCCAATTTGTGAGCCATCGCTTGATCAGCAGGCAACTTTATTCTCATCATTCTGGACGCAAGCCTTGACACAGGAGATTGAAAAACGACATTAACATCAATGTTTTAGGCTGACAAGCTAAGGCAGCTTTTAAAGATTGAAGGCGTGCGGAGCGTCCCCATTTGGCGCCCTGCCTTGTTGCCAAACGACAACGGCCTGTAACCTTAAGTTACAGGCCGTTGTTTCCAGCTGTTTGCCGTTTTCAGGCGTCCAGAACGATGCGCAACATCCGGCGCAGCGGCTCGGCAGCACCCCACAACAACTGGTCGCCGATCGTGTAGGCGCCCACATAGTCCGGGCCCATGGCGAGCTTGCGGATGCGACCGACCGGAATGCCCAGCGTGCCGGTCACGGCCACCGGCGTCAGGTCACGGATGGTGGCCTCGCGCGTATTGGGAACCACCTTCACCCAGCTGTTGTCGGCTGCAATCATGGCTTCGATGTCGGCGATGGGCACATCCTTCCTGAGCTTGAAGGTCAGCGCCTGGCTGTGGCAGCGCATGGCACCCACGCGGACACAGAAGCCGTCCACCGGCGTCTCGGCCGTGCCGAAAGCTGCGCCCTGGCCGAGGATCTTGTTGGTTTCGGCGCCGGCCTTCCATTCCTCACGGCTCACGCCGTTGCCGAGATCCTTGTCGATCCACGGGATCAGCGATCCGCCCAGCGGCACGCCGAAGTTGGCGGTTTCTTCGCTGGTGAGCGCCTGCTGACGTGCCAGCACCTTGCGGTCGATCTCGAGGATGGCGCTCTTCGGGTCGTCCAGCAGGTTCTTCACCTCGGCATTGAGCGTGCCGAACTGGGTCAGCAGTTCACGCATGTGCTGCGCGCCACCACCAGAGGCAGCCTGGTAGGTCATGGATGTCATCCACTCGACCAGCCCGGCCTTGTACAGCGCGCCCACGCCCATCAGCATGCAGCTGACGGTGCAGTTGCCACCGATCCAGTTGCGACCACCCTTGGCCAGCGCATTCTTGATCACCGGGAGGTTGACCGGATCCAGGACGATGATCGCGTCATCCTTCATGCGCAGGGTGGATGCGGCGTCGATCCAGTGGCCGTTCCAGCCCGCGGCGCGCAGCTTGGGGAAGACCTCGGTCGTGTAGTCGCCGCCTTGGGCGGTGATGATGATGTCGCACTTGGCCAGTTGCGCGATGTCGAAGGCGTCCTTGAGCTGGGTTTCGTTCTTCGCCATGGACGGTGCCTTGCCGCCCGCATTGGAGGTGGAGAAGAAAACGGGTTCGATCAGGTCGAAGTCGCCTTCTTCCTGCATGCGGTCCATCAGGACCGAGCCGACCATGCCTCGCCAGCCGACCAGGCCTACCAACTTGCTCATTTCAATGCCCTTCGTTCAATAAAAACAGTTCCCGCCATGCCATGGTGGACTGTTCGCCCGGCTCGTCTGGCCGGGGAGGGCGCACGACGAACCGGGGCGAGTCAGCCCTTGATGGTCGTGGTTTTGGTGATGATGGATGCGCACGCAGCCACGACTGCCAGGGTGGCAGGCGTGGTGTTCAGGAAGAACGGGCGGGCGGCAAACATGGCGCAAATTGTAGCGGAAGCCGGAAGATCAGCCCAGCGCCTTGACCACTGCGTCGCCCATCTCGCGCGTGCCCACCTTGGTGGTGCCTTCGCTGTAGATGTCGGGCGTGCGCAGGCCTTGCGCCAGAACACTCTTCACGGCGTTCTCGATGCGCACGGCCGCTTCCTCCTGGTTCAACGAGAAGCGCAGCATCATTGCAGCGCTCAGGATGGTGGCCAGCGGATTGGCCACGCCCTTGCCGGCGATGTCGGGCGCGCTGCCGTGGCTCGGCTCATACAGGCCCTGGCTGCTGGCGTTCAGGCTGGCCGAGGGCAGCATGCCGATGGAGCCGGTCAACATGGACGCTTCGTCGGACAGGATGTCACCGAACATGTTGCCAGTCACGATCACATCAAAGGCCTTGGGCTTCTTCACGAGTTGCATGGCCGCGTTGTCCACGTACATGTGCTCGAGCTCGACGTCCTGGTAGTCCTTGTGCACCTCGGTCACGACGTCCTTCCAGAACTGGAAGGTTTCGAGCACGTTGGCCTTGTCGACGCTCGTGACCTTCTTGTTGCGCTTGCGGGCGGCTTCGAAGGCGACGCGAGCGATGCGCTCGATCTCGGGTTTGCTGTAGCGCATGGTGTCGAAGGCTTCTTCGGCGCCGGGGAAGTGCCCGTCGATGGCCGTGCGGCGGCCGCGCGGCTGGCCGAAGTAGATGTCGCCCGTCAACTCGCGGATGATCAGGATGTCCAGGCCGGCGACCAGCTCGGGTTTCAGGCTCGACGCGTGCGTGAGTTGTTCGTAGCAGATGGCGGGTCGGAAGTTGGCGAACAGGCCCAGGTTCTTGCGCAGGCCGAGGATGGCCTGCTCAGGTCGGAACTGGCGTTCGAGCTTGTCGTACTTCCAGTCGCCCACGGCGCCGAACAGCACCGCGTCGGCCTCCCTGGCCAGCTTCAGCGTGGCTTCGGGCAGCGGATGGCCGTGCGCGTCGTACGCGGTGCCACCCACCAGGGCGGACTCCATCTCGAACTTGAGGTCCAGTGCGTCGAGCACGCGGATGGCCTCTGCCACGATTTCGGTCCCGATGCCGTCACCCGGCAAAACTGCGATCTTCATTGAATTCCTGACGATGTCTCTGTGGTGGGCGCCGTCATTGCGACAGCATGGTGTGGGCCAGCCACGGCTTCTGCGCAAGGCGTTGCGCTTCGAAGAGCTTGATCTTGTCGCTCTGGCGCAGCGTGAGGCCGATGTCGTCGAAGCCGTTGAGCAGGCAGTACTTGCGGAACGGCTGCACGTCGAAGGCGATCTCCGCGCCATCGGGTTTGACGATGACCTGGCGTTCCAGATCGACGGTCAGGCTATAGCCGGGGAACGCATTCACTTCGTCGAACAACTGGCCCACCTGCGTCTCGCCCAGCACGATCGGCAGCAGGCCGTTCTTGAAGCTGTTGTTGAAGAAGATGTCGGCGTAGCTCGGCGCGATGATGGCGCGGAAGCCGTACTGGTCGAGCGCCCACGGCGCATGCTCGCGCGACGAACCGCAGCCGAAGTTCTTGCGCGCCAGCAGCACGGACGCGCCGTCATAGCGCGGCTGGTTCAGCACGAAGTCCGGATTGGGCTTGCGGCTGGCCGGATCCTGGCCGGGAAAACCGGGGTCGAGGTAGCGCCACTCGTCGAACAGGTTGGGGCCGAAGCCCGTCTTGCGGATCGACTTGAGGAATTGCTTGGGAATGATCGCGTCGGTGTCGACGTTCTCGCGGTCCATCGGGGCAACAAGCCCCTTGTGCACGGTGAATTTCTGCATTTACTTCTTCTTGGCCGCGTCTTCGATGGCCGTGCCTGCGCGCTGCACGTCCTGCCCGACGCCCTTGACGGTGTTGCAACCTGCAGCCAGCAGGGCGAAAGTGAGGGCGAGGAAAGTGGCGATGGTTTTCATGATGCGTTTTCCTTTCAGGCAAATTTGCGGACGTCGACGAAATGACCATGGACGGCTGCCGCTGCCGCCATGGCCGGGCTGACCAGATGAGTGCGGCCGCCAGCGCCCTGGCGGCCTTCGAAATTGCGGTTGCTGGTGGAGGCGCAGCGCTCGCCCGGCTCCAGCCGGTCGGCGTTCATTGCCAGGCACATGGAGCATCCCGGCTCACGCCACTCGAAGCCGGCGGCCTTGAAGATCTTGTCCAGGCCTTCGCGCTCGGCCTGTTCCTTCACGAGGCCGGAGCCCGGCACCACCATGGCGAGCTTGATGTTCTTCGCGACCTTCTGGCCCAGCTTCTTCACCACGGCCGCAGCTTCACGCATGTCCTCGATGCGACTGTTGGTGCAGGAGCCGATGAACACCTTGTCGACATAGATGTCGTCCAGCGACTTGCCCGGTTCGAGCCCCATGTAGGTGAGCGCGCGCTCGATGGCGCCGCGCTTGGTGGCGTCCTTCTCGCGGTCCGGGTCCGGCACCGACGCGTCGATGCCCAGCACCATCTCGGGCGAGGTGCCCCAGGTCACTTGCGGAATGATCTTCGCGGCGTCGAGCTCGACCACGGTGTCGAACTTCGCGTCGGCGTCGGATTGCAGCGTCTTCCAGTAGGCGACGGCGTGGTCCCATTCGGGCCCGGTGGGCGACAGGGGACGGCCGCGCACGTAGTCGATGGTCTTGTCGTCCACGGCCACGAGGCCCGCGCGCGCGCCCGCTTCGATGGCCATGTTGCAGACCGTCATGCGGCCTTCCATGCTCAGGCTGCGGATGGCCGAGCCGCCGAACTCGATGGTGTAGCCCGTGCCGCCCGCCGTGCCGATGCGGCCAATGATGGCCAGCACGATGTCCTTCGCAGTGACGCCGGAGGCCAGCGTGCCCTCGACCTTCACCAGCATGTTCTTCGCCTTCTTGGCCAGCAGTGTCTGCGTGGCCATGACGTGCTCGACCTCGCTGGTGCCGATGCCATGCGCCAACGCGGCGAATGCGCCGTGCGTGGAGGTGTGGGAGTCACCGCAGACCACAGTCATGCCCGGCAGCGTGGCGCCGTTCTCGGGGCCGATGACGTGCACGATGCCCTGGCGCTTCGACAGGAACGGGAAGAATGCAGCCGCACCGAACTCGCCGATGTTCTTGTCCAGCGTGGTGACCTGTTCCTTGGAGATCGGGTCGGTGATGCCGTCGTAGCCCAGTTCCCAGCCGTTGGTCGGCGTGTTGTGGTCGGCCGTGGCCACGATGGAACTCACGCGCCAGACCTTGCGGCCGGCTTCTCGCAGGCCTTCGAAGGCCTGCGGGCTGGTGACCTCATGCACGAGGTGACGGTCGATGTAGAGGATGGCCGTGCCGTCTTCCTCGGTGTGGACGACGTGTTCGTCCCAGATCTTGTCGTAGAGGGTGCGTCCCATGTGTCTGTCTTCCTTCGGGGGTCGTTGATTTTATGCCGCGGTTGGCGTTGCGGTAAGGTGGTCCACCAGCAGCCGCGCGGTGACGGGCAGGGTGGAAAAATCGCGTGCCACCAGGCCCAGTTGCCGGCGCGCCCAGGCGTCCTCGAGCGTGACGCTGGCGAGGCGGCCGACGCCGCGCATCAGTTCGAACGCGCGGCGCGGCATGACGCCGACGCCCAGGCCGTTGTGGATCATCCGGCACATGGCGTCGAGGCCAGTGACGTGGATTCGCAGGCGCACGCTTCGGCCCGACTGCGCCGCAGCCTGGTGGATGGTCATGTAGATCGAGCTGTTGGCATGCAGGCCCACGTGATCGTCGTCCAGCGATTCGATGAACTCGATGGCTTTTTCCCCGGCCAGCCGGTGCCCGGCAGGCACGACGAGCACCAGTTCGTCTTCGCGGTACGTACGCATCTGCAGCCCCGAGATTCCGACGGCCACGTTGCAGATGCCGAGGTCCGCCGCGCCTTCGCGCACGGCGCGGACCACCTCGGTGCTCAGGTGTTCCTCAAGGTCGATCTTCACGTGTTCATGCCTCCGGACGAACACGCCCAGGTCTTCCGGCAGGAACTGCACGATGGCCGAGATGCTGGCGTGCACGCGCACATGGCCACGCACGCCGTCGGCATATTCACTCAGTTCGCCCTGCATCTTCTCCAGGCTGAACAGCATGCTGCGCGCGTGATGCAGCAGGCTTTCGCCGGCAGGCGTGAGGTCGACACCGCGGCTGTGGCGGTACAGCAGCGTGCTGCCCAGCGCACTTTCCAGATCGGCCAGCCGCTTGCTTACCGCCGAGGCCGCGATGAATTCCCGCTCCGCCGCCCGGCCGATGCTCCCCAGCTCGCAGACAGCGACGAAGAGCTGCAGCGAGGTGAGGTCTACACGCCGGGCGAAATTTCGTCCCGACAGGCTGGCGGTTTCTGTGGTCATCGCGGTTGAAGATGGCTTTGCGCGATTTTGCTACTGAAATCCACTGGCCGTCATCGTGAAACGCGATGCCCCTGCTTCCATGAAAAAGGCCCGCACGAGGCGGGCCTTGCAGATGGACAGGAGTCCTGGCGCTCAGCGCTTGGCGAGGGGTTGCACGTCGCGCTTGGGGGCACCGGTGAACAACTGGCGGGGACGGCCGATCTTGTACTCCGGGTCGCTGATCATTTCGTTCAGTTGGGCAATCCAGCCGACCGTGCGGGCCAGGGCGAAAATGCCGGTGAACAGGTTGACCGGGATGCCGATGGCGCGCTGGACGATGCCGGAATAGAAGTCGACGTTCGGGTAGAGCTTGCGCTGCACGAAGTAGTCGTCTTCCAGGGCGATCTTTTCCAGCTCCTTGGCCAGCTTGAACAGCGGGTCGTTTTCCAGGCCCAGTTCGGTCAGCACTTCGTTGCAGGTTTCCTGCATCAGCTTGGCGCGCGGGTCGTAATTCTTGTAGACGCGGTGACCGAAGCCCATCAGCTTGACGCCGGAGCTCTTGTCCTTGACCTTCTCCATGAACTCGCCCACCTTGGAGACGCCGCCCTGGCGCTGGATGTCTTCCAGCATGTTCAGGCAGGCCTCGTTGGCGCCGCCGTGGGCCGGGCCCCACAGGCAGGCCACGCCTGCGGCGATGGCAGCGAACGGGTTGGTGCCCGACGAACCGCACAGGCGGACCGTGGAGGTGGAGGCGTTCTGCTCGTGGTCTGCGTGCAGGATGAAGATGCGGTCGAGCGCGCGCTCGAGCACCGGGTTGACCTTGTAGTCCTCCGGCGGCACGCCGAACATCATGCGCAGGAAGTTGCCGGCGTACGAGAGTTCGTTGCGGGGGTACATGTAGGGTTGGCCGATGCCGTACTTGTAGGCCATCGCGACCAGCGTCGGCATCTTGGCGATCAGGCGGATCGCCGCGATCTCGCGGTGCTCCGGATTGTTGATGTCGGTGCTGTCGTGATAGAAGGCCGACAGGCCCCCCACCAGGCCGGTCAGCACGGCCATCGGGTGCGCGTCACGGCGGAAGCCGCGCAGGAAGAACTGCATCTGCTCGTTCACCATGGTGTGGTGCGTCACGAGCTTGGTGAAATCTTCCTTCTGCGTGGCGTTGGGCAGCTCTCCGTACAGCAGCAGGTGGCAGGTTTCCATGAAGTCGCAGTTCACCGCAAGCTGTTCGATCGGATAGCCGCGGTACAGCAGTTCACCCTTGTCGCCGTCGATGTAGGTGATGGCGGACTGGCACGAAGCCGTGGACAGGAAACCGGGGTCGTAAGTGAACATGCCGGTCTGCGCGTAAAGCTTGCGGATGTCAACGACATCCGGCCCGATGTTGCCGTGGTACACGGGCAACTCGACACTGGGACTGCCATTGGAGAACGACAGGGTGGCTTTGTTGTCGGCAAGTTTCATTTTTTCAGTTTCCTTCGTTGAATGGTGACCATTGTCGGCAGGCGCGCAGTGCCTCAGTTGCGCAGCATGCCCAGCACTTCCCTGACTTCTTCTGTGTTGATTTCGCCGTCCGGCTCCTTGCGCCTGAGCAGCAGGTCCAGCAGGTCGTTGTCCGACAGGTTCATGAGCACTGTCATCCCCTCGGCCTGCCTGGCCGTCAAGCCAGATTCATGCCGGGCGAAGAAGCGCTCGATGAACAGGTCATTCTCCAGCAGTCCGCGACGGCTGCGCCACTTGAGCATGCCGAGGTCGCGGGAATCGAGCGGTTGCTGGGACATGATGCCGGAAGAATATGTCAGACGGCCCTGCGGACCATCAGTTCCTTGATCTTGCCGATGGCCTTCGTGGGGTTCAGCCCCTTGGGGCAGACATCCACGCAGTTCATGATCGTGTGGCAGCGGAACAGGCGGTACGGGTCTTCGAGGTTGTCCAGCCGCTCGGCGGTGGACTCGTCGCGACTGTCGGCAATGAAGCGGTAGGCCTGCAGCAGGCCGGCCGGGCCGACGAACTTGTCGGGGTTCCACCAGAAGCTGGGGCAACTGGTCGAGCAGCTCGCGCACAGGATGCACTCGTACAGGCCGTTGAGTTCCTCGCGCTCCTCGGGCGATTGCAGGCGCTCGCGTTCGGGCGGAGGCGTGTCGCTGATGAGGTAGGGCTTGATCGAGTTGTACTGCTTGAAGAACTGCGTCATGTCCACGATCAGGTCGCGGATGACCGGCAGGCCGGGCAGCGGCTTCAGGACGATCGGGTCCTTCAACGTATTCATGTTGGTCAGGCAGGCCAGGCCGTTCTTGCCGTTGATGTTCATGGCGTCGGAGCCGCAGACGCCTTCGCGGCACGAGCGGCGGAAGGCGATGGAGGGGTCCTGTGCCTTGAGCTTGACAAGTGCGTCCAGCAGCATGCGCTCGTGGCCGTCGAGTTCGATCTCGACGGTCTGCATGTAGGGCTTGGCGTCCTTGTCCGGGTCGTAGCGGTAGATATGGAATGTGCGCTTCATCGTGTTGGCCTTGTTCAGAACGTACGGACCTTCGGGGGGATCGATTCCACCGTCAGCGGCTTGAGGTTGACGGGTTTGTAGGTGAGGCTGTTGCCCGCGCTGTGCCACAGCGTGTGCTTCATCCACTCCTTGTCGTTGCGGCCGAGCGGGAAGTCGGGGTGGTCGGCCGGGTGCTCGTAGTCGTACACCGTGTGCGCGCCACGGCATTCGCGACGGGCGGCAGCGGATGTCATGGTGGCCTGCGCCACTTCGATCAGGTTGTCCACTTCCAGCGCTTCCATGCGGGCGGTGTTCCAGACCTTGGACTTGTCGCCCAAGGTGACGCCGGAGACGCGCGCGCGGATGTCGTTGATCTTGGTCACGCCCTCGTCCATGCTGTCCTGCGTGCGGAACACGCCGGCGTGTTGCTGCATCGTGCTGCGGATGTCGTTGGCGATGTCCTGTGCGTAAATGCCTTCGGTCGATTCCTGCAACTGGTTCAGGCGGGAGAGCGTGCGGTCGGCTGCGTCAGCGGGTAGCGGCTTGAGTGCTGCACCGTTCTTCACGTATTCGACGATGTGCTTGCCGGCCGACTTGCCGAACACCAGCAGGTCGAGCAGCGAGTTGGTGCCCAGGCGGTTGGCGCCGTGCACCGAGACGCACGAGCATTCGCCCACGGCATAGAGGCCGTTGACGACCTGGTTGTGCACGTCACCGTTCTGCACGACAACCTGGCCGTTGATGTTGGTCGGGATGCCGCCCATCTGGTAGTGGATGGTCGGCACCACGGGGATCGGTTCCTTGGTGATGTCGACGTTGGCGAAGTTGTGGCCGATTTCTTCCACCGAGGGCAGGCGCTTGCGGATGGTGTCGGCGCCCAGATGGTCGAGCTTCATCAGGATGTAGTCCTTGTTGGGACCGCAGCCGCGACCTTCCTTGATTTCCTGGTCCATCGAACGCGAGACGAAGTCGCGCGGCGCGAGGTCCTTCAGCGTGGGCGCGTAGCGCTCCATGAAGCGTTCGCCGTTGCTGTTCAAAAGGATCGCGCCTTCGCCGCGGCAGCCTTCGGTCAGCAGCACGCCCGCGCCGGCCACCCCGGTCGGGTGGAACTGCCAGAACTCCATGTCCTGCAACGGGATGCCGGCGCGCGCCGCCATGCCCAGGCCGTCGCCGGTGTTGATGAAGGCATTGGTCGATGCTGCGAAGATGCGGCCCGCGCCGCCGGTCGCCAGCAGCACGGCCTTGGCATGCAGCACGTGCAGCTCGCCGGTTTCGAGTTCGAGTGCGGTCACGCCGACGACATCACCGCTTTGGTCGCGGATCAGGTCGAGCGCCATCCATTCGACGAAGAAGTTCGTCTTGGACTTCACGTTCTGCTGGTACAGCGTATGCAGCATGGCGTGGCCGGTGCGGTCAGCTGCGGCGCAGGCGCGCTGCACAGGCTTCTCGCCATAGTTGGCGGTATGGCCACCGAAGGGGCGCTGGTAGATCGTTCCGTCGGGGTTGCGGTCGAACGGCATGCCGAAGTGTTCGAGCTCGATCACGACGTTCGGCGCTTCACGGCACATGAATTCGATGGCGTCCTGGTCGCCCAGCCAGTCGGAGCCCTTGATGGTGTCGTAGAAGTGGTAGTGCCAGTTGTCCTCGCTCATGTTGCCCAGCGACGCCGACACGCCGCCCTGTGCGGCGACCGTGTGCGAGCGGGTGGGGAAGACCTTGGACAGGCACGCGACGTTCAGTCCGGCGCGCGCGAGTTCGAGCGAGGCGCGCATGCCGGAGCCGCCGGCGCCGACGATGACGACGTCGAACTTGCGCGTGGAGATGTCATTCTTGGTGTAGCTCATTGATGAATCCTGATGCGTGGGGTTTTCTCTTCGGGGCTCACAGGCGCCAGAGCACCTGGATGGCCCAGCCGGCGCAGCCGGTCAGCCAGACGATCGTGAAAACCTGCAGCGCCAGGCGCAGCCCGACAGGCTTGATGTAGTCCATCCAGATGTCGCGCATGCCGACCCACACGTGATAGAGCAGGGCAACGATGACGGTGAATGTCAGCACCTTCATCCATTGCGCGGAGAAGATGCCGGCCCACTGGTCATAGCCGATGGCGCCGCGCGTGAAGAGCACCTGCAGCAGCACGACGACGGTGAAGACGGCCATCAGCAAGCCGGTGACGCGCTGCGCAAGCCAGTCGCGCAGGCCGTAGTGGGCGCCGACGACGACGCGCTTGGAACCGTAATTGACGGACATGATGCGTTCCTTTCTTCTCAGTACAGGCCGAACAGCTTGGCTGCCAGCACGAGTGTCAGGAAGACGCTGACAGCCAGCGTCGCGATGGCGGAGGTCTTGCCGAATTCCTTGCTCACCGCGTCGTGGCTCAGGTCCATCCACAGGTGGCGCAGGCCGGCGATGAAGTGGTGCAGGTAGGCCCAGATGAGCGCGAGCGCCACGAGCTTGAAAAACCAGCCCGGCACGAAACCGGCGCCGACGTTGAACACCGCCTTGAAGCGGGCGTACGAGAACTCGGAAGTGACCGAGGTATCGAACATCCAGATGATGAACGGCATCAGCAGGAACATCAGTGCACCGCTGATGCGATGCAGGATGGAGACGATGCCAGCCACGGGGAGGCGGTAGGTCGTCAGATCCGTGATGGCGTTGATGTTTCGGAATTCAGGCCGCTTGGGCTTGGAGTTGGAGGCAAGCTCGGACATGGAGAAGCTTTCGTGGATGGGGACGACTTGGCGGGCTTTGTATTTATGCAGGAGCAAACAACCCAAAATTCTATTGCAACGCAGCAAGCTGACACGGATGTTGCACCAACTTGCCCCAGCGTGCCGGTCAACTGAGTGCGTTCCGGTAGTGGTGTGTGTCCGTGAGATAGAGGCCGCGGCGCAGTTCCATCGGGGCGTCGTTGTAGGTGTAGGCGATGCGTTCCACGCTGAGCAGCGGTGTCTGTGCCGGCACTTTCAGGAGCGCGGCCTGTTCTGCATCCGGCAGCACCGCGCGCAGTTTTTCCTCGGCACGGACCATGCGCACGCCGAACTCGACTTCGAACATCGCGTAGGTGGCGCCAGCATAGTTGGCCATCTGTTCGGCGCTCAGGCCCTTGAAGGCCTGGCCCGGCAGCCAGAGGTCTTCCAGGATGGTGGGCGTGCCACCGAAGGAAAGGATGCGCCGCACCTGCAGCACGGCGTCGCCGGTGCGCAGGGCGAGCGCGCGTGCCACTTCCGCGCTGGCGCGGGTGCGGCGGCACTCGACGATGTCGCGCTGCGCCGGGCCTTCGCTGTCCACGTCCCCGTGGTCGGGGATGAGTCGCAGGAATCGGTACTGGACGTGCCGCTCGGCGTGGGTGGCAACGAACGTCCCCTTTCCCTGGCGTCGCACCAGCAGGTTGTCGGCTGCGAGTTCGTCGATGGCTTTGCGCACTGTGCCCTGGCTCACGCGAAAGCGTGCGGCCAGGTCCATCTCGCTGGGGATGGCTTCACCCGGTTTCCATTCGGCGGCTTCCAGGCCCTGGAGGATCAGCGCCTTGATCTGCTGGTACAGCGGGCTGAAGGCTGGCGTCCCCACGCCTGAAGGCGTTTCCGGGTCTGACAGGGGCGTGCTGGAGGGCATGGTGGGCGTTGGGCCGGGAGGCTGTCGAAGGTCCTCATGATATCTTATATAAGACATAAGACAAATTGACGATGCGCTTCGTTCGGCAGTAAACTCGCGGGCTGATCCGGCATGGTCGGTCGACCTGTCCGGGCCCCGATTTTCCCTTCATGAATCCTCAATCCGGAGTCTCCCTATGAGCAAGAAGCCCGTCCGCGTTGCCGTCACCGGCGCCGCAGGTCAAATTGGTTACGCCCTGCTGTTCCGCATCGCCTCTGGCGAAATGCTCGGCAAGGACCAGCCCGTCATCCTGCAACTGCTCGAAATCCCCGACGAGAAGGCCCAGAAGGCGCTCAAGGGCGTGATCATGGAACTCGAAGACTGCGCGTTCCCGCTGCTGGCTGGCGTCGTGCCCACCGGTGACCCGCTGGTCGCGTTCAAGGATGCCGACTACGCACTGCTGGTCGGCGCCCGTCCCCGCGGCCCCGGCATGGAGCGCGCCGACCTGCTGGCCGCCAACGCCCAGATCTTTACCGCGCAAGGCAAGGCGCTCGACCAGGTCGCCAGCCGTGACGTCAAGGTGCTCGTGGTCGGCAACCCCGCCAACACCAACGCCTACATCGCCATGAAAAGCGCGCCCAGCCTGCCGCGCGAGAATTTCACCGCCATGCTGCGCCTGGACCACAACCGCGCTGCGTCGCAGATCGCTGCCAAGACCGGTGGCAAGGTCGGCGACATCGAGAAGCTGACCGTGTGGGGCAACCACTCGCCCACCATGTACGCCGATTACCGTTTCGCCACTATCGGCGGCAAGTCGGTCAAGGACGCGATCAACGACCAGGTCTGGAACGCAGACACCTTCCTGCCCACCGTGGGCAAGCGCGGTGCGGCCATCATCGAAGCGCGTGGCCTGTCCTCCGCTGCATCGGCGGCCAACGCTGCCATCGACCACATGCGCGACTGGGCCTTGGGCTCGCAAGGCAAGTGGGTCACCATGGGTGTTCCGTCCAATGGCGAATACGGCATCCCGAAGGACGTGATGTTCGGCTTCCCGGTCACCACCGAAGGCGGCAAGTACAAGATCGTCGAAGGCCTCGAGATCGACGCGTTCAGCCAGGAACGCATCAACAAGACGCTCAAGGAACTGACCGACGAACAGGCGGGCGTCGCCCATCTGCTGTAAGCGGCCTCACTGCCGATGGCCGACTGGAATCCTGCGCTCTACCGACGTTACGAGGACGAGCGCACCCGCCCCGCGATCGAACTGCTCGCCCGCGTGCCTCTTGCACAGGCGCGCGAGGCCGTCGATCTGGGGTGCGGCCCCGGCAACTCCACCGAACTGATCGCAGCGCGATTCCCTGACGCGCATGTCACCGGCGTCGACAATTCCGAAGCCATGCTCGACAGCGCGCGCGTGCGACTGCCGGGCGTGCCGTTCGAGCTGGCCGACATTGCGACGTGGCAACCGCCTGTTGCGCCTGACCTCATCTACGCCAATGCGGCGTTGCAGTGGGTGCCCGATCATCCCGCCCTGTTCCCGCGCCTCTTCGCACAGCTCGCCCCCGGCGGCGTGCTGGCGGTGCAGATGCCCGACAACCTGGACGAGCCCTCGCACCGCCTGATGCGCGAAGTCGCGGCAGACGGTCCGTGGCGTGACGCCATCGGTGATGCATCGAAGCTGCGTGCCCCGCGTCGGCCCATCGGTGAGTACTACGACATGCTGGCCGGCTCGGCTGCGCTGGTCGATGTGTGGCACACCGTGTACCAGCACGTCATGGGCTCGGCCGAGGCCATCGTCGAATGGGTGCGGGCCACCGGATTGCGCCCGTTCATCGACCCGCTTTCCGGGTCGCAGCGCGAAGGTTTCCTGGCCGAGTACACACGCCGCATCGATGCTGCCTATCCGGCGCGTGCCGATGGCAAGCGCCTGCTCGGATTCCCGCGTCTCTTCCTCATTGCCCGGAGGCCCGCATGAGCGCGGCCCATCCGCGCGAGGTGCTGCTGGGCGCACAGGCCGGCGCTGCGGTGCTGCCGGTGTGCGATCACTACAGTGGCGTCGAGGCGCGCATGCGCAAGAGCCTCGCGCTCCAGGCCGAGATGGCCGAAGAATTCGGCGCCTGCGTGTTCGATGTGACGCTCGACTGTGAAGATGGCGCGCCCGCCGGTGCCGAAGCGGAGCATGCGCAGCTCGTGACCGAACTTGCGCTGGGCGTTGCACCCCACCTTCGTGTCGGCGCACGCGTGCACCCCGTGGACCATGAGTCTTTCGACGCCGACATCCAGATGATTGCCGGCCGCGCGGGCCAACGCCTCGCCTACATCATGGTGCCCAAGGTCGAGTCCGTCGCCGACATCGAACGCGCAGCGAAAGCGCTGGACGCCGCAGGCGCGGCGTCACTCCCGCTGCACGTGCTCATCGAATCGCCGCTTGCCGTGCACCACGCGTTCGACATCGCCGCGCATGCGCGGGTGCAATCGCTGAGTTTCGGCCTCATGGATTTCGTGTCCGCGCACGGCGGCGCCATTCCCGGCGACGGCATGGGCGTGGCGGGGCAATTCAGCCATCCGCTCGTCGTGCGCGCCAAGCTCGACATCGCGTCTGCCGCGCATGCGTACGGCAAGGTGCCTTCCCATTGCGTGGTAACGGAGTTCTCGGACCCGTCCGCCATCAGTGCCGCAGCCAGACGCGCGGCCCGCGAGTTCGGCTACACGCGCATGTGGAGCATCCATCCCGCGCAGATCCGTCCCATCCTCGCAGCCTTCGCGCCGACCGAGGACGAGGTCGAAACATCTGCGAACATCATTGCAGGGGCTGCTCGGGCAGACTGGGCGCCGACCAGTTTTGGCGGTCAACTGCACGACCGTGCAAGCTACCGTTATTACTGGCAGGTGCTGGAGCGCGCGCAGCGCACAGGGCGCGCGCTTCCCGGCGAAGTGCGGCACTGGTTCGAGCCGGTGGCCGCGTGACCTCTCACGGAAACATCTTCATGAAATATGCATTCGCAAGCCTGCCCGCGCTGACGCTGGCCCTGGCTCTCCCGCTGTCTCTCGCATTGCCACTGACCGCCCACGCGCAGACCGCAAAGCCGGAGGCCAAGACCGCGCCAGCCGCCAAGCCGAAACCCAAGCTTGCACGCTCCGCCGCCAAGGCGGTGGAAGAAGTCACGCCTATCGACGATCATCCCGATGTGACGCTGGAAGACGCCGAGCTCGAGATCGCCAAAAAGGTCTACATCGGGCACATTCCTTGCGAACTCGGTGCATCCGTGCAGATCACACCGTCCAGGCGGGAAGGCTTCTTCATCGTGCAGACCAGGAACAACCGGTTCAACATGCACCCGGTGGCCAGCCGTACCGGCGCCATACGGCTGGAGGATCCCAAGCGTGGGGCCCTGTGGCTGCAGCTGGGGAACAAGTCCATGCTCATGAGCCAGAAACTCGGCTTGCGCCTTGCGGATGAATGCACCAGCCCGGAGCAGGTGACCTTTGCCGACCAGATGAAAAAGAACCCCCCGCGCAGCCTGCTCGAGCCCGAGACGCCTGCCGGCCCGCCGTCGACCAGAAACTGATTTGCCGCCCCATTTGACTATCCGGAGGAACCACGATGTTGCAAGCCTATGTTGACCACGTTGCCGAGCGCGCTGCGCTGGGTATCCCGCCCCTGCCGCTGTCGGCCAGACAGACGGCCGAGCTGATCGAGCTGCTCAAGAACCCGTCGCAAGGCGAAGCCGAGTTCCTGCTCAACCTCATCACGCACCGCGTGCCCGCGGGCGTGGACGATGCGGCCAAGGTCAAGGCCAGCTACCTCGCCGCCGTGGCCCACGGCGCCGAAAAGTGCGCCATCATCGATCGCGCCAAGGCGACGGAACTGCTGGGCACCATGCTCGGCGGCTACAACATCGGCCCGCTGGTCGACCTGCTGGACGACAAGGAAGTCGGCACCGTCGCGGCCGACGGCCTCAAGAAGACGCTGCTGATGTTCGACCAGTTCCACGACGTCAAGGAAAAGGCCGACAAGGGCAATGCGAACGCCAAGGCCGTGATCGAAAGCTGGGCCAACGCCGAGTGGTTCACCAGCCGTCCCGAAGTGCCGGCCAGTATCACTTTCACCGTGTTCAAGGTGCCCGGTGAAACCAACACCGACGACCTGTCGCCCGCACCCGATGCGACCACGCGCCCCGACATCCCGATGCACGCGCTGGCCATGCTGAAGAACAAGCGCGAAGGCGCCGCGTTCGTGCCGGAAGAAGACGGCAAGCGCGGCCCCATCAAGTTCCTGCAGGACCTCGTCGCACGCGGCCTGCCGGTCGCCTACGTCGGCGACGTCGTGGGTACGGGCTCCTCGCGCAAGTCGGCCACCAACAGCGTGCTGTGGTGGACGGGTGAAGACATCCCCTACATCCCGAACAAGAAGTTCGGCGGCATCTGCCTGGGCACGAAGATCGCCCCGATCTTCTACAACACCATGGAAGACGCCGGCTCCCTGCCGATCGAACTGAACGTGGACCAGATGAACATGGGCGACACCATCGAGCTGCGTCCCTACGACGGCAAGGCACTCAAGGACGGCAAGGTCATCGCAGAGTTCGAGATCAAGAGCGACGTGCTGTTCGACGAAGTACGCGCCGGTGGCCGCATTCCGCTGATCATCGGCCGTGGCCTGACGGCCAAGGCGCGCGAGGCGCTGGGCCTGCCGGCTTCCACGCTGTTCCGCCTGCCCAAGGCACCGGTCGATTCCGGCAAGGGCTTCTCGCTGGCGCAGAAGATGGTCGGCCGCGCCTGCGGCCTGCCCGAAGGCCAGGGCGTCCGCCCGGGCACGTACTGCGAACCCAAGATGACCTCGGTCGGCTCGCAGGACACGACGGGTCCGATGACGCGTGACGAGCTGAAGGACCTCGCCTGCCTCGGCTTCTCTGCCGACCTGGTGATGCAGTCGTTCTGTCACACGGCCGCCTATCCGAAGAAGGTGGACGTGAAGATGCACCATGAACTGCCCGAGTTCATCAGCACGCGCGGCGGCATCTCGCTGCGCCCGGGCGACGGCGTGATCCACAGCTGGCTCAACCGCCTGCTGACGCCCGACACCGTGGGCACGGGCGGCGACTCGCACACGCGCTTTCCCATCGGCATCAGCTTCCCCGCAGGCTCCGGCCTCGTGGCGTTTGCGGCGGCCACAGGCGTCATGCCGCTGGACATGCCCGAATCGGTGCTGGTGCGCTTCAAGGGCAAGATGCAGCCCGGCGTCACGCTGCGCGACCTGGTCAATGCGATTCCGCTTTACGCCATCAGGCAGGGCTTGCTGACGGTCGAGAAGAAGGGCAAGAAGAACATCTTCTCCGGCCGCATCCTGGAAATCGAAGGCCTGCCGGACCTGAAGGTGGAGCAAGCTTTCGAACTGTCCGACGCATCGGCCGAGCGCTCGGCTGCGGGTTGCACGGTGCACCTGAACAAGGAACCGATCATCGAGTACATCAACAGCAACATCACGCTGATGAAGTGGATGATCGCCAACGGCTATTCCGACGCGCGCACGCTGCAGCGCCGCATCGCCGCGCAGGAAGCCTGGCTGAAGGACCCGCAACTGCTCAAGGGCGACGCGGACGCCGAATACGCCGCCGTCATCGAGATCGACCTGGCCGACGTGCACGAACCCATCGTGGCCTGCCCGAACGACCCGGACGACGTGAAGACGCTGTCCGAAGTGGCCGGCGCGAAGATCGACGAAGTGTTCATCGGCTCGTGCATGACGAACATCGGCCACTTCCGAGCAGCGTCCAAGCTGCTCGAAGGCAAGCGCGACATCCCGGTGAAGCTGTGGATTGCCCCGCCGACCAAGATGGACGCGCAGCAGCTGACCGAAGAGGGGCACTACGGCGTGTTCGGCAATGCCGGTGCGCGTACCGAAATGCCCGGCTGTTCGCTGTGCATGGGCAACCAGGCGCAGGTGCGTGAAGGCGCAACCGTCATGTCCACCAGCACCCGCAACTTCCCGAACCGCTTGGGCAAGAACACCAACGTGTACCTCGGCTCCGCCGAACTCGCGTCGATCTGCTCCAAGCTCGGCAAGATCCCGACGAAGGAAGAGTACATGGCCGACATCGGCGTGATCAACCAGAACGGCGACAAGATCTACCAGTACCTGAACTTCGACAAGATCGAGGAATTCAAGGAAGTGGCGGACACGGTCACCGCCTGATCCGGGTCACGTATGAAGAACGGCTCCCTCGGGAGCCGTTTTTTTTGAGACGTACCGGGGAACGCTATTGCATGACGGCTATTGCACGACACTGTTCGGGATTACCGTGGCGCGCCCGTCCGGCGTCGTGATGCCGTTGGTCACGGTGGCGGGGTTGGGTGTGATGACCGGTGCCACATTGGTTGACGGGGTCACCACCGTCGCGCGGCCGTCGCCGGTAACGAGCGTCGGGGCAGTCGCGGGTGCCACGCGCGCCGCGTCCAGTTCTGCGCCTGCCGAGCGGACGCAGGCGGCACGTTGGGGCGCAGGCAGATTGCCCGTGTTGCATTGCGCAATGCGCGCTTCATAGCGCATTTGCGCCTGGGTGGCCGCAGTCTCTGCTGCGGGTACCTGGGCGAATGCAGCGCCGCCGGAGAAAACGCCGGCGCACAGCAAAGCGCTGGCGAGCCACGAAGTGGTGTGGAACGATCGATGCATTTGGATCTCCCGGCGACCCCGTGGCCGCAATCAGCTTCAACTATCCGGGAGGGGCCACTTCCACGCTGTCGGACAGCGGCGACGCGTGCTGTCAGGCGTTGGCTGTGGTCGCGGGCTTCCACTTGGCGCTGCCTGGACGCCAAGGCTCCTCGACAAAGCGGTGCAGCAGCATGCCGGCTCCCAGGCTCGATGCCCAGACGGCCACCAGACCCAGGCTGCTGGCCATGGCATTGCCCGGCCACTGCCAGCTCACCACTGAGCCGATGGCCAGGAAAACGGGGTAATGGATCAGGAAGACCGAATACGAGATGCGTGACAGACCGCGGACAACGCGCTGCAACAGCTTTTCGCCGCGCAACGGCGGGGCCTGCGTGAAGGCGATGAGGGCCAGCGCCGTGACGCCGGCCATCGCGATGCGGCTGCGCCATTCGAACATCAGGGCAAGCAGCACGAGGCCTGCCAGCACGGCGGCGCCCATCTCGCGATACCGGCCGTTGCTCACCCAATGTGCCGCAACGCCCAGGCCATAGGCGCCGAAGAAGCACACCGCCATGAGCGCATACAGTTGCATGTCGATGGCGACATACCAGACACCTGCGGAGAGCGCGGGCGACTCCATGAGGTCCTGCAGGAGCAGGAGGTGCCAGCCCAGTTGCGCCAGCGTCGGGGCTTGCGGGGTGTCCGGGTCGGCCACCAGCCAGCGTGCGAGCCAGGCCGCAGCCACAGCCAGCAGCAGGGCGACGATGTAGGGGCGCATCAGGCGCACATAGCGCTTCCACAGCAAGGGCGGAAGACTGCTTGCGCCGATGGGACGCCACGTGGCACCCAGGCCCGGCATGAGCGACTTGGCGGCAAGGAATCCGCCCACCACGAGGAAGCATTGCACCGCAATGCGGCCGTACTCGGAAAGCCAGTCGAGCACCGACGGCGCATACGGCTCCACCGCATTCGACAGCAGGCCGTAGAAAGCCAGATGGTGCAGCACGATGACCTGCGACGCGACGGCCTTGATGGTGTCGACGACGGTGAGGGACGTGCCGGGTGTGTCTCGGATCGTTGCTGGAGTCATGGAGCGAGGCGTCGCAGCGCCTCGGCAGTTGCATTGTCCGCAGGGAAGAAGGATTCTACGGCGAGCTCCTGCAGCGTCACGTCCACCGGGGAGCCGAAAATCGTGGTGGTGCCGATGAAGCTCAGGAGGCCCGCGTCCGTACGGAACTGGAGCGGGACGGCGACGCTGCCGAGCAATCCGGGCAGATGTGTCGCTGCGGCGTCGTCGCACGGATAGCTGCGCAGCTCTTCGAGCAAGGACGCGAGGTCGGCATCCGCCGTTGCGGCGATCTGCTGGCGCAGCCGCTCGAACAGGTGTTCGCGCCACTGCGCGAGATTGACGATCCGCGATGCGATGCCCTGCGGATGCAGCGACAGCCGGAGCACATTGACCGGCGGTGTCAGCAACGAGGCATCCGCGCCGGCCATCAGCATCGGCACCATGCGGTTGTAGCTCACCAGATTCCAGTGGCGGTCCACGGCGAGCGCGGGATACGGCTCGTGGCCCTTGAGCACCAGATCCACCGCAGCCCGAGCGGCGGACAGGTCAGGGTCGTCCAGCGTCCGCTCGCGGTACATCGGAGCGAAGCCAGCGGCCACCAGCAACGCATTGCGCTGCCGCAGTGGCACATCCAGCCGCTCGGCCAGTCGCAGCACCATCTCGCGGCTGGGGGCGGACTTGCCGGTTTCCACGAAGCTCAGGTGGCGGGTGGAGATGTCGGCGTCCTGCGCCAGGTCCAGCTGGCTCAGGCGACGATGCTGCCGCCAGTAGCGCAGGTGTTCACCGAAGGGCGACCGGAGGCCGGGCAGGGCGTGTACGGAGGCGTGTGCGGAAGCGACAGGGCTGTTCATGAAGCCGGATCGTAGGTGAAAGCCGCAGGCAGTCGATGACCTGCCAGGTCATCGACCCGATTCAGTCTTCGCACGACGATGGCGCCATGTTCAACAAGGAGCCTGTCATGTCGATCTTCCACTCCCCCGTTTTCCGTTCGCCCTCGTTCCTGCGCCGCGTGCTGCAGGTCGATGCCGCATCGTGCTTTGCGAGCGGCGCGCTTCAGGTGGCTGCCGTTTCCCTGGTGTCGTCGTGGCTGCCGGGTTTGCCCGCGTCGCTGCTTCTGGGCACGGGCATCTTCCTTCTGGTCTATGCGGCGCTCGCACTGTGGACCAGCTTGCGCGCCGAGGTCCCGCGTGCGATGGTCGGGTTGTTCATTGTCGGCAACTTCATGTGGGCGGTGGGCTGCGTGTGGCTGCTGGCGGCCGGGCCTTTCGCGATGACGTCGCTGGGCTTTGCCTGGGTGGCGATGCAGGCGGTGGTGGTGGTTGTGCTGGCGGAGCTTCAGTGGATCGGCCTGCGTGCTGCTGTGCCTTCCTCCGTCCATGCGCAAGCCGCAGGCGGCACGTGGTAACAAAGCCCCAGTCACACCTCGGTCGCCGGACGCTGCCAGAATGAAGCCTGTCCCCGGTTCATTCAAGGAGTCCGTGATGCCAAGAAAAACACCCCACGCATTTGCCTCGACCCTCAAGAGCTACAAGACGGCTTCCGGCAAGACCGGCAAGTTCTATTCGCTCCCGGCGCTCGCGAAGCAGTTCCCCGGCGTTTCCCGTCTTCCCGTCTCCATCCGTATCGTCCTCGAATCCGTGCTGCGCAATTGCGACGGCAAGAAAGTGACGGCGGAGCACGTCGAGCAGCTTGCGAAGTGGAAGCCCAAGGCCGAGCGTGTGGACGAAATTCCCTTCGTCGTCGCCCGTGTGGTGCTGCAGGACTTCACCGGCGTGCCGCTGCTGGCCGACCTGGCCGCGATGCGCAGCGTCGCGCAGAAGCTGGGCAAGGACCCGAAGCGCATCGAGCCCCTGGTGCCGGTGGATCTGGTGGTCGATCACTCGGTGATGGTCGACTACTACGGCAAGAAGAATTCGCTCGACCTCAACATGAAGCTCGAGTTCCAGCGCAACAACGAGCGCTACCAGTTCATGAAGTGGGGCATGCAGGCCTTCGACACCTTCGGTGTCGTGCCCCCGGGCTTCGGCATCGTCCACCAGGTGAACCTGGAATACCTCGCGCGCGGCATCCATCAGGGCTCTGACGGCGTGGGCTACCCCGACACGCTGGTCGGCACCGACAGCCACACCACCATGATCAACGGCATTGGCGTCGTCGCATGGGGCGTGGGCGGCATCGAGGCCGAAGCCGCCATGCTCGGCCAGCCGGTTTACTTCCTCACGCCGGACGTGGTGGGTTTCGAGCTCACCGGCCGCCTGCGCGAAGGCGTGACGGCCACTGACCTCGTGCTCACCGTCACCGAGATCCTGCGTCAACACAAGGTGGTGGGCAAGTTCGTCGAGTTCTTCGGCGAAGGCACGCGCACACTTGCGCTGCCCGACCGCGCGACCATTGGCAACATGGCGCCCGAGTACGGCGCGACCATGGGCTTCTTCCCGGTAGACGAAAAAACCATCGACTACTTCAAGGGCACCGGCCGCACCAAAGCGGAAATCGAGGCCTTCGAAGCCTACTTCCGCGCGCAGGGCCTGTTCGGCGTGCCGCAGTCCGGCGAGATCGACTACTCGCAGGTGGTGAAGCTCGACCTCGGCGACGTGACGCCGAGCCTGGCCGGCCCCAAACGGCCGCAGGACCGCATCGAGCTCGGCAACGTGGCGAGCCAGTTCAAGTCGCTCTTCAGCAAGCCGGCCGCCGAGAATGGCTTCAACATGCCCGCCGAGACACTGATGCTGCGCCATGTCGCACGTCACGGTGGCGAGACGCCCGAAGCCAGGGTGCCGGCGAACCCGCCGACGCCCGCCGCAGCGCCGCGCTTCGTGATGGAAATGGAAGGCAACAAGCCGACGCTGGCCGCTGCGCACACCGAGACGGCGGTGGCGACGGCGTCGTCCACTGACGTGACCATCGGACATGGCGACGTGCTGATCGCCGCCATCACGAGCTGCACCAACACATCCAACCCGAGCGTGCTGCTGGCCGCCGGCCTGCTGGCGAAGAAGGCGGTCGAGGCGGGCCTGAAGGTCAAGCCGCACATCAAGACTTCGCTCGCGCCCGGCTCGCGCATCGTCACCGAATACCTCACGGAGACCGGCCTGTTGCCGTACCTGGAGAAGCTCGGATTCGCCTTGGCGGGTTATGGCTGTACCACCTGCATCGGCAATGCAGGCGATCTTGCGCCCGAGCTCAATGAGGCGATCACCAAGAGCGATCTCGTGTGCGCAGCCGTGCTGAGCGGCAATCGCAACTTCGAGGCCCGCATCCATCCCAACCTCAAGGCGAACTTCCTGGCGAGCCCGCCGCTCGTCGTGGCGTATGCGATTGCCGGCACCGTGCTGAAGGACCTGATGACCGAGCCCGTCGGCAAGGGCAAGGGCGGAAAGGACGTGTATCTGGGCGACATCTGGCCGACCAGCGAAGAGATTTACGCGCTGATGAAATTCGCGATGAACGGCAAGGCCTTCCGCGAGAACTACGGCAAGGTGAAGTCGGAACCCGGCAAGCTGTGGGAACGCATCCATGGCGTCTCGGGCACGGCGTACACGTGGCCCAAGAGCACCTACATCGCCGAGCCGCCGTTCTTCAAGGACTTCGCGATCGAGAACCACCAGAGCGCTTCAGTGTCGGTGAAGGGCGCGCGCGTGATGGCGCTGTTCGGCGACTCCATCACCACCGACCACATCTCGCCGGCCGGATCCATCAAGGAAAGTTCGCCCGCCGGCCAGTGGCTGCTGAAGAACGGCGTGCTCAAGGCCGATTTCAACAGCTATGGCGCGCGTCGCGGCAACCACGACGTGATGATGCGCGGCACGTTCGCCAACGTGCGCATCAAGAACCTGATGATCCCGGCGCGTGACGACGGGTCGCGCGAGGAGGGCGGCCTCACGCTGTTCCAGCCCACCGGCGAGAAGATGTTCATCTACGACGCGGCCATGCGCTACATGGCCGAGGGCACGCCGACGGTGATCTTCGCCGGCGAGGAGTACGGCACGGGTTCGAGCCGCGACTGGGCGGCCAAGGGCACGCAGCTGCTGGGCATCAAGGCGGTCGTGGCGCGCAGTTTCGAGCGCATCCACCGCAGCAACCTCGTGGGCATGGGCGTGCTGCCGCTGCAGTTCAAGGGCAGCGATTCGTGGCAGACGCTGGGGCTCAAGGGCGACGAAGTGATCGAAGTGCATCCCGATCCATCGCTGAAGCCGCAGAGCGATGCCGAGCTCGTCATCCGGCGCGGGGACGGCTCCATCCAGCGCGTGGTCGTGACGCTGCGCATCGACACGCCGATCGAGGTGGATTACTACCTGAACGGCGGCATCCTGCCGTTCGTGCTGAGACAGTTGCTGGCCTGACGAGGACGCTCCATTGACCATGGTCAGGTACGGGTGGGACTTTTCGAGAATAATTCGTATTCTCGACTTGGCCGCCCATGACAACAGATAACAGCACGCTGCCTTCAGCCTCCGCCGACACGGCAGCTCCTACCGGTCTCGACGACTGGCCACGCGGCCGGAACGCCGTCGTGGCTGCCGTACAGGAACCCACCGATGCGCAGGAACGCGACATCATCCTGCGTCTCGTCGAAATCGGCTTCCTGCCGGGCGAGCCCGTGCGCGTTGTGGCGCGCGGCTTCCCTTCCGGCGACCCGATTGCCGTGCGCGTCGGCGGAACGACCTTCGCGCTCAGGCGCCACGAAGCTGCGCTGGTCAGGGTGCGCGCCGAAGGAGCTTCTTCATGACGGCGGCAGCTCAGGCGGCGCCGCTGCGCGTGGCGCTGCTGGGCAATCCCAACTGCGGCAAGACGGCGCTGTTCAACCTGCTGACCGGCAGCCGTCAGAAGGTGGCCAACTATGCCGGCGTGACGGTGGAACGCAAGGAAGGCGCCCTGCGCACGCCGCAGGGCCGCCACGTGCGTGTGCTTGACCTGCCGGGCGCCTACAGCCTGCATGCCATGTCCGCCGACGAGGCGATCACGCGCGATGTCGTGCTGGGCAGGCGCAGCGATGAACCCGCGCCGCACTTGCTGGTCTGCGTGACCGATGCAACGAACCTGCGCCTGAACCTGCGACTGGTGCTCGAGGCGAAGCGCCTGGGGCGGCCGATGGTGATGGTGCTCAACATGAGCGACATGGCCGGGCGGCGCGGCATCCGCATCGACCGGGCGCGCCTGTCGCAGGAACTCGGCATGCCGGTGGTGGAGACCGTGGGCGTGCGCAGCGACGGTGCGTTGCCGTTGCTCGAAGCGCTCGATCGGCTGGACTGGAGCGCGCTTGCAGCGCGCGTTGACGAGAAGGCTGCCGATGTCCGGATCGACAGGGCGGAGATCGCCGACGTGCTCGCCACGCAGGCCGAGGTGCGCCGCATCCTGTCCGTCGTGATTGCGCCGGATGCGCGCAACCCGCTCGGCTTCACCGACCAGATCGATCGCATCGTGCTGCACCCCTTGTGGGGCCTCCCGTTGCTGGCAGGGGTGTTGTTCCTCATGTTCCAGGCCGTGTTCAGTTGGGCCGAATGGCCGATGGAGCTGATCAAGTCCGGCGTCGAAGGGTTGGGTGCATGGGTGCAGGCGCACATGGCCACTGGCGTGCTGCGCAGCCTGATCGTGGACGGCGTGATCGCGGGGGCGGGGAGCGTGCTCGTGTTCCTGCCGCAGATCCTCATCCTGTTCCTGTTCATCCTCGCGCTGGAAGACTCTGGCTATCTGCCGCGCGCGGCTTTCCTGCTGGACCGCGTGATGGGCAGCGTGGGCCTGTCGGGGCGTTCGTTCATCCCGCTGCTGTCGAGTTTCGCGTGCGCGATTCCCGGCGTGATGGCGACGCGCACCATCACGCACTGGCGGGACCGGCTGGTAACGATCATGATCGCGCCGCTGATGACGTGTTCCGCACGGCTGCCTGTCTATGCACTGCTGATCGGCGCATTCATCCCGGCACGTGAAGTGGCGGGCGGCTTCAACCTGCAAGGCCTGGTGCTGTTCGCCTTGTATGTCGGCGGCGTCGTGTCGGCGATGGTCGTGGCATGGGCCTTCAAGTGGTTGCGCGGAGACCGGCAACTGTCGCCGCTGCTGATGGAATTGCCGGCGTACCGCTGGCCGGGCATCCGCAACCTGGTGATGGGACTCCACGATCGCGCGCGCATCTTCCTGCGCAGGGTCGGCACCATCATCCTGTCACTGATGGTGGTGTTGTGGTTCCTCTCCAGCTTCCCGGGCGCACCCGAAGGCGCCTCGCATCCGCCGATCTACTACAGCGTTGCGGGCCTGCTGGGCCGCGGGCTCGAGGTCCTGTTCGCACCCATCGGCTTCAACTGGCAGATCTCCATTGCGCTGGTGCCGGGTCTCGCGGCACGCGAAGTCGCCGTGGGTGCGCTGGGCACCGTGTATGCGCTGTCGGGTGGTGAAGATGCGGCGGTGCAACTGGCACCGATCATTGCAGCGCAATGGTCGATGGCGACCGCGCTGTCGCTGCTGGTCTGGTATGTGTTCGCGCCGCAATGCATCTCGACGCTGGTTACCGTGCGGCGCGAGACGGGTTCGTGGCGGCTCGCGGGCGCGATGGCGGGCTATCTCTTTGCGCTGGCCTACGCCGCGAGCTTCATCACCTACCGCGTGGCGGCATGGCTGGGGGCCTGAGCATGCAGGAATGCATCGTCGCCATCATCGTGGTCGCCGCCGTGCTGCATCTGGCCTGGCGCTGGATGCCGGCGCGCTGGCGCCAGGCGTTGCGCCTCTCGTCAATCTCGTCGGGCAAGTGCTCGGCATCTGCTTGCGGGAGTTGCGACGCCTGTGGACCGTCTGCACCTGCGGATGCCTGCAGCAGCCAGCCAGGTGACCCGGGCGTGACGCGTGTTTCCATCGAGCGCATCGCGCGGCAACCGAGGCCTTGATCTGCCGCCAGCCCCGGCAATTCCGGGGTGCAAGAATAGCGGCATGCAAGAACAGCTCCTCGTGACAGGCGCCGGCATCGGCGGGCTCGCCGCTGCATGGGCGGCTGCCCGCCATTCATGGCAGGTGCGGGTGTACGAGCAGACGCCGGTGTTCGGCGAGATCGGCGCGGGCATCCAGCTCGGCCCCAACGTCACGCGCATCCTCTCCAGCTGGGGCATGGGCGATGCGCTCGCTGCGGTGGCCGCCCGGCCTGATCGCCTGATGGCGCGTGATGCGCTGACCGGTGCGGAGTTGGCGTCCATGCCCTTGGGCAACGAAATTTCTGCGCGCCATGGATCGCCTTATTTCACCGTGCATCGGGCGGACCTGCATGCGCTGCTGCTCGATGCGGTGCGTGGCATGGATGGCATCAGTCTCCATCCCGCCGGGCGCATCGTCGAGGTTCGCGAAACCGCGGATGCGACGGGTGGTGGAGGCAGCGGTGTCGTGCATGTGCGCACGGCGTCCGACCTCGAGGTGGAGGCCGACGCGCTGGTCGGCGCAGACGGCATCTGGAGCACCGTGCGCGCGCAGTTGCTGGGTGACGGACCCGCCGAACCTTCGGGGCACGTCGCTTACCGTGCCGTGCTGCCACAGTCCGCTCTGCCCGAACGGCTGCGCAGCCAGAGCGTGACGGCGTGGCTCGGTCCGCGCCTGCATGCGGTGACGTACCCGTTGCGTGGGGGCGAACTGCTGAACCTCGTGTTCTTTGTCGAAGGTCGTGCGGGACAGGACACCGATGCGCAGACATGGGACCACGCCGCCGTGGCGGCCGATCTGCAGGCGGCGATGGGGCATGTGTGCACGCCGCTGCGTGAGCTGGCGCAGGTCGAAGCGGAGTGGCGACTGTGGGTGATCAGCGACCGCGAGCCATTGTCATCGGCGAACCAGATGGCGCGGGGCCGCATCGCATTGCTCGGGGACGCTGCGCATCCGATGCGTCCTTACGTCGCGCAGGGCGCTGGCATGGCGATCGAGGATGCGCAGGTGCTGGGGCCATCACTCGCGCTGGCCGGGGAGATCGGTGTGCCTTCGGCGCTCTCCCGCTATGCGAACCTGCGCTGGCAGCGTGCGGCGAGGGTGCAGGCGCGTTCGCGTCGCAACGGGCGCATCTTCCATCTGGACGGGCCGATGCGGCACGCGCGGGATGTTTCGCTGCGGCTCTTCGGCGCGCGGCTGATGGACATTCCCTGGTTGTACGGCGCGCGCCTCTGAATGGCGCTGGTCGCCCGCATCAGAGGTTCGTGCGCAGCCGCCAGATTTCGGGGAACAGCACCACGTCCAGCATGCGGCGCAGATAGCTCACGCCGCCGGTGCCACCGGTGCCGCGCTTGAAGCCGATCACGCGCTCGACCGTGGTGACGTGGCGGAAACGCCAGAGGCGGAATGCGTCCTCGAGATCGGTGAGTTCTTCGCCAAGCTGGTAGAGGTCGAAGTACTTCTGCGGATCGCGGTACACCGTGAGCCACGCTTCCTCGACCGCATCGCTTTCCTGGTAGGGCTGCGTCCAGTCGCGTTCGATGTGACTTTGCGGAACCGGAATGCCGCGGCGGGCCAGCAGGCGCAGGGCTTCGTCGTAGAGGGAGGGGGCTTCGTACGCCGCCTGCACAGTTGCCAGCAGGTCGGGCCGGTGCTCGTGCGGCTTGAGCATGGCGGCGTTCTTGTTGCCCAGTGCGAATTCGATGCAGCGGTACTGGAAGCTCTGGAAGCCGCTGGAGCTTGCGAGGTAAGGGCGGATCGCGCTGTACTCGGGCGGCGTCATCGTCGCCAGCACGTCCCACGCATGCACCAGCTGCTCCATGATGCGCGACACGCGCGCAAGCATCTTGAACGCATTGCCCAGATCGTCCGCCGCGACGCGGCCGATGGCGGCGTGCAGCTCGTGCAGCATCAGCTTCATCCAGAGCTCGCTGGTCTGGTGCTGCACGATGAAGAGCAGTTCGTCGTGCTTGGGTGACAGCGGCTTCTGCGCGCTCAGCAGCGTGTCGAGCTGCAGGTAGTCGCCATAGCTCATGGACTTGCTGAAGTCCAGCTTGGCTTTCTCGTCGTGGACGATGCGTTCGGTTTCGCTCATGTCAGGTCACCGCGTTCTTCTGGTTGAACTCAGGTCTACGCCACTCGCCGCTGGCCATCACTTCGCGCAGGTGCTCGACCGCGTGCCATACGTCTTCGAAGCCCACGTACAAGGGCGTGAAACCGAAGCGCAGGATGTCCAGGTGCTTCTTGCCGTCGCCCGCGCGGAAGTCGCCGATGACGCCTCGCGCGATCAGCGCCTGCACGATGGCGTAGGCGCCTTCGGTGCGTGTGAGGCACACCTGCGAGCCGCGCTTCGCATGGTCGCGCGGCGTTGCGAGGCCGAAACCTGCATCCGCGCAGCGTTCTTCGACGAGGCGGATGTACAGATCGGTGAGGGCCAGCGACTTGCGGCGCAGTGCTGCCATCCCGCCCATCGGTTCGGTGGCTTCGAAAGGCTGCAGCCCGCAGTCGAGCGCCGCCATGGCAATGGCCGACTGGGTGCCGCACAGGTAACGGCCGATGCCCGATGCGGGCCGGTAGTCGGGTGTGAATTCGAACGGTGCCGCATGACCGAACCAGCCCGAGAGCGGTTGCCAGAAGCGGTCGGTGTGTTTCGGATTGACCCACACGAAGGCCGGTGCGCCCGGGCCGCCATTGAGGTATTTGTAGGTGCAGCCGATGGAGAAATCGGCCTTTGCGCCCGTGAGGTCGACAGGCACGGCGCCGACGCTGTGGCACAGGTCCCAGACAGTGAGCGCGCTGGCCGCATGTGCCTTCGCCGTCACGGCGGCCATGTCGTGCATCGCGCCGGTGCGGTAGTTCACATGCGTGAGCATGAGGATGGCAAGCCGGTCGTCGATGGCGGCATCGACTTCTTCCGGTTCCACCAGCACGAGCTCGAAGCCGCGTTCACGGCACAGCGATTCCGCGATGTACAGGTCGGTGGGGAAGTTGTTGCGTTCGCTCACCACGCGCTTGCGACCTGGCGCGTCGGCCGCGCTGATGTGCATGGCCGCGCTCAGCACCTTGTAGAGGTTGATGGAGGCAGTATCGGTCGCCACCACTTCACCCGCACCTGCGCCGATGAGTTTCGCGATGCGGTTGCCGAGTTGCTGCGGCGCGTGGACCCAGCCGGCGCTGTTCCATGCGCGGATCAGTTCCTGCCCCCATTCGGCGGTGACCGTCTGTGCGACGCGCGCGGCCGTGGCCTTGGGCAATGCGCCCAGCGAATTGCCGTCCAGGTAGATCACCCCCTTGGGCAGGTCGAACAGATCGCGCATCGCGCGCAGCGGGTCCTGGGCATCGAGCGCCCGGCAGTCTTCCAGCGTGGTCATGTGAGTTCGCGCAGCACGGCACGCACGGGGCTGGCGTCTGCGGTGGTGAGTTTGAGGGGCAGGGCGATGAGTTCGTAGTCGCCTTCGGGGATGTCGTCAAGCACCAGGTTTTCCAGCACGCGCATGTCGTTGCGGCGGATGACCTGGTGGCTGTCCAGCGTCTTGCTGTCGGCCGGGTCGATGCTCGCGGTGTCGATGCCGATCAGGCGCACGCCCAGCGCCGCAAGCTTCTCGATGGTTTCGGGCGCGTAGGCCGAGAGCGCGTTGTCCCAGCGGTCGGCGGGCATGCGTTCGTAAGTGCGCACCAGCACACGAGCGGGAAGGCCGTCCAGCGCATGCGCGATGTGTTCCCACTGCACGAGCGGCCCGACGCCGATGGCATGGATCACCCGGCACGGGCCGATGAAGGCGTCCAGGCTCACGTCGCCGATGGTCGCGCCTTCGGGGTCATAGTGCAGCGGTGCGTCGGCATGCGCGCCCACATGCGGCGACAGCGTGATGCTGCTCACGTTGACCGGGCAGCCGGGGCCGATGGTGGCGGCCCACACCTGCTGGTACGGCGTGTCGCCCGGAAAGACGGGCGCACCGCGGTGCACGGGCGGGGATATGTCCCAAAGGCGTCGGCTCATGGACGCAAAGTTAGCACCGGGAAAAACCGCGTGGTGTCGGTTATTCCCAACAATCAGCAAAAATGCTTGAGGTTTAAAGCATCTTGCCCAGCAGCAGGAACTCCATGAGCGCCTTCTGCGCGTGCAGGCGGTTCTCGGCTTCGTCCCACACCACGGATTGCGGGCCGTCGATCACGTCGGCCTCCACTTCCTCGCCGCGGTGCGCGGGCAGGCAGTGCATGAACAGCGCATCGGGCTTTGCCACGCGCATCATGTCCGTATCGACGCACCAGTCGGCGAAGGCGGCCCGGCGGGCATCGTTCTCGGCCTCGTAACCCATGCTGGTCCACACGTCAGTGGTCACGAGATCGGCGCCGCGGCAGGCGTCCATCGGATCCTTGAAGACCTTGTAACTGTCGTTGGAGCGCAGGCCGGCTACAGCCTGGTCCACCTCGTAGCCGGACGGCGTGCTCACGTGCACGGTGAAACCCAGCAGTTCGGCAGCCTGCAGCCAGGTGTTGGCCATGTTGTTGCCGTCACCCACCCACGCCACGGTCTTGCCCTTGATGCTGCCGCGATGCTCGATGAAGGTGAAGATGTCCGCGAGGATCTGGCAGGGGTGGAACTCGTTAGTGAGGCCGTTGATGACGGGCACGCGCGAATGCTGGGCGAATTTCTCGATCTTGTCCTGTCCGAAGGTGCGGATCATCACCAGATCGACCATGCGGCTGATCACCTTGGCGCTGTCCTCGATGGGTTCGGCGCGGCCCAGCTGGCTGTCGCCCGTGGTCAGGTGCACCACGCTGCCGCCCAGCTGGTACATGCCCGCCTCGAAGCTCACGCGCGTGCGCGTGGAGGCCTTCTCGAAAATCATGGCCAGCGTGCGGTCGGCCAGCGGCTGGTGCCGCTCGTAGGCCTTGAACTTCTTCTTGATCAACGCGGCGCGCTCGAACAGGTAGGTGTATTCGTCGGCGCTGAAGTCGCTGAATTGCAGGTAGTGGCGGATCGTCATGCGCGCTGCCCTGTCATTCCGAAAGGAACTGCTTGATCAGCGGCACGAGGATGCCTGCCAGTTCGTCCGCGTCTGCCTGGCTGAAGATCAGCGAGGGCACGAGGCGGATGACACTGTCGGCCGTCACGCTCAGAAGCAGGCCGGCGTCGCAGGCGCGCTGGGTCAGCACACCGCAGGGCTTGGTGAGCTCGATGCCGATCATCAGGCCCTGGCCGCGCACTTCCTTCACGCCCGCCACGCCGGCGAGGTCCTTCTCGAGCTTCGCCTTGAGATAACCGCCGACCTTGGCAGCGTTCTCCAGCAGGCCTTCCTCTTCCATGATGCGGATGGTTTCCACGCCGGCACGCATGGCCAGCGGGTTGCCGCCGAACGTGGTGCCATGGTTGCCCGGCTGGAAGATGTCGGCGGCCTTGGGGCCCGCGACGACCGCGCCGATGGCAATGCCCGAGCCCAGCCCCTTGGCCAGCGGCATGACATCCGGCACGATGCCGGCCCACTGGTGGGCGAACCACTTGCCCGTGCGGCCCATGCCGCATTGCACTTCGTCGATCATGAGAAGCCAGTCGCGCTCGTCGCACAGCTTGCGCACCTGCTGCAGGTATTCGGCGCGCATCGGATTGACGCCGCCTTCACCCTGGATGGTCTCGAAGAAGACGGCGACCACGTCCTTGTCGCCGTCGGTGGCCTTCTTCAGGGCTTCGATGTCGTTGAGTGGAACGCGGATGAAGCCTTCCACCAGCGGGCCGAAGCCTTTTTGCACCTTCTCGTTGCCGGTGGCCGACAGGGTGGCGATGGAGCGGCCGTGGAAGGCCTTCTCGTACACCACGATCTTCGGGCGGTCGACGCCCTTGTCATGGCCGTACTTGCGCGCCAGCTTCAGCGCGGCTTCGTTGGCTTCGAGGCCGGTGCTGCAGAAGAACACATTGGTCATGCCCGAGAGCTCGACCAGCTTCTTCGCCAGCACCTCGGCGTTGGGCACGTGGTAGTAGTTGGAACTGTGGATGATCTTGCCGATCTGGTCCTGCAGCGCGGGCACCAGCTTTGGGTGGGCATGACCCAGCGTGTTGACGGCAATGCCGCCCAGCCCGTCCAGGTATTCCTTGCCGTTGGTGTCCCACACGCGCACACCTCGGCCATGCGACAGCGCGATCGGCAGCCGGCCGTAGGTGTTCATGGTGTGCGGCGAGGACGCCGGGACGTTTGCGGTCATGCTGAATCTCCAGACAATGCAGTGAAACTTGGAATTTCAGCGATGGCGAGGCCGCTTGACGGGTCTTGCCGGGCCGCTGAAACGTGATTTTAGGCTCAGAGTTTGCTAACCTTTTTTGACGATTCCGCATCACAGCGATGCATTGCAACGAATCGGGTCAAGTCTTATATAAGATAGAATACTTGTGCATCGCAGCATCCGGGAAGGCCGAGCCACAGGGATGCCGCGCAAATAGCGGATACTGCCCCATCGATGGTCTCTCCCAACCCCAATGAAGTCTTTATCCAGGGTGTCACCCAGGACGGGAAGACTTTCCGCCCGAGCGACTGGGCGGAGCGGCTGGCCGGCGTCATGTGCCAGTTCCGGCCGGGTGGCGCTCAGCCCGGCAGCCACCTGAGCTACTCACCCTGGTGCGTTCCCACCACGCTCGACGGCGTGAAGTGCGTCATCGTCAATCGCGAACTGCGCGAAGCCGAACCGATGGCCTGGGATTTCGTACTCAACTTCGCGCGCGACAACAACCTCAAGGTCGTCGAGCCGCAGAAATAAAAAACCGCCCGAAGGCGGTTTCTTGCTTTTTTTGCTGACAGCGCACCCGTTTCAAACGGCAGGCCCGAAGGCCTGGGCTGTTGCCTGAAGCGTCAGGCGGCGGCTTGCGCCAGGGCTTTCACCTTGGCGGACAGGCGGCTCTTGTCGCGAGCGGCCTTGTTCTTGTGGAAGATGCCCTTGTCGGCCACCGTGTCCACGATGCTTTGTGCCTTGGCGAACAGTTCGGAGGCCTTGGTCTTGTCGCCAGCGGCAACGGCCTTCTCGACGTTCTTGACGGCGGTGCGGTATTTGGAGCGCAGCGAGGAGTTCGCGGCGTTGAGTTTCACGTCCTGGCGGGCGCGTTTACGGCCCGACGCCAGGCGCGGGTTCTTTTTCTTGGGTTTGGCAGATGCCATGGTATTGATCCTTCGTGTCTGAGGATGATGTCAGCAAAGCCCACGATTATAGCAGCCACTCACTTTCCCGTGGGTTGTGCAGCGCCGGAACGGAAAAACGGCGTCGAGCGGGGGCTACACTGCAGGCCGTGTCGCTTTTCAAAGCCGCTTCCACTGTCTCCCTGCTGACCCTGGTGTCCCGCATCACCGGGCTGGTGCGCGAGCTGCTCATGGCTTCCACCTTCGGCGCCAGCGCGCTGACGGATGCCTTCAACGTCGCATTCCGCATTCCCAACCTGTTCCGCCGCTGGTTCGCGGAAGGGGCGTTCAGCCAGGCGTTCATCCCCGTGCTGGCCGCCACGCGGGAGCACGAGGGTGACGATGCCACCCGCGCGCTGGTCGCGCGCGTGACTACCGTGCTGGCCTGGGTGCTGGTGTTTGTCTGCGCCGTCGGTGTTGTCGCAGCGCCGCTGCTGGTCTGGGCCATGGCCAGCGGCCTGCCGCCGGAAGGCTTCGAATCTGCCGTGCTGATGACGCGATGGATGTTCCCGTACATCGGCTTCATGTCGCTGGTGGCCCTGTCATCGGGCGTGCTCAACACCTGGAAGCGCTTTGCGGTACCGGCGGCCACGCCCGTGCTGCTGAACGTGGCGATGATTGCTGCAGCCTGGCTGGGGGCTCCGTGGTTTGCATCGCATGGAGTCCAGCCGATCTACGCCATGGCCGCAGGGGTCATGGCCGGGGGCGTGCTGCAGCTGGCAGTCCAGGTTCCCGCATTGGCGCGGCTGGGCCTGCTGCCGAAAATCGGCGTGACCGTTTCCGCTGTCCGCGCTGCCTGGAATGACCCGGGCACGCGGCGCGTGGCAACCTTGATGCTCCCGGCCTTGCTGGGTGTCAGCGTCGCGCAGATATCGCTCCTCATCAATACGCAGATCGCCTCGCATCTGGAGGCGGGCAGCGTCAGCTGGCTGGGCTATGCGGACCGGCTGATGGAATTTCCCACGGCCATGCTGGGCGTGGCACTGGGTGTCGTGCTGATGCCGCAGCTTGCAAGCGCGCGCGCTTCCGGCGACGCGGACCGCTATTCCGGCATGCTCGACTGGGGGCTGAGGCTGGTGGTGCTGCTGGCCGTGCCTTCGGCTGTCGCGTTGCTGGTGTTCGCTCAGCCGCTGGTGGCGGTGCTGTATCACTACGGGGCGTTCACCGACCGCGATGTGCAGCAGACGACGGTGGCGCTCATGGGTTATGGCGTCGGTCTTGTCGGTCTGGTTGCCATCAAGGTGCTGGCACCGGGTTTTTACGCCGCGCAGGACATCCGCACGCCGGTGCGCATCGCCATCGTGGTGCTGGTGATCACGCAGCTGCTGAATTTCGCGCTGGTGCCGATGTTCCGCCACGCGGGTCTGGCGCTTTCCATCGGGATCGGCGCGCTCATCAATGCCGTCTGGCTGCTCGTCGGTCTGTTGCGGCGCGGCAGTTACAGGCCGTCGGCCGGCTGGCTGGTCTTCGGCTTGCAGGTGGTGGCGGCGTCTGCGCTGCTGGCGGTTTTCCTGATGTGGGCAACCGGCAGCCTGCAGTGGCTCGCACTGCAGGCGCAAGGCTGGAAGCGGCTGGGCATCTTTTTCCTGGTGCTGTGCGGCTCTGCACTCGTGTATTTCGGCGCGCTCTGGGCCGCAGGCCTCAAGCTGAGGCAGTTCGTCCGTCGCTGATGGCCAGGGCTTGCAGGGTCCGCCGGATGCCTGGAACTATCGTGTCGAGCACGCGGGGCCGGTCGGGCTGCGTGTGAGCATTGGCAAACGACGTTGACGCCCGTCGAACCGGTTGGTACAAAGCTCCATGCCGCTGAGCCTGCAATTGCCCACGCCGCTGGAATACTTCACCTCGCTGGTGCAGAGCGACGATCACTTCCCTTTGCTGGAAACCGTGGCCAGCCTCGCGCAGGACGAATACCCCGAACTCGACATCCAGCAGGTGCTGGGCGACGTGGACCAGCTTCTGGCCCGGCTCAAGCGTCGCCTGCCGGCCGATGCCGCGCCGCTGCAACGGCTGCGCATGCTCAACCAGTTCTTCTTCCGCGACCTGAGCTTCGGTGGCAACGTCAACGACTACTACGATCCGGACAACAGCTACCTGAACGCTGTGCTGCGTACCCGGCGGGGCATTCCCATCTCTCTGGCCGTGCTGTGGATCGAACTGGCGACGGGCCTGGGCCTGCATGCGCGAGGCGTGAGTTTTCCCGGGCATTTCATGGTCAAGGTGAACCTGCCGAAAGGCCAGGTGGTCATCGACCCGTTCACGGGGCAATCGCTCAGCCGCGAGGAGCTGTCCGAACGGCTGGAGCCCTACAAGCGTCGCAATGGGCTGGTGGACGAGTTCGACGTGCCGCTCGGCCTGTACCTGCAGGCCGCGACGCCCCGCGAAATCGTCGCACGCATGCTGCGCAACCTGAAGGAAATCCACCGCGCGCAGGAAGACTGGGGCCGGCTGGTGGCGGTGCAGGACCGCCTGATCGCGCTGCTGCCCGAAGCCTGGGGCGAGTTCCGCGACCGCGGGCTGGCCCACGCTTCGCAAGGCCACGATGCGCAGGCCGTGGTCGATCTGGAAACCTATCTCGTGCATGCCGAAGACGCGCTGGACATTGATGCCATCGCGGACCGCGTGGCGGAGCTGCGCCGCGCCCGCAACTGACCGGCGCACCGGGCCCGATAGAATTTCGCCATCCGCAACGTTCCCGCGGAACGCTTGATGTGAAGCAGATCGCCCTCGATATCGGTTTGTCCAGCGGACCCACGCTGGCCAATTTTTTCGCAGGCCCCAACGAGGCGGCCTTGCGTCACCTTCAACTATGGGCCGGCAATGCCACGCGTTCGCCGGTGCCGACCTATCTCTGGGGCATGCCTGCCAGCGGAAAGAGCCACCTGCTCAAGGCGGTGCGCGAAGTCCTGCGCGAGCAGGGCGGCCAGATCGGTTGGATGGATGCGTCGATGCCCGAGCCGCCCGCATTCTCGGAACACTGGGCCGCGGTACTGATGGACGACGTGCACCTCTACACGGCTACGCAGCAGCATGCGGCCTTCAACTGGTTCGTGAACGCGCAGACGCATCACCGCTGGGTGCTGTCGGCGGGCGTCGCGCCACCGGCAGACCTCAAGCTGCGCGAAGACCTGCGCACGCGCCTTGGCTGGGGGCACGTCTTCCAGCTTCAGGTGCTGAGCGAACCCGAGCGGCGCGCCGTGCTGCGCCAGCATGCCGACGATCGCGGTGTCTTCCTGAGCGACGACGTCATGAGCTTCATGCTGACGCGCTTCTCTCGCGATCTGGGAAGCCTGGTCGCGCTGCTCGAGCAACTCGACGGCTATGCGCTGCAGACCAAGCGCGCGATCACCGTGCCGCTGATCAAGTCCATGCTCGAAAACGAGTGAACCCTTTCGATGAACCTGACCCTGTTCGACCTCGACCACACGCTGCTTCCGATCGATTCGGACTATTCGTGGGGCGTCTTCACCACGCAGATCGGCTGGACCGACCCGGTCCTCTTCGCCCAGCGCAACGACGAGTTCTTCGCGCACTACAAGGCCGGCACGCTGGACATCCACGACTACGTCCGTTTTGCCACCGACGCGGTACGACGGCGCGGCCCGGAGGCGGCCGCGAAGGCGCACGCAGAGTTCATGCGCACCATGGTGCAACCCAGCATGGTGGAGGAGGCGGTGTCCCTCGTTCGCCGTCATCAGGACGCGGGTGACGAGGTGCTGATCGTCACCGCCACCAACGAATTCGTCACCCGGCCCATCGCCGAAGCCTTCGGCGTGCGCGAACTGCTGGCGGTGGAGCTCGAGCGCGGCGCCGATGGATGGATCACCGGTGAAATCCGTGGAATTCCGTCGGCCCGCGAGGGCAAGGTGGCGCGCATGGAACAATGGCTGTCTGCGCGCGGCCTCGGATGGGGCGACGTGAACAGCACTTTCTATACCGATTCCATCAATGACCTCATGCTTCTGGAGCGTGTGAACCATCCGGTGGCGACCAACCCTGACGACCGCCTTCGCAGCCTGGCGCGCGAACGCGGCTGGCGCATACTGGACCTGTTTGCCAAGCAATGATCAAGAAACTCATCGACAAATTACTCGGCAAGGGCGATGGCCCGGCCTCGCGCAAGCAGCGCTTCGGCAAGCGTGAGGAAGTGCCGCAGAGCGTGCACGGCATCAATGCCGCGCTGGTGGACGAGCGTGCCCTCAACGTGGTGCGCACACTGCAGCAGGCGGGCTTCGAGGCTTACATCGTCGGCGGCGCGGTGCGCGACCTGCTGCTGGGCCTGCGTCCCAAGGATTTCGATGTCGCGACCAGTGCAACGCCCGAACAGGTCAAGGGCCTGTTCCGCCGGGCCTTCATCATCGGCCGGCGCTTCCGCATCGTGCATGTGGTCTACGGACGCGGGCGAGAACACGAAGTGATCGAGGTGTCGACCTTCCGGGCGCACATGGACAGCGCGCTGGCCGGGCAGGTGACGGGGAACGAGAAGAGCAGCAAGAACGAGCTTGCGGGCATGACTCACGCCGTCGATGCCTCGGGCCGCGTGTTGCGCGACAACGTCTGGGGCCCGCAGGACGAAGATGCCGCGCGCCGTGACTTCACCATCAATGCGATGTACTACGACCCCGAGACACAGGTGGTGGTGGACTACCACGGCGGCATCAAGGACTCCAACAAACGCGTGCTGCGAATGATCGGCGACCCGGCCACGCGCTACCGCGAAGACCCGGTGCGAATCATCCGCGCCGTGCGTTTTGCAGCCAAGCTGAATGCGCTCGGCTTCAAATTCGACGCGAAAACGGCAGCGCCGCTGGTCAAGTCGCAGTCGCTGCTGGCCGATGTGCCGCAAAGCCGGCTGTTCGACGAAATGCTCAAGCTGCTGCAGACCGGCCATGCGCTGGCGACCATTGCCCAACTCAGGCACCTGGGTCTGGAGCGCGGCATCTATCCGCTGCTCGATCTCGTCGTGGAGCGCGCGGACCAGCCGTTCGTGCAGGCCGCGCTGCAGGACACGGACCGCCGCGTCGGCGAGGGCAAGCCGGTCGCGCCGAGTTTCCTGCTGGCGTGCGTGCTCTGGGGCGACGTGCGCGAAGGCTGGGCGCAGCGCCTCAAGCGCCAGCACCCGTTCCCTGCGCTGCAGGACGCGATCGACGACGTGTTCAACGCACGCATCGGTGATGTGTCCGGCCGCGGCAAGCTCGCAGCCGATATGCGCGAGATCTGGATGATGCAGCCGCGATTCGACAAGCGCTCGGGCCAGACGCCGTGGAGCCTGGTCGAACAGCCCCGTTTTCGCGCTGGCTTCGACTTCATGCGCCTGCGCGCCGATGTGGGCGAAATCGACGAAGCGCTGGCCGAGTGGTGGCAGGAGTTCAGTACGGCCGACGAGTCGCGTCGCCAGGACTTGCTGGACCAGGCCCGCGAGGAACAGAAGAGCCAGACGCCGAAGAAGCCGCGCTCGGGGCCGGTTCGCGTGCGTGCACAAGCGGTCGGTGACGCACAGGGCGGTCCTGTCGATGCTGCGCCAGTCACGGACGCCACCGAGAGCGATGCAGAGCAGCCTTCCGTCGAGGAAGGTGCAGCCGACGCGCCGCGCAAGAAGCGCCGCCGCCGCCGCTCGGGCGCGCGAAAGAGTGCCGGCGAAGGTGCCGGCGAAGGCGGCCAGGGCGGGGGCTCATCCGGCGCATCGGCGTCTTCCGAAGACTGAGGCGCGGCTTGCCGCAGGTTCCGGCTCCCTTGTCGACGCCTGTACCGGCCTGGGTGGCATTGGGCGCCAATCTGGGCGACGCCGAAGACACCGTACGGCGTGCGCTGCGGGCGCTCGACGAATTGCCGCACACGTGGCTCGCTGCCAAGTCATCGCTGTACCGCACGGCGCCTGTCGACGCGACCGGGCCGGACTTCATCAATGCGGTGGCGGAAATCCGAACACGGCTCGAGCCGATGGAATTGCTTGCCGCGTTGCAGGCCATCGAACTTGCCGAAGGCCGGGAACGACCGTGGCGCAACGCGCCGCGCACGCTCGACCTGGATCTGCTGCTGTACGCCGACCAGACCCTCGATACGCCCGTCCTGACGGTGCCTCATCCGCGCATGAACGAACGGGCTTTCGTGCTTGTGCCATTGGCGGAAGTCGCACCGCAGCGGGTCGACCCGGCGTCGCTCGCGGCCGTGGCGGGACAGCGCATCGAGAAACTCTGACCGGATAATTGCGGCCATGCAGATCCTCCAGTCCATTCCGCTGTCGGCCCAGACCATTCTCCTGCTCGTGGCGAGCAACGTGTTCATGACCTTCGCCTGGTATGGGCACCTGAAGAATCTGGCGACGGCTCCGTGGTATGCGGCGGCGCTGGTGAGCTGGGGTATCGCGCTGTTCGAATACCTGCTGCAGGTGCCGGCCAACCGGCTCGGCTTCCAGCAGGCCGGCTTCAGCCTGGGGCAACTCAAGATCATGCAGGAGGTGATCACGCTCGCCGTGTTCATGCCGTTTGCGGTGTTTTACATGAACGAGCCGCTCAAGCTCGACTATCTCTGGGCTGCGCTGTGCATGGTCGGTGCGGTGTACTTCATCTTCCGGAGCGCCTGAGCGTCCCGGCGGCCCTGACCACGACGCAAAGGGCGGGCGGTTAAACTCCCGCCTGTCATCAAATTGACACGTTACTGTCACATTCCCTGCTGAGGAGCCGCCATGTTTGGCAAGCTGCTGCCACGCGAAGGCAACTTTTTCGAGATGTTCAACCAGCACGCCGATCGCATCGTCGAAGCGGCGCGCGCCTTCTCCCAGCTGGTGAACAACTACAACGACCCGCACCTGCGCGACAAGTACAACCAGGACGTGGATAACGCCGAGCGTGCGGCAGACCGTGTGACGCATGACGTCAACCGCGCGATCCACAAGACCTTCATCACGCCCATCGATCGTGAGCAGATCCACGGGCTCATCAACACCATGGACGATGTGGCCGACCTGATCCAGGATTCGGCAGAAACCATGGCGCTGTACGACGTGCGCACCATGACGCCGGAGATCGCCCGCCTGACCGACCTGAGCCTGCGTTGCTGCGAGCGCGTGCGTGACGCGGTGAACCTGCTGCCCAAGATCGCCGATCCGGCCACGGCCGAAGCGGCCCTCAAGACCTGCGAGGAAATCGACAAGCTCGAGAGTGACGCCGACCGCGTGATGCGCGCAGCCATGAGCAAGCTGTTCCGCGAAGAACCGGACGTGCGGGAAGTCATCAAGCTCAAGGCGATCTACGAGCTGCTCGAAACCATCACCGACAAGTGCGAGGATGTGGCGAATCAGATCGAGGGCATCGTCCTCGAGAATTCCTGATCGCCATGGAGTACTTGCCGCCCGCCCTGTGGGTCGTGCTGATGCTGGTCGTGCTGGCATTGGTGTTCGACTTCATGAACGGTTTTCATGACGCAGCGAACTCCATTGCGACAGTGGTGTCCACCGGGGTGCTCAAGCCCCTGCATGCCGTCGTTTTCGCCGCGACATTCAACTTCGTCGCCCTGTTCGTCTTCCACCTGAGTGTGGCTGCCACCATCGGAAAGGGCATCGCGATGCCCGGCGTCGTGGACATGCACGTGGTGTTCGGCGCGCTGGTCGGCGCGATCACTTGGAACCTCGTCACCTGGTACTACGGCATTCCCAGCAGTTCGTCGCATGCGCTCATCGGCGGCATCGTGGGCGCGGTCATTGCCAAGGCGGGTTCGGGCGCGCTCATCACTGCGGGCATCCTCAAGACCGTGGCGTTCATCTTCGTTTCGCCGTTCCTCGGCTTCCTGCTCGGCTCGCTGATGATGGTCATCGTGGCCTGGGTCTTCCGGCGTGCGACGCCGAGCCGTGTGGACCGCTGGTTCCGCCGTCTGCAACTGGTTTCCGCCGGTGCGTACAGCCTGGGGCACGGCGGCAACGATGCGCAGAAGACGGCCGGCATCATCTGGCTGCTGCTCATCGCCGCCACCAGCTCGCAGGTACAGGGGCTGCCGACGTGGATGCAGGCAACCACGGAGCATCTGCCGGGCTGGGTCGTGATCGCCTGCTACATCACCATCGGTCTGGGCACGATGTTCGGTGGCTGGCGCATTGTCAAGACCATGGGCCAGAAAATCACCAAGCTCAAACCGGTCGGTGGCTTCTGCGCCGAGACGGGTGGTGCGATGACGCTGTTCCTTGCGACCTTTCTCGGAATCCCGGTGTCCACGACGCACACCATCACGGGTGCGATCGTCGGTGTGGGTTCCACGCAGCGCGCGAGCGCGGTGCGCTGGGGCGTGGCCGGCAACATCATCTGGGCGTGGATTCTCACCATCCCCGCGAGCGCATTCGTTGCAGCGCTCGCTTACTGGATCAGTCTGCAGATTTTCTGAGATCGACACGCGGCACATTTGTCGCGTGCGAGCCGCGTTTGACAATGCTTAACCTTTCAGGGCGGAGCATTTGACAATGTTTTGACAGTCGCTTCTTACGCTGGTTTCCAGTTCAACTGGAACAGGGGAAGAGAATGTCGAGCAACTGTCAGTTTGCGCTGAGGGCGCTGGTCCGCAGTCTGGCTGCGGCCTCATGCATGACGATCCCGCTGTCATCCATGGCAGCGGATTTCCATTGGGCACGGATCTCTCCGGGCCAGGCCTGGACAGTGCCGGGCGCATGGCTTGAAGGCGCAGTTCCCGGGATTTCCGATCGTGCAGTTTTCGGAAGCCTCGTTCCGGCCGTGCCGCTGGCAAACGGCATCATCGCGTCCGGAACAACCCACCTCCACATCGGTTCCGTGCTGGTGCTCGACGGCAGCACTGCAACAATGGTGAATACCAATCACGGACAGGCCCCGATTCATGTCCATGGTGTGGGCGGCATTGGTGCGGAGACCAACAAGAATGGAATAGTGAACTTTTTCTACCATTCTTATTGGGAGGACGATCTGGTGATGCGCGCGAACAATCCGGCCGGTGGCGGGTGGCGCATCATCCTGAGACTGGCCTCGACCGGGACCCCAAGCGGTATCGACATCGGCTCGCACACGATCACATTCGATCCTGTCAATGCAGCCAACTCCATCGAATTCATGGCGTCAACCACCGTCATCAATGGCACCGGCAACGTCGTGAAGACCGGCTTCGGGAATCTATTCCTTGCAGGGATCAATACCTATTCAGGGACCACGAATATCCTGCAGGGAACCATGCAACTCAGCGGTTCCGGCTCGATCGCGTCTTCCAGCGCGGTGAACGTGGATGGCACGCTCGATATTTCGCTCACCAACACTGGTGCGGCCGTCAATGCCCTGACGGGGGCGGGGCGTGTCGTCCTGGGTGCGCGCACGCTGCGACTGATGACGGGCGGCAACGTGTTCGCAGGAAACATCGAAGGCACTGGGGGATTGCAGGTCAACGGCGATACATGGCTGAACGGGACCAGCACCTATTCCGGCGGGACGTCCCTGCTCAATGGCCAATTGAGCCTGGGTGTAGCGAGCGCACTCGGTACCGGGGCGCTGGCGATGGCCGACGGAACGACGCTTCACGTCGAAGGGCTGAACCTTGCCAACGATCTCGTCTTCAGCGGACCGGGCAGTGCAATCGTTGACAGCGGTGCTGCGGGAACCGTCCTGTCAGGCGCGTTGAGTGGCAGCGGCGGTATGGAAAAAATCGGAGCAGGAGCGCTCACGTTGGCGGGATCGGGCAACTACACCGGCGCGACGTCCGTGACGTCGGGCTCGCTGGTAGCCGCCGCACCTTCTGTCTTCAGCGCCGGTTCCGCATATTCCATCGCCAGTGGCGCTCTGCTCGATCTCGCGGGGCACGCGCAGTCGATCGCTTCGCTCCAGAACGGCGGCGTTGTCAGCCTGCGGGGCAGTGTGCCGGGCACCGTCCTGACCGTGACAGGTCCGTATGTCGGTGTCGGCGGTGTGTTGCGGCTTTCGTCCGTGCTCGGGGACAGCAGCAGCCCGAGCGATCGGCTCCTGCTCGACGGTCCCACGGCCGTTGCCAGTGGCCAGACATCGATCGAGGTGGCCTATGCAGGCGGGCTGGGGGCGCCGACGACAGGAGACGGCATCCAGCTGGTCGGCCTGCTCAATGGTGCGAGCTATGGCAGCGGCGCATTCAGCCTCGCGGGAGGCAGCGTCCAGGCTGGCGCGTTCACGTACACGCTCAACAGCACCGGCTCCGGTGTCTACCTGAGCTCAAGCGCCTTGGTGAACGGCGTTGCGGTTCCGAACTACCGGCCCGAAATTGCGCTCCACGCATCGTTGCCGCAGCAGATGCGGCATGGCGCGATGACGATGCTCGGCAATCTGCATCAGCGAATGGGTGATTCCCGCATGGCCCCGGAGACCGCCGAGCTGGGCGTGGGGATGCGCCATGCCTGGGGGCGGTTGATATCCAATGAAACGCAGGCAAACCAGGCGGGCGACGTGTCGCCGGAAAGCAGCGCACGCCTCAACGGCTTTCAGGCGGGTACGGACTTGTTTGCCGGCAAGGGTTGGCGCGCGGGCGTCTACGTCGGGCAGCTCGAAGGCAAGGCTGACGTCAGCGGATTCGTGAACGGGTCGCCGGGCGCCGCTGGAACGAGCAGGCATCGGTCGAGGTATCTGGGCGCCTATGGCACCTACCTTGCGGGGCAGGGGACATACGCCGATGTCGTGGTCCAGACCGGTGAACACGACATCGATGCTCAGGCGGCCGGTGGCTCGCTGATCCGCATGCGTGGCAACAGCCTCCTGGCTTCACTGGAGGCTGGTCATCCCATCGTGCTCCCTGCGGGGTGGACGCTCGAGCCCCAGATCCAGTTGATCTACCGGCGCCAACACCTTGACGATGCTGACATCGCAGCCGCAACCATCCGGTACGACAACAGCCACGGCTGGACGACGCGTACTGGGCTGCGTATGAAAGGGCGCATGACGACCGGCGCCGGTGTCCTGCAGCCCTATGGCCGGATCAACCTCTACCGCACCACGGGTGGGGCGGATGCGTTGCACGTCGACACACCGGCGGCGAGCACCCGGATTTCATCCGCAGCGAGTGGCAGTTGGGGCGAGGCCGCCCTGGGCTTTGCGCTCGATATCAACCCCATCTGGAGTGCGTACGGCGAGATCGGCCGGCTGTTCGACACGGGTGGCGGCATGCGCGTGGACAGCAGGCCCAATGCGGCGGTCGGCTTTCGAGCCCGGTGGTAGTACTGGCGGGACTACTGGGAAGATTACCGACTACTGGCTGATCTTGCGTGCCTCGTCGATCTGGTATTCGAAGTACCGCTGGAAGCTGAAGGCCAGGCTGGCCATCAGCACGCCGGTACCCAGCAGCACCGACAGGACCAGTGCACAGATGGTGAACCAGTTGGTCTGTCCGGGGCGGGCTCCGGCTTCGACCTGGGGGTTGAATCTGGCGTTCCATTTCTCCGGGGTCATCAGGCCATAGACGATGGCCGTGAGCGCGCAGGCGGCGATGTTGAAGCCCAGAAGCGGGATCAGCAACCAGCTCAGCTTGTCGTCCAGGCCGAACTGCTGCACGCGTTCCATGCCATACAGACCCAGAGCGGTGGGAATCGGCATCAGCCAGCCCAGCCAGTCGCCGGTGCCGCGCAGATAGAAACGGTGCAGTCCGAGCGGACCACCGAAAAGTGCCAGCCAGGCGGTCAGGGTCTTGTTCTTGGGCATGTCAGGTATCGGCTCCCGTCGGGGCCGCCTGGTCGCCGACGCCCAGTGCCTTGTCCATCAGGACCACATCCAGCCAGCGGTCGAACTTCCATCCGCAGGACTTGAGCACGCCCACCGGCGCGAAACCCAGCGCTCGATGCACCCCGATGGAGCCGGCATTGCCGGAATCGCCGATGACGGCAATCAGCCTGCGCACGCCGGCGCGCTCGGCGCTGGCGCAAAGTTCGGTCAGCAGGGCGCGTCCGAGGCCCTTGCCGCGGATGTCGTTGGCCATGTAGATCGAGTCTTCCGCGGAAAACCGGTAAGCCGGACGCGGCTTGAACCAGTTGCAGTAGGCATACCCCAGCACCGTACCGCCATCCTCGGCCACAAGCCAGGGCAGACCCTTGGACAGCACATCGGCGCGACGCGCGGCCATGTCGGTTTCGCCGGGCGGGTCGATCTCGAAGGTTCCAGTCCCGTTCAGGACATGGTGGGCATAGATGGCCGTGATTGCGGGCAGGTCGGCGTCCTGGCTGGGGCGGATGATGGGCATGAATGGACCGGTGTCGGGCAAAAAGCTATAATTCGCGGTTCTCCAGCGTGTCGCTGGCCGGGTGGCCAAGTCGCGTGTCTCAAACGCCGGGGAAAATCACCACCACCCGAAGGATAAATCATGGTCGTCATTCGACTCTCCCGCGGCGGCGCCAAGGCCCGTCCGTTCTTCAACATCGTCGTGTCCGACAAGCGTGAGCGCCGTGACGGCCGCTTCATCGAGCGCCTGGGTTTCTACAACCCGATCGCCAAGGACACCGAGGAAGGCCTGCGCATCGCCCAGGACCGTCTCACGTACTGGAAGAGCGTCGGCGCGCAGGCTTCGCCCACCGTCGAGCGCCTGCTCAAGCAAGCCACCAGGAAGGCCGCCTGATTCCAGGCCGCCCGAAAGCCTGATGACGCCCGGCCTCGAAGCCGCCGAACTTCCGGCGGACGCCATCGAAGTCGGGCGCATCGGAGATGCCTGGGGCATCAAGGGGTGGTTCCGTATCATCCCTTACAGCGCCGCACCAGAGGCGCTTTTTTCTTCCAAGCGCTGGTTCCTCCAGCCCGCCGAACGGGGCGCCAAGGCGTTCACCGGCACGGTGAAACTGCCCATCCGCGAAGCGAAGGAACATTCGGACAGCGTGGTTGCCAGCGCCCACGGCGTGGACGATCGCAATGCCGCCGAATTGCTCAAGGGCGCGCGCATTTTCATTCCCCGCTCCAGTTTTCCGACTGCGGCTGACGATGAGTACTACTGGGTCGATCTCATCGGCCTGCGCGTGGTCAACCGGGAATCGGTCGAGCTCGGCGTCGTGCGAGACCTGCTCTCCACCGGCCCGCAGACGGTGCTGGTGGCGGCTTACGAGCACGAAGGCAAGACGCTCGAACGGATGATTCCCTTCGTTTCGGCATTCATCGACAAGGTCGATCTGCCTGGCCGCTGCATCACCGTGGACTGGCAGCCCGACTACTGACGCCGCGTCATGCGATTTGACGTCATTACGCTGCTTCCCGAACTTTTCGAACCGTTCCTCAGAACGGGCGTTACGCGCCGTGCCTACGAAACCGCGCTGGTGGACGTACGGACTTGGAATCCACGGGACTTCGCCGATGGCAACTACCGCCGTGTCGACGACCGGCCCTTCGGCGGCGGTCCGGGCATGGTGATGCTGGCGCAGCCGCTGGCCCTTTGCATCGCCGCCATCCGTGCCGAGCGGAAGGACGCCGCCCCGGTCGTGCTGTTTTCGCCGATCGGGCGACCGCTGGATCACGGACAGGTGAGTGAATGGTCGGCCAGCAGCGGGGCCATCCTCATCTGCGGCCGTTATGAAGGCATCGACCAGCGCTTCATCGACAGCTACGTGGACCGGCAGGTCAGCTTGGGCGATTTCGTGCTCTCGGGTGGCGAGATCGCTGCCATGGCGCTGCTGGATGCCGTGGCGCGCCTGCAACCCGGTGTCCTGAACGACCAGGGCAGTCATGCCCAGGACAGCTTCAATCCCGAGCTGGACGGCCTGCTGGATTGTCCGCACTACACCCGGCCGGAAACCTGGGAGGGCCGGGGTGTGCCGCCTGAACTCCTCTCCGGTCACCATGTCCAGATCGACCGTTGGCGCCGCGACCAGCGTCTGGCCGTCACCGCCCGCCACCGGCCGGATTTGATCGCCGCAGCGCGCGCTGCCGGCCGCCTGAGCGCCCAGGACGAGTCAGTCTTGGCCCGGCTCGCGTAACTTGTTATAATCAAAGGCTTTTCGATCCTCTGCCCGGCCGCGGCACGGATGCATTTCACCTGAATGCGATCCAGCCCAAGCCGCCTTTTGTGTAGCGCGGGCATGATCATTTGAGGAAAACATGAACCTGATCCAGACCCTCGAACAGGAAGAAATCGCCCGTCTGGGCAAGAAGATTCCTGAGTTCTCCCCCGGCGACACGGTCATCGTGAGCGTGAACGTGGTGGAAGGCACCCGCAAGCGTGTGCAGGCCTATGAAGGCGTGGTGATTGCCAAGCGCAATCGCGGCCTGAACAGCGGCTTCACCGTCCGCAAGATTTCCAGCGGCGAAGGCGTGGAGCGTACGTTCCAGACCTACAGCCCGCTGATCGCCGGCATCGAAGTCAAGCGCCGTGGCGACGTGCGTCGCGCCAAGCTGTACTACCTGCGTGAACGCAGCGGCAAGTCGGCACGTATCAAGGAAAAGCTCACCCTCAAGGCTGCGCCTGCGGCCGCTGCAGAGTAAGCAGACCCTCGCGCTTCGCTGCGCAGCAGGCCGCCACAGCTCATGCTCTGGCGGCCTTTCTCATTCTGGCTGTCCTGATGACGAAGAAGATCGTCCCGTTTTCGCAGATTCCCGGTTTTGACCCGTACGAGGCACCCGTGCTCCGGGTCGACGCGCACCTGCCGCCCGTGCCGGCGTTGCGCCTGACCACGGACGGTCTGCGGGAGCGGTTTGCCGCCCACGAACGGGTCTGGACGCCAGAGGTTTCCAATGAACCGCTGTTCACCGACCGCAAGCCGGCGGCCGCGGCCGTTCTCATCCCCCTGGTGATGCGCGAGCGGCTCACCGTGCTGTTGACCCAGCGCACTGCACATCTTTCCAATCACTCCGGCCAGATCGCCTTCCCGGGTGGTCGCACCGACGACACGGACGTCGATGCCGCAGCGACTGCGCTGCGCGAAGCGGATGAAGAGGTGGGACTGCCTCCCTCGTTCGCTGAAGTCATCGGCACGCTGCCGACCTACACCACCGGCACGGCGTTCGTCATCACGCCCGTGGTTGCGCTCGTTCAGCCTGGGTTCGAGCTCAAGCCCAATGCGCACGAGGTGGCCGACGCTTTCGAAGTGCCGCTGGACTTCCTGATGAACCCGGCCAACCACCGCAGACATGCCATCGACTGGGACGGCATTCACCGGGAGTGGTTGTCGATGCCCTACATGGACGTCGAAGCCCGCAAGGAGCGCTTCATCTGGGGCGCAACGGCCGGAATGCTGCGCAACTTCTACCGCTTCCTTTCGGCCTGAAGCCGCCGCTATGATGCCCGCATGAGTTTTTTCGCGATCCTGTTCGCCCTGTTGCTGGAGCAAGTGCGTCCCCTCGCGCGGGACAATCCGGTTCATGCCGGCTTGCGGGTCTGGACGCGCTGGGCCAGCCGCAATTTCGACGCAGGCAAATCGCACCACGGCTGGGTCGCCTGGTCGCTGGCGGTGGCCCTGCCCGCGCTGGTGGCGCTGGGCGTGCATTGGCTGCTGGCACTCACCATCGGTTGGCCGTTTGCGGTGCTCTGGAGCGTGGCCATCCTGTATGTCACGCTCGGCTTCAGGCAATTCAGCCATCACTTCACGGGCATCCGTGATGCGCTCGAAGAGGGTGACGAAGACAAGGCGCGTGAACTGCTCGCGCAATGGCAACAGGTGGACGCGAGCGAGTTGCCGCGCAGCGAAATCGTCCGCCATGTCATCGAGTACTCCGTGCTCGCTGCACATCGCCATGTATTTGGCGTGCTCTGTTGGTTCTCCATCCTTGCCGCACTGGGTCTGGGGCCTGCCGGCGCCGTGCTCTACCGCATGGCCGAATTCGTGGCGCGCTACTGGCGTCGTCGAAGCACGGCACAGGCGCAACCCGTCAGTCCCGCGCTGGAGCGGGCGGCGGCTGCAGCCTGGACGGTGGTGGACTGGTTTCCCGCACGCGTGACGGCGCTTGGTTTTGCCGTGGTGGGCAGTTTCGAGGATGCGATCGACGGCTGGCGCAACCACGCGCAACGCTTTCCCAATGACAACGACGGCGTGATCCTGGCGGCTACCGCTGGCGCCATCAACGTGCGGCTTGGGGGCCGGGGCCTGCAACCCGCTTTCCTGCCCCATAGTTCGCAGGGGTTCCAGGCTGCTGCGGGCGTTGCTGCCGAGCCTGCACCGGGGGGCAGCAGCACGCCCGGGCGGGAGCCTGAGACGGCGCACCTGGCGCAGATCGTCGGCCTGGTGTGGCGGACGGTGGTGATGTGGATGGTGCTGCTCGCGCTGCTCACGCTGGCGCGGTTGCTTGGCTGAGCTGCCCGGAACGTTCAGTAATTCGGCGGCTGCGAAAGCTCCGTGAACAACTCGCGATAGATCCGGTACCGGTTGCCGGTGATCGTTCCCTTGGGGCTGACCGCTTCGATCACGCCACATCCCGGCTCGTGCATGTGCGTGCAGTTGTAGAAGCGGCAATCGCTCGCATGCGCCCGGATGTCGGGCATGCAGGCCGGCAATTGGGTGGGCTGCACGTGATTCAGGCCGAATTCCTGGAATCCCGGGGAATCGATCAGCGCGGTGCGAGCGGCGCGATCCACCCAGTACCACGTGGTCGACGTCGTCGTGTGCTTGCCCGAATTCAGGGCCTGCGAAATCTCGCCTGTCTGCGCCGAGGCACCCGGAACAAGAAGATTGATCAGCGTGCTTTTCCCCGCTCCGGAAGGGCCGAGGACCAAAGTCGTCTTTCCTTGCAGCAGTCCGCGCAGCGTTGCTGCATCCTCCGCGCCTGCAGCACGCAATGAGAGCGGCAACATCCGATAGCCCATGTCGCGATATGCCGACAAGCGTCCCCAGGCGCGCGCAAACGGCTCCGGCAAGTCACGCTTGTTGAGGCCGATGACAGGCGTGATGCCTTCAGCTTCCGCGGCGATCAATGCCCGTGCAAGCTGGCTTTCCGAGAACTCGGGCTCGGCCGCGATCAGGATCAGCACGAAGTCCAGATTGGCCGCGAACGATTTGGTGCGGATTTCGTCCTGGCGGTAGAACAGGTTGCGCCGTGGCTGCACGCGTTCGATGGTCCCTTCGTCCTGCGAGGCCTGCCAGAGCACGCGATCCCCCACGACGGACTGGCTTTTCTTTCCGCGTGGATGGCAGATGCGCCGGGTTCCATCATCAGACTCGACAACGCAGTGCCGGCCGTGGCTGGCGACCACCAGGCCGTCCTGCGGTCCGGAAGTTGTTGCGGCAGCGGTCTTGCTCAACGCGCCAGTCTCAGGCCACGAGCGCGTCGGCCTGCGTCGCGCATTCGAAGTCGGTTTCGGAAATGCCGTTCACGTCGTGCGTGTTGAAACGCACCACGCAGCGGTTGTAGTGGACCGACAGGTCGGGGTGATGGTCCTGCGCGTTGGCGACAAAGGCAAGCGCGTTCACGAACGAGATGGTCTCGTAGTAGTTCGCGAACGAGTATGTCTTCTCGATGGCGACGTTTTCGCCGTCGCCGTCGAGCTTCCAGCCCTCCAGGCGCGCCAGGCGCGACACGATCTCGGTGGGGGTGAGGGCGCGGCGCGGCGTGGTCGACCAGTCGCGCTTCTTGAGCATGGACGTCATGCGGGAACTCCTGAAGCCATCCGTGCGAGGCGTTCGGAGGCGGGTGGGTGGGAATAGTAGAACTTCACGAACACCGGGTCGGGCGTCAGTGTGGAAGCATTGTCTTCGTAGAGCTTGAGCAATGCGGAGGACAGGTCTGCGCCGCTCGTCTGCGAGATGGCATACGCGTCGGCCTCGAACTCGTGCTTGCGCGAGAGTTGCGCGAACAACGGGGAAATGAACACGGTGAACACCGGCACGGCCAGCAGGAAAAGCAGCAGGGCCAGCGCATCGTTCGGCGCACCGTCCTGCAGGTTCGGTGTGACGCCCAGGCCTGTGTAGAACCAGCTTTGCGTGGACAGCCAGCCCAGCAGCGCAAAGCCAGCCAGACTCATCGCGAAGAGGCCCGCCAGCATCTTGCGGATGTGGTTGTGGCGGAAATGGCCGAGCTCATGGGCGAGCACGGCGTCCACTTCACCGGGCGACAGGCGTGCGAGCAGCGTGTCGTAGAACACGACGCGCTTGGACGCTCCGAAGCCGGTGAAGTAGGCATTGGAATGCGCGCTGCGCCGGCTGCCGTCCATCACGAAAAGTCCGCGCGCCTTGAAGCCGCAGCGCTGCATGAGACTGGTGACGCGTTCACGCGTTGCATCGTCTTCGAGTGGCTGGAACTTGTTGAACAGCGGCGCAATGAATGTCGGGTAGATCAGCTGGGCCAGCAGGTTGAAGCCCATCCACACGCCCCACGCCCACAACCACCAGAGCGAGCCGGCCGCGCCCATGAGCCAGAGGATCAGCGCCGCGAGCGGCAAGCCGATGGCCGCGCCCAGCACGACGGACTTCACCAGATCGCTGAACCACAGCTTCGGCGTGATCTTGTTGAAGCCGAAGCGTTCTTCGATCACGAAGGTCTGGTAGAGCGAGAAGGGCAGCTCAAGCAGGCTCCCGATCAGCACGAAGCCTGCGAGCAGCGCGAGTTGTTGAGCCATGCCACCACCGATCCATTGCATCAGGGCCTGGTTGAGCCAGTCGAGCCCGCCGAGCAATGTCCAGCCGAGCAGCACTGCAGCACCGAACGCCATCTCGAGCAGGCCGAAGCGTGCTTTTGTGACGGTGTAGTCGGCGGCTTTGCGATGCGCCTGCGTCGTGATGGTTTGTGCGAACGCGGCAGGCACCGTATCGCGATGGCGCGCCACGTGACGGATCTGGCGTGAGGCGAGCCAGAACCTGAGCGCAAGGCCCAGCACGAGGGCCAGGGCGAACGCACCGGTGAGGCTCAGTGAAGCGAGGGAGGCGGACATGCGCGAGAGTTTAGGTCATGGGACGTATCCGCATGCGCGACAATGCCGCATGCCTGAAACCTCCGCTCCCGCAGCCGCGCCGGCTGCTGCTCCCGTACTTGCCAAGTCCGACCAGAACCTGGTCTGGCTGGATTGCGAAATGACCGGGCTCGATCCCGAAAAGGAACGTCTCATCGAGATTGCCGTCATCGTCACGGGGCCCGATCTCACGCCGCGCATCGAAGGGCCGGTGCTCGTCATCCATCAAAGCGACGCGCAGCTCGACGCCATGGACGCCTGGAACAAGGGCACGCACGGTCGCAGCGGGCTGATCGACAAGGTGAAGGCGTCGACGATCACCGAAGCCGATGCGGAAGTGCAGATTCTCGATTTCCTGTCGAAGTACGTTCCGCGCAACGGTTCCCCCATGTGCGGCAACACCATCAGCCAGGACCGGCGCTTCCTCGTGAAGTACATGCCGAAGCTCGAGGCTTTTTTCCACTACCGTAACCTGGACGTGAGCACCCTGAAGGAGCTGGCCAAGCGCTGGCGGCCCGAGGTCTACAACGCATTCAAGAAGCAGCAGGCGCATACGGCGCTGGCGGATGTGCACGAATCCATCGACGAACTCGCCTACTACCGCGAGCATTTCCTTCGCATGCCGGACCCGCAAACACAGGGCTAGGTAAAAACCCGGATCCGTGCAATAATCGCAGGCTCGCGTCCGGAAAAAGGCGCGTTTACGCGCATCCACCTCACACATTGGGTCTGCTTTTCGCCACCGTGCGGCTTGCCAGACCACCCGCGCCGGCCTGTGCTTCTTTGCCGTCGTTGACTTCGTCTGATGGTTGATGTCTTCAGCAACCATGCAGACAAGGCCGCAACCCCTCAAGGGTGCGGACGTTCAATGACTGACTCTTTCGATCTGGACGCAGGTCCGGCCAACGGCGTGTTCGCCGACGAAACCAATTCCATCTCCGCCAATGCCATCTCCGGCGTTTCTGCGGAAGCCAACACAACCGCGGCAGTGCCCAACGGCTTTGTGCAGCTCGGCCTCGCACCCGAACTCGTCCAGGCTGTGGCCGACCTCGGCTTCGAACAGCCCACCACCGTGCAGGCGCGCACCATTCCGCTCGCCATGCAAGGCGCTGCCATCGAAGGCGAAGACCAGGCTGACTACGGTGGCGCGCAATTCAACGACTTGATGGTCTCCAGCCAGACCGGCAGCGGCAAGACTGCGGCCTTCCTGCTGCCGGTGCTCCACACCCTGCTGCTGCAACAACAGCAACAGATGCGCGACGAAGCAGCAGCCTGGCAGAAGCAGGTGGATGAAGCCGCCGCGCGTGGCGAACCCGTCCCCAAGCGCGCCAAGCGCAAGGACCCGACCAACCCCCGCAACTTCAAGCCCGCCGCGCCCGGCGCGCTGGTGCTGTGCCCCACGCGTGAACTCGCGCAGCAGGTGGCGCACGATGCCATCGACCTGGTGCGTCATTGCAAGGGCCTGCGCGTCGCCAACGTCGTGGGCGGCATGCCCTACGCGATGCAGGTGGCCAAGCTGCAGAACGCCAACCTCGTGGTGGCGACGCCCGGCCGTCTGCTGGACCTGCAGCGCGGTGGTCAACTCAAGCTCGAGCAGGTGCAGTTCCTGGTGGTCGACGAAGCCGACCGCATGCTGGATCTGGGCTTCTCCGACGACCTCGCCGAAGTCAACCAGCTCACCATCCGCCGCCACCAGACCATGATGTTCAGCGCGACGTTCGCGCCCCGCATCCAGCAGCTGGCTGCGCGCGTCATGCGCGAGCCGCAACGTGTGCAGATCGACTCGCCGCAGGAAAAGCACGCCAACATCCGACAGGTGATGTTCTGGGCCGACAACGGCCAGCACAAGCGCAAGCTGCTGGACCACTGGCTGCGCGATTCGAGTATCAACCAGGCCATCGTCTTTGCCAGTACGCAGATCGAATGCGATGCACTGGCCGAAGAGCTGCAGCAGGAAGGCTTCAGCGCTGTCGCATTGCACGGCGCGCTGAGCCAGGGCATGCGCAACCGCCGCCTGATGGCGCTGCGCAACGGCCAGGTGCAGATCCTGGTGGCGACCGACGTCGCCGCACGCGGCATCGACGTCCCCACGATCACCCACGTCTTCAATTTCGGCCTGCCGATGAAGGCCGAGGATTACACCCACCGCATCGGCCGCACCGGCCGCGCAGGCCGTGACGGCATCGCCGTGACCTTCGCGGAATTCCGTGACCGCCGCCGCATGTTCGAGATCGAGTCGTACAACCGCCAGCCGCTCAAGGCCGAGGTCATCCCCGGCCTGGAGCCGCAGCAGCGTGCTCCGTCCATGGGCGGCGGCCGTCCCGAAGGACGCGGCAATGGTGGCGGCCGTGGTCGCGGTGGCAACTTCGGCGGTGGCGGTTTCGGCGGCCAGCAGCGTGAACGTCGCGGCCAGGACTTCGACCGTGGCCAGAGCTTCGGGCGCAAGCCGGGTTTTGGCGAGAGCAACCCTGAAGCGCGCTTCGGCGCGCCGCGTGGCGGCAACTTCGACGGTGGCCGCGGCAACTATGGCAGCGACGACGGTCGGGGCCAGCGTGGTCATGGACAGCATGGTTACGGCCAACCCGGTCACATCCAGCCCGGACATGGCCATGGTGGGCCGGCTCGCCCGGGCAATGGTGGCAAGGTGTTCGTGCCGCGCGATGCAAAGCGCAGCTTCAGCAAGCCGGCCGGCGGCAAGCCTCCTGCTCGCGCCAAGCGCCCGTAAGCTGACGAGGCAGAGCGGGTCTGTTGTCAGACACGTCTGACTCCAACGCACGTGTAGTTCCGATACGCCCGGACAGGGCTTCTCCTTAGAGTCGGTTTCATGGACGGCACCTTCTGCGGTCCGAAACCCAGGAGTTGCCCATGGTTGCCCCCAGCGTCCCGCTCTCTTCCGTCGTGTTGAACCGATCTTCGCAAAACCTGCTTCGCGAAGATCGTCCCGCATGGGCGCGCCCGCAGACGCCGTGGCCTTTCCGTGTCATCGACCCGCAACAACACCGCCCCGGCCAGCCGGCCAAGGCCGCTCAGGGCTGGACTTCGTGATGGCGGCTTCCGCTGCTTCGCCCGTCAAGCGCCCAGCACAGCATTTGCTGGGCGGTTTGCATGTGGCGGTGCTCGCCACCGACGGATTCGAGCAGGTGGAAATGACTGGTCCGGTCGATGCACTCCATGAAATGGGCGTCATCACCAAGCTCGTGTCCCCCGGCAGCGGAAAGATCCAAGGCTTCCACCATGATCAGCCGGGTGATTTCTTCGATGTCGATCTGACGCTGGATGAAGCGCGCGCCGACGATTTCGATGCGGTGCTGTTGCCTGGTGGTGTGCAGAACTCGGATGCCTTGCGCACCGATGTGCGTGCGCAGAAGTTCGTGAAGCACATGGATCGCGCAGGCAAGCCGCTCGCAGTCATCTGCCATGGGCCGTGGCTGCTGGTGTCGGCAGGGCTGGTGAAGGGTCGGACCATCACCAGCTGGCCGAGTCTGGCCGATGACGTGCGAAACGCAGGCGGCAAATGGGTCGACGAAGCTGCGCACGTGGACGACAACTGGGTCAGCAGCCGCAAGCCCGACGACATTCCCGCATTCAACGATGAGTTGGGCCGCCTTCTCGCCCGCCGCACCAAGGAAAGCGTGCGCGGAACGGCAGACGACATTCCCGCCGCAGCCGGCACCGGTGGCTGAACAAGGAGTCAGACATGTACGCAGCAGACGCATTCACCCGACCCTCCCAGCCCATCAATGCGATGGCGGACTACGACTTCCTTCGGGCGACGTACGAGGCCTTGTTGCGCGCGCGCCAGCCCGACTTGCCCGCCATCCAGGCCGCCTTCGAGGCGCTCGATGCAGCCCATTCCCGCCTGAAAGTCATGCATCAGCGCATGATGGACAGCAATGCCGCGTTGCACTGAAAGGGACACCGTGTACCAATCTCCCGCAAGGCACGCGCAGACGAATGGCGGTGTTCCTCCGCCGGAGCCGTTTCCGCCGATCACCCCGGACCCCAAGCCCGGTTCGCCCGAGCCGGAAACGCCGGTGATCGACCCCGAAAAAGGCGTGATCGCGCCCGTCAAGCTTCCGGGCGATCCGGACCAGCCGAACCAGAAACGCGTGCACTGACCCGGCGCGGCGAGTCGCGTCATACTCCGCAGGTCCTACACGCGGAGACTCACCGATGAGCCAGGCGCCATCAATCACGACATCCCTTACCGATCTGCTCGGAACGTCGCTTCCGCTGGTTCAGGCGCCCATGGCCGGTGTGCAGGGCAGTGCTTTGACCATTGCCGTATCGAACGCCGGCGGGCTGGGCTCATTGCCCTGCGCCATGCTCGGCCTCGATGCGATGCGCAAGGAGATCGAAGCCATCCGCGCGCAGACGGACAAGCCGTACAACGTCAACTTCTTCTGCCACCAGCCGCCCGAACCCGATGAAGCGCGCGAAGCTGCATGGCGTCGGGCGCTGACGCAGTATTACGAAGAGCTCGGTATCGATCCGCAAAGCATTCCTGTCGGTCCGGGCCGCACGCCGTTCAGTCATGAAGCGGCCGACCTCCTCGAAGATTTCCGCCCGCCGGTCGTGAGCTTCCATTTCGGGTTACCGTCCAACGAATTGCTCGACCGCGTGCGTAGCTGGGGCTCGAAGATCCTCTCGTCCGCCACGACGGTGGACGAGGCCGTATGGCTGCAGGCGCACGGCGTGGACGCCGTCATTGCGCAAGGCATCGAGGCGGGCGGGCATCGCGGGCATTTCCTGCCTGGCGGCGTCGACACGCAGCCCGGCACCTTCGCGCTGTTGCCGCAGATTGTGAAAGCAGTGAAGCTGCCAGTGATCGCCGCCGGGGGCATTGCCGACGCGCAAGGCGTGAAAGCTGCGCTGGCGCTCGGTGCAGCCGGCGTGCAGGTCGGCACCGCGTACCTGCTGTGCCCCGAAGCCACGACCAGTGCCGTCCATCGCGCCGCGATCAAGAGCGATGCAGCGCGCACAACGGCGCTGACCAACCTGTTCACCGGCCGGCCCGCGCGCGGCATCGTCAACCGCGTCATGCGGGAGCTCGGGCCCATCAGCGCCCTGTCGCCGGAATTTCCGCTGGCCACTTCGGGCATCGCCCCGCTGCGCGCGGCCGCCGAGAAGCAGGGCAGTGGCGACTTCACGCCGCTGTGGTCCGGCCAGAACGCGAGTGGCTGCCGGGAAATCCCTGCAGCGGAAATGACGCGCGCGCTGATGAGTTGAAGGAGACGACGACATGCAACAACACCCGATCGACCAATGGCACAGGATCATGCAGCGCCGCGACCCGGTCGAGCTCGGCACTTTTCTGGCGGACGACTGCGTGTTCTTCTCGCCTGTGGTTCACAAGCCGCAAACCGGCAAGACGCTGACTGCCTGGTATCTCGCCGCGGCGTTCCAGGTGTTCTTCAACGACAGCTTCCGCTATGTGCGCCAGATCATCGGCCCGAACGACGCGATGCTCGAATTCGAAACGACCATCGACGGCACACTGGTCAACGGTGTGGACATCATCAAGTGGAACGACGAAGGCAAGGTCACCGAGTTCAAGGTGATGCTGCGACCGCTCAAGGCCGTCAACCTGATCCATGAGCGGATGGGGGCGATGCTTCATGCGTTGCAGCAGCAACAGTGAATGAAGGGTGACAGACAAAGAAAAAGGGACTTGGTCTGAACCAAGTCCCTTTGTCGGTGGTGGGTCCTGAGTGACTCGAACACTCGACCTACGGATTAAGAGTCCGCTGCTCTACCAACTGAGCTAAGAACCCACGCGAAAACTGTCATGGTGGAGAGGAGGAGGATCGAACTCCCGACCTTCGCATTGCGAACGCGACGCTCTCCCAGCTGAGCTACCCCCCCACAACGAGCTTTATTGTAGCAAGATGCGCTTGGAGTAGCAGCAAGCCCTCTATTATGCCGCAAAAATTGTTGCTTCCGGTAGCAACCGCCAGCGTCATGTGTCTGTGTCAATATCGCCCGTTGCCCGCAAGGGGTGCAGGAGCCAAGCTATGACTACCAACTACAACCCCGAGTGGCTGGACCGCATGTACAACAACAGGGCGCTGGTGCCCGATCATGCGGACTATTTCTCGCGCTGGGCGGCTCAGTCTGCGCTGGCGCGCGCGACGCAGCGTTGCGAGGTCGACCTCGCCTACGGCGATGGCCCGCAGGAGACGCTGGACATCTTCCCTGCGCGGTCGGGGCACGGCCTGGGCCCGGTGCTGGTGTTCATCCACGGTGGGTATTGGCGCTCGCTGGACAAGGCCGACCATTCCTTCATTGCGCCGGAGCTGACGCAAGCCGGTGCCTGCGTCGTCGTGCCGAACTACGCACTGTGCCCGGCCGTGACCATTCCCGACATCACGCTCCAGATGGTGAAGGCGCTGGCGTGGACATTCCGCAACATCGCGCGCTTCGGGGGCGATCCCGGGCGCATCACGGTGGTGGGGCATTCGGCCGGCGGCCATCTGGCGGCAATGCTGATGGCCTGCGTCTGGCGTGCCTACGACGCGACGCTACCGGAGCGGCTGGTGAAGAACGCGCTCTCCATTTCGGGTCTGTACGATCTCGACCCGATCATGCACACGCCTTTCCTGAAAGACGCGTTGCGTCTCACGCCGGAGCAGGCGCGCAAGGCCAGTCCGGCCCTGCTGCCCAAGCCGCGCAGCGGCGTGCTCTATACGGTCGCGGGCGCGGACGAAAGCGCGGAGTTCCTGCGCCAGAACGTGCTGATCCAGGAAGTCTGGGGCAAGAAGACGGTGCCGGTGTGCGAGGCGCATCTGCGACGCAACCATTTCAGCATTGTCGAGGCGCTGACGCAGCCTGGTGAACGGCTGCACCGGCTGGCTCTGGATCTGCTCGCCTAACCCCCGGAGGAGGGCTGGCGGGCGTGCCTACATCAGCAGGTGTTCGCCTGCGTTGTCGCCGCCGAGGATGACGTAGTTCACTTTGCGCACATCCATCAGCTTCTTGCCGCCGGCGTAGCTGATGGAGCTCTGCACGTCCTGTTCCATCTCGATGAGCGTGTCGGCGAGCTTGCCCTTGACCGGCTCCAGGATGCGCTTGCCTTCGACGTGCTTGTATTCGCCCTTGTTGAAGTCGCTGGCGGAGCCGTAGTACTCCTTGAACAGTTCTCCGTCGACTTCCACCGTCTTGCCGGGCGATTCCTCGTGGCCGGCGAACAGCGAGCCGATCATCACCATCGACGCACCGAATCGGATGCTCTTGGCAATGTCGCCATGACAGCGGATGCCGCCGTCCGCGATGATGGGCTTGGTCGCCACGCGCGCGCACCACTTGAGCGCCGACAACTGCCAGCCGCCGGTGCCGAAGCCGGTCTTGAGCTTGGTGATGCAGACCTTGCCCGGGCCGATGCCGACCTTGGTCGCATCCGCGCCCCAGTTCTCCAGGTCGATCACCGCTTCGGGCGTACCCACGTTGCCGGCGATCACGAACGAGGCGGGCAGCTTTTCCTTCAGGTAGCCGATCATGTTCTTCACGCTGTCGGCGTGGCCGTGCGCGATGTCGATGGTGATGTATTCGGGCACCAGGCCCTCGGCGACGAAGCGGTCCACCGTCTCGTAGTCCGCCTTCTTCACGCCCAGAGAGATGGATGCGTACAGGCCCTGCGCCTTCATGTCGCGCGTGAACTTCACGTTGTCCAGGTCGAACCTGTGCATGACGTAGAAATAGCCGTTCTTCGCCAGCCAGAGGCTGATGTCGTCGTCCACCACCGTTTTCATGTTGGCGGGCACCACCGGCAGGCGGAACTTGCGGCCGCCCAGCTCCACGCTGGCGTCGCATTCGGAACGGCTTTCCACGCGGCACTTGCGCGGCAGCAGCAGGACGTTGTCGTAGTCGAAAATTTCCATGATTGAAACCAAGCTCCAGAAGGAATCGTTGAGAAACGAGTGAGCGCTTGGCCTGGCCGGTCTTCGTGGCCTGAAACACCCTTGGAAGGGGTGCGGCAACAAAAAACCGGGCGCAAGAAACTTGGGCCCGGTGACTGATTCTACCCCCGTGCTGCGGCCCCTTCATATGCATGGACATATGAGGCCGACATGCGCGCTCATCTAGCGGCTTGCTGACGCGGAAAGGCCTGCCGGCTTCCTACAATGCAGGGATGCTTTTTCCCGATCCCCCGCAGACGCAGGACACGATTCCGCTGAGTCCTCTGATTGCCAGCCTCAACGACGAACAGCGCGCTGCCGTCATCCTTCCCGACGAGCCTGCGCTGATCCTGGCCGGCGCCGGCTCGGGCAAGACCCGCGTGCTCACCACGCGCATCGCCTGGCTGCTGCAGACGGGTCGTGTCACGCCGGGCGGGCTGATGGCCGTGACCTTCACCAACAAGGCCGCGAAGGAAATGATGACGCGCCTGACTGCCATGCTGCCGGTCAACGTGCGCGGCATGTGGATCGGTACGTTCCACGGCCTGTGCAACCGCTTCCTGCGCGCGCACTACAAGCTGGCAAACCTGCCGCAGTCGTTCCAGATCCTCGACACGCAGGACCAGCTCTCGGCCATCAAGCGGCTGATGAAACAGTTCAACATCGACGAAGAGCGTTTCCCTGCCAAGCAGACGCAGTGGTTCATCTCCGGTTGCAAGGAAGACGGCCTGCGCGCGAAGGACGTGGAAGCGCCCGACTCGGACACGCGCAAGAAGATCGAGATCTACCAGCTGTACGAAGACCAGTGCCAGCGCGAAGGCGTGGTGGATTTCGGCGAGCTCATGCTGCGCAGCTATGAACTTCTGCGTGACAACGACGCGGTGCGCGAGCATTACCAGCGGCGCTTCCGCCACATCCTGATCGACGAGTTCCAGGACACCAACAAGCTGCAGTACGCGTGGATCAAGATGTTCGCGGGGCAGCACAACGCGGTGTTCGCCGTGGGCGACGACGACCAGAGCATCTACGCTTTCCGTGGTGCGCGCGTGGGCAACATGGCTGACTTCGTGCGCGAGTTCAACGTGCAGCACCAGATCAAGCTGGAACAGAACTACCGCAGCTACAGCAACATCCTCGACTCGGCCAACGAACTCATCAGCCACAACCGCAACCGCCTCGGCAAGAACCTGCGCACGACGCAGGGGCCGGGCGAGCCGGTGCGCGTCTATGAATCGACAAGTGACCTCGCCGAGGCGCAGTGGATGGTCGACGAGATGCGTCAACTGGTGCGCGATGGCAACGAGCGCAAGGAAATCGCCGTGCTCTACCGCAGCAATGCGCAAAGCCGCGTCATCGAAACCGCGCTGTTCAATGTCGGCATGCCCTACCGCGTCTATGGCGGCCTGCGCTTTTTCGAACGCGCGGAAATCAAGCACGCGCTGGCGTATCTGCGCCTGCTGGAGAACCGCAACGACGACACCAGTTTCCTGCGTGTCGTGAACTTCCCGCCACGTGGCATCGGTGCGCGCAGCATCGAGCAGTTGCAGGACGCTGCGCGTGCCGCGGGCACGTCGCTCACCGAAGCAGCGGCCGCTGTGACCGGGCGAGCGGGAACGAATCTCAGCGCATTCGTGGCGAAGATCGACGTGCTGCGTGAGCAGACGCAGGGCCTCACGCTGCGCGAGATCATCGAGCTGATGCTGGAGCAAAGCGGGCTCATCGAGCACTATCGTGCCGAGCGCGAAGGCCAGGACCGCGTGGAAAACCTCGAGGAACTGGTCAACGCGGCGGAAAGCTTCGTCACGCAGGAAGGCTTTGGCCGTGATGCGGTGGCTTTGCCCATCGACGAGCTCGGCCCGGGCGTACTGCGCCAGAGTCCCGCGAGCCAGGGTCTGGACCCGAGCCTGCCCGAGACGAACGAGCCGGCGCCGGATTACGTGCCGCCCGACGCCGAGACCGGGGAAACGCTCAGCCCGCTGGCGGCCTTTCTCACGCACGCTGCGCTCGAGTCGGGCGACAACCAGGCGCAGGCCGGGCAGGACGCCGTGCAACTCATGACTGTGCACTCCGCCAAGGGCCTGGAGTTCGACTGCGTGTTCATCACCGGCATGGAAGAGGGCCTCTTCCCGCACGAGAACTCGCTGAGCGACTACCAGGGCCTGGAGGAAGAGCGCCGCCTGATGTACGTGGCAATCACGCGCGCGCGCAAACGCCTCTACCTCAGCCATTCGCAGACGCGCATGCTGCACGGGCAGACGCGCTACAACGTCAAGAGCCGGTTTTTCGACGAACTGCCCGAGTCGGCGCTCAAGTGGCTGACGCCGAAGCAGCAGCCGATGGCGGACCGCTATGGCTTCGGGGGTGGCGGATACAGCCGCGAGCGCTCTGGTGACGGTTGGCCTCCATCGAGCGGCGGGCGCAGTTCAGCGGGCGGCGCCAGCTGGGATGCGGCGCGCTACGCCAGCCCACCCACGCCGCCGCAGAAAGCGCCATCGGCCCACGGCCTCAAGCAGGGCATGCGCGTCTTCCACACCAAGTTCGGGGAAGGCACGGTGCTCATGCTTGAAGGCGCGGGAGACGACGCACGTGCACAGGTCAACTTCCCGCGCCACGGCGTGAAGTGGCTCGCACTCAGCGTGGCCAAGCTCACGCCGGTGGAGTGACGGACGAGCCGGCCCGCGCCGTCAGCGCACGGCCGGGTGCGGCGTGGCGGGCTGCTCGTCCATGTAGCCCTTGCCGTCCTTCACGCCCTTGCGGCCTGCAATCTGCCACGCCGTGCGCTGGTCGATGAGCTGCGCGAGAAACTCGAGTTCTTCGTCGGTATGGTTGATGGCACGCGCGGGCGTGAGCATGCGTCCGTTCTTCGGTTCGACCTCGCCCCAGAAGGCCTGGTGGTAGTCCGCGCGGCTGACGGCTGCATCGCCGCCCGCGTCCATGTTCACCACGCCATAGCAGTTGCAGAAGTAGCTGCGGCTGTTCTGCTCGGGAAAGACTTCGGTGTACACGCCCGTTCCACGGATGCCTGCCGTCAGCGTGGGCGTGACGATGGAGCGGTCGTAACCCTTACCCCACACGCTGGCGACAGCGCCTGTCACCAGCCGCAACAGGCTCACTGCAGTGAGCGATCGGCCGCGCTCCACGGTGAGCCGCGAGTTCTGGCGCACCTGGAAAGACGCATTGCCGATGACGAAGATCAGGCTTGCACCCGGCCCGGTCTGGATGTCGTCGCCGGTCTGCACGGTCTGTTGTGACGAAAAGCGCCGGCCGTTGACCTGCACGTCGCCCACCATCTGCACCACGTTGCTGCGCTGTTGGGCGTGCGCAGCTGCGAAGCCGCCCATCGCCGTCCATGCAGCGGCCGCCTGCAGGAAGCCGCGACGCTGGAACCAGAGGATCTCTTTTTCGGTACGGCCTTGCAGGTGGTGCTGTGTCATGGTGTGGGGTCCGGTGGGGGTGGAGAGCTTGGTACTTCTGCGGTGAAACTGTCGATGAACGTGAAGTAGATCGAGGTGAAGAACATGGCTGCCAGCGTGAGCACGACGGGCATCAGAATGGCCGGGGCGATCTGCGGCGAACCCAACATGGCGATGACCAGCGTGGCGACCATCAGGACTGCAGCGATGACCAGCGTCCACAGCAGTCCGTAGACGGTGAACGCGCTGAAGTTGCGCCACACCGCCACCACGCTGAAGAACAGGCTCTTGGCGGGCGTGATGCCGTGCCAGTGCACCAGCGCCGGCGCGAACCAGAACATCACCGCCAGCGGGAAGTGCAGGGCCAGCAACAGCAGCATGCCCTTGTCGACCTGCTCGCCGGGTGAAGAAGCAGGCGGCTGTCCCAGGATCAGCGTGGCGATCGCGTTGACCAGCAGCGAGCCGGCCGCATAGATGAAACCCAGCTGCATCATGCTGCGCAGCCGCTGGCGGCCAGCCTTGAACGCGCTGACCAGGACGGCGGGCATGGGGAAGCGGCCCTTGGTCGCTTCCTGCGTGGCGACCATGAGCCCCAGCGTCGCGGCCGGCGTGATGGCGAGCATGAGCACGAGGCCGATCCACGGCACGGCCGATAGCAGGGCCACGGCGGCCATGTACATGAAGAAGAGGCCGGTCAGCGCCAGCGGCTGCTGCCAGAACGTGCGGACACCGAGCTTGACCCACTGAACGCCGGTGCGCGCGGGGACCAGGTTGAGTTTCATGGCTTCAGTGCCTGTGCGGTCACGGGGTGCGAGACGCGTTCGCGCAGCACGCGTTCGAAGTGCGTCGGATCGTGGGGCTGCAGCATGGCGGCTTCACGCGGAAGGTGGAAGTCCCATAGACGGGAGATCCAGAAGCGCAGCGCACCCGCGCGCAGCATGGCGGGCAGCAGTTCGCGTTCTGCGCGGGCCAGCGGACGGGTTGCATCGTAGGCCGTGAACATGGCATGCGCGCGCCCTGCGTCGTGCCGGCCGGTGGACAGGTCGATGCACCAGTCGTTCATGCAGACGGCCAGGTCGAACAGCCAGGTGTCGACGCCTGCGAAATAGAAGTCGAAGAAGCCGGTGAGTTCGTCGCCGTCGAACATCACGTTGTCGCGGAACAGGTCGGCATGCACCGGGCCGCGCGGCAATGCGGCGTAAGCGGACGATGCGGCGACGTGGTTCTGGAAGGCCAGTTCGCCGCGCAGCAGCGTGGCCTGGCTCGGGTCGAGGAAGGGCAGGACGACGGGCACCGTCTCGTTCCACCACGGCAAGCCTCGGAGATTGGGCTGGCTGCGGTTGAAATCGCGCCCGGCCACGTGCATGCGCGCCAGCATGCGCCCCACGGCGGCGCAGTGCGCCATGCCGGGTGAGAGCTGGCTTTTGCCGCTCAACTTGTTCACCACGGCGGCAGGCTTGCCGCACACCGTGTGCAGCAGGTCACCGGCCTCGTCGGGCTGCGGGTCCGGCACCGGGATGCCCCGCAGTGCCAGGTGCTTCATGAGGTGAAGGTAGAAGGGCAGTTGCGCGAACGTCAGGCGCTCGAACAGTGTCAGCACGTATTCGCCACCGGAGGTGGTCGCGAAGTAGTTGGTGTTCTCGATGCCGCCTTCGATGCCGCGCAGCGATTGCAAGTCGCCCAGCCGCAGGCTCTCCATCAGGGCGCGTGCTTCGTCTTCCGGAACTTCGGTGAAAACCGCCATGGGTGCCGGCGGTCAGAACTTGCCGATGCTCCAGACCCGCGTGCCGCCGCCGCCGCTGGCGCCTTCGCGCACAGGCAGCGGCGCGCGCACGCCATCGGCCGGTTTGACTTCGTAGCCCGGCACATTGGTCTTGGGTTGCACGGTGATGCTCTGCGTCTGCCCGCCGACGCGGACTTCGTCCACGCGCGAACCGGCATCCTCCACGACGATGCGCTCGATCTTCTGGTTGCTGCGATCGGCCGGGACCGGCTCGCGCGCCAGATCGGGCGGGGGCGGCACCTGGGCCTGCGCCAGCGAGGCGGCGGCCAGCAGTGCGGCTGTCAGTAGGGAGGGCAGTACGTGGGATTGGAGGCGCATGGAGCCGATTGTAGGCGGGGCCACGGCGTGCACAATGCCCCTATGAGTGACACGACAAGCGACCGCAGAACCCTCGTCCTGGTGGACGGTTCCAGTTACCTTTACCGGGCCTTCCACGCCATGCCCGACCTGCGGGCCGTCCCCGGCGATCCGTCCAGCCCGGCCACCGGCGCCATCCGCGGCATGATCAACATGATGCAGAAGCTGCGCAAGGACGTGCGGGCCGACTACGCCGTCTGCGTGTTCGACGCGTCCGGCCCCACTTTCCGCGATGCGCTGTATCCCGAGTACAAGGCCAACCGTTCGCCCATGCCGGACGACCTGCGTTCGCAGATCCCGCCCATCCACGAGGTGGTGCGCCTGCTGGGCTGGAAGGTGCTGGCCGTGCCCGGCGTCGAGGCCGACGACGTCATCGGCACGCTGGCCGAGACGGCCGCGAAGCAGGGCGTGGACGTCATCATCTCCAGCGGCGACAAGGATCTGAGCCAGCTCGTGACCGAGCGCATCATGGTCATCGACACCATGAACGACCGCCGGCGCGACGTGGCCGGTGTCACCAGCGAATTCGGCGTGCCCCCCAGCCTGATGCTCGACTACCAGACCCTCGTGGGCGACAGCGTGGACAACGTGCCCGGCGTGCCCAAGGTCGGCCCCAAGACGGCAGTGAAATGGCTGATCGAATACGGATCGCTGGAGGCGCTGGTCGAACGCTCGGGCGAGATCAAGGGCGTGGCCGGCGAAAACCTGCGCGGCGCGCTCGACTGGCTGCCCAAGGGGCGCGAACTGCTCAAGATCAAGACCGACTGCGACCTTGAAGGACACGTGAGCGGGCTCCCGTCGCTGGAAGACTTGGCTATGGGCGGCCAGGATTCCGAGGCGCTGCGCGCTTTTTCCGAGAAGTATGGCTTCAAGGGCCTGGTGAAAGCGCTCGAAACGCAGGCGGTACAGCCGGAGCAACTCGAGCAGCATGTGGCCAGGCGTTCCGGCAGCGATTCACCCGGCCTGTTCGACGAACCGCCACCGGCAGCCACGCCGCAGGCGCGTACCAGCAACCTGAAGTACGACACGATTCTTTCGTGGGACGCATTCGACACGTGGCTGGCCCGGCTGGAAGCTGCAGACCTCACCGCCATCGACACCGAAACCACCTCGCTGGACGAGATGGTGGCGCAGATCGTCGGCCTCAGCTTCAGCGTGACGCCAGGCGAGGCGGCCTACATCCCGCTGATGCACAGCTACCCCGATGCACCGCAGCAATTGCCGATCGACGAGGTGCTCGCCCGCCTGAAGCCGTGGCTGGAGAACCCGGCAAGGCACAAGCTCGGCCAGCACATCAAATACGACCGCCACGTGTTTGCCAACCATGGCATCGAGGTGCGGGGCTACGCGCACGACACCATGCTGCAGAGCTACGTGCTCGAAGTGCACAAGCCGCATGGCCTTGCGAGCCTGGCCGAACGGCACCTGGGCCGCAGCGGCATCGCCTACGAAGACCTCTGCGGCAAGGGCGCACACCAGATTCCCTTCAGCCAGGTGGACATCGCGCGCGCGGCCGAATACTCCTGCGAAGACTCCGACCAGACGCTGGACGTGCACCAGGCGCTCTGGCCGCAACTGCAGGCCGACGACCGGCTGCGCTTCGTCTACGAGCTCGAAATGGAAACGAGCGAGACGCTCTACCGCGTCGAGCGCAACGGCGTGCTGATCGACGCGCCCACGCTGTCCACGCAAAGCCATGAACTCGGCCAGCGCATCGTGCAACTGGAAAAGGAAGCGCATGACCTGGCCGGCCAACCGTTCAACCTCGGCAGCCCCAAGCAGATCGGCGAAATCTTCTTCGTGAAACTCGGTCTGCCGGTGGTGAAGAAGACGCCCAGCGGCGCGCCGAGTACCGATGAGGAAGTGCTCGAAAAACTGGCGGAGGACTACCCGCTGCCAGCCAAGATCCTCGAGCATCGTGGCCTGTCCAAGCTCAAGGGCACGTACACCGACAAGCTCGCGCAGATGGCGCTGCCGCGCACGGGCCGTGTGCACACGCACTACGCGCAGGCGGTAGCGGTGACGGGCCGCCTGTCGAGCAACGACCCGAACCTGCAGAACATCCCCATCCGCACGCCCGAAGGCCGGCGCGTGCGGGAAGCTTTTGTCGCGCCCCCGGGCCGGCTGATCGCCAGCGCCGACTACTCGCAGATCGAGCTGCGCATCATGGCGCACATCAGCGGCGACGAGGCCCTGCTGCGCGCCTTCCACGACGGCATCGACGTGCACCGCGCGACGGCGGCCGAGGTGTTCGGCGTGGAGACGGCGCAGGTGTCGTCCGAGCAGCGCCGCTATGCCAAGGTGATCAACTTCGGGCTGATCTACGGCATGAGCAGTTTTGGTCTGGCCAAGGCGCTGGCCATCGACAACACGGCTGCCAAGAACTACATCGAGCGCTACTTCCAGCGCTTCGCAGGCGTGAAGCGCTACATGGACGAGACGCGCCAGAGCGCGAAGGAGCATGGCTATGTCGAAACCGTCTTCGGCCGGCGCCTGTACCTGCCCGAGATCAACTCGCCCAACGGCCCGCGTCGCGGCGGTGCCGAGCGCGCGGCCATCAACGCGCCGATGCAGGGCACGGCGGCCGACCTCATCAAGCTCAGCATGAACAAGGTGCAGTCGGTGCTCGACGCGGAGAAACCCGGCATCAAGATGATCATGCAGGTGCACGACGAACTGGTGTTCGAACTGCCCGAGCAGGAGCTCGAATGGGTGCGCCGCGAGATTCCGGCGCTGATGGCTGGAGTGGCCAATCTCAAGGTGCCGCTACTCGCCGAAGTGGGCGTGGGGCCGAACTGGGACAAGGCGCATTGACGGCCGGTACGACGCACATTGAACCAACGCGTTTCACGGGAATCAGTTAGCCTTGCGCGGTTTTCATTGCGCATTGACACGCAGAACTGATTTCAACCACCCTTGAATGGAGAGCAACATGGATCGCCAAGACCTGAAAGCCGACTTTGACGCGCTGCTGCCCGGGGAGACGAACGAAAGCGGCGCCACCCGCCGCACGGCGCTGAAGGCGGCGCTCGGCGTGGGCTACGCCGCCACCGCCATGCCGATCATGGCCCAGACCGCCGTGAAGACGCCGGCGGACGGCCTGACCGCCGGCGAAGTGAGTTTCGAGGTCAATGGCTTCAAGGTGCCGGCCTACCGCGCCGCCCCCGCCGGCAAGACCGGCCTGCCGGTGATCCTGGTCATCCAGGAAATCTTCGGCGTCCATGAGTACATCGCCGATACCTGCCGCCGCTTTGCGCAGCAGGGCTACCTGGCCATTGCGCCCGAGATGTTCGCGCGCCAGGGCAACCCGACGCAATACACGGAAATCGCCAGGCTGATGGCCGAAGTCGTCTCCAAGGTGCCGGACGCACAGGTGATGGCCGACCTGGACGGGGCCGTGAAGTGGGCCGCCGCCAACGGTGGCGATGCCTCGAAGCTCGGCATTACCGGCTTCTGCTGGGGCGGCCGCATCACCTGGCTTTATTCCGCCCACGCCCAGGTGAAGGCCGGCGTGGCCTGGTACGGCCGGCTGGTGGGCAATGCCACCGAACTGACGCCGAAGCACCCCGTGGACATCGCCGCCAACCTGAAAGGGCCGGTCCTGGGCCTGTACGGCGCGGCCGACACGGGCATCCCCCTTGACACGGTTGATAAGATGAAAGCAGCTCTGGCAGCCGGCAGTCCGGCCGCCAAGGCATCCCAGTTCGTGGTGTACCCCGACGCGCCGCACGCCTTCCATGCCGACTATCGCCCCAGCTACCGCCAGGGCCCGGCGCAGGATGGCTGGCAACGCGCCCTGGCGTGGTTCAAGGCGAACGGCGTGGCCTGACCCGGCTGCCCCGTGACCCCAAGCCGCCTCCGGGCGGCTTTTTCTTGGCTTTCCGTTTTCGATCATGGTCCTGCTTTTCATCATCCTTGGAACCCTGGCTGCCGGTGTAGGCAGCGTCTGGCTGGCTGCGCTCCTCAGCTTGGTCATGCTGGCGCGATATTCACAACACCTGCTCAGCCTTGCCGCCGGCGCACTGCTGGCCACGGCATTCATGCACCTGTTGCCCGAAGCCTTCGAGAGCACCGTGGAGGCGCACGACCTGTTTCCCGCGCTGCTGATCGGCCTGGTGTTCTTCTTCCTGCTCGACAAGGCCGAACTGTGGCACCACGGGCATGAGCACGGCAACCACGACCATGGCGGACATGACCATGGTCACGCGCACGGCCACGCGCATCATCACGGTACTGCGAAGAAGGGCGGCGGCTGGGCCGTGCTCACCGGCGACAGCGTCCACTGCTTCGGCGACGGCATCCTGATCGCATCGGCCTTCATGGCCGACACCCATCTCGGCGTCGTGGCTGCATTCGCTGTGCTGGCGCACGAGATTCCCCATCACATGGGCGATCTGGTCGTGCTGCGCCAGAGCAGCAGCGACCGCAGCGCGGCGATCCTGAAGGTGACGTTGGCCGGTGCCGTGACCATGCTGGGCGGCATCGTCGGCTACTTTCTGGTGGAGGCGTTGCACGGCCTGTTGCCGTACTTCCTCGTCATCGCGAGCAGCAGTTTCATCTACGTCGCGCTGGCCGACCTGATCCCGCAACTGCATAAGCGCCTGACTGCACGTGAGACCGCCGCCCAGGTGGCGTGGCTGGTCGCAGGCATCGGTCTGGTGTGGGTCGCCAGCCAGCTGGCGCACGGGCACGCGCACTGACGCGTCGTCGGGGCAAAAGTCAATGCGTTTCGATGCAAGCGCATGTGAAAAGCCGCGCATCCGGAAAGCGGCTGTGAGCGCGGGTAAGGGATAGTTCATGTCGGTCGTGTCCTACGGACCCGGTCGGGTTGCAGGCGTAAGGTGACTCCGTGGGCAGCACATGGATTGCCTACCAACTCAACAAAGGAGTCATTGCATGACACAGCAGAAAAACCAGCCTTCGCAGGACAAGCAACAGCAGCCGCAGGCCCAGAATCAGCAACAGGCGCAGAACCAGCGCGACGACCAGAACCAGCGTGACAATCAGGCCAACCGCGAGTCACCGCAAGACCAGAAAAGCCAGCCTCAGGCCCAGGGCCAGTCCCACCAGCCCCATCGCGATCAGCAGCGTGAGGACAAGCAAGGCGGCAACCAGGCCGGCAGCAATCAGAGCGCGAGCAACCAGCCCGGGAGCAATCAGTCCGGTCAGGGCAACAACCAGCAGCGCCGCTGACGGCGTAGCCGGTCAGTGCCGGCTTTTCTAGACAGTCTCTGAACGAGGTGCCTGCGTTCCCGCAAGGGGCGCAGGCACTGTGTCGAACGAGAAGTGGAATGTCGCGCCGGCATCCGGTGTGGCATTGGCGCAGATGCCGCCGCCATGACGCTCCAGGATTCTGTGGACCGTCGCGAGGCCGACGCCGCTGCCCGCGAATTCGTGTTCGTGATGCAGGCGGTTGAAGGGCTTGAAAAGCTTGTCGGCGTAGGTCATGTCGAATCCGACCCCGTTGTCGCGGATGAACACGACGAGCGGGCCCTGTCCCGCGCTCCCTGCCACCCTCCCGATCTCAATCAGCGCGGACTCCCGCGTGCCGGTGTACTTCACGGCATTGCCGATGAGGTTTTCCAGCGCAATCTGTGCGAGCGACTTGTCGCAGTCGCAGTGCAGGCCCGGTTCGACGCGCCACGTGATCTGTCGCGACTTCAATGGCTGGCAAGCAGACTCCAGGACCGAACCAGCCAGCGCACTCAAGTCGACCTTCTGCTTGTTCATTTCGCGTTTGCTGACCTTGGCGAGACCCAGCAGATCCGCAATCAGTTCGCCCATGCGGGACACATTGATCCGCACGCGGCCGAACATCCGTTTCTGCTCATCGCTCAGCGTGCCGGTGAGTTGGTCGCCCAGCAAGGCGGTGAATCCGTCGATGCCACGCAGGGGCGTCTGCAGGTCATGTGAAACGGAGTAGGCAAAAGACTCGAGTTCGGCGTTCGTGGCCTGCAGTTCCGCCGTGCGCGCCGCGACGCGGAGCTCCAGCGTTTCGTTGAGACGCAGGATTTCGCGTTCGCGCCTGAGACGCAGCAGTTCGGCATTGGCCCGGCTCGCGAAGATGCGCATCAGTGCATCGCGGTCCGCAGAGGCCTGCAGCGGCGAGCGCCATAGCGCGTTGAGGATGCCGATGGGCGATCCGTCCGCATCGCGCAGCGCCATGCCCATGTAGGCCCGGTAGTTGCCTTGGGCGAGGAAGACGTCTTCCGGAAAGATCTCGTGCACCCGGTCGATGTAGATGCACATGTCGTCCCAGCCGATGGCGATGTCGCACGGCGTGCCGTCCAGCGAGTAGCGCAGCGGCGCGGTGATATTGCCATCCGACATGAGCGCAAGCGACGCCACTTCACGCGAAGACACGAGCTCGCCGACCATGACGAGGTCAGCGCCCAGTGCCTTGCCCAGATGCTGCGCGAGCTGGCGGAAGAAGAGTTCGCCGACCTCGCCGGACACGCCGCGTGCCACGTCGAGCAACATCGCCTCGCGGCGTTTTTCCTCGACGATGCTCAGGGTGCAACTGAGGACGCAGGGTACTTCATCGATATCCACGATGACAGCCCAGACGCGGCAATCCACCACATGCCCCTGCCGGTGGCGCATGCGCGTCTCCATGCGCATGATCTGACCCTCGCGGCGCAGGCGTTCGACGAACTGCAGCCGATCTTCCTCGCTCAGCCAGGCGCCCATTTCCACCGACGAGCGGCCGACCAGTTCGGACGCCGTGTAGCCCTGCACCGTGTCTTCCGCGCCGTTCACGGCAAGGAACATGCCGTCGGACACGCGTGTGATCGTCATGTTCAGGGGGCTGAAGTTGAAGGCCTTGGAAAACAGCTCTTCCGACTTCTGTACGCGCTCACGCGCCTGCACTTCCGCGCTGATGTCGGTCACCGTGGAGACGATGATCCGGTCCGCGCCCTCGCCACCGATCTCGCTGGAGATCAGCGCGTTGAAGATCGTGCCGTCCTTGCGCCTGCAGGTCATCTCGCAGTTGGAGATGCGGCCTTCGGTCAGCAGCCTTTCGAGCAGGTTTTCACGCTGGTGGTCGTACACCCACAGCTTCTCGTTGTGGCGTGGCTCGAAATATTCATGGCGTTCATAGCCCCACATGCGTTCGAACGCCGGGTTGATGTCCACCACCAGCCGTGTCTGCACCGACTGCACCATGATGCCGGACGGGCTGATCTGGAACACGCGCTGCACCTGTTCCTGGCTGCGCCGGCGCTCACGTTCGGCTTCTTCGCGTCGCAGGTATTCCTCGCGCTGGTCGCGCAGCGCCTTCTGCACCATCAGCCGGCTGGTCGCCACACCGATGGACGCGCCGAGGATGGCCGTGACGTGCGTCAGCCAGAAATTTGACGTGACCGAGAAGTCGTCACGGTGCATGTGGCCGTGGATCTCGGCCCAGGTGAGCGCGCCCAGCAGGCCCAGCGAAAGCAGGATGGCCGCGGCCAGCACGCGGCGGCGCAGCATGATGCCCGCGCCGACCACTGCACACACATAGCCGATCACGCCCGCGCTGCGCACCGAGCCGTAGGCATAGATGTCCCAGGTGGTGTAGCCGATGATGGTGAAGATCAGCATCGGCGCGACCCAGCGTTCGCGGCCGGTGTGCAGCAGCCAGTAGAAGAGGTAGACGATGGCCGAGAGCACCGCAACGCCTGCGGACTGCAGCGGGTTGTTGTCGCGGGAGATCGACAAGACCAGCATCAGGGGCAGCGCGACCATCAACACCAGAAGGGTGTATTTCATGACCGGCGTGTAGCGGTCCTGAAGCAAATCGCGCGCGAGCTTGAGCGGCATGAAACCCCAACCTGAATTCTCTGTTTGTGCTGGCTATGCTAGCGCAGCCGGGGGTGCCTGGGCAGGGTGGTCAACCCTTGGCGAAAGGCCGCGAAGGATCGCTGCACCACTCGCTCCAGCTGCCGGCAAACAACGCGCTCTGGCCCAGACCAGCAATCTCCATGCCCAGCACGTTGGGAATGGCGCTCACCCCGCTCCCGCAGTGGTGCACCACGCTGGCCGGGTCCCGGCCGGCCAGCAATGTTTCAAACTCCTGCCGCAGCTGGTCGGCCGGCTTGAACAGGCCGTCCGCACCGATGTTCTGGGCAAACGGGCGGTTCAGTGCGCCGGGGATGTGGCCGGCCACTGGATCGAGCGGCTCGGTTTCGCCGCGAAAACGGGCGGGTGCCCGGGCGTCGATCAGCGTCTGTGCAGGACGGCCGAGGTCCTTCAGCACTTCTTCGGCGCTGACCAGTCGACGCAGCGGCGTGCCGAACGCGAAGTTGCTCTGGAAATGCGCAGCTTCCTCACCCGTGGCGACCGGCCCACCCGCCGCCTGCCAGGCTTGCAGGCCGCCGTCGAGCGCAGCCACGGCATCGTGGCCTGCCCATTTGAGCATCCACCAGAGGCGGCCGCAGTAATTGGCGCCATTGCGGTCGTAGACCACGGCCTGCATGTCGTTGCTGAAGCCCACGCTGCTGAGCCACGTGGCGAACGCCTCGCGCGAGGGCAGGGGGTGGCGGCCACCAGACGCCGGTCGGCCCGCGTCTGTCGCGATCACGCTGCCATCGCTGGACGGGGCGCCGTGCGGCGCGCTCAGCGCGGTATCCAGGTTGGCGTAGACGGCACCCGGGATGTGCGCCTGCAGGTACAGCTGCTGGCCCGAGGCCGGCTGCATCAGGTCGAATGTGCAGTCGAACACCATGAACGGCTTGCCGCTGCCGATGAGCGCCTGCAGTTGCGTGGTGGAGATGAGTGTGGTGTACATGGGGTTCCCCGGTGCGTGAAGGGTGTGTGAGAGGCGAGGGGTGAGTTGATCTTCAGGAATGTTCCTCGGCCGGCGCGTTGGGTGCGGCACGCGCGCGCAGGATGGTGGCCGCGATGCCGCTGACCACGATCATGCCCATGCCGAGCCAGCCCGACAACGGCAGCCTGTCGCCGAACAGCACGAGGCTGAAAATGGCGGCGAAGACGATGCCGGAGTACTGCAGGTTGGCCACCACCAGCGTAGGGCCGAGGCTGTAGGCGCGCGTCATGCACAACTGCGCGATCGCAGCCAGCAGGCCGATGGGCACGAGCCAGACCGAGTGCTGCCACGACCACGCCGAAACACCCGCGTAAGCCATGCCCAGCAGGCCGGCGACCACAGTGCCGACGGCGAAATAGGTGACTGTCCGTATTTCGGGCTCGCCCGCGCGTCCCAGCGCCATCACCTGCATGTAGGCAAAGGCCGAGCCGATGCCCGACAGCAGGCCGACCAGCGCCGCGAACATCTGGTTCTGCTCGACCGTGGGCCTGAGCATCAGCACCACGCCGGCGAAGCCGAGCAGCACCGTCAGCACGAGCGGGCCCTGGGCGAGCGGGCTGCCCTTGGCGGGCGTCCAGGTGATCAGCATGCCGCCGACCAGGAAAGCGGCGATCCACACGCTGCTCATGTAGTTGAGCGTCATGGCGGTGGCCAGCGGCAGATGGGCGATGGCGTAGAACCACGCGCTGAGCGCCGCGACGCCGATGACGCTGCGCCACAGGTGCATGACCGGGTACGAGGTACGCAGGCTCACGCCGCGCATGCGCGCGAAGATCACCATGAACACGACACCCACGACGCCGCGCCAGAAGACGATTTCACCGGGGTTGAAATGCTCTGCAGCGAACTTGATGCACACGCCCATGGTCGCAAAAAGCAGCGACGCGAGAACCATCCAGAGGGCGTGCATGAACCTCTCGTGAACCTGGAAGACTCAGGCGCCGCGCGCCGGCATCTTCGTGACGCCGCGGTACCACTCGTGGAAGTGCTGCATGCCGTCTTCCATCGGGCTCTGGTAGGGGCCGGCTTCGTCGTCGCCGCGCATCATCAGCGCCTTGCGGCCGGCGTCCATGCGCTCGGCGATCTCGTCGTCTTCCACGCAGGTTTCCATGTAGGCGGCCTGCTGGGCTTCGACGAACTCGCGCTCGAACGCGACGATTTCCTCGGGGTAGTAGAACTCCACCGAATTCAGCGTCTTCTGCGGCCCGAGCGGGTGCAGCGTGGACACGGTCAGCACGTGCGGGTACCACTCCACCATGATGTGCGGATAGTAAGTCAGCCAGATCGCGCCGTGCTTCGGCGGCTCGCCGTTGCGGTACTGCAGCAACTGGTCGTGCCAGCGCTGGTAGTTGGGGCTGCCGGCCTTGCCCAGGCGGTTGGCCACGCCGACCGTCTGCACCGAGTACTCGGGCTTGAACTCCCACTGCAGGTCTTCACAGGTGACGAACTGGCCCAGGCCCGGGTGGAAGGGGCCGACATGGTAGTCCTCGAGGTAGACCTCGATGAAGGTCTTCCAGTTGTAGTTGCACTCGTGCAGCTCGACACGGTCCAGCGCGTAGCCGGTGAAGTCCAGCGCGGCGCGCGGCCCCATGCCGGAGAGGTCTTTCGCGATGTCGCGGCCGTTGTCCTCGAACAGCAGGCCGTTCCACTCGCGCAGCGGGTAGTTGTTCAGGTTCAGGCACGGGTCCTGGGCAAAATGCGGCGCTCCGAGCAACTGGCCCCCGGGCGAATACGTCCAGCGATGCAGCGGGCAGACGATGTTGCCGCCCGCTGCCGCGCCCTGGCCCGCGTTCAGCGAACCGCGGCCCTTGAGCATGACGGCCTGCCGGTGGCGGCAGACGTTGGAGATGAGTTTCACCCCCTGCGGCGTATGCACGAGTGCACGCCCCTCGCCCTCCTGGGGCAGGGCGTAGTAATCGCCCATTTCGGGCACTGCGAGCTGGTGCCCCACATAACGGGGCCCGGGCTGGAAGATCGTTTCCATCTCGCGCCGGAACAGCGCTTCGTCGAAGTAACTGGAAACTGGTAGTTGGCTTGCGGCCTGCTGCAGTTGAAGACTTAAATCAGACATGGATGACCTGACCTAGAGACTCCCCCTATGAAGGGGCAGGAGGGTGCGCACAATCGCCGGAAGATTCGGGTCGAATGAAACGCGGGTACAAAACCGGAATGACCGGGCGGGAGCAGGGCATTGTACCCCGGGCCCCCGGTACAACCGCCCATCGACCGGCATTCCCGCACCCGTGCGGCGTGAATTGCCGGGGGGTGGCGGGCGATGGAAACACCCCGGCACATCCACCGCGTGCCAGCGACGCGGCCAGCGCCTAGAATCGTCACTTCCCCACGCCAAGCTTCCCACGATACGCATGCCCAAGGCCCCAGCCACGACCCCCGAAAATGCAGCACCGCTGCCGGAGAGCTATGAGGCCGCGCTGCAGGAGCTGGAGCAGCTGGTGAGCCGTCTCGAGTCCGGGCAATTGCCGCTTGAGCAACTGCTGGGCGGCTACCAGCGCGGCGCGGCGCTGCTGCAGTTTTGCCACCAGCGGCTGCAGGCAGTCGAAGACCAGATCAAGGTGCTCGACGAGGGCCAGCTCAAGACATGGACACCCGAGTGAAACGAGACCCCCAGCCTGCCGTGCCGTCTGCCGCTTTCGACCTGGCTGCATGGAGCGCGCACCAGCTCGGCCTTGTCGAGCAGGCGTTGTCGGACTGGGTGGCGCACGATGCGCCCGCCGGTCTGGGCGATGCCATGCGCTATGCCGTGCTAGACGGCGGCAAGCGCCTGCGGCCCTTGCTGGTGCTGGCCGCTGCGCAGGCCGTCGGCGGGCATGAGCAAGCCGCATTGCGCGCGGCGTGCGCCGTCGAAATCATCCACGCCTACTCGCTGGTGCATGACGACATGCCCTGCATGGACAACGACGTGCTGCGCCGTGGCAAGCCGACGGTGCATGTGAAATTCGGCGAGGCGGGTGCCTTGCTCGCGGGCGATGCGCTCCAGGCCCTGGCGTTCGAACTGCTTGCCCCGGAAGGCGACGAAGTGCCAGCTGCCGTGCAGGCGCGCCTGTGCCGCTTGCTGGCCAGGGCTGCGGGTCATGAGGGCATGGCCGGCGGCCAGGCCATCGACCTCGCCAGCGTCGGCAAGGCATTGACAGAAGACGAATTGCGCCAGATGCATCGCCTGAAGACCGGTGCCCTGCTCAAGGGCAGTGTGCTCATGGGCGCGGCCTGCGGGCAGGTCGATCCGGCCGCGCTGGCGAAGCTCGATGACTACGGCGCCGCCATCGGCCTGGCCTTCCAGGTGGTGGACGACATCCTGGACGTGACGGCCGACTCCGCCACCCTCGGCAAGACGGCAGGCAAGGACGCCGCCAACGACAAGCCGACCTACGTATCGCTCATGGGGCTGGACAACTCGCGTGCCCACGCGCGTGAGCTGTTGCAACGTGCCCACGCCGCGCTCGACGCCAGCGGCCTGGCCGACACGGCCGCGCTGCGCGCGCTGGCCAGCATGGTGGTGGACCGCCACAATTGAAGTTCTGACATCCGCATGGCTACCCTCCTCGAAACCATCCAGTCACCGGCCGACCTGCGCGCACTGCCGCGCCCGCAACTCAAGGTGCTGGCCGACGAACTGCGCGCCTACGTGCTGGAGAGCGTCTCCCGCACCGGCGGGCACCTGAGCTCCAACCTCGGCACGGTCGAGCTGACCGTGGCGTTGCACTACGTGTTCAACACGCCGCAAGACCGCCTCGTGTGGGACGTCGGCCACCAGACCTACCCGCACAAGATCCTGACCGGCCGGCGCGACCGCATGTCCACGCTGCGCCAGCTCGGCGGCATCTCCGGTTTCCCGCAGCGCGCCGAAAGCGAATACGACACCTTCGGCACGGCGCATTCGTCCACCTCCATCTCGGCCGCGCTGGGCATGGCGCTGGGTGCGAAGCAGAAGGGCGAGGACCGCCACGCGGTCGCGATCATCGGCGACGGCGCGATGACGGCCGGCATGGCTTTCGAGGCACTCAACAACGCGGGCGTTTCCGACTGCAACCTGCTGGTGGTGCTCAACGACAACGACATGAGCATCAGCCCGCCGGTGGGCGCGCTCAACCGCTATCTCGCGCAACTGATGAGCGGGCATTTCTACGCAGCCGCCAAGAACGTCGGCAAGAGCGTCCTCAAGGTCGCGCCGCCTTTGTTCGAGCTGGCCAAGCGCTTCGAGCAGCATGCCAAGGGCATGGTGGTGCCGGCCACGCTTTTCGAGCAGTTCGGCTTCAACTATGTCGGCCCGATCGACGGCCATGACCTCGATTCGCTGATCCCGACGCTGGAGAACATCAAGCAGCTCAAGGGGCCACAATTCCTGCATGTGGTCACGAAAAAAGGCCAAGGCTACAAGCTGGCCGAGGCCGATCCGGTGGCCTACCACGGCCCCGGCAAGTTCGACCCGGCGGTCGGCCTGCAGAAGGCGGCCAAACCTGGCAAGCCGACGTTCACCCAGGTGTTCGGCACCTGGCTGTGCGACATGGCTGAAAAAGACCAGCGCCTCGTCGGCATCACGCCCGCCATGCGCGAAGGCTCCGGCATGGTGGAGTTCGAGCAGCGCTTTCCCGGCCGCTACTACGACGTGGGCATCGCCGAGCAGCATGCCGTCACCTTCGCGGGCGGCCTGGCGTGCGAGGGCCTCAAGCCGGTCGTGGCGATCTATTCCACCTTCCTGCAGCGCGCCTACGACCAGCTCATCCACGACGTGGCGCTGCAGAACCTGCCGGTGGTGTTCGCGCTCGACCGCGCGGGCCTGGTCGGCGCAGACGGCGCGACCCATGCCGGCGCCTACGACATTTCGTACCTGCGCTGCATTCCCAACATGAGCGTGGCCTGTCCCGCCGATGAGCGCGAGTGCCGCCAGTTGCTGACCACGGCGTTCGAACAGGATCATCCGGTCGCCGTGCGGTATCCGCGCGGCGCGGGCGTCGGCGTCGATGCCGGCACCGAGCTGACGGCGCTGCCCTTCGGCAGGGCCGAGCCGCGCCGTGAAGGCAAGGGCATCGTCATTCTCGCGTTCGGTACGCTGCTCTACCCGGCGCTCGCCGCTGCAGAGAAGCTCAACGCCACGGTGATCAACATGCGCTGGGCCAAGCCGCTGGATACCGCGACGCTGCTCGACGTCGCGGCGCGCCACGACGCGCTGGTCACGGTCGAAGAGGGTGTGGTCATGGGCGGCGCAGGCAGTGCGGTGGCCGAGGCGCTGGCCGCAGCCGGCGTGCTGAAGCCGCTGCTTCAGCTTGGCCTGCCGGACCAGTTCATCGAGCATGGCGACCCGGCACGGTTGCTGTCGCTGCAAGGTCTGGACGCCGGGGGCATCGAGCGCTCCATCGAAGGCCGCTTCGGCAATTTCGTCGAACGCACCAAGCCGGGGCTCAAGATCGTCGGCTGACAAGCTGATGAATAGCTGACAGTCCTGCGGGCTTTCGAGGGAAAACCCCCGAGGCAACAAGGGAACGCATTTCTAGAATCCGGGCAGTTCGCGCGCGAGGGGAGAGTCGTCTCTGCGTGAACTGAGCCTCAACAATCCAAACCGGAGTCAAACATGGATCGTCGTTCAGTCATCAAGAATGCAGGTATTGCGGGCGTGCTCGCTGCCGGCGTCGCCCCGGCCGTGCATGCACAGGCCACCATTCGCTGGCGCCTTGCGTCCAGCTTCCCCAAATCCCTGGACACGATCTACGGCGCTGCCGAAGTGTTCTCCAAGCACATCAAGGCGATGTCGGGCGGCAAGTTCGAGATCTCCGTGCATGCTGCCGGCGAACTGATGCCCGCTTTCGGCGTTGTCGATGGCGTGGGTAATGGCACGGTGGAAGCCTGCCACACGGTGCCGTATTACTTCTTCGGCAAGAACGAAGCGTTCGCGATCGGCGCCGCCATCCCGTTCGGCATGAACAGCCGCCAGATGACGGCCTGGATGCAAGAAGGCAACGGCCGCAAGCTCATGAACGAGTTCTACGCCAAGTACAACCTGGTCAGCTTCGCCGGAGGCAACACCGGTGCCCAGATGGGTGGCTGGTATCGCAAGGAAATCAAGTCGCCGGCCGACATCAAGGGCCTGAAGTTCCGCGTCGGCGGCTTCGCCGGCAAGGTGATCGAGCGCATGGGTGGTGTTCCCCAGAACATCCCCGGCGGCGAAATCTATCAGGCACTGGAAAAGGGCACGATCGACGCCGCCGAGTGGGTGGGTCCGTACGATGACCAGAAGCTGGGCTTCAACAAGGTCGCACCGTTCTACTACTACCCCGGCTGGTGGGAAGGTGGTCCGGAAGTCGAGTTCTACGTGAACGACAAGGCCTACAACGCACTGCCCGCCGAGTACAAGGCCATGATCGAAGCCGCGTCGCTGGCTGCGCACGTGGACATGCAGGCCAAGTACGACGCCCGCAACCCGACCGCGCTCAAGCAACTGGTCGCGGCCAAGACCAAGGTCCTGCCTTTCCCCAAGAGCGTGCTGGACGCCTCGTTCGCTGCTTCGATGGAAGTCTATGCAGAGCTGGACGCCAAGAACCCGGACTGGAAGAAGATCTACGGCGACTACCGCGCCTTCCTGAAGGACCAGATCCTCTGGTTCCGATTCAACGAAGCCCGCTTCGACAGCTACATGCAGTCGGTCAAGCTGTAATCGACAGCCAGCGACCCGCATGGAAGGCACGCCGCAAGGCGTGCCTTTTTTATTGGCGGCGCGCAGCGCCTATTTCTTGAGCGAGTCCTGCAACGCCTTCATCGGGTCGACTTCAGTGCTGCTTTCGCTACCGGACTGCGACTCGCCGGCAGCGGGCTCGGTGGAAGGCGATTCTTCGCCCTCGGGCGTGCCCATGTCCTCGACGGGCGGCGCTTCGATGACGACACTGTTCAGGTCGATCTTCTCGACCTTGTCCAGGCCGCTGGAGACGATGCCCGGGAACGCGATGATCAGGCTCACCATGATGAGCTGGATGACCACGAAGGGCACGGCACCCCAGTAGATCTGCATGGTGGTGACCGGCTGCACCACCTGCTTGGTGACCTTGTCGACGTATTCCTTGGTCGGCGCGACGCTGCGCAGGTAGAACAGCGCGAAGCCGAACGGCGGGTGCATGAACGAGGTCTGCATGTTCACGCCCAGCAGCACGCCGAACCAGATCAGGTCGATGCCCAGCTTTTCGGCGACCGGGGCCAGCAACGGCACCACGATGAACGACAGTTCGAAGAAATCGAGGAAGAACGCCAGGAAGAAGATCATGATGTTCACCACGATCAGGAAGCCCAGCTGGCCACCCGGCAGGCTGGACAGCAGGTGCTCCACCCAGCGCGGGCCGTCCACACCCTGGAAGGTCAGGCCGAAGATCGTCGCACCCACCAGGATGAACACAACGAAGCAGGACAGTTTGGTGGTCGTGTTCAGCGCCTGCTTGAGCAGCGCCATCGACAGGCGCCCGCGCAGCATCGCCATGATGAACGCGCCCAGCGCACCCATCGCGCCGCCTTCCGTGGGGGTGGCAATGCCCAGGAAGATGGTACCCAGCACCAGGAAGATCAGCAGCAGCGGCGGGATCAGCACGAAGGTCACACGCTCGGCCATGCGCGACAGCAGGCCGAGACGGGTCACCTTGTTGATCACGGCGATCACGAAGGCCAGCAGCACGCCCGCCGCGGTCGAGATGACAATCTTCTCGTCCGTCGGCGCCGACAGGACTTCGGTGCCCTTCCACCAGGTCGCCACGGCGTTGTAGTTCTGTTCGTAGGCGAAGGCGACGCCGACGCATAGCACAGTCAGCACGAGCAAAGAAGGCAGGCCGCTGTTGCCGTTGGATTCGCGGATCGTCCGCGCTTCGGGCGGCAGGGCCGGCACCCATTGGGGTTTGACGATCGCCAGCAGCGCCACGTACGCGGAATAGAACGCCGTGAGCATCAGGCCCGGCACGAACGCGCCCTTGTACATGTCACCGACGCTGCGACCCAGCTGGTCGGCCAGGATGATCAGCACCAGCGAGGGCGGGATGATCTGCGCGAGCGTGCCGGACGCCGCGATCACGCCGGCCGCGATGCGCCGGTCATATCCGTAGCGCAGCATGATGGGCAGGGAGATCAGGCCCATCGAGATCACCGATGCGGCCACCACGCCGGTGGTGGCAGCGAGCAGGGCACCCACGAAGATCACGGCGAACGCCAGACCGCCGCGCACCGGGCCGAACAGCTGTCCGATGGTGTCCAGCAGGTCTTCGGCCATGCCGCTGCGCTCGAGGATCAGCCCCATGAGCGTGAAAAACGGAATGGCCAGCAGCGTTTCGTTCTGCATGATGCCGAAGATGCGCAGCGGCATTGCCTGCAACAGCGTTTCTGGCAGGGCGCCGACCTCGACGCCCACGAACGCGAAGAACAGGCCGCAGGCACCGAGGCTGAACGCCACGGGGAAGCCGAACAGCAGGAAGACGATGAGCCCCGCAAACATGATCGGGGCCAGGTTCTGGACGAAAAATTCCATGGCTTTGTCTCCCTCTTCTTATTCGGCCCTGGCGGCCTTGGATTGCGTGAGGTTGCGGATGGACTCCGCCAGTTCCTCCTCCGCCGTCTTCTCGATCTTCTTGGTCGTCGGATCCTCGATCAGGCCGCGCAGGAATGCGATGCGCTTGATGAGTTCCGAAAAGCCCTGCAGCATCAGCAGCGTGAAGCCCAGCGGCATCATCAGGTACACGGGCCAGCGGATCAGGCCACCGGCGTTCGACGACACCTCACCCGAACGCCAGGCCTGCAGGAAATACGGAATTCCGTAGTACAGGACCACGAGGCACATCGGCGTGAGGAACAGCGCGAAACCGATGATGTCGATCCAGATCTGTTTGCGCTTGGACAGGCGTCCCGAGATCACGTCGATCTTGACGTGTTCGCCATTGAGGAGGGTGTAACCCGCCGCCAGCATGAACGACGCGGCGAAGAGGTACCACTGCACTTCGAGATAGGCGTTGGAGCTCATGTTGAAAATCTTGCGGACCAGGGCATTGATGCCACTGATGACCACCGACGCCAGGATGAGCCAGATGACGTACTTGCCGATCTGGGCGCTCAGCCAGTCGATGCCCTTTGAGAGCTTGAGCAGCGCATTCATTGTTTTGTCTCCAAGTAGGTTTGGGCCAGTCCATAAACGTACCGGCACGACCGCTTTACGCAGGCGTGCCGGTAGATCTTGGCGCCGGGATTCTAGAGGGAGACTATAGGATCGAAGCTGACGGAAAGGTGACGGTGTAATCCCGGGGGCACCGCATAATGTCCGCATGACTTCACCGCTGGCGGTACCCCGGAGCATCGACTCGCCCGGCATGCGCCGGGCCGGGGGCGACCTGCTCTCGGTGGCGCTGATGGACGCGCGCAATCACACCTTGCGGCTGCTCGCGGCATTCGAGCAGGCGATCGGCATCGATGGCACCGAAACGGTGCCCGAGCAAACCGGCAGCGATTGCGCCGGCGCCCTCTGGCTGGCCGGGCACATCGGCTGGTTCGCCGAATACTGGATCGGCCGCAACACCCAACGCAGCCGTGGCGTGGCGTGCCCCGCGCAACCCACGCGACTGGCGTCCATCGAGCCCATGGCCGACCCGTTCTGGGATGCATCGCAGCAACGCGGATCCGGTCGCGCTGCGTCCGGCCTGCCGGACGCCACGGCCACCCGCGCCTGGTTGCGCGAAACACTGGAGGGCACCCTCGAACTGCTGGACAAGGCGCCCGGGACCGACGACGGCCTCTATTTCTTCCGGCTCGCGCTTTTCCATGAGGACTGGCGTGGCGAGCAACTTGTAGCGATGGCGCAGGCGCTCGGTGTTCCCCTGCAGGTGCCACCCGGTCCGGCTGGCGTGGTGCGCGAGCCGCTGCTCGTGCCGGCCACGCGCTGGCAGATGGGCACACCCGAGGGCGGCTTCATGTTCGACAACGAAGGCGCGCAGCACGCGGAATCCGTGCCCGAGTTCGAGATCGATGCGCAGCCGGTCACCTGGTCGCAGTACGTGGAATTCGTGGACGACAGCGGCTATGACCGCGAGGAACTCTGGTCGCCCGAAGGCTGGCAATGGCTGGAACGCGTGGCCGCCCAGGAGGGCCGGCGTGGCCCGCGTCACGTGGACGAGATCGGCACGGCCAGCGGCGCAGTCATGCAGTTGCGCTTCGGCAAGCGCGTGCGAGCAGCGGGCAACCAGCCGGCCACGCACGTGAGCTGGTGGGAGGCCGATGCCTGGGCGCGCTGGGCGGGCCGCAGGCTGGCGACGGAGATCGAGTGGGAAATCGCGGCGCACACTGCCGCGGGGCGTGGTTTCCGCTGGGGCGAAGTGCACGAGTGGACGGCAAACATGTTCCGTCCTTATCCCGGTTTCGTCGCTGGTCCGTGGGTGGACTATTCCGTGCCCTGGTTCGGCAAGGCCCGCGCGATGCGCGGTGCATCGTTCGCCACGCGGGCCCGCATGAAGCACCCGGGGCATCGAGGGTTTGCGCTGCCCGGGCGGGACGATCATTTCTCGGGGTTCAGGACCTGCAGCATCTGAGTCGCAACTGCAGGCCGCTCACGCCGGCCCGGTGGCTCGCGCCTTCTCGCGGCGGAAGCTCCACCATGGCAGCAGGCGGCGCATCGACAGCACTTCGCCGCTCTGGATCGGGGTGTAGCCGGGCAGGGCGCCCAGTTGCTGCTGCCACGCAAGCGTACGCAGCACGTCGAGCAGGGCCCGTGTTGCCGGTTGCTCCAGCGCCGACTTCAGACAGACGAGGTGATAGCGCTCCTGCAGCAGGGGAACGAAGTCCAGGCCCGCGGCGCGCGCAGCTGATTCGATGACAAGGCCTGCGTCCGCGCTGCCTGCGGCGACGGCCTGCGCCACGGCCGAGTGCGATGTCTCCGCGCGCTCGTAGCCGTTGAGCGCATTGCCGTCGCGCTTGCACTGCGCCAGCATTTCCTCAAGCAGCACGCGCGTGCCGGTGCCCAGCGGCCGGTTGACGTAGCGGAGCTTGCGCGAGATCACGTCGTCCAGCGAGGTGATGCGCTTGGGATTGCCTCGCGCGACCACCAGCCCCTGGCTGCGCAACGCGAAGCCGATGATCTTGTGCAGCCCGGGCTTGAGCAGCGGCTGGTAGATCTGCTGCGCGAGCGTGCCGGTGGCGGGCTGCTCGAGTGTGTGGAAGCCCGCCATCACGCAGCGCCCTTCGTTGAGCGCCTGGATCGCGTCCACACTGCCGGTGAAGCGGATGTCCAGGTGCAGCCGTGCATGCGCGGACGCATGCTCGCGCAACGCGACCAGCGCATCGTCATGGCTGGCGTAGAAGGTCAGGACGTGGGCCGCGTCGTCGAAGGCAACGGCGAAGGCGCGTTCCAGGTCGGCGTGCAATGCCTCGATCTGCGGCGCAAGACGGGCCTGCGCCTGCCGCTCGGCCCACAGCAGCTTGTCGCCGAACTCGGACAGACGCGCGGGCTGCCCCTTGTCCCAGACGATGAGCGAGTGGCCGAGCTCCTGTTCCCAGCGCTTGAGCTCACCCCATACATGGCGGTAGGACAGGTCCAGTGCCTTTGCCGCCCCGGAGATCGAGCCCTGCTCCCGCACGGCGTTGAGCAGGTCCATCAGCGGATTGCGGATCAGCGCGCCGGTGCTGCGTTGCCCGGCCAGCGAGTAGGAGAGTTCGACTTTGCGCACCGCAGGAGTGTGCCTGAAAGAGCTGCATCTCCGGGTGCACGGCTGGCTCGGCGAACCTATGCATGAGATTGCATAACTCGCCAACCCCGATGGAGGGTTGTTGCTCCTGCCGTTAGGATGCGACGCCCCATGAATGGTTTTTCATATGCCCTGAGCACGGCCTGGCAGCTGATCGTCTCTGTCGATCCTGCACTGATGGCCATCGTCGCGCGGTCCCTGTCGGTGAGCGCCACGGCCTGCGTGCTCGCCTGTACGTTCGGTCTGGTGCTCGGCGCATGGCTGGGCACGGCGCGCTTTGCCGGACGCGATGCGGTGCTCACCGTGCTCAACACCTTTCTCGCATTGCCCTCGGTGGTGGTGGGCCTTGTGATCTACCTGCTGCTGTCGCGCTCGGGCCCGCTGGGTTTCCTGGGCTGGCTGTTTTCGTTCAAGGCCATGGTGCTGGCACAGACGGTGCTGGTGCTGCCGATGGTGACCGCGCTGACCCGCCAGGTGGTGGAAGACGCAGACCGTGCCCACGGCGAGCAACTGCGCTCGCTCGGCGCGGGGACGCTGCGGCGCAGCCTGCTGCTGGTGGCCGATGAGCGCTATGCCTTGCTCACGGTGCTGATCGCTGCTTTTGGCCGTGCGGTGTCGGAAGTGGGCGCGGTGATGGTGGTGGGCGGCAACATCGACGGCTTCACGCGCGTCATGACGACGGCCATCGCGCTGGAGACGAGCAAGGGCGACCTGCCGCTGGCGGTGGCGCTGGGCATCGTGCTGCTGCTCGTGGTGCTGGTGCTCAACGCGCTGATTTCGGTCGTGCGCCGCTGGCGCGAACGCGTGGATGGCGGCGCCGCCGATCTGCCGCATGCCACGCGAGGCATCACCGCATGAGGACGGATGTCCTGCCGGCAGGCGAGGCACGGGGCGTGGCGACCACATCGCCACCGGTCGTCGGCTTGCGCCATGTGGATGTGCGCTATGGCGCCGTGCGCGCACTTCACGACGTATCGCTCACCGTGGCAGCGGGCGAACGTGTCGCGCTGATCGGCGCCAACGGCAGCGGCAAGAGCACGCTGCTGCGTGTGATGCACGGCCTCGTCACGACCAGCGGCGGCGCGGTGACACGCAGTGCGTCGGCGCGCCAGGCCATGCTGTTCCAGCGGCCGCACATGATGCGCATGAGCGTGCACACCAACGTGGCGCTCGGACTCTGGCTGGGCGGCATGGGCTGGAGCGACGCGAAAGCGCGGGCGCATGCGGCACTCGCGCGCACCGGCATGCAGGAGCTGGCCACGCGCAATGCACGCACGCTCTCGGGCGGCCAGCAGCAGCGGCTGGCGCTGGCCCGTGCGTGGGCCTTGCAGCCCGACGTGCTGCTGCTGGACGAACCCACGGCCAGCCTCGACCCGACCGCCAAGCGCGATGTGGAAGCACTGGTCGCCGAATTCGCGGCGCGCGATGGCATGACGCTCGTCTTCAGCAGCCACAACCTGGGCCAGGTGAAGCGCCTGGCCAGCCGCGTGATCTATCTCGAGCAGGGCCGGCTGGTGGCCGACCTGCCGGTGCACGAATTCTTCAACGGGCCGCTGCCCGAAGAAGCCCGCTTGTTTGTCAAAGGAGAACTCATATGAACGTCCATGCATCTTCCCGCCTTCGCCGCGCGCTGCTAGCCGCCGCATTCGTTGTGCCGCTGTTCGGCATGGCCTCTGCCGCCAGTGCGCAGGCCATCACGATGGCATCCACCACGTCCACGGAGCAATCGGGCCTCTTCGGCCATCTGCTGCCCGAGTTCAAGAAGGCCAGTGGCATCGACATCAAGGTCGTGGCCGTGGGCACCGGCCAGGCCATCGACATGGCCAGACGCGGAGACGCCGATGTGCTGTTCGTGCACGACACGGTGGCCGAGGAGAAGTTCGTTGCCGACGGCTTCGCAGCCAGGCGCCTTCCGGTGATGTACAACGACTTCGTGCTCGTCGGCCCCAAGGACGATCCGGCGAAGACCAGGGGCAACGACATCGTGGAAGCGCTCAAGAAGGTCTCGGCCGCCAACGCGCCGTTCATTTCGCGCGGCGACAAAAGCGGCACGCATGCGGCGGAACTGCGCTACTGGAACCAGGCGGGCCTGGCCAGCGCCAAGGGCACGGGCTACAAGGAATGCGGTTGTGGCATGGGCCCGGCGCTCAACATCGGTTCGTCATCCAACGGCTATGTGCTGGCCGACCGCGGCACCTGGCTGAGCTTCAAGAACCGTGGCGACCTGGTGGTGCTGGTGGAAGGTGACAAGCGCCTGTTCAACCAGTATGGCGTGATGGTGGTGAGCCCCGCGAAATTCCCGCACCTGAAGGCGGCCGAAGCGCAGAAGTTCGTGGACTGGATCGTGTCGCCGGCCGGGCAGTCGACCATCGCCGCGTACAAGATCGGCGGCGAGCAGTTGTTCTTCCCGAACGCGGGCAAGTAAGCCCGAGGCCTGCGGTTGGCCGGACCTCAACCCAGGACCGCGACGCCCTTGATCTGCGCGAACACACGCTGGCCCGGCGCGAGGGCCAGCGTTTGCGCCGACCGCTGCGTCACACGCGCGAGGATCCGCACGCCCGACACATCCAGCGCCACCATGCGCTGGCCCGGGCTGTCGTCTTCGACACCCGCCACCGTTGCAGGCAGGATGTTCAGGATGCTCGTGTCCTGTTGCGGCTGCAGCGTGAGGCTCACGTCGCGCGCCTGGATGCGCAGGCGCACCGCGTCGCCCGTCGCACGGGCCGTGGTGCTCGTGAGCAGCAGGCTCCCGCCTGCGAAGCCGACCTGCGTGAGGTGATCCGCTGCGTCATGCGCCATGACGCGCCCCTCGACGATGGCGCTGGCCGTGTCGCCGTGCGCGAGCGGCAGGTCCAGCCGTGTGAGCATGGCCTGCGTGTCCCCGCTCGCGACGACGCGGCCCGCATCCATCAGCACCAGATGATCCGCAAGACGCGCGACCTCATCGAGCGCATGACTCACATAGACCATCGGAATGTCGAGTTCCGCGTGCAGCTTCTCCAGGTACGGCAGAACCTCGGCCTTGCGCTGTGCATCCAGCGCCGAAAGCGGTTCGTCCAGCAGCAGCAGGCGCGGGCTCGTGGCGAGTGCGCGCGCGATGCCCACGCGCTGGCGTTCGCCGCCGGACAAGGTCTGCGGCTTGCGGTCCATCAGGTGCGGGATGCCCAGCAGTTCGACGGCCTGTTCCAGTGGCACGCGACGCCCGGCCGCCGGCACGCGCTTCATGCCGAACTCCACATTGCCGCGCACATCGAGATGGTCGAACAGGCTCGCTTCCTGGAACACGTAGCCCAAGGGGCGTCGATGCGTCGGGACGAAGGTCGCCGCGTCCTGCCAGACCTCGCCCTTCATGTGCAGATGCCCGGCCGGTGTGCGCTCGAGACCAGCCAGTGCACGTAGCGTCGTCGTCTTGCCGCAGCCCGACGGGCCGAACAGCGCGCTGATGCCGCTGCCCGGCAGGTCGAGCGCGACGTCGAGCGTGAAGGCCTCGCGCTCGATGCGGAAGCGCGCATCGATCCGGCCGGACGTGTGCGATGGAGATGCGCTCATCGCGTCCCCCGCCGTTGCCCCGTGGGATTGAGCAGGTACAGCGAGAGCAGCACCACGAACGAGAACGCCACCATGCCGCCGGCCAGCCAGTGCGCCTGCGCGTACTCGATGGCTTCCACGTGGTCGTAGATCTGCACGGAAACCGTGCGCGTTGTCCCGGGGATGTTGCCGCCGATCATCAGCACCACGCCGAATTCACCGACGGTGTGCGCGAAACCCATCACCGTGGCGGTGAGGTAGCCGGGGCGCGCGAGCGGCAACGCCACGTTGAAAAACGTGTCGAGCTTCGATGCGCGCAGTGTGGCCGCGGCTTCGAGCGGGCGGTCACCCATCGCCTCGAATGCGTTCTGGATCGGCTGCACGACGAAGGGCATCGAATACAGCACCGAGCCGACCACGAGGCCCGCGAAGCTGAAGGGCAGGATGCCGATGCCGATGGACTGTGTGAACTGGCCGATGGGGCCGTTCGGGCCCATGCTCACCAGAAGGTAGAAGCCCAGCACCGAAGGCGGCAACACGAGGGGCAGGGCGACCATCGCGCCCACGGGCCCCTTGAGCCATGAACGTGTGCGCGACAACCACCAGGCCAGCGGCGTGCCGACAAGCAGCAGGATGAGCGTCGTCAAACCCGCCAGCTTGAGCGTGAGGACGATGGCACTCAGGGCTGCGTCGGCACCGGGCATGGTCAGATCAGAGGTCGTAACCGTAGGAGCGGATCACGGTCTTGATCTTGTCGGTCCTGAGGTATTGCATGAGCGCGATGGCGGCCTTGTTGTCCTTGCCCTTGCTGAGCAGCACCGCGTCCTGGCGGATGGGGTTGTGCAGGTTGGCCGGCACGATCCAGCCCGAACCGCTCTTGATCTTGCCGTTGTCGTAGACCTGCGACAGCGCGACGAAGCCGAGTTCGGCGTTGCCGGTGGAGATGAAGGTGAAGGTCTGGCCGATGCTCTCGCCGGTGACGAACTTGGGTGACACGGCGTCCAGCAGATTCAGCTTCGTCAGCGCCTCGACCGCGGCAGCGCCGTAGGGCGCGAGCCTGGGCGCGGCGATGGCGATGTTGCGGAACGCGTTCTTCTTCAACACGTCGCCGTTCGCGTCCACCACGTCGGGCCGGGCGGACCACAGCACCAGCTTGCCGGTGGCGTAGGTGAAGCGCGAGCCCGCGACCGCGTCGCCTTCCCTGTCGAGTCGGGCGGGGGTTTCGTCGTCGGCAGCCAGGAACACCTCGAATGGCGCGCCGCTCTTGATCTGCGCGTAGAACTTGCCGGTGGCCCCGAAGGACAGCTCGGCCTTGTGACCGGTTTCCTTCTCGAAGGTTTCGGCGATGGCCTTCATCGGGGCGGTGAAGTTGGCCGCCACGGCGACCTGCACGGTGTCGGCCGCCGCAGCACCGGCGAAGAAGAAGGCACCGAAGGCGGCGGACAGGAGGGAAAACAGGGGGGAAGACAGGGACGGGAAGGGGGTGGAACGCATTGCAGCTCCGCTATTACCTTGATGAATAACGGGCGGAGTCTAGCACCGCTGCAAACCGGCGTCAGAAGACCTCGATCTGTTCGCGGGCAAAAAGTTGCGCGCGCAACCATCAGGGTAGACACCTAGTTGCGCGCGCAACCATCTGGTCTAGACTCTGCCGCACTGACCTGCATCAAGGTCTGCGTTTCATCCTGGAGATAAGCCCCTCATGTCCCGATTCAGCCAAGTGGCGCGCAAATTGCTGCCCGCTGTTCTTCTCGCGTCTGCAGTTGCCACCACCGTTTCCGCACAGACCTTTCCCAATCGCCCGATCGAATGGGTCGTGCCATACCCCGCCGGTGGCGGCACCGACATCGTGGCCCGCGTGCTGGCCCAGCCGATGAGCGGCACGCTTGGACAGCAACTCGTGATCATCAACAAGCCGGGTGCTGCCACCAACATCGGCGCCGACTACACCGCGAAGGCGAAGCCGGACGGTCATGTGCTGATGTCGGCCGACACCGCCACGCTCGCGGCCAATCCGTTCCTCTACAGCAAGCTGTCGTACAGCGCCGAAAAGGATCTCGCGCCCATCGGCCTGACGGTGCGCTTTCCGATGATCCTGGTCGTCAACCCGAACCTGCCGGTGAAAAATCTCGCCGAGTTCACCGCCTGGTCGAAGACGCAAGGCCAGGGTGCCAGCTACGCCACGCCTGGCTCGGGCAGCCCGCACCACCTCGCCTCCGAACTGTTCCGCGAGATGACCAGGCTGAACCTGGTGCACGTGCCGTACCGCGGCGCGGCGCCTGCCGTGCAGGACGTGGTGGGTGGCCAGGTGCCGTTCATGTTCGTCGACACCGCCAGTGGGCAGCAGTTCATCAGCAGCGGCAAGCTGCGCGCCATCGGCGTTGCCAGCCCGCAGCGCGTGAAGAACTTCGAGGACATCCCGACGCTTGCCGAGCAGGGCCTCAAGGGCTTCGAAGCGTTCGCCTGGCAAGGCGTGGCCGTGCCTGCCGGCACGCCGGCGGATGTGGTGGAGAAGCTGAACAAGTCGTTGCTTGCCGCGCTGGACAACACCGAGGTGAAGGCACGCCTGCAGGCCATGGGCCTGGAAGTCACGCCGGGCAGCCCGAAGCAGATGGCCGACTACGCCGCTGCCGAGCGCGCGAAGTGGGGCAAGGTCATCAAGGCTGCCGGCATCAAGGTCGACTGATCCCATGCCCCGGCTGCTCACCGGCGTGTCGCTGGATCGCACCTTCACCTACCGGCTGCACCTGTTGCACAAGGTGACCGATCTGGAGAGCCAGCGTGCCTACGTCGAGGAAACCGGTCTGTCCATCGGCGACGGCCGTTGTCTTTCCGCCGTCGGTGCCTTCGGCCCGCTGTCGGTGAACGACCTGGCCCGCGCGGCCAACCTCACCAAGGGCCAGGCCAGCCGTTCCGCCCAGTACCTGGTGGAGCAGGGCCTGGTGCGCAAGGACAACGATGCCGAGGACGGCCGTGGCGTCGTGCTTGCGCTCACGGCGTCCGGCCGCAAGTCATGGCAGAAGGTGATCGACCTCGTCGAGCGCCGCAATCAGGAAATCTTCGGCTGTCTGGACGACGAAGACCTGGCCACGCTGAGTCGCCTGCTCGACCGGCTGAACGCCCACGCCGCTGACGAAGGCGGCACACCAGAAGAATGATTGGCTGAACGCCCCATGCACACGCCCACGCGCGAGCCGCGCAGTTCCATCTACTACGACTACAAGGTCTTCGAGGCCTGGGTTCCTTCTGCGCATCCGCAGGTGCAGGAAGCGCAGGTGGTCATTGCCGGCACGGGCCCGGCCGGCCTGACGGCAGCGCTCGAACTCGCACGCCATGGTGTGCGCAGCGTGCTGCTGGAGTCCGAGCTCCAGGTGTCCGAAGGCAGCCGGGCCATTGTCTTCACACGCCGCTCCATGGAAATCCTGCAGCAGGTCGGCGTGGCCCACCGAGTGGTGGCAAGCGGCCTGCCCTGGCGTCATGGCAATTCGTTCTATCGCGGCCAGCGCGTGTTCCGCATGGAAGCGCCGCACAGCGATGACGACCGCTTCTTTCCGATGACCAACCTCCAGCAGCAATATCTGGAGGAATACCTCGTCGATGCGGCGCTGGCCCATCCGCTCATCGAACTGCGCTGGGGAAACCGCGTGCAGAACGTGAGCCAGGACGCCGATGCGGTGAGCCTCGACATCGACACGCCCGAAGGTCCGTACACACTCAAGGCCGGCTGGCTCGTCGCCGCCGATGGCGCACGTTCGGGCATCCGCAGCCAGCTCGGCGTGAAGATGGAAGGCGCGTCCTACGAAGGCCGCTTCGTCATCGCCGACATCCGCATCGACCTGCCGCTACCCACCGAACGCCTCGCGTTTTTCGACCCCGAGTGGAACCCCGGCAACACCGTGCTGATGCATCGCGAGCCGCACGGCATCTGGCGGGTGGACTACCAGTTGCCCGCTGGCGAAACACCCGAACAGGCGCTGACCACCGGATCGCTCACCACGCGCATCAACGCACTGCTCGCGCAAATCGGCCATGGCGACAAACCGTGGGAGATGGACTGGAGTTCTGTCTATTCCGCGCGCACGCTCACGTTGCCGGATTACGTGAATGGCCGCGTGCTTTTCATCGGGGATGCGGCGCACATGCTGCCGATCTTCGGCGTGCGCGGCGCGAACACCGCGTTCCAGGACGCGCAGTCCCTCGGCTGGCATCTGGGACTCGTCGCCAGCGGCAGGGCCTCGCGCGCGCTGCTGGGCAACTTCAGCCGCGAACGCGTGGGCGCTGCGCGCGAGATCATCGACGAAGCGGGCAAGAGCACGCGCTTCATGACGCCGCCGTCGCGGGGCTTCCGGCTGCTGCGCGATGCGGTGCTGTCGCTCTCGCTCACCGAGGAGTTCGTGCGGCCGCTGTACCACTGGCGTACGTCGCGACCGCACGAGTACACGAACTCCGCCCTCAACGCGGCGGACGACGATAACCTGCGCTTCACGGCCGGCCTTGCCAATGGCGCGCCGCCGCGCAACGTCAAACTGGGCGAAGGCAACCATCTGCTCGATCACCTGGGGGGTGGCTTCGACCTGCTGTATTTCGGTGACGCTGTTCCTGCAGACATCACCGCTGTCGTGGACGCGGCGAAGAAGCGCGGGCTGCCCGTGCGCGTCACCGCTGTCGGTGCGAACCCGTCCGCCGACGGCACTGACCAGACGCTCGTGGATGCCACGGGCCGTGTGCATGCGGCATACGGCGTGGAAGAGACGGGCGCTGCCTACCTGCTGCGGCCCGACCAGCACACCTGTGGCCGCTGGCTCGTGCTCGATGCGGCGCGACTGAAATCCACGCTCGACCGTCTGCTCGCCGTCTGAAGGCAGGGAAAGACATCCATGAACGCAATCGACCCTACCTCGCCCACCACGCCGAAGCTCGACATCGGCGGACTCGAAGCCGTTTACGACGCGCTGGCCACCGCCATCGACGCGGCGGGATCGAAGTCCGAGCTGATGCTCGTCAAGCTCGCGCTGCTCCATGCGCGCGACACTGGCGAAGAGGCTTTCCTGCGTCATCTCGAGAGTGCCGCGCGCGACCTCTGAATACTTCCAGACACGCAATACACACCGGAGAACTCCATGCTCGTCAAAAGCGTCCATCACGTCGCCTACCGCTGCATCGATGCGAAGAAAACCGTCGAGTGGTACGAAAAGCACCTGGGCATGAAATTCGTGCTCGCCATCGCCGAGAACGAAGTGCCTTCCACCAAGGCACCCGACCCCTACATGCATGTCTTCCTGGACGCCGGCAACGGCAATGTGCTCGCGTTTTTCGAGCTGCCCAGCCAGCCGCCGATGGACCGCGACCGCAACACCCCGGCCTGGGTGCAGCATCTGGCACTGAAGGTCGAGTCCATGGACGCGCTGCTCAAGGCCAAGGCCAGCCTCGAAGCCGCAGGCGTCGAGGTGCTGGGCCCGACCGATCACACCATCTTCAAGTCGATCTACTTCTTCGACCCGAATGGTCACCGCCTCGAACTCGCGGCCGACACGGCCACGCCGAAGATGATGAAGATGCTCGACGACGTGAAGTGGGACATGCTCAATGAATGGGCAGAAACCCGCCGCGCACCCAACCATGCCGCCTGGATGCATGATGGCAGCCTGGCCGCCGAACACGCCTGAACTTCCGAGACACCATGAGCCCACTGCTGAACGAAACCCATGATCCCGCGCTGAAGAGCTGGGTCGCATCCGCCAACCTCGCCGGCGCCGACTTCCCGATCCAGAACCTGCCCTTTGCCGTCTTCCGTCGCAAGGGCAGTGCCGAAGCCTTCCGTGGTGGCGTTGCCATCGGTGACCAGGTGCTCGACCTTGGGGCTGCAGGTGAAGCGGGCGTTCTCGGTGCAGCGGGATCTCCCGCCGCCGTGGCTGCAAGTGCCGGCGGCAGGGAGAGCTTGAACGCGTTGATGGCACTGGGCACGAAGCACTGGAGTGCGTTGCGGACGGCGCTCTCCCGTGCGTTGCGCGAAGGCGCGGCGGAGCAGGCTCCGCTCGCTGCGTGCCTCGTTCCGCAGGCCGACGTCGAATACACCACGCCCGCGCGCATCGGCGACTACACCGACTTCTACACCTCGGTGCACCACGCCACCAACATCGGCCGCCAGTTCCGTCCGGACAACCCGCTGCTGCCCAACTACAAGTGGGTGCCGATCGGCTATCACGGCCGTGCGTCGAGCATTGCCGTGTCGGGACAGAAGTTCGCCCGGCCGGTGGGGCAAGTGATGGCGCCCGGCGCCGAAGCGCCCGTGGTCAAACCGAGTGCCAGGCTGGACATCGAACTCGAACTCGGCATCTTCATCGGCAGCGGCAATGCGCTGGGCGACCCGATCCGCATGACGGAAGCGGAAGACCACGTCTTCGGCATCTGCCTGCTCAACGACTGGTCGGCACGTGACCTGCAGGCATGGGAGTACCAGCCCCTCGGCCCGTTCCTTGCCAAGAATTTCGCGACCACCATCTCGCCGTGGATCGTGACGCTGGAAGCGCTTGCGCCTTATCGCGTCGCGTTCGAGCGGCCCGAGGGCGACCCGCAACCGCTGCCGTACCTCGATTCGCCTGCCAACCGTGCGCAGGGTGCGTTCGACATCCAGCTGCAGGTGCTGCTGCAGACCGCCAATGCCGCGAAAGCCGGCACCGCGCCGCACGCCATCGTGCAGACCAGCTACCGCCACGCCTACTGGACGGTGGCGCAGATGGTGACGCACCACACCGTGAACGGCTGCAACCTGCAGCCCGGCGACCTGTTCGGCAGCGGCACGCTCTCCGGCCCCACGCTGGACCAGGCCGGTGCACTGATCGAACTCACCACCGGCGGCAAGAACCCGATTTCGCTGCCGGGCGGCGAGACGCGCACCTACCTCGAAGATGGCGACACTGTCGTACTGCGCGGCTGGTGCGAGAAGCCGGGTGCCGCGCGCATCGGGTTTGGTGATTGCGCGGGAACGGTGCTGCCCGCGCGTGCCTGAGCGCCGGCTTCTGGCTCAGGCGCATGCTGCGCGACAATGCGCTGCATGCCCAAGCCACTGCGCCCCGCTGACCCGCGCCCTGCCTACACCTCCGCCTTGGGGCAACCCTCAGCGGACAAGCGCATCGACATCCTGCGCCTCATCGCGCGCAGCGGTTCCATCTCGCAGGCCGGGCGTGATGCCGGCGTGAGCTACAAGGCCGCGTGGCAGGCCATCGACACGCTGACCAACCTGGCCGGTGTGCCACTGGTGGAGCGTGTGGTGGGTGGCACTGGCGGCGGAGGTGCGCAGGTGACCGAAGCAGGGCGGCAACTGCTCGCTGCGGCAGACGAACTCGACCGTGCGCGTGCGCAGGTCCTGGCACGGCTCCAGTCGGGCAATGCGCCGGACTCTTCTCCTCGCACGCTTTCGCGCCTGGCCATCCGTACCAGCATGCGCAACCAGTTGCCGTGCACCGTTGCATCCATCGAAGGGCAGGGGCAGATCGTGCGTGTGATCTTGCGGCTGCCGGAAGGCGATGCGCTGTTGTCGAGCATCACACGTGAGAGCGCAGAACTGCTGGGACTCGTGGAGGGGCTGCAGGTGCTCGCGCTGTGCAAGGCCACGGCCGTTTCGATCACACGTACCGAAGCACCCGACGTGGCATCGAACACTGCAACGCAGCTCGAAGGTCGCGCTTCACGCGTGTCACGCGGCGAAACGGGCGACGAAGTGGCGGTGTCGATCGGTGGTGGCCTGCAGCTCGTCGGCTTCGCGCCGCCGGGCTCGGGTCTGCGAACCGGCAGCCGTGTCGCGTTGCGCGTGGAGGCATCGGCCGTCGTCATCGCATTGGCAGAATAGCGGCACAGAACAACAAGCGGAGGCCGCGCCTGCGCCTATGACCGCGGCTTCTGCCCCAGCTTGCGGTACACCGTCGCGCGGCTGATGCCCAGCACGCGGGCGGCTTCGGCCACGTTGCCACGGGCGTCGTCCACGGCCTTGCGGATCCATGCGTGTTCCGCGTCACGCAGCGGCACGGCCTTCCGTGTTGGTCCATGCATGCCGTGCTTGTCGTCGCGGGGCAGCGCCAGCGCCTGAAGACGCAGGCCTGACCACAGCGGCACGTCCTGCGGCGCGGCTTCGGTACCGACCTGCGCACGCCGCGCCGCGTCGAAGAGGAGTTCCCACGGCATCGCGAAGAGATCGCTGCAATGCAGGCGCCCCGCCTGCATGAGGACGGGCTGCGGCAGCATCTGCCGCGCGACCGGGTTGCTCCCGGTGACGAAGCCATCCTCGTCGAGTGCGAGCAGGCCGTCCGACTCGCCGCCCATGTCCCGGCCGGGCCAGTTCAGGCGCAGCAGGACCGCATGCGGCTGGCCGAGCACGAGCGCGTTCTCGATGCTGCGGGCGGATTGCGTGACCAGGTGCTTGAGTTCGGGGCGCTCGGGTACTTCGATGCCCGTGAGGTCGAGCATGCCGGCGCACTGGCCGTCGGGGCCCATGAGCGGCGCGCCCGCGCAACTGTAGATGCTGGTGTCCTGGAAGAAATGTTCGCCACGATGCAACCACACCGGCATGCGCTCGCTGAGCGCGGCGCTGATGGCAGTCGTGCCGACGGAGCGCTCGGACAGATCGACGCCGACGCGCGCGATCATGCTGGCACGACGGTCGTTGCGGTCGATGACGCCATGCGTGTCCACCACCGTGCCATGGGCGTCGGTGAGGATGGCGAAGTAACGGGTGTTGGCAATGGCGTGCGCCAGGCGCTCGAGCACTGGCCTCGCAGCTTCCACCAGCGGCCGGTTCGCTTCACTCGTGTGGCGCATCGCCTGTGCGGACACGACGTCGAAAGCAACTTCCTGCGAAGGCGTCTGGCCGCTCGCGAGGCAGCGTTGCCACGACTGCGCGATCCACGGCGCAACGCGCGTGTCGGTGCTGGCGCCGTCCTGCAGGACGGCGTGACGGGCCTGCTCGATCAGGGCGAGGCGGTCGGCGGCGACTTGTTGCGGTGCGGCATTCATGGCGAGTTGTTCCATTTTGAGAATTTCCCGGTTTTGCCGCAAGCCTCTAGGGTTTTTGCTAACCGGGGTCGTCAGGTCGGCTTCAACAATGAATCGGCGACAGACCTCAATACAAACCCACGATCGGAGACAAACCATGAAGGTCCAGTTCAAGGTCAATGGCCAGGGCGCGAGCGTTGACGTTCCCCCCAACACGCTCCTGGTTCACGCGATACGGGAGCACCTGCAGCTCACCGGCACGCACGTCGGCTGCGACACCGCGCAATGCGGCGCATGCACCGTCATGCTGAACGGGCGTGCCATCAAATCGTGCAATACGCTGGCCGTGCAGCACGACGGCGCCGAGATCACCACCATCGAAGGGCTCGCTTCGGCCGACGGCACCATGCACCCGATGCAGGCGGCGTTCAAGGAGTGCCACGGCCTGCAATGCGGGTTCTGCACGCCCGGCATGGTGATCAGCGCGGTGGACCTCTGCCAGCGCCATCCCAAGGCGGGCGAGGGCGAGATCCGCGAACTGCTCGAAGGCAACATCTGCCGCTGCACCGGTTACCAGAACATCGTCAAGGCCGTGCAGCAGGGCCGCACCGCCATGGCTTCGGCCTGAACGAAGGAGAAGGCACATGGGCGCATCCGACTTCTCCAAGCTGCCGCACATCGGCGAGGCTGTCCGCCGCAAGGAGGACTACCGCTTCCTCACCGGCGCGGGCAACTACACCGACGACATCAACCTGGCCAACCAGAAGGTGGCCGTGTTCGTGCGCTCGCCGCATGCGCACGCGACCATCCACAAGATCGACACATCGCGTGCCAGGGCGGCGCCGGGCGTGAAGGCCGTCTTCACCGGCGAGGACGTGGCCAACGACAAGATCAACGGGTTGCCTTGCGGCTGGCTCATCACCAGCACTGACGGCACGCCGATGAAGGAGCCGCCGCACCCGATCCTTGCGCAGGGCAAGGTGCGCTACGTGGGCGACCACGTGGCCATGGTGGTGGCCGACACGCTCGAGAACGCGAAGAACGCCGCCGAACTGGTGGACGTGGACTACCACGTGCTCGACGCCGTGGTGCACGTCTCGGACGCGGCGCGCAAGCAGGGCCCGGCACTGCATGACGCCGCGCCCGACAACCACTGCTACAAGTGGGCCATCGGCGACAAGTCGCAGGTGGATGCGGCGTTCGCCAAGGCCGCGCATGTGACGAAGCTCGACCTGTACAACAACCGCCTCGTGCCGAACGCGATGGAGCCGCGCGCGGCCATCGGCTCGTACAACCGGGCGAGTGACGAGTACACGCTCTATGTCTCCAACCAGAACCCGCACGTCGAGCGGCTGCTGATGACCGCCTTCGTCATGGGCCTGCCCGAGCACAAGGTGCGCGTGATCGCACCCGACGTGGGCGGCGGCTTCGGCTCGAAGATCTACCTGTACGCGGAAGACGTGTGCCTGACCTGGGCTGCGAAGAAGCTCAACTGTTCGATCAAGTGGACGGCCGACCGCAGCGAAGCGTTCCTGTCGGACGCGCACGGGCGGGACCACATCAGTCACGCCGAGATGGCCATGGACAAGGACGGCAAGTTCCTTGCGCTGCGTGTGCACACCGACGCGAACCTGGGCGCTTACCTGTCCACCTTCTCGACGGCGGTGCCGACCATCCTCTACGCCACGCTGCTTGCGGGTCAGTACACGACGCCGCAGGTGTATGTGGAAGTGGATGCGTGGTTCACCAACACCGCACCGGTGGACGCGTACCGCGGCGCAGGCCGGCCCGAGGCGACCTACCTGCTCGAGCGCCTCGTCACGCGCTGCGCCTGGGAGATGAACCTGGGGCAGGACGAAATCCGCAAGCGCAACTTCATCACGAGCTTCCCGTACCAGACACCGGTGGCGCTGCAGTACGACGTGGGCGACTACCACGCGTGCATGGACAAGGCGAAAGATCTCGCCGACGTGAAAGGCTACGACACACGCAAGGCCGCGACCGAAGCGAAAGGCCTGAAGCGTGGCATCGGCTATTCGAGCTACATCGAGGCCTGCGGCATCGCACCCTCGAACATTGCAGGTGCGCTCGGCGCGCGGGCGGGCCTGTTCGAATGTGGTGAGGTGCGCGTGCATCCGACGGGCAGCGTGACGGTGTTCACCGGATCGCACAGTCATGGCCAGGGCCACGAGACCACGTTCGCGCAGGTGGTGGCCAGCCGCCTCGGCATCGCGGTCGAAGCGGTGGACGTGGTGCATGGCGACACGGGCCGCGTGCCGTTCGGCATGGGCACCTACGGTTCGCGCTCCATCTCGGTGGGTGGCGCCGCCATCATGCGCGCGCTCGACAAGATCGAGGCCAAGGCCAAGAAGATTGCGGCGCATCTGCTGGAAGCGAGCGACGCCGACATCGACTTTGCCAATGGCGAGTTCACCGTCCGAGGCACCGACAAGAAAGTGCCGTTCGGCCAGATCGCACTCACCGCCTATGTGCCGCACAACTATCCGCTCGACAAACTGGAGCCGGGCCTGAACGAAACCGCGTTCTACGACCCGACCAACTTCACCTTCCCCGCAGGCACCTACATCTGCGAGGTGGAAGTGGACCCTGCCACCGGCGTGGTGCGCGTGGACCGCTTCACGGCGGTGGACGATTTCGGCACCATCATCAATCCGATGATCGTCGAAGGCCAGGTGCACGGCGGGCTGGTACAGGGCATCGGACAGGCGTTGCTGGAGAACTGCGTGTACGACCGCGACACCGGCCAGTTGCTCACCGGCAGCTTCATGGACTACGCCATGCCGCGCGCCGATGACTTTCCCGAGTTCAAGCTGGATACCGTCTGCACACCCTGCAGCCACAACCCGCTGGGCACCAAGGGCTGCGGCGAAGCAGGCGCCATCGGCTCACCGCCGGCGGTGATCAACGCCGTGCTCGACGCGCTGCGTCCGCTGGGCGTGAAGGACTTCGACATGCCCGCATCGCCCAGCCGCGTGTGGGAAGCCATCCAGGTCGCCAAGGCCTGAACCCTGAAGGAGACACACCATGTATGCATTCACCTTCGAACGTGCTTCCACCGTCGCCGACGCAGCGCGCCATGCGGGCGCCGGCGGCAAGCTGCTGGCCGGCGGGCAGACGCTGCTCGCTTCGATGAAGCTGCGCCTGTCCAGCCCGGAAACGCTGGTCGATCTGGCTGGCGTGAAGGAGCTCGCAGGCGTGCGGCGCGAGGGCAATTCGCTGGTCATCGGTGCCATGACGCGGCATGCCGATGTCGCGACGAACGCCGATGTGAAATCGGCCATTCCCGCGCTGGCCGATCTGGCCAGCCATATCGGTGACCGGCAGGTCCGCGCGATGGGCACACTCGGCGGCTCGGTGGCCAACAACGACCCTTCTGCCTGCTACCCGAGCGCCGTGCTGGCGCTGGGCGCGACGGTGCACACCGACAAACGCAAGATCGCCGCCGACGATTTCTTCCAGGGGATGTTCACCACGGCGCTGGAAGAGGGCGAGATCATCACCGCGATCAGTTTCCCTGTGGCCAAGCGCGCGGCATACCTGAAGTTCAAGCAGCCGGCCTCACGCTTTGCGCTGATCGGCGTGTTCGTTGCGCAGACCGATGGCGGCGTTCGCGTGGCGGTCACCGGCGGCGGCAACGGCGTATTCCGCCACAAGGGGCTGGAGGATGCGCTGAACAGGAGTTTCACGCCCGAGGCGGCCGCCTCGGTGAAGATCGACGCGGGCGATCTGAGCACCGATATCCACGCCTCGGCGGCGTACCGCGCAAATCTGATCAGCGTGCAGACGCAGCGCGCGGTGGCGAAGGCGCTGGCCGGATGACTGGATGAATTCGATCGATGCTGTCACGCAGGCCCTCGCGCTGGCGGGCTATCTCTCGGACCGGCGGCTCGCCACCGCCGTGTTCCTTGCGCTGAAACTCGGTCGCCCCCTGCTGCTCGAAGGCGAGCCGGGCGTCGGCAAAACCGAACTTGCCAAGGCGCTCGCCGCGGCGCTGTCACGTGAGCTCGTGCGCCTGCAGTGCTACGACGGGCTGGAGCAGCGCGAAGCGCTCTACGAATGGAATTACGCAGCGCAACTGCTGCACATGAAAGCGGCCGAGGCGGCACGCACCGGACAGGAGGCCGGGCATGTCGAGAGCGAGGTCTACCAGCCGCGCTATCTCATCCGCCGGCCGCTGCTGCAGGCCCTGCAGGCACCCGAGCCGGGGGCGGTATTGCTGATCGACGAGGTGGACCGTGCCGACGAACCCTTCGAAGCCTTCCTGCTCGAATACCTCGGCGAATACCAGGTGAGCATTCCGGAGCTGGGCACCATCCGCGCGACGCACGCGCCCGTGACCATCCTCACCAGCAACCGCACGCGTGAGCTCAACGACGCCGTGAAGCGGCGCTGTCTCTACCACTGGCTCGACTACCCGGACCGCGAGCGTGAACTGTCCATCGTGCGGGCCCGGGTGCCTGAAGCCGCGCCGCAGCTGGCTGATCAGGTGGCGGGTTTTGTCGGCAAGCTGCGCAGCGAGCCGTTCCGCAACGCGTTCCATCGCCCGCCCGGCATCGCGGAAAGTGTGGAGTGGGCCAAGGCGCTGGTCGCACTCGACACGCTGGCGCTGGACCCGGAGGTCGTCGCCGACACGGCGGGCATCCTTTTCAAGCAACGCGAGGACGTGGCCGCTCTCACGCACGAACTCAGCACGCAACTGCTGACCGGGGAGGCGTGACCCATGCTGCTTGGCGACGCGCGCTCCGGCAAGCTGGCCGACAACCTGTCCGGCTTCGGGCGTGCGTTGCGTCGCGCGGGTGTGCCGGTCGACAGTGCGCGCATTGCCCTCGCGCATGAGGCCGCATTGACGGTGGGCGTGCAAAGCAAGCCGGACTTCTCCGCTGCACTCGAAGCGGTATTCATCAGCCGCGAACAGGACCGCTTCGTGTTCCGGGAGCTTTTCGATGCGTACTTCCGTGACCCCGAGGTCGCGCAGAAACTGCTGTCGCAGATGCTGCCCACGGCGCAAGGCAAGGCCGAGCCCTCGAAGCGGCGGCCGCGTGTGAGCGAGGCACTCGCACCGCAGAAGAAATTCGGTTCCCCCGGGCCGGCAGCCGCGGAAACGCCCGTCGAGTTCGATGCGGCGATGACGGCCAGCGATGGTCAACGCCTTCGCAACGCGGACTTCAACCAGCTCACCGCCAGCGAGTACCTGCTGGTGGAGCGGCTTGCGCGCGAAGTGCCCTTGCCGCTGCCGACCTTCCCCGCGCGCCGGACGCGGGCGGGGCAACGTGGCCGCGCCGTGCACTGGCCGCGCGTCCTGCATGAAGCCGCACGCAGCGGGGGCGAGCCGTGGCGTCTGGCGCGCCGCACGCGACGCGAAGAGCCGTTGCCACTGCTGGTGCTGGTCGATGTCTCGGGGTCGATGGAACGCTACGCCCGCATGCTGCTCGCATTCCTGCATGCCGCCACGCGCGCCAACCGCCGGCGCGATGTCTTCGCATTCGGTACCGGCCTCACCGACCTGACCGAGGCCTTCCGCATCCGCGACGGCGACATGATGCTCACGCATGTGTCCAGCCTGATCACCGATTTTGCGGGCGGCACGCGGCTGGGCAATGCGCTCGCGCAACTGCGCCAGCATCATGCGCACCGCCTTGTCGGCCGCCGCACGCTGGTCCTGCTCATCAGTGATGGGCTGGACACCGGTGAGCCGGCGGAACTCGAACACGAACTCGCGTGGCTCAAGCGCCACTGCGGTCGCCTGCTATGGCTGAACCCGCTGCTGCGCTTCGAAGGTTATGCGCCCGTGGCGCGCGGCGCGGCCGTCCTGCATGACAAGGCAGACCGCATGCTCGCCGTCCACAACATCAGCCGGCTTCAGGACCTGGCCGGCAGTCTGGCACGGCTCGTGCGTCATGATCGACGTCACGTATAAAGGGACCCCGCAAACAAGGAAGCCACCGATATGGAGATGCAAGGAACGCGCAGTCTCGCCATCACGCAGCAGCAGGCATGGGACGCGTTGAACGACCCCGCGATCCTCAAGGCCTGTGTGCCGGGTTGCGACCGCCTGGAACCGGCCGGGGAGAACCAGTACGCCGTCGGCATGACGGTGAAGATCGGCCCGGTGTCGGCCAAGTTCTCCGGGAAGATCGTGCTGTCGGATATCGATCCACCGAAGAGCTACACCATCGCCTTCGAAGGGCAAGGTGGTGCAGCCGGCTTCGGCAAGGGCCAGTCGAAGGTCATCCTCGTGCCGCAGGAAGGCGGATGTGAACTCCAGTACACGGTGAATGCGCAGGTCGGCGGCAAGATCGCGCAGCTCGGTCAACGGCTCATCGACGGTGCGGCCAAGTCCATGGCCGAAGACTTCTTCAAACGCTTCGACGCCGAGATGAAGAAGCAGTACCCCGATGCATATGCGGCGCGTGAAGACGCGCAGGCGCAGGCCAAGGCCGAGCGATCGTTCGCGCCGACGGTGGCCATCTCCGGCGGTGCAGCGGGTACAGCCGCTGCTTCCACCGAAGCAGAAGACATGCCGTCCACGAAATCCGGTGTGCCGCCCTGGGTCTGGATCGTCGGCGCTGCGGTGGTGCTGGGTGCCATCGTCATGCTGATGTAGGCCGCTCCAGGGAACATCATGGAAAACCTCGATGTGATGGTGCTTCGCACCTTGCGCGACTGGCGGGCTGCCGGTCGCCGCGCCCTGCTGGCGACGGTGGTGCGCACCTGGGGCTCGTCGCCCCGGCCGGTGGGCTCGATCATGGCCCTGTGCGAAGACGGCTCGGTCGTGGGCTCCGTGTCCGGGGGTTGCATCGAAGACGACCTCATCTACCAGTACAGCCGCGCGTACAAGGAAGGGCAGTCCATGCCTGTCGGTGCGCCAGCCTTCGTGAAGTACGGAATCACCGCCGACGAGGCGCACCGATTCGGCCTGCCGTGCGGCGGTACGCTCGAACTGCTGCTCGAATACGACCCCGACACGCAGGCATTGACCGATCTCGTGACGGCGCTCGAATCCGGACGCCTGATGCAGCGCATGGTTCGGCTGGCGGACGGCGTGGTGTCGCTGAACGAAGCAACGGCACCCGAAGAACTGCGCGTCGACGACACCGGACTCGTCAACACCTTCGGCCCGGAGTACCGCATGCTGCTCATCGGCGCCGGCCAACTCACCGAATACCTGGCGACCATGGCGCTCTTCAGCGGCTTCGCCGTCACGGTGTGCGACCCGCGCGAGGAATACCGCGGTGCGTGGCATGTACAGGGCGCGAATGTGGTCGCGGACATGCCCGACGATGTCGTCACCGCGTTCCGGCCCGACCGCCGCAGCTGCGTCGTCGCGCTCACGCACGATCCGAAGCTCGACGATCTGGCGCTGCTCGAAGCCCTGAAGACAGAGGCCTTCTACGTCGGCGCCATCGGCTCGCGCCGCAACAACGAAGCGCGCCGTGAACGGATGATCGAGCATTTCGGCGAGACGGAAGAATCACTCGCGCGCCTGCGTGGGCCGATCGGCATCTACATCGGCAGCAAGACTCCGTCGGAGATCGCGGTGAGCGTGATGGCCGAGATCCTGGCGGTGAAGAACGGCGTCGCGTTGCCGCGCGACATGGAAGTGGCCAACGCGAAGAACCTGCGGACGGCTCAGTTGCCCGCGTGATCCTGGCCCGGTTCGGCCCTGACCCGGCTCAGCAGCGGCGGCACCGACTTGCTGCCCGACTGCCGCAGCCGGAACAGGGCGGTGCGCGCCAGCATGATCGTCGTCACCGGCACGGTGATGGACAGCAGGACGATGATCATCCACGCGTGCAGTTCCAGCGTGTGGCGGCCGAACGAGAAGTACAGGATGTAGGCCAGCGTGACGCACCATGCGCCGGCGGTGAAGGCGAGCGCGGGCGGGTGCATGCGCTGGAAGAACTCCTTGAGCCGGATCATGCCGACAGCGCCGATGAGCGCGAGCAGGCCGCTCGTGACCAGCAGCAGCGCGATGATCGCCTCGACCCAGAGCGGCAGCGTCTCGATCATTCGATCACCTCGCCGCGCAGCAGGAACTTGGCCATGGCCGTGGAACTGACGAAGCCGAACAGCGCGATGAGCAAGGCGGCCTCGAAGAACACGTCGCTGACGTACCGCATGCCCATCACCATCATCATCAGCATGCCGCAGATGTAGATGTAGTCCAGCGCCAGCACGCGGTCCTGTGCGGCGGGACCGCGGAACAGGCGCACGAGACTCAGCGCCATGGCGATGGCATAAAGCGCCAGCGTCACGAAGATGGCGGTGCCGAGCAGCGGACTCATTCGAAGATCTCCATGAGCGGTTTTTCGTAGCGTGTCTTCAGGTGCTGCACTTCCAGCGGCTCGTCCTTCAGGTCGAAGACGTGCACCAGCAGCTTGCTGCGGTCGAGCGACAGTTCGGACCACACCGTGCCCGGGATCACGCACATGATGATGGCGAGCGCCGCCAGCCCGTTCGGGTCGCGCAGGTCCAGCGGGATGATGACGAACGCGCCGTTGGGCGCGTGCTTGCGCGAGGCAAGAATGCCGGTTGCCACGCGGTAGTTCCACACCAGAACGTCCCAGCCGACGGTGAGGATCAGCTTCGCGATGACGAGCGGCTTGCGGATGCGCACCGGCGTCGGCCTGAGCGAAGCGGTCAGCAGCGGCACGGCAACGGCCAGCAGGGCGCCGAACAGCACATGACCCGGACTTGCCGAGGCGTTGAGCACCAGCCAGAGCGCGAGCAGCGCGGCCGACAGCAGCGGGGACGGAAGGACGGCGCCGAAGAACTTCTTCATCATGGACTGTCCTCCTTCATGGCGACCGGACCCGGGCGCGGTTTCGTGCTCATCACGGCATCGACATAGCGGGCGGGGTCGTGCAGCATCTGCGCAGTGGCGCGCGCGTAGCGCATCACCGGTTCGGCCTTGATGGTGAAAAGCACGCACAGCGCGATGAGCGCGACGATCGGTGCACATTCGATCACGCGCAGTCGCGGCGCTGTGCGACCCTGCGGTGCCCAGAAGAAGCGCATGCCGACACGTGTCATGGCTATCAGCGCAAACAGGCCGGAGACGATGAGCAGCGAGAGCAGCATCCATTCGCGCATGCCGGGCGCGCCGGTGGCCAGCAACGCGGACAGGATGGCGAACTTGCCGATGAAACCCGAGAGAGGCGGCAGCCCCGCCACCAGCAGCGTGCAGCACAGGAAGGTCAGCCCCAGGAAGGCGATGGCCGCCGGGATGGCGCGGCCGATGAGCGCGGTCTCGTCCTCGGCGAGGTTCACGCCTTCGGGAACGTCGTCCTCGCCCAGTTCCAGATCGGCCAGCGCGAAGGGCAGCCGGTCTTCTTCGTCCTCGGGTGCCAGCTGTTCGCCGGGCTCCGGGTCGCGCGAACGCTCCACCAGTTCCACCAGCAGGAAGAGTGCGCAGATGGCCAGCGTCGAACTCGGCAGGTAGTAGAGCGCTGCAGCGGTGATGGGCACCTGCCCGAAGCCGATGGCCGACATCAGCGTGCCGGACGACATGATGACGGCGTACCCGGCCAGGCGCGTGGGCCGTTGGGACGACAGCATGCCCAGCGCGCCGAAGCCCAGCGTCGCCATGCCGCCCCAGAGCAGCCAGTCCGATCCGAAGCCGGCCGATGCACCGGCCTCCGGCGGGAACAGCAAGGTCGAAAGCCGCAGCAGCACGTAGATGCCCACCTTGGTGAGCAAAGCGAAGATGCATGCGGCGGGCGCGGCCGCTGCGGAATACGCAGGCACCAGCCAGAAATTGAGCGGCCACAGCGCCGCCTTGGTGAGGAAGGCGACGGCAAGAATGGCCAGGCCCGTGTGCAGCAGGCCCACGTCTTCGGGCGCCGTGAACGGAATGCGCTGCGCGAGGTCGGCCATGTTGAGCGTGCCGCTCACGCCGTAGACCATGGAGACGCCCACCAGGAACAGCGACGACGCGGCAAGGTTGATCGCGATGTAGTGCAGGCCCGACTTCACGCGGGTCGGCCCCGAACCGTGCAGCAGCAGGCCGTAGGACGCGGCCAGCATGATCTCGAAGAAGACGAAGAGGTTGAACAGATCGGTCGTGAGGAACGCGCCGTTCAGGCCCATCAGCTGGATCTGCAGCAGCGGGTTGAAATGCACGCCGGCCTTGTGCCAGCGTGCGACCGAGAACAGCATGGCCGCGCAACCTGCGATGGCGGCCAGCAGCAGCATCAGCGCCGAGAAACGGTCGACGGTCAGCACGATGCCGTAGGGCACGTCCCAGTTGCCGGGCAGGTAGATGCCGAAGGCTGCCGGTTCGGGCTGCGCCTTCACCCAGACCAGCAGCGCGATGGCCAGGCCCAGCCCCATGAACGTGGACACCACGCCCAGGCCTGCCTTGAGGTTGCGGCGGTGCTCGCCGAAGAACAGCATCAGCGCGGCCGTGAGCATGGGCAGCAGGATGGGCGCGATGACCAGATGCGGCATGGCCCAGTCGACCCAGCGCATCATGCGTCGTCCTCCAGCTTGCCGTCCACGTGGTCGTTGCCGGCAAAGCCGCGTGCGGCCAGCAGCACCACGAGGAAGAGTGCCGTCATGGCGAAGCCGATGACGATGGCGGTGAGCACCAGCGCCTGCGGCAACGGGTCGTCATAGTTGGCGAGCGTGGCGGCCAGGCCCGGCAGCAGCACCGGCTCCTTGTCGACCGACAGGCGCCCCATGCTGAAGATGAACAGGTTCACGGCATACGACAGCAATGACAGGCCCATGATCACCTGGAAGGTACGCGGACGCAGCAGCAGCCAGACGCCCGAGCCCGTGAGCACGCCGATGGCAAGGGAGAGCATGAGTTCCATCAGCGGCCTCCCGTTGCGACGTGGTGTTCCGGTCGCGCGTCGGGCACTTCGTCGGGCCGGGCCGGACGGCGGTGACCGCGCACGGACTGGTGGCCCAGTGCGGTGAGCAGCAGCAGCGTGGAGCCGACCACCAGCGTGAACACGCCGATGTCGAAGAACAGCGCGCTGGCGATGTGCACGTCGCCGATGACGGGCAGGTGCAGGTGCGCGGTGTGGGTGGTCAGGAACGGGTATCCGAAGAAGAGCGCGCCCAGTCCCGTGCCGGCGGCCGCCAGCATGCCGAAAGCAATCCAGCGCTGCGGCATCAGGCGCATGTGCGCCTCCACCCACTGCGTGCCCGCGATGATGTACTGGATGAGGAATGCGGTCGAGAGCACCAGGCCGGCCACGAAGCCACCGCCGGGTTCGTTGTGGCCGCGCATGAAGAAGTACACCGAGATCACCGCGCAGATGGGCAGCAGCAATCGCACCAGCACGGCTGGCACCATGAGGTAGCCCCGCGCCGTGTCTTCATTGCGCGGGTTCACGAGGTCGGTGGCGAGGTCGGGCGGCACGGCCTGCTGCTGCGGTGGCAGCATCACCGTTTCTGCGGCGGGGCGGAAGCGGCGCAGCAGCGCATAGACGGTGAGTGCCACGGCGCCCAGCACGGTGATCTCGCCCATGGTGTCCAAACCCCGGAAGTCCACCAGCATCACGTTCACCACGTTCGTGCCACCGCCTTCGGCCAGCGCCTTCTCCAGGAAGAACGGCGAAATGCTCTGTGGGAACGGCCGCGTCATCACGGCATACGCCAGTGCCGACATGCCGGTGCCTGCAGCGATGGCGATGAACAGGTCGCGCGAGCGCCGGCCCAGCGTTCGCGCGCGCGTGCCGCCGCGCTGCACGTTCTCCAGCCGCTTGGGCAACCAGCGCAGCCCGAGCAGGAAAAGGATGGTTGTCACCACCTCTACCGCCAGTTGCGTGAGAGCGAGGTCGGGCGCGGAGAACCACACGAACGTGATGCAGGTGACGAGGCCCGCGGCCCCCATGAGCGTGAGCGCCGCCAGCCGGTGGTACTTCGCCTGCCACGCCGCGCCGACGGCACAGGCCATGCCGATCAGCCACAGCAGCAGGAAGATGGGCGACAGCGGCAACGTCTCGCGCGTGCCGGGACTGGCGCGATGGCCGGCCGACTGCATCCACATGGCAGCGATGCCGGCCAGCAACGTGATGCCGATCATGGCGGCCATCTGGCCCTGCAAACGTCGCGTGCCGAGCCAGCGCACGGCGAGACGCGCCAGCTGGCTCAGTGCGGCCATCGTCCATTCGAAGTTGCGCTTGCCGCTGAAACGCCCGACGATCGGCGCCACTTCCAGCCGGCCCTGCTGGCGCTGGTAGCGCAGCAACAGGTAGAACGCGATGCCGCCGACCATGGCGACGATGGACATCATCAGCGGCGTATTGAAGCCGTGCCAGACAGCGAGGCTGTATTCGGGCAGCGTGCCGCCGACGACAGGCCGCGCCGCAGCGGCGAGAAACGCACCGACGGCAAAGGCCGGCGCAACGCCCACCACGAGGCAGGCCATCACGAGCAGCTCGACCGGCACGCGCATCCAGTGCGGCGGCTCATGCGGCTCGCGCGGCAGGTCGTCGGCCTTGGGGCCGAAGAACACGTCCACGGTGAAGCGCAGCGAGTAGGCCACGCTGAACACGCCGGCCAGCGTGGCCGCGATCGGCAGGCCGAAGTTCACCAGCGGTGTCGCGCTGATGTACACCGTCTCGGCAAAGAACATTTCCTTGGAGAGGAAACCGTTGAGCAGCGGCACGCCGGCCATGGCCGCACTGGCCACCATGGCGAGCGTGGCGGTCACCGGCATCATGCGCGCGAGACCGGAAAGGCGGCGTATGTCGCGCGTGCCGCTTTCGTGGTCGATGATGCCGGCCGCCATGAAGAGCGACGCCTTGAAGGTCGCGTGGTTCATGATGTGGAAGACGGCGGCCACCGCAGCTACCGGGCTGTTCAGGCCCAGCAGCAGGGTGATGAGGCCCAGGTGCGAAATGGTCGAATACGCCAGCAGGCTCTTGAGGTCGTGCTGGAACATCGCCGCCCACGCACCCACCAGCAGCGTGCAGATGCCGGCGGTGCCGACGATCCAGAACCATTCCTCTGTTCCTGCGAGTGCTGGCCACAGGCGCGCCATCAGGAACACGCCGGCCTTCACCATCGTCGCCGAGTGCAGGTAGGCCGAGACGGGTGTGGGCGCGGCCATCGCGTTGGGCAGCCAGAAGTGGAAGGGGAACTGCGCGCTCTTGGTCAGCGCGCCCAGCAGGATGAGCACGAGCGCCACGCTGTACAGCGAATGCGACTGCAGCTTCTGCACGCTGTTGAACAGCACGTCCATGTCGTAGCTGCCGATGATGTGGCCCACCACCAGCACGCCGGCCAGCAGGCACAGGCCGCCAGTGCCGGTGACGGTGAGCGCCATGCGCGCGCCGCGCCGTGCGTCCTTGCGGTGATGCCAGTAGCCGATGAGCAGGAACGAGAACAGACTGGTCAGCTCCCAGAACACGACGAGCTGGATCAGGTTGCCCGAGAGCACCACGCCCATCATCGCGCCCATGAACGACAAAAGGAAAGCGAAGAAGCGCGGCACCGGATCCGACGGCGACATGTAGTAGCGCGCGTACAGCGCGACCAGCGCGCCGATGCCCAGCACCAGCATGCTGAACATCCACGAGAAGCCGTCCAGACGCAGGACGATGTTCAGGCCGAGTGAGGGAATCCAGGCGATGTCCTGGCGGATGACGCCGCCGTCGGCGACCTGGGGAAAGAGGGTGGCTGCGTAGATGGTGCAGCCGAGTGCGGTGAGGCCGGCCAGCGTGGACTCGCGATTGCGCGCGTCCGCCGGCAACATGGCGGCGATCAGGCTGGAGAGGAAGGGTAGTAGGACAAGGTAGACCAGAGACATCTGCGGTCGATTCTAAAGGCGCATGCCCCCGCGCGCCCAATGTCCGTGGCCCCTGCGGGTTAGTCGGGACGATCAGTTTTGTGTCAGCGCAGCATCTGCACCGTGCGGATGCCCACCCATGTCAGCGCGAGCGAGCCGCCCAGGTGCAGCATGGCCGTGCCCAGTGCGATGCCCAGACGCCCCTGCATGAGGAAGCCCGTCACTTCGGCCGAAAAGGTGGAGAACGTGGTGAGGCCGCCGAGAAAGCCGGTGACCAGCATCAGCCGCCACACCGGATCGAGCTGCGGCATCGTCTCGAAGCTCGCCACCGCCACGCCGACCAGATAGCCGCCGATGAGGTTGGCCGCGAGCGTCCCCCACGGGATGAGGCCCGCCGGCTGCGAAAGCCACTGCGCCAGCCCCCACCGTGCAAGAGCGCCGGCAGACGCACCGATGCAGATGGCGAGGACGGGCAGCAGCATTTGCACAAGCCGTTCAGAGTTTCATGTTCTGCGGCATCCATGTGACGATGCCGGGGAAGAAATAGATCAGCAGCACGGCGGCAACCATCAGGATGAACATCGGCAGCGTGACGCGTGCGATGTAGGGCAACTGTCGTCCTGTCATGCCTTGCAGCACGAAGAGGTTGAAGCCGACGGGCGGCGTGATCTGCGCCATTTCTACCACGAACACGACGAAGATCCCGAACCACAGCGGATCGATACCGGCGGCAATCACCGTCGGCATGATGACGCCCATGGTCAGCACCACCATCGAGATGCCGTCGAGGAAGCAGCCCAGGATGATGAAGAACACCATCAACGAGCAGATCAGCTGGAACTGGGTGAGACCGAGGGACGCGATCCACTCTGCCAGATGGCGCGGCAGGCCGATGTAGCCCATGGAGAGCGTGAGGAACGCAGCGCCCGCGAGGATGAGCGCGATCATGCAGTACAGGCGCGTGGCCCCCATCAGCGAATCGCGGAAGGTCTGCCAGTTCAGCGAGCCCTGCGCGGCCGACAGCACGAGCGAGCCCACGACGCCGACGGCAGCGGCCTCGGTCGCCGTGGCGATGCCGGAATAGATCGAGCCGAGCACTGCCGCGATCAGCAGGATCACCGGGATGAGCGCGCGCGATTCGCGCAGCTTGTCCATGAAACTCATCGACTTGTCGGCAGGCGGTACCAGCGAAGGATGGCGCAGCGCCCACAGCGCGATGTAGCCGGAGAACAGCACGGCCAGCAGGACGCCCGGCAGCACGCCGGCGATGAACAGCTTGGCAATGGACACATCCGCCGCCACGCCATAGACGATCATGATGATCGATGGCGGAATGAGCAGCCCCAGTGTGCCCGCGCCGGCGAGCGTACCGATGACGATGTCGTCCGGGTAGCCGCGCTTTTTCAGCTCGGGCAGCGTCATGCGGCCGATGGTCGCGCAGGTGGCAGCGCTCGAGCCCGAGACGGCCGCGAAGATCGCGCAGCCGACGACGTTGGTGTGCAGCAGCCGGCCCGGCAGCGACTGCATCCAGGGCGCAAGGCCCTTGAACATGTCCTGCGAAAGCCGCGTGCGGAAGAGGATCTCTCCCATCCATACGAAAAGCGGCAGGGCGGTGAGGGTCCAGCTCGACGCGGAACCCCAGATGGTGACGGCCATGGCGTCGCCTGCGGGACGCGAGGTGAATAGCTGCATGCCGATCCATGCGACGCCCGAGAGCGTCAAACCGATCCACACGCCGCTGCCCAGGATCAGGAACAGCGACAGCACCAGCAGGCCGGTGATGAGAAGGTCATTCATGGAAAGCCGTCATTCGTTGTGCAGGGCGTCCTGCGATTGATTCACCACCCGCTTGCCCATCAGCTCCATCACGAAATCGTCGAGTAACGCGATGGCCAGGACCACGCCGCCGATCGCCATCGTGAGCTGGGGGATCCACAGCGGCGTGGCGTCGTTGCTGGTGGAGATGTCGTGGAAGGCGTGCGATTGCCACACCAGCCGGCAGCTGTAGAAAGCCGCCAGGCCGGCGAGCATCGTGCCTGCGAACAGCGCCCAGATTTCCAGGCCACGCGCAGCCTTGCCTTTGAGGCGGGCGATGAACAGCGTCACGCGGATGTGCTCGCCATGCTTGAGCGTGTGCGCGAGCGAAAGGAAACCCGCGCCGGCCATCAGGTAGCCCGCATAGGCGTCGATGCCAGGGATGTTGAAGTGGAGCTGCCGGCCGGCGATGGACAGCAGGACCGCGATGAGCAGCCCGATCATGAAAAGCGCCGCGAGGGCCGCGGCGCTGTCATACAGGGCATCGAGTGCCTTGCGCATGCTTACTTCTTGAACCCGTCGATGACCATCTTGCCTTCAGGACCGGCCTTTTCCAGCCATTCCTTCAGCATCGTCTCGCCGACCTTCTGCAGGTCCGCCTTCAGCTGGGGCGAAGGCGGCAGCACCTGCATGCCGTTGGCCTTGAGCGTGGCGAGCGTCGTTTCGTTCACCTTTTCGCTGGCGGTCCAGCCGCGGGTTTCCGCGTCGGCGGCGGCCTTCATGACGGCTGCCTTGGTCGGTGCGTCGAGCGCGTCGAAGGCGGCCTTGTTCGCGATGACCGCGTTCTTGGGCAGCCAGGCTTGCGTGTCGTAGTAGTACTTCAGGTGTTCGAAGAGCTTGCTGTCCACGCCGGTCGCGCCGGAGGTCATGGTGGACTCGACCACGCCGGTGGCCAGCGCCTGCGAGAACTCGGCAGCCTGCACGGTGACCGGCTGCGCGCCGATCAGTTCGGCAATGCGTGCGGTGGCGGGGCTGTACGCACGCCACTTGATGCCCTTGAGGTCGGCCACGGAAGAGATCGGCTTCTTGGTGTAGATGCCCTGGGGCGGCCATGCCACTGCGTACAGCAGCACGATGCCCTGTTCGGCGAGTTTCTTCTCCAGCACCGGCTTCTGGGCGGCATAGAGCTTTTTCGACTCGGCGTAGCTGGTGGCCACGAAGGGCAGGCCGTCGGTGCCGAAGACTTGCCATTCGTTCTGGAAGTTCGGCAGCAGGATCTCGCCGAGCTGGGCCTGGCCGCCTTGCACCGCACGCTTGATTTCCGGCGCCTTGAACAGCGAGGCGTTGGCGTGCACGGTGATCTTGAGCTTGCCGCCCGTTGCCTTGTCGATGTCGTTGGCGAACTCGGTCAGGTTCTGCGTGTGGAAGTTGGTCGCCGGGTAGGCGGCGGGCAGGTCCCACTTGGTCTGGGCGAATGCGCTGCCGGCGGCCACGGTGAGGGCCAGGGCGGTCAGCGAGAACAGGCGACGTTTCATGAAGAGCTCCGTTGAGGTTGAAAAGGACGGTGACGGCACTGTAGTGCTGCCACCGATCCGGGCTGATTGGTGTTTTCCCTAAATGTCAACAAATTATCGACAAATTATCTATTTGCTCCCTACAATTCGTGACATGCAATATCAATGCCAGTCAGGAGGCCTTTGATGGCGAGCAAAAAGCCGGGACGTACGGGTGAGGTCATGCCGCCCATCGTTTCTTCCGCGCATCTCGTGTCCCCGCGCAGCGCGGAGATGAGCGAGTTCGAATTCGGCCTCATCGTGGCCGGCAATGCCTTCCATCGATGGGTCGTGCACTGCATGAGTGCGGCAGGCCTGAAGGACCTCACACCGCTGGACGTGCTGGTGCTGCACCACGTCACGCACCGCGCGCGGGACAAGCGCCTGGCCGACATCTGCTTCATCATGAATGTCGAGGACACGCACCTCATCAACTATTCGCTGAAGAAGCTGCAGGGGATCGGCGTGGTGGCGTCCAGCAAGAACGGCAAGGAAGTCACCTACGCCTCCACCGACGAAGGCCGTTCGTTCGTCGACCGCTATCGCGAGATCCGCGAGCAGTGCCTCATCAATGCGCTCAAGGCCGACGAGGGCCTGAACCGCGACATCGGCGAGCTCGCGCGGCTGCTGCGCGTGCTCTCGGGCGTGTACGACCAGGCGGCGCGTGCGGCCGCGTCGCTCTGAACCAGGAAGGTGCATCGTGCAACGCCGGCAATTCATCCATTCACTCGGTGCGGCAGCAATCGCATCGCCGCTGGTGGCGACGGGCGCATCCGCGCAGACCGCCACCTGGCGCTTCGCCACTGCGTACGGCGACGCCGTGCACCACACGCGCAATGTGCGCCTCTTCTCGACCGAGTGGCAGGCTGCATCGCGTGGCGCGGTGGAGGTGGACCTGCAGGTCAATGCGGCGCTGAAGAAAATGCCCGAGATATTGCCCGCGCTCGAAGCCGGCGAGATCCAGCTCGGCGAAGTGCTGATGTCGGCTTACGCGAACCTCGTGCCGGCGCTCAACATGGATGCGATTCCTTTCATCGTGCGGGGTCCGGAAGATGCGCGGCTGATGTGGCAGGTCTCGCGGGCTTCGATCGAGAAGGCGCTGGCGGCGCGTGGCCTCGAACTGCTCTACGCGGTGCCATGGCCGGGGCAGGGCCTGTTCTCGCGAAAGGCTGTCGCGCGACTGGAAGACCTGAAGTCGATGAACTTCCGCGTGTACAACGACGCGACGCGCCGCATGGCGGAGCTCTCCGGCGCGACACCGGCCAACATCGCGGCGAGCGAACTCGCGGCTGCCGTGGCCGACGGCCGCGTGGACGCGATGATCACCTCCAGCGTGACCGGCGTGGACAGCCAGGCATGGTCGCGCATGAAGGTGTTCTACGAATTGCGTGCGTGGATTCCCAAGAACATGGTTTGCGCCAATGCCAGGGCGGTGGCTGCATTGCCTGCGCCCGCTCGCGAGGCATTGCGCACCATGGCGGCGCAGGCCGAGAAGCGCGGGTGGAGCCTGGCCGATGCGGCCGACGACGATGCGAAGCTGCAACTCACCCGAAGCCGCATGAGCGTGGAGCCCGCGCCCTTCGAACTGCGGCGCACGTTGTCGTCGCTGGGCGAGAAGATGAGCCGCGAATGGGCGGCTCGCGCGGGCATCGACAACGCGATCGTACTGCTGGATTTCTTCAACAGGCGTGGCTGATATCAGCGGCCGCGCATTCACTTCATCCATTCCCCATTTACCGATATGAGCGAAACACAGACTCCGGTCACAGCGCGCTGGCAATTCTGGATCGACCGCGGCGGCACGTTCACCGACATCGTCGCGCGCAAGCCCGACGGCACGTTGACCACGCACAAGCTGCTCTCCGAGAACCCCGAACAGTACAAGGACGCCGCGGTGGCCGGCATCCGCCATCTGCTGGGGCTGCAGCGCGGCGAGCCTGTCACGCCCGGACTGGTGGAGTGCGTGAAGATGGGCACGACAGTTGCCACCAATGCACTGCTCGAACGCAAAGGGGAGCCGACGCTGCTGGTCACCACGCGCGGCTTCCGCGATGCGCTGCGCATTGCCTACCAGAACCGGCCGCGCCTGTTCGACCGGCGCATCCTGCTGCCCGAGTTGCTGTATGCGCGCGTCATCGAGGCCAACGAACGCATGGGCGCGCATGGCGATGAAGTCGAGCCGCTCGATGCTGACGCCCTGCGCACCGGACTGGCGGCGGCACGCAAGAGCGGGCTGGCGAGCGTGGCCATCGTTTTCATGCACGGCTATCGCCACGTGGCGCATGAGCTGGAGGCGGAGGCGCTGGCGCGCGAAGCCGGCTTCACGCAGGTGAGCGTGAGCCACAAGGTCAGTCCGATGATGAAGTTCGTGAGCCGTGGCGACACGACGGTGGTGGATGCGTACCTCTCGCCGATCCTGAGGCGCTATGTCGACCAGGTGGCGGGCGAGATGCCCGGTGTGCAGTTGTTCTTCATGCAATCGTCCGGCGGCCTGACAAACGCACACGCCTTCCAGGGCAAGGACGCGATCTTGAGCGGTCCGGCCGGCGGCATCGTCGGCATGGCACGCACGGCGCAACTCGCGTTCGGCGGTCATGCGGGTTCGGGCAGCGCAACCGGCGGGCAGGTTCGCGTGATCGGCTTCGACATGGGGGGTACCTCCACCGACGTGAGCCACTTCGCGGGCGAATTCGAGCGCGAGTTCGAGACGCAGGTGGCCGGTGTGCGCATGCGTGCGCCGATGATGAGCATCCACACCGTCGCAGCGGGTGGTGGCTCGATTCTTCAGTACGACGGCGCACGATTCCGCGTGGGCCCCGAGAGCGCGGGTGCCAATCCAGGCCCGGCGTGCTACCGACGCGGCGGTCCGCTCGCCGTGACGGATGCGAACGTGATGGTTGGCAAGATCCAGCCCGAGCATTTCCCGCGCGTGTTCGGCCCGTCGGCGAACGAAGCGCTCAGCCGTGATGCGGTCGTCGAGAAGTTCTCGAAACTCGCGGATGAAACGGGGCGCACGGCGGAAGAAGTGGCCGAGGGTTTCATCAGCATCGCGGTGCAGCAGATGGCCAACGCCATCAAGAAGATTTCCGTCGCGCGCGGCTACGACGTGACGCGCTATACGCTGCAGTGCTTCGGCGGCGCAGGCGGGCAGCACGCCTGTCTGGTGGCCGATGCGCTGGGCATGACGCGGGTGTTCGTGCATCCCTTGGCCGGCGTACTGTCGGCCTACGGCATGGGTCTGGCCGACCAGAACGTGATCCGGGAGCAGGCGGTCGAAGTACGCCTCACGCAGGACGCGCTGGCAGGCATCGGCGAGAAGCTCGATGCACTGGCTGCCGAGGCAAAAGAAGAACTGCTGCGCCAGCAGGCGGGCAGCGGTGCGGTGCAGATGCACCGGCGCGTGCACATCAAGTACGAAGGTACCGATTCGGCGCTGGTGGTGCCGCTGGGCTCCATCGCGGAAATCGAGTCGGGCTTCGAACGCGCGTACCGCCAGCGATTCGCCTTCCTCATGCAGGGCAAGGCGTTGATCGTGGAGGCCGTGTCGGTGGAGGCGGTACTTGCGGGTGATGCGCCTCAGGAGCCGCGGCACGCCTTGCACGAGCCGCGCGAGGTGCCACGTCGAAACACCGTGCGCATGTACTCGGGTGGACAGTGGCACGACGCCGCGCTCGTGGTGCGCGAGGACATGCGCGCAGGCGACGTGTTGCCCGGCCCGGCCATCATCGCCGAGAAAAACGCCACGACCATCCTGGAGCCCGGCTGGGAGGCGCAGCTCACCGCGCTCGATCATCTGGTGCTGGAACGGCGTGTGCCGCGCACGGTGAGCTTTGCCGCTGGCACCACGGTGGACCCGGTGTTGCTCGAGGTGTTCAACAACCTGTTCATGAACATCGCCGAGCAGATGGGACTGCAACTGCAGAACACGGCCTATTCGGTGAACATCAAGGAGCGGCTCGACTTTTCCTGCGCCCTGTTCGACGCACAGGGCAACCTGATCGCCAACGCGCCGCACATGCCGGTGCACCTGGGCAGCATGGGCGAGAGCATCAAGACGGTGATCCGCGAGAACACCGGCAAGATGCAACCGGGCGATGTGTACGTTCTCAACGACCCGTACCACGGCGGCACCCACTTGCCCGACGTGACGGTGATCACACCGGTCTACCTGGGCACGGGCGGTGGCGACAAGCCGTTGTTCTACGTGGGCAGTCGTGGCCACCAGGCCGACATCGGCGGCACCACGCCGGGCTCGATGCCGCCGTTCTCCACGCGCATCGAGGAAGAGGGCGTGCAGATCAACAACTTCAAGCTCGTGGCGCAAGGCGTGCTGCGTGAAGCAGAGATGATCGCGTTGCTCAGGAGCGGTGAGTACCCCAGCCGCAACCCGCAGCAGAACATGGCTGACCTCAAGGCGCAGATCGCGGCCAACGAGAAGGGCGTGCAGGAGTTGCGCAAGATGGTGGCGCAGTTCGGTCTCGACGTGGTCCAGGCCTACATGAAGCACGTGCAGGACAACGCCGAGGAGTCGGTGCGTCGCGTCATCACACGGCTGAAGAACGGTGAATTCACGCTGCCGCTGGACAACGGCGCGCAGATCCGCGTGGCCATCCGCGTCAACACGCTGGCGCGCAGCGCCGAGATCGACTTCACCGGCACGTCGCCGCAGCAGGTGAACAACTTCAATGCGCCGACCGCGGTCTGCATGGCGGCGGTGCTTTATGTGTTCCGCACGCTGGTGGACGACGACATCCCGCTGAACGCAGGTTGTCTCAAGCCATTGAAGGTCATCATTCCGGCGGGCTCGATGCTGAACCCGAACCCGCCGGCCTCGGTGGTGGCGGGCAACGTCGAGACTTCCAGCTGCATCACCAATGCGCTGTACGGCGCGCTCGGCGTCATGGCCGCGAGCCAGTGCACGATGAACAACTTCACTTTCGGCAATGCGCGCTACCAGTACTACGAGACGATCTCCGGCGGCAGTGGCGCAGGTGACGGCTTCAACGGCACGAGCGTGGTGCAGACGCACATGACCAATTCGCGCCTGACCGACCCCGAAGTGCTGGAATTCCGCTTCCCTGTGCGGCTGGACAGTTATGAGATCCGTGCCGGCTCCGGGGGTGCGGGGCAGTGGAAGGGCGGTGACGGCGGCGTGCGGCGTGTGCGGTTCCTCGAGCCGATGACCGCAAGCATCCTGTCCAACGGTCGCGTCAACGGCGCGTTCGGAATGGCGGGCGGCCACGATGGGGCCGTCGGCATCAACCGTGTGGTGCGCGTGGACGGCAGCGAAGAAACGCTGGGCCATATCGGCCAGGCGGAGATGGCGGAAGGCGATGTGTTCGAAATCCTCACACCGGGCGGCGGTGGTTACGGACAGGCCTGACCGGGCGCATCGACCAGAAAAGATCGGCAGAAGAAAAAATGCCGCCCGAGTCCGGGCGGCATTTCATGCATGCGTCGTTGGCGGAAGTTTGCCGCCTGACGCATGACGCCTCATGGCGCGGTCAGGGCTTGGCGGGCGCTGCCTCTGCCTTCGCAGCCGCCTTGTCTGCCACCTTGGCAGCCGCCTTGCCGGCGGGCTTGCCAGCACCCTTGAACGCTTCACCATTCACCGTCAGGCCTTCGGCCGAGAGCTTGGCGGCGCGTGCGTCCTTGACGCCCTTCATGCGCTGCATGAAGTCGTCCCAGTTCTTGAACTCACCCTTCTTGCGTTCGTCCAGGATGCGTGTGGACAGGCTGGGGCCGATGCCCTTGACGCTGTCGAGTTCTGCGGCGCTGGCCTTGTTGACGTCGGCCGCGAACGAGGCGCTGGCCCACAGCATGGCCGTGGCCAGCAGGATTTTCTTGAGCATGAGTTTTCCTCCGTGCATGTTGATATGGAAGCTCCGCGATTGCGAAGCCGCCGTCCAACGCCGTGTGGAAAAAGCAGGTTGACCCTCAGGTCTGTTGCAACTGTTTTATTTGGTCAGCACGCCGGCCGGCTGCTTAGAGTTCTTCGACGCGCTGTGGCGGGTAGCTGTCCCAGGCCTGGCAGCCGGGACATTGCCAGAAGCGCTGCTGGGCCTCGAAGCCGCATGCGGCGCAGCGATAGCGCAGCAGCGGCCTGGCTGCATGGTCGAGCGCGCGCTGCACCTGCGGATGGAACTGCTCGTGCTCGAACTTCTCGCTGGCGATCCAGCGGGCAGCTGCGACCAGTGAGGGCTCGCGTTCCAGATGCCGCGCATACCAGTCGCGCGGCTCGGCCTGCGCGGCGGACGCGCTACCAGAGGCGCCACCAGAGGTGCCGTCTGGCGGGACGGCGCCGCTTTCGATCAGTGCTTCCAGCACGTCCAGCGACGGCATGGCCTGGTAGCTGTGCAGCAGAAGCGCGCGGGCCGCATCGACTTCGCCGCAGGCCTTGCCCGCAGTCAGCAAGGCGCGCGCGAAAAGGGGAAGTGTCGCCGGGTTGGCCTGCGCCAGCGTGCGCAGATGTTCCCAGGCCTGCTGCCCGTGTCCCTGGACGAGCAGCAGCGAGGACAGGTCCATGCGCGGACGCGGCGCTTGCGGTGCGGTTTGTACGGCAGTCTCCAGCAACGCGATGGCCTGCGTCTCGTGGCCTGCAGCCAGCTGTGTGGCCGCCTGCTCGCACAGGTAGTGCGCCTGCCGGATGCTGAAGCTGGCAGTGCCCGATTCATCAAGCTTGCTGGCGATGGCAGCGGCGTTCGCCCACTCGCGCGAGCGCTCATAGATGGCCAGGAGCGCGAGCCGTGCCTGGCCTTCGTGTGCGGTACCTTCCAGGCGGCGCAGCGCATCCTCGGCACGGTCCAGCAGGCCAGCCTTGAGGAAGTCGAGTGCGAGCGCATGTTGCGCGCGGTCGCGATCGACCTGCGACAGGTCGGCACGGGACAGCAGATGCTCGTGCACGCGTACGGCGCGTTCGTACTCACCGCGCCGGCGGAACAGGTTGCCGAGCGCGAAATGCAGCTCGGACGTGTCGGGGTCGTTCTGTACCGCTTCGATGAAGGCATCGATGGCCTTGTCCTGCTGCTCGTTGAGCAGGAAGTTCAGGCCCTTGAAATAGGCCTTGGGTGCCTGGCGGTTCTCGATGCGCAACTGCCGCAGGTCGACACGCGAAGCCAGCCAGCCCAGGACGAAAGCCACCGGCAGACCCAGCAGCAGCCAGCTGAAATCAAATTCCATGGTGGCTGCCAGGCGGCATTTCTGATTCGCCGCTTGTGGGCTCGACCTGCGACTTGCGCGCCGCAGTGCGATGACGCCACCAACGCGGAACCATCGCAAGGGTTCCGGCAGCAAGGCCCAGAGCGAAGGCGGCCAGCACCACCAGCACCAGCGGCGCGCGCCATTGCGTGCCGAAGAAGAAGTGCACGGTCACGTCATGCTGGTTGTTCAGCGCAAAAGCGAAGAGCGTAAAAAAAATGGCTGCCTTGAGCAGCCATGCGAGGTATTTCATTCGTCTCCCGGGGGCAGCGAATGAATTCTAGTCGTCTCTACTCACCGACACCGAGTTCGGCCGTGCGTTTGTCCACGGCTTCGCGCAGGGCTTTGCCCGGCTTGAAGTGGGGGACGCGCTTTTCGGGAATGGCCACGCTCTCGCCGCTGCGGGGATTGCGTCCCATGCGCGGTGGCCGGCGGTTGATGGAGAAACTGCCGAAGCCGCGGATTTCGATGCGGTGTCCGCGCACCAGTGCGTCGCTCATTGCGTCAAGAATCGTCTTGACGGCGAACTCGGCGTCGCGGTGCGTGAGCTGGCTGAAACGCGCGGCCAGTTCTTCAACAAGGTCGGAACGGGTCATGATTTCTGGGTTGGCAGGGTCTGCTGCGGCGCAGACCGGGCCACGAAGGCCCTGCCTGCGCCGTGCGCATCGCGTCAGTTGCCGCTGTTGTTGTCCAGCTTGGCACGCAGCAGCGCGCCCAGGCTGGTCGTACCGGCGTTCTCGCGGGCAGACTGCTGGCTCAGGCTGGCCATGGCTTCCTGCTGGTCGGCAGCGTCCTTGGCCTTGATCGACAGCTGGATGTTGCGGGTCTTGCGATCCACGTTCACCACGACTGCCGTGACTTCGTCGCCTTCCTTCAGCACGTTGCGCGCGTCTTCGACGCGGTCGCGGCTGATTTCGGATGCGCGCAGGTAGCCCAGGATGTCCTGGCCGAGGTCGATCTCTGCGCCACGGGCGTCAACCGTCTTGACCTTGCCGGTCACGATCTGGCCCTTGTCGTTGACCGACACGAAGGTGGTGAACGGGTCGGCGTCCAGTTGCTTGATGCCCAGGCTGATGCGTTCGCGGTCCACGTCCACGGCCAGCACCAGGGCTTCGACTTCCTGGCCCTTCTTGTAGTTGCGCACAGCGGCTTCGCCGGGCTCGTTCCAGGACAGGTCGGACAGGTGCACCAGGCCGTCGATGCCGGCAGCCAGGCCGACGAACACGCCGAAGTCGGTGATCGACTTGATCGGGCCCTTGACGCGGTCGCCGCGCTTGGTGTTCTGCGCGAATTCCTGCCACGGGTTGGCCTTGCACTGCTTCATGCCAAGGCTGATGCGGCGCTTGTCTTCGTCGATCTCGAGGACCATGACTTCGACTTCGTCACCCAGCGACACGATCTTGGAGGGCGCCACGTTCTTGTTGGTCCAGTCCATTTCGGAGACGTGCACCAGGCCTTCGATGCCGGGCTCGAGTTCCACGAACGCGCCGTAGTCGGCGATGTTGGTGATCTTGCCGAACATGCGTGTGCCTTGCGGGTAGCGGCGGTTCACGCCCATCCACGGGTCGTCGCCCATCTGCTTGAGACCCAGCGACACGCGGTTCTTCTCGGTGTCGAACTTGAGGATCTTGGCGGTGATTTCCTGGCCGGCCTGAACGACTTCGCTCGGGTGGCGGACACGGCGCCATGCCATGTCGGTGATGTGCAGCAGGCCGTCGATGCCGCCCAGGTCCACGAACGCACCGTATTCGGTGATGTTCTTGACCACGCCGCGGACGATGGAGCCTTCCTTCAGGGTTTCCATCAGCTTGGCGCGCTCTTCGCCCATGGAGGCTTCCACCACGGCGCGGCGGCTCAGCACCACGTTGTTGCGCTTGCGGTCGAGCTTGATGACCTTGAATTCGAGGGTCTTGTTCTCGAAGGGGGTCAGGTCCTTGATGGGACGCGTGTCGATCAGCGAACCCGGCAGGAAGGCGCGGATGCCGTTGACCAGCACCGTGAGGCCACCCTTGACCTTGCCACTGGTGGTGCCGGTGACGAATTCGCCGGATTCCAGGGCCTTCTCGAGCGCGAGCCACGAGGCCAGGCGCTTGGCCTTGTCGCGCGAGAGGATGGTGTCGCCATAACCGTTTTCGATGGCGTCGATGGCCACCGACACGAAGTCGCCGACCTGGACTTCGACTTCACCCTGGTCGTTCTTGAATTCGTCGACAGGCACGTAGGCTTCGGACTTGAGGCCAGCGTTGACGACCACGAAGTTGTGCTCGATGCGCACGACTTCGGCGGTGATGACTTCACCCGAACGCATTTCCGAGCGTTGCAGGGATTCTTCGAACAGGGCGGCAAAAGATTCAGACATTGAGGTTCCTTCCGTCCACAGGTTCACAGCTGCACCATGCGGCCATTTCCAAGACTGAGGACGGTTTCGTTTGCGGAAAATGATTCCGCGGTTGGTTGATGAACCACCTGGCCTGTGCGCATGCAGCGCGGAGGGGGCCGGGTGGGCCGTTCTCCAGCCGCTCAGGTTGCCCCGAACGGCTGCTTTGCCTGCCACCACGTCAGCACCTGATTCACCGATTCTTCGATCGAGAGATCCGAGTTGTCGAGGAGGTGGGCATCTGCTGCTGGCTTCAAGGGCGCAACGGTCCGGGAAGAGTCCCGGGCGTCGCGCGCTTCAAGATCAGCGCGCAAGTCGGCGAGTATAGACGAAAAACCCTTTGAAATCAACTGCTTATGGCGCCGCTCCGCACGCTTGGCGGCGCTGGCGGTCAGGAACACCTTCATCGTGGCCTGCGGGAAGATCACGGTGCCCATGTCGCGCCCGTCGGCCACGAGTCCCGGCAAGCGGCGGAAGCTGTGCTGCAGCACGATCAGCGCATCGCGCACGGCGGGCAGGGCGGACACACGGGAGGCATCCATCCCTGCCTCTTCGGTACGGATGGCGTCCGAAACGTCCTCGCCGTCCAGCAGGATGCGGCCTTCCGAAAAGCGGATCGGCAGGCGTCGGGCCAGCGCAGCGATGGCGGTTTCATGCTGCGGCTCGGGCGACATGCCGGCGCGGCGGCCGGCAAAGGCGGTCACGCGATACAGCGCGCCCGAGTCGAGGAAGTGGTAGCCGAGCGACTTCGCGACTTCGGCGGCCACCGTGCCCTTGCCGGAGGCAGTCGGGCCGTCGATGCACAGCACGGGCACATCGTCATTCGCGGCGTGGACGACCGAGAACAATGTTTCGAAATAGTCGGGAAAGGTTTTGGCGACGCACTTCGGGTCTTCAATGCGCACCGGCAGGCCGGCGGGGTTGAAGGCGGCCAGCGAAAAGCACATGGCGACGCGGTGATCGTCGTAAGTGTGGATGCTGGCGGCGCGCCAATCGGCCGGTTCGGCGGGCGGCGTCACGCGGATGAAATCGGCGCCCTCTTCGACAGTGGCGCCGAGCTTGCGCAGCTCGGTGGCCATGGCCGCAATGCGGTCGGTCTCCTTCACGCGCCAGCTTGCGATGTTGCGCAGGACGCTCGGACCATCTGCGTACAGCGCCATGACGGCCAGCGTCATGGCGGCATCGGGGATGTGGTTGCAGTCCAGGTCAATGGCGCGCAGCGGCCACTCACCCCGATGGATCCGCAACGAGTTCGGTCCGCTTTCGATGCGGGCGCCCATGGCGCGCGCTGCATCGATGAACCGGATGTCGCCCTGGATGGATGCTTCGCCGACCCCTTCGATGCCGATACCGTCGCCGTCGGCAATCGCACCGAGGGCGATGAAATAGCTGGCAGACGACGCGTCCGATTCCACGTGCACATCGCCAGGGGATACATACCGGCTGCCGGCGGGGATGGTGAAGCGCTGCCACCCGTCGCGACGGACCTGGATGCCAAAACGCGCCAGCAGCGCCAACGTGATTTCGACGTAAGGACGCGAGATCAGCTCACCCACGACCTCGATGACGATGTCCCGTGCCGAAACGAGGGGCAGGGCCAGCAGCAAGGCCGTGAGGAACTGGCTCGAGACATCACCGCGGACCTGGATCGGCGCATCCAGGCGGAGCGAGGGCAGACCGATCCGCAGCGGCGGGTAGCCGTCCTGGCCGATGTAGTCGATGTGGCAACCGAGTTGGCGCAAGGCTTCCACCAGGTCGCCGATGGGGCGCTCGTGCATGCGGGCCACGCCACTGAGGGTGAAGTCGCCGCCGAGCACCGCAAGTGCTGCCGTCAACGGGCGCATGGCCGTGCCGGCGTTCCCGAGGAAGAGTTCCGCGGGCGATTCCGGCGGTTTGCGGCCCAGTCCACGGATCACCGTGGCACTGCCGTCCTGGCTGACGCCACAGCCCAGCCGCTCCAGCGCGGTGAGCATCACGCGGGTGTCGTCGGAGTCGAGCAGGCCATGCAGCGTAGTGACGCCTTCGCTCAGGGCGGCCAGCAACAGCAGGCGATTGGAGATGCTCTTCGAGCCGGGCAGGGCGACAGTGCCGTGCGCGCCGGACAGCGGCGGAACGTCCAGGAATTCGGTGGCGAACATGAAAGGAGAAGCGCGTTGGCGCTTCAATGCGAAGGCTTGTTGGAGGTCATGCGCCAGTTGGCGCGCGTCTGGCTGGCCTGGTGGATGAGGCCTTCGAGCGCCTCGCCATTGCCGCTTTCGATCATGAGTTCGAGCGCCTGCAGCGTGCGGCGGAACAGGTCGGCCTGAGCGAGCAGTTCCTCGCGGTTGGCCAGCATCACGTCCCGCCACATCTTGGAGTCGCTGGCGGCGATCCGGGTGAAGTCGCGGAAACCCGGGCCTGCCAGTGAGAGGAAATCGCGCCCGTTGGGCTGACCGGTGATGGTGTTCATGAGCGCGAAGGCGATCAGGTGCGGCAGGTGGCTCACTGCAGCGAAGGCCGCGTCATGCGATTCGGGCGACATGCGCACCACGTTGCAACCCAGTGCCTGCCACGTGGCCGCCGCCTTCTGGAGGTTGGCAGTCAGCGTGCGTTCGATGGGGGTGAGGATGACCTGTTTGCCGGTATAGAGATCGGGGTCGGCATGTTCGACGCCGGACAGTTCCTTGCCCGCCACAGGATGCGCCGGGACGAAGGTGCCGACCTGCTCGCGCAGCACGCGGCGGGCGGCATCCACCACGTCGCGCTTGGTCGAGCCCACGTCCATGATCAACATCTGGGGTGTGATCAGGTGGCGGATGGCCTTGAGCGTGGCTTCCGTGGCCGCCACAGGCACGGCGATCAGCACGATGTCGGCGCCCGATACCGCCAGCAACGCCGACGGCGCTTCCACATCGATCACGCCCATCAGGCGGGCGCGCTCGGTCGTGGACGGCGACTTGCTGTAGCCCACCACGCGTTTCACCAGTCCGGCGCGTTTGAGCGCCAGTGCGAAGGAGCCGCCCATCAGGCCGCAGCCGATCAGTCCCAGTTGCTCGAACATGGCGCGTCAATCCCCCGTGGCGTAGGTGCCGAGCACCTTGTAGAAGGCACACAACGCCTGCAGCTCACCCAGCGCCGTCGCCATGCGGGGCTGCGAAGGATGGCCTTCCACGTCGATGTAGAAGTAGTAATCCCACTGCCCGGAGCGGGCGGGGCGCGATTCGAAGCGCGTCATCGAGACGCCGTGCTTCTTGAGCGGCACGAGCAGGTCGTGCACGGCGCCGGGACGGTTGGGCACGGACACGACCAGGCTCACGTGGTCCTTGCCCGATGCGGCGGGTGCGTCCATGACCGAGGGCAGGCAGATCACGGCGAAGCGCGTGCGATTGATGGCCAGGTCCTGGATGCCGGGCGATACCACGTGGAGTCCGAATTCGGCGCCCGCACGTTCACTGGCGATGCCGGCCCAGGCCGGGTTGGTGGACGCGAGGCGCGCGCCTTCTGCATTGCTGGCGACGGCACGCCGCTCGGCATTCGGCAGGTGGGCGCTCAGCCAGCCCTGGCATTGCGCCAGCGCCTGCGGGTGTGCGCAGACGACCTCGATGCCCTCGAGCGAGGCCGACAGGCGCAGCAGGTTGTGCCGCACGAGCAGGCTGACCTCGCCCACGATGTGCAACGGCGAATTGAGGAACAGGTCCAGCGAACGCGTGACCACGCCTTCGGTGGAGTTCTCGACGGGCACGATGCCGTATTCGGCCGCCCCGGACGTGGCCGCGTGGAAGACCTCGTCGAAGCTGCCGCAGGGCACGCGTTCGATGCTGGAGCCGAAGAATTGCAGGGCAGCTTCTTCACTGAACGTGCCGGTCGGCCCGAGATAGGCCACGCGCTGAGGTGCTTCCAGCGCACGGCAGGCCGACATGATCTCGCGCCAGATATGAGCAATGTGCGGTGCCTTGAGGGGGCCGGCGTTCCGGTCCTGCAGGCCCCGGATGACCTGGGCTTCGCGCTCCGGGCGGAATACGGGGGATTTCTCCACGCGCTTGATCTCGCCGACTTCATGGGCAAGTTGCGCGCGACGGCTCAGCAGCGCCAGCAGTTCCTGGTCGACGGCGTCAATCTGCGTGCGCAGCTCCGGCAGGGTCTTTGGCATTGCGGTCAGCTCTGGGTCTTCTCGAATTCTTGCAGGTAGTCCACGAGGGCCTGGACGCCGGCCAGCGGCATGGCGTTGTAGATGCTCGCGCGCATGCCGCCCACCGACTTGTGGCCCTTGAGCTGAAGCAACCCGCGTGCCTTGGCTCCGGCCAGGAATGCGTCGTTGCGCGATTCGTCGGCCAGGAAGAAGGGGATGTTCATGCGCGAACGGCAGTCGGGCGACACCTTGTTCACGTAGAAAGGCGACCGGTCGATGAAGTCGTACAGCAGCTTCGCCTTGGCGATGTTGCGCAGCTCCATCGCCGCCACACCGGTGAGCGAGCCTTCCGTCTGTGCCTTCAGCCACTGGAAGGTCAGGCCAGCGATGTAGATGGCCCATGTCGGCGGCGTGTTGTACATCGAGCCGTTGTCCGAGACGACCTTGTAGTCGAACGCGCTCGGGCAGATGGGCAAGGCATGCCCCAGCAGGTCTTCGCGCACCACGACCAGCGTGACGCCAGCCGGCCCCAGGTTCTTCTGCGCGCCACCGAAGGCCAGGCCGACGCGCGACCAGTCGACCGGGCGCGTAGCGACGTGCGAGGAGAAGTCGATCACCAGCGGTGCGTCGCTACCCAGCCCCTTGAGATCCGGCAACTGATGGACTTCCACGCCGTGGATCGTTTCGTTGGAGCACAGGTGCACATAGCGCGCGCGGCTGTCCAGCTTCCATGTGGCGGGGTCGGGCAGCGTCGTGAAGCCGGACGCCTCGTTGGACGCCGCCAGATTCGCGGTGCAGTATTTCCGTGCTTCCTTGGCGGACTTCTGGCTCCAGCTGCCGGTGACGACGAAATCTGCCGCTTCACCGCGCGAGAGGTTGAGCGGCACGATGGCGTTCTCGCCGATACCGCCGCCCTGCATGAACAGCACGCGATAGTCCGGCGGGATGGCCAGAAGTTCGCGGAGATCGGTCTCGGTCTGCTCGTAGATGGAGATGAACTCGCGGCCGCGATGGCTCATTTCCATCACGCTCATGCCGCTGCCGTGCCAGTCGAGCATTTCGGCAGCTGCCTTCTGGAGCACCTCTTCGGGAATGGCGGCGGGGCCGGCGGAAAAGTTGAAAGGGCGTTGGGCCACCGGTGTTCCGTTTATTTCTTGGCAGGAGCTGCGGGCTGGGCCGGTTGTGCGGCAGGTTGCGGCGGCACGCCGACGATCTTGTTGATGTTGGCTTGCAGTGTGCGGATCTTCGGGTCGATCTGCGGTTTCGTGTCGGCCACGAGCTTGCGCAGCAAGGCGTTGCGCAGTTCAGGGTCGATCTGAACGTACTTCTTGTAGACCGGCGAGTCGATCATGGCGACGAGCTGCTTGAGCTCATCCTCCGTGAACTTCTCTTCCAGGATCGGACCGACCGCCGTGCGTGCGGTTTCCACGGCTTTCTGCTGCACGAACGGAATGGCCTCGTCCAGGTACTTCTTGATCTCCGCGTCCGATGCCTTGATGGCCGCGTCACGCTTGTCGGCCGCCACGCGGGCGCGGATGGCGAGGGCGGCTTCCTGAGCCGCCTGCGCTGCGGGCTGCTCTGCCAACTGGCGGGCGAGCTGTTCCACGCCGGGCTGCTGCAGTTGCAGGAGTTTCTGCACCAGGTCTTTCCTGGCGTCGGCCTGGGCGTGAACGACGGCAGCCGTCAGCGCGAGGCTGGCTGCAATGAATCGGATGTACTTCAATTGGATTCCTCGGTTGGGGGTTCGGCCGCATCGTCACCTGCTTCGGTGCCCGTTTCGGCGCCAGACTCCGCATTCGCGTCGTTCTCCACGATGCGTTGCAGCCCGCTGAGCTGTGCGCCTTCGTCCAGCGAGATCAGGGTCACGCCCTGCGTCGCGCGGCCGAGTTCGCGGATTTCGCTCACACGTGTGCGCACGATGACGCCACGGTCAGTGATCAGCATGATCTCGTCGTCTGCATGCACCAGCGTGGCTGCGACCACCTTGCCGTTGCGTTCGGACTGCTGGATGGCGATCATGCCCTTGGTGCCGCGGCCATGGCGCGTGTATTCGGTGATCGACGTGCGCTTGCCGTATCCGTTCTGGGTGGCGGTCAGCACGCTCTGTGTCTCGTCCTCGGCCACCAGCATGGCGATGACGCTCTGGCCTTCTTCCAGCATCATGCCGCGCACGCCGCGTGCTGCACGGCCCATGGGGCGCACGTCGTTCTCGTCGAAGCGCACGGCCTTGCCGCCGTCCGAGAACAGCATCACGTCGTGCTTGCCGTCGGTGAGTGCTGCACCGATCAGGAAGTCGCCGTCGTCCAGGTCCACGGCAATGATGCCGCCCTTGCGCGGGTTGCTGAATTCGTCGAGCGCGGTCTTCTTCACCGTGCCCATCGACGTGGTCATGAACACATAGTGGTCGGCCGGGAAGCTGCGGAATTCGCCCGTGAGCGGCAGCACGACGTTGATCTTCTCGCCGTCGGCCAGCGGGAACATGTTGACGATGGGCCGGCCGCGCGAATTACGGGAGCCGGCGGGCACTTCCCAGACCTTGAGCCAGTACAGCCGGCCGCGGTTGGAGAAGCACAGGATGTAGTCGTGCGTGTTGGCAATGAAGAGCTGGTCGATCCAGTCGTCTTCCTTCGTCGCCGCGCCTTGCTTGCCGCGGCCGCCGCGCTTCTGCGCACGGTATTCGGACAGCGGCTGGCTCTTGATGTAGCCCGAATGGCTGAGCGTGACGACCATGTCGGTCGGCGTGATCAGGTCTTCGGTGGCGAGATCCTGCGCGTTGTGCTCTACCACGCTGCGGCGTGCGCCCAGCTTGGTCTGGCCGTACTCGGTGCGGATGGTGGTGAGTTCCTCGCCGATGATGGTCGACACGCGCTCCGGCTTGGACAGGATGTCCAGCAGGTCGTCGATCTCGGCCATGACTTCCTTGTACTCGGCAACGATCTTGTCCTGCTCGAGGCCCGTCAGGCGTTGCAGGCGCATCTGCAGGATTTCCTGGGCCTGCGTCTCCGAGAGGCGGTACAGGCCGTCGCCCTGCATGCCGAACTCGCGTTCCAGCCCTTCGGGGCGGTAGTCGTCGGCATTGACCACGCCACCGTCGGCGCGCGAACGGGTGAGCATTTCGCGCACCAGGCTGCTGTCCCACGAGCGCGTCATCAGCTCGGCCTTGGCCACCGGCGGGGTTGGGGATTCGCGGATGATGCGGATGAATTCGTCGATGTTGGCCAACGCGACGGCCAGGCCTTCCAGCACGTGGCCGCGCTCGCGTGCCTTGCGCAGTTCGAACACCGTGCGGCGCGTCACCACCTCGCGGCGGTGCTGCAGGAAGACGTCGATCAGGTCCTTCAGGTTGCACAGGCGCGGCTGGCCGTCCACCAGCGCCACCATGTTCATCCCGAAAGTATCCTGCAGTTGGGTCTGTTTGTAGAGATTGTTCAGCACGACCTCGGGCACTTCGCCGCGCTTGAGCTCGATCACCACACGCATGCCGGACTTGTCGGACTCGTCCTGGATGTGGCTGATGCCCTCGATCTTCTTCTCGTGGACCAGTTCGGCGATGCGCTCCAGCAGCGTCTTCTTGTTCACCTGATAGGGAATCTCGTCGACGATGATGGCCTGGCGCGAACCCTTGTCGATGTCCTCGAAGTGGCACCTGGCGCGCATGACCACGCGGCCGCGGCCGGTTCGATAGCCTTCCTTCACCCCGTTGATGCCGTAAATGATGCCGGCGGTCGGGAAGTCCGGTGCAGGCACGATCTCCATCAGCTCGTCGATGGACGCACCCGGGTTGCGCAGCAGGTGCAGGCAGGCATCCACCACTTCATTCAGGTTGTGCGGCGGGATGTTGGTGGCCATGCCCACGGCGATGCCGGATGAGCCGTTGACCAGCAGGTTGGGCAGCCGCGACGGCAGCACCGACGGCTCTTTCAGCGACCCGTCGTAGTTGGGGATGAAGTCGACCGTTTCCTTGTCGATGTCCGCCAGCATCTCGTGGGCGATCTTGGTCAGGCGGATTTCGGTGTACCGCATGGCCGCCGCGTTGTCGCCGTCGACCGAGCCGAAGTTGCCCTGGCCGTCCACCAGCATGTGGCGCAGCGAGAACGGCTGGGCCATGCGGACGATGGTGTCGTAGATCGCGCTGTCGCCGTGCGGGTGGTACTTACCCATCACATCCCCGACGATACGGGCGCTCTTGCGGAAGGGCCGGTTCCAGTCGTTGTTCTGCTCGTGCATCGCATAGAGCGCGCGGCGGTGCACGGGCTTCAGGCCATCGCGTGCATCGGGGAGGGCGCGGCCCACGATCACGCTCATGGCGTAATCGAGGTAGCTGCGCCGCATCTCCTCTTCCAGGCTGATGGGCAGTGTTTCTTTGGCGAACTGGGTCATGGAGGAGGGCTGGAACAGCGGCGGAAACGCCGATTTTAGGGCCAACGGGATGTCGCAACAGAGCAACACCCTGTTTGCTCGCGCTTTTGTCCTACGCGAGTGCGAGACGTTTCTGATTGCCTGCCTACAGCCATATGGCACAATCGGCTCAACGTTTTTCGTGATGGTCACTGAAAGCGTCTTGATTCGCAGCGCGGCTGCGGCTTTTTCCCTATGAGGAGAACCATGAAGAAACTGAATAAAGTGGCGATGTTGTTTGCTTCCGCAGCGCTCGCTACCGCCGCTGGCGCCCAAACGATTGACAACTGGCGTAACGGCACGTCCGAACTCGTGTGGAAGAACGGCACGAACGAACTGTGCTGGCGCGATGCCAACTGGACGCCGGCGACTGCCGCCGCCGGTTGCGACGGCGCCATCGCCCCGGCTCGTCCGGCTGCTCCTGCCCCGGCCCCGGCTCCGGCCCCCGCCGCCGCACCGGCTCCCGCACGCGCTCCTGCCCCGGCCGCAGTTGCCCCCGCAGTTGCGACCAAGGTGACCTACGCCGCTGACGCGTTCTTCGACTTCGACAAGTCGGTCCTCAAGCCCGAAGGCAAGGCCAAGCTCGACGACCTGACCAGCAAGGTCAAGGACATCAACCTGGAAGTGATCATCGCCGTTGGCCACACCGACTCGGTGGGCTCTGATGCTTACAACCAGGGCCTGTCGGTGCGTCGCGCCGAAGCTGTCAAGGCTTACCTGGTGAGCAAGGGCATCGAAAAGAACCGCGTGTACACCGAAGGCAAGGGTGAAAAGCAACCCGTCGCTGACAACAAGACCTCCGAAGGCCGTGCGAAGAACCGTCGCGTGGAAATCGAAGTGGTCGGTACCCGCGCCAACAAGTAATCTCCGGATTGCTTGAACAAACCCCGCCCCGGCGGGGTTTTTTTATGCCTGGGCCGGATTGCCCGAACGGATAATGCCTCCGATGACGACAGCAGATATCTCCGACGCGAACGCAGACCCGGCGGAACTGGCCAAGTTTTCCGAACTGGCCCACCGCTGGTGGGACACCGAAAGTGAATTCAAGCCCCTGCACCAGATCAACCCGCTGCGGCTGGACTGGATCGACCAGCAGGCGTCGCTGGCCGGCAAACGTGTGCTGGACGTCGGCTGCGGCGGGGGCATCCTCGCGGACTCCATGGCTCGCCGTGGGGCCACGGTGACAGGCATCGACCTGGCCACCAAGGCCTTGCGTGTGGCGCAACTGCATGCGCTGGAGGCCCGGACGCCGGCTATCGAGTATCGCGAGATCAGCGCCGAAGCATTGGCAGCCGAACAGCCTGCGAGCTTCGATGTCATCACCTGCATGGAGATGCTCGAGCATGTGCCGGACCCGGCGTCGGTGGTGAGCGCATGCGCAACGATGGTCAAGCCGGGCGGCTGGGTGTTCTTCTCGACGATCAACCGCAACGCGAAGGCCTTTGCCTTCGCCATCGTTGGCGCGGAGTATGTGCTGGGGCTTGTCCCGCGCGGTACGCACGAATACGCCCGGCTGCTTCGGCCCAGCGAGCTCGCGGGCTTCTGTCGCGCGGCCGGTCTGGATCAGGCGGCGAGCCGCGGGCTCTCCTACAACCCGCTGACGCAGCGCTATGCGCTGAACGGTGACACCAGCGTCAACTACATGATTTCCACGCGCAAGGCCTCCGATGTTCAATGACGTCCGTGCCGTGCTGTTCGACCTGGACGGCACGCTCATCGACAGCGCCCCCGATCTTGGCGCTGCTGCCGACCGCATGCGGGTCGAGCGCGGGCTGAGTTCCTTTCCGCTCGACCACTACCGCCACATGGCTGGCGCTGGTGCGCGGGGGATGCTGGGCATTGCCTTCAACATGACGCCGGACCACCCGGATTTTCCGTTGATGCGCGAGGAATTCTTCCGTAACTACGAGTCGTGCATGACCGAGCGCACCTACGCCTTCGACGGCGTCGCCGAGCTCATCGAGCGTTTGCATGCGCAAGGCCTGGCGTGGGGTGTGGTGACGAACAAGTCCGCGCGGTTCACCGATCCGCTGACGCGCGGCATGCCGCTGTTCGCAACCGCCGCCGCCGTGGTCAGCGGAGACACGACGCCGCATGCCAAGCCGCATCCGGCACCATTGCTCGAGGCGGCGCGCCGGATGGGGGTGTCGCCTGCGCATTGCATCTATGTCGGCGACGACGAGCGCGACATCATCGCCGGGCATGCCGCTGGCATGCGGACCGTGGCGGCCCAGTACGGGTACCTCGGTGACCATGTGGACACGGCGAACTGGGGCGCTCACGCCACTGTGCACTCGCCGTTGCAGGTACTTTCGCTCCTGTCTGACTTGCAATCGGCGAAGCAGGCCTAAAATACCCGGTCCGGGGCTGCACTGGTTTCGACACGGGTTCGGACACGCAGCAGGGCATGTCGAGGTTCAGTCACCTCGTGAAACCGCTGAAAACAAACTAACTGCAAACGACGAACGTTTCGCACTCGCCGCTTAATACCGGTGAGCCTTGCAACAGTTGGCCAATGGGCTGGGCAAGGGGATCGCAAGATCTCCAGGCTGCAAGGGAATCTACATAGGCTGGCCGCGCACCGGGTACCTTGGCGCGTGGCGAGAAAAAAGGGTACTGGCCGGCTTCATAGCGTGCGACTGCGCGATGGAGTTGGTGAGATCCAAATCAGACCGCTAAACATGTAGAACTGCGCGGAGAAGGCTTGTGGACGGGGGTTCAAATCCCCCCAGCTCCACCAGTACGCATGAAACGCCACCCAGCTGGAATCGGCTGGGTGGCGTTTTTCTTGCATGGGAGATTGGTCTGTTCGAGCACCAGTTGACGCCATGCCCCCGACCGTATCTCCGAGACTGTTTCATTTCTCCGCCGGGGACGTCGGGGACTGGGCCATCACAAAGATTGTCCGGATCAAGGGGGAGGGGCTGCCAGACGCCCCACGTCTGCGCATGACCTCCACACATGGCAACGCTGCAGCCGCGTGGACGCTGAGCGGCACCACCAGCAACGAGCGCTACGTGACGCGCGAAGAGAAAACCTCGCTGGTTGCGAAGCAGGAAGGATTGGGCCGGGCGCAGTCTACCCTCGCGGTTCTCATACCGATCAGGAAGACCGACGCCTGGTGGGCCCTGACGCAGGATGAGCGACGAGACGTGCTGGAAACCCAGTCACGCCACATCGAGACAGGGCTGCGTTATCTGCCGGCGATCGCTCGAAGGCTGCATCACTGTCGCGACCTGCCGACAGTGCAACCCTTTGATTTCCTGACCTGGTTCGAATTCGAGCCTTTGGAAGCACCCGCATTTTCCGAACTGCTGGAGAAGCTTCGCGCCACGCCGGAGTGGCGATTTGTCGAGCGCGAGGTCGAGGTGCACCTCGAGGCCACGCGGGGCTAGCCCCCTGTGCGCGTCAGCGCAGTTCGCCCAGCCGGCTGTCCAGCGGAGCCAGGAATGAATTGGGCTCGCTGCGCGGGTCGAATTCCTCGAGTTGCTTGCTGTTCATGAAGTCGGCGGGGTCCGAGGTCATCGGGTCGAATTCGACCACGCGCTTGCTGCTGCGTTTGCGTTCGAGGGTGGCGCGCAGTTCGCCTTGCGCATTCGTGACTTGCGGGTTGACGGTCGGTCGGCTGCCGGGCTGGACGGCCGCAGCCTCGGGGCCGAGGAACTCGCGCCGGATGTCGGCCAGCGCGGGCAGGCTGCTCGAGGTGACCACCCAGTAGCTGATGCCGCACTGGTCCAGCAACGACTGCTTGAGCACGCGTGTCGATTTGCTGATGCCGACGTGGCCCGGTACATCCACACACCCCACGACGCGGCCTTCGGAATCGACGATGGTGAAGGTGCAATAGGCGGCATTGAGCATCTCGTGCCACTCGCCGCCTTCGTCCTTGGAGCGGGGCAGGGTAAAGCGCGTGACCGGCATCTTGATCATCACGTGATGATCGAAAAATGCCCGCGACAACCAGCGCCAGACGCGCCGTTCCTCGCTGTTGGCCACCAGGCGCATCGTCAGCGGCCAGTACGCCGGAATGCGGCGCTGGGCCCGTGCCTGGCGCACGACCCACCAGGCGTGAAGAAAAGCGCCGAGAACCACGCCGGCCAGCAGTGCGGCCCCCGCGATCATCCAGGCTCCGAAGCCGTCCACGCGCATTCGTCCTTTGCAGAATGAGTTGTAGCCAAGTGTAACTTCAGCCGGCGTTCCATATCACGAAGCTGTTACACAATCGGGCATGCCCGACATGCAGTTGCAAGACATTCTCTATTCCCAAGGTTTCGGCACGCGACGCGTTTGTGTCGGTCTGGTGCAACAAGGTCACGTTCTGGTAACCGGCCGCGTCTGCAATGACCCGTTCGAAGCCTTTGAAGTCGAAGGCCTCGAGTTCGACGTGATGGGGCAGCGCTGGCAGTACCACGCCAAGGCCTACGTCATGCTGCACAAGCCTGCCGGCGTCGAATGCTCGCAGAAACCTTCGACGTGGCCGAGCATCTACACACTGCTGCCCGCGCCGCTGCGCCAGCGGCCGCAGAAGGGGGCGGTGCAAGGCGTGCAGGCAGTGGGCCGCCTGGACCAGGACACGACGGGCCTGCTGCTCCTGACGGACGATGGACAGTTCATCCACCGCATGAGCTCTCCGCGCAAACACGTGCCCAAGGTCTACGAGGTCGTCACGAAGCATCCCGTGGACGCCGCGCAGGTGGACAAGCTGATGGCAGGTGTCGTGCTGGACGACGATCCGAAGCCCGTGCGCGCAGCGGCATGCGAGGCGACGGGAGCGTGTTCATTGCGGCTTACCTTGCTGGAGGGCAAGTACCACCAGGTCAAGCGCATGGTGGCGGCCGCGGGCAACCGGGTCGAGGGGCTGCATCGCTCGCACATCGGCGGGCTTGTTCTGCCGGAAGACCTGCCGCCCGGCCAATGGCGCTGGCTGACGCCGGCCGACCTGGCGCTGCTGACGACCTGAGGCGGGCAGACCGTCACGTCGCCCGGACGCCTCATTGCGACGCGAGGAATTCGCGGATGGCGTCCGTCGTCTGCAGGGGTTGGTCGCGATGCGGCGAGTGGCCGCAGGCCGCGAGCTTGCGCCGCTCGATGGGCCCGGCGGGCCGGATGTCGTCGATCTGCACCATCGTGCCGTAGGGATCGTCCACGCCCTGGATGGCGAGCACCGGCGCGGTGATCGCACGACATTCCTCCCGGATGTCGAAAGCCCTGAATTCGCGACTGAGCCAGATGTCGTTCCATTGCCAGAACGCGACGTCGACATCGGCGTGGTAGCGCGCCAGCCGGTCGCGCAGGCCGCCGGCCTCGAATGCATCGCGTGCCTGGGTGATCGACGCAATGGAAACCTCTTCGACGATGACGTGGGGTGCCATCACGACGCATGCCGTGACCGCGTACCGCGCCGCATGCAGCAGCGAAATGCTGCCGCCGTCCGAGTGGCCCACGAGAACCGGCTTCTCGATGCCCAGCGACTTCAACAGGGCAGGCAATACGTCCCAGGCCTCCCGGTGCAGGTAGTCGGCTTCCAGCCGTCCTGAACCGCGCACGTCCGGCACGGGCTCCGATCGACCATAGCCCCGGCGTGAGTAGACCCAGCCTTCGCGGCCGGTGGCGGCGCAAAGTTGTTCGGGCCAGTCGCGCCACATGGCCACGCTGCCCAGGCCTTCATGAAGAAACACCAGCGGGGCTTTCGGGGGTAAACCGGGAGGGCTTGCAACGCGTTGCACTTCAAGCCCCACGCCATCAATGCGGGTCAGGTCCATCGCCAAATCCTAGCAGCAGGCCCCGGCTACACTCCAAGGCTGCTCCAAAGCTGTTTTCCCACGGGTTCTTTGTGAATTTTCTCGCGCGTTGTGTGGCCGCTCTGGCCGTTGTTGCGGCGGTGGCATGGCCGGGCGCCGCTTCGGCCCTGTCCAGCGTGGTTTTCGTGCTCAACTCGCTCGACGCCACGGTCAGCGTGATCGATCCGGCCAACTGGACTGAACTGCGCCGCATTCCCACCGGGAAGGAGCCCCATCACCTCTACCTGACGCCCGACGAGAAGTCGCTCATCATCGCGAACTCGGCGGGCGACTCACTGCTGTTCGTCGACCCGCGCACGGCTGAAGTGCAGCGCACCGTGCGTGGCACGCTCGACCCCTATCACCTGCGTTTCTCGCCCGACATGAAGTGGTTCGTGACGGCTGCCAACCGGCTCAATCACATCGATATCTATCGCTGGGACGGCAAGGATCTCGCGCTGGCCAGGCGCATTCCGTCGGGCAAGACGCCGAGTCACATCTGGATCGACTCGCGCAGCACCACAGCCTTCATCACCATGCAGGACAGCGACGAGCTGGTCGCGGTTGATCTGGCGACGCAGAGCATCAAGTGGCGCACCAGGACCGGCCCGATGCCGGCCGATGTGTTCGGCACGCCGGATGACCGTTACATGCTTGTGGGCCTGACAGGCAGCGACAGCGTGGAAGTTTTCGACGTCACAGGCGGTACGCCGCGCTCGGTGCAGAAGATCAAGACGGCCGCAGGCGCGCATGCATTCCGTTCGGCCGGCGATCGCAAGCACGTATTCGTGAGCAACCGTGTGGCGAACTCGATCAGCAAGATCGACTATCACACCATGACGGTGGTGGACAGCTTCCCCGCGCCCGGCGGACCGGACTGCATGGACATCTCGGCCGACGGCAAGCTGCTGATGGTGACATCGCGTTGGGCCCGCAAGCTGACGGTGATCGACACGACCACCCGCAAGATCGTGCGGCAGGTCAAGGTGGGAACCTCTCCCCATGGCGTCTGGACACTTGATCACGCGGCGCGCTGAGCATGTGCCGTCGCGCGCGATCCGGCGTGGCCTGACGCGCAGGGGCTTGTCCTGCGCGGCGCTGGCTGCCGTGCTTGCGGCATGGCATCCCGGCGTCCTCGCGCAGGGCGAGCCATCCGGCGCACAGTGCGGCAAGCCCGCGTATCTCACCTTCGACACCGGACACATGGCCATCGCACCACTGGTGGCCGACGTGCTCAACCGCCAGCAGGTGCGCGTGACCTTCTTCGGCGCGAACGAGAAGACCGTGGTGGGCGACGGCAGTCTCGGCGACCACTGGGCGTCGTGGTGGCGTGCCCGCGCGGCGGAAGGGCATGAGTTCGCTTCGCACACCTGGGACCACGCCTACTGGCGCGCAGACATCAACCGCGCGGACGGCACGCGCTTCCGCATTCGCGCGTCGGCCGGCGACAAGGCCGGGCGTGACCAGATATGGACCGCTGCCGAGTATTGCCGGAACATCGAGCATGCCGCGCTGCGACTTGAGGCCATCACCGGCAAGAAGACGCTCCCGCTGTTCCGCGCCGCGGGTGGCAAGACGTCCCCTGCGCTGCTCATGGCGGCGCGCCAGTGTGGCTGGCAGCACGTCGGCTGGTCGCCGGCGGGCTTTCTGGGCGACGAGTTGTCGAGCGAGCAATACCCCAACAGCGTCCTGCTCGATCGGGCGCTGGGCAGCATCCGCAGTGGCGATGTGCTGCTTGCACATCTGGGCATCTGGTCACGCAACGATCCGTGGGCGCCGGCAGTGCTGGAGCCATTGATCGTCGGCCTCAAGGCGAAAGGCTTCTGCTTCCGCACCTTGCGTGAACATCCGCAATACCAGGACTGGATCGCCGCCAAGGCGCACAAGTGATGGACGCATTGACCGACTTGTTCGCGCAGGCGCAGGAGGCACTGTTCGAGTCGGTGATCCAGCCCCTCATGGTGGCGCTCGGCCTGTCCAACCTGCTGGAAGACGGTTTCGCAGCCACCGGCTGGCTGCTGGTCGGGCTGCTCCAGATCGCCGTGCTGCTGCTCGTATTCGGTCCGTTGCAGCGGCTGCGACCGGTCGAGCCCGTCACCGATCGCGCAGCCATCCGTATTGACATCCTCTACACACTGATCCATCGCCTCGGACTGTTCCGTCTCGCACTTTTCTTCACGCTCACCCCGTTGCTCGACGACGTCTTCGGCATGTTGCGCGTTGCCGGGCTGCACACGCTGCATCTGGACGAGCTCTGGCCGGGCGTGACCGACCAGGCCATCGTGGCGTTCCTCATTTACCTGGTGGTGTTCGACTTCGTGGACTACTGGATCCATCGCGGCCAGCACGAGCTGAACTGGTGGTGGAGCCTGCACGCGTTGCACCACTCGCAGCGCCAGATGACGATGTGGAGCGACAACCGCAACCACTTGCTGGACGACGTGCTGCGCGACACGATCATCGTCGTGGTGGCCTGGCTGATCGGCGTTCCTCCGGGGCAGTTCGTCGCCATCGTTGCGCTCACGCAACTCAGCGAGAGCTTCCAGCATGCGAATCTGAAGCTGTGGTTCGGGCAAATGGGCGAGCGGCTCTGGATCAGTCCGCGCTTCCATCGGCGACATCACAGCGTCGGCATCGGCCACGAGGGCGCCGAACGCGGCACACTGGGCGGCTGCAACTTCGGCGTGCTGCTGCCGTGGTGGGACATGCTGTTCCGCACGGCCGATTTCCAGTTGCGTTACGACCCGACCGGCATCCGTGATCAGGTGGAGCAGGCGCGCGATTACGGTCGCGGCTTCTGGTCCCAGCAATGGCTGGGCCTCAAGCGTCTGTTCGGACGGCGTGCGTAAAGGTAAGCTCCGGCCATGACCCTGCTTCTCGATTCGTTCTGGCGTGCGGTGGCGTATTGCCTGCATCCGCGTGTGATCGCACTCTCTTTCCTGCCGCTGGTGCTCATGGTCGCGCTGTCGTTCGGGCTCGGCTATTTCTACTGGGACCCGGCCGTGGAATGGGTGCGTGCGATGCTGGACTCGTCGTCGCTGCTGACCAGCCTTTGGGGATGGCTCGAGCGCTTCGGTGCCAGTAACCTCAAGACCGTCGTCGCGCCGCTGATCGTCATCTTCGCGGTGACGCCGGTGCTCGTGCTCGTATCGCTGCTGGTTGTCGCCGCACTCATGACGCCCGCGCTGACCTCGCTGGTGGCGGAGCGCCGTTTTGCAGCGCTCGAGCGCAAGCGCGGCGGCTCTTTCATCGGCAGCATGCTGCGCTCGCTGGGTGTGACGCTGCTGGCCATCATTGCGCTCGTGGTGTCCATGCCGCTGTGGCTGATCCCGCCACTGATCCTGGTGTTGCCACCACTCATCTGGGGCTGGCTGACCTATCGCGTGATGAGTTTCGACGCGCTGGCTGACCACGCCAGCGCAAACGAGCGTCGTGAACTTCTGCGCCGCCATCGAGGCTGGCTGCTGGGTATCGGTGTGCTCACAGGATATCTCGGCGCAGCGCCGAGCATCGTGTGGGCGTCGGGCGCGCTGTTCGCAGCCGCCTTCGTCATCCTTGTGCCGGTGGCAATCTGGATCTACACGCTGGTGTTCGCCTTCTCGTCGCTCTGGTTCGCGCACTACTGTCTCGATGCCCTGCAACGGCTGCGGCAGGAAGAGTATGCGACGACCATGCAGGGTGCCCCCTCGACCATGGTGCTGGAACCCATCGAGCCGCCAACGGCCCCGTCGCCAGAACGGCTAGCATTGCCGGATGACCCTCCCCCTCCCGCAGGCCGCTGAAGCGGCAGACACGCCCCCTGTTCCCCGCTTCGGCCTGATCATCGTCGGCGACGAGATCATGTCGGGCAAGCGAGCCGACAAGCACATGCCCAAGGTGATCGAGCTGCTGGGCGCGCGGGGACTTCACCTGGACTATGCCGAATACGTAGGCGACTCGCCCGAGCGCATCACCGCCGCACTGCGTCGTGCCTGGGCCAGCGGAGAGATCGTTTTTTCCTGCGGCGGCATCGGCGCAACACCGGACGACCACACGCGGCAATGCGCCGCCGCCGCGCTGGAGGTGCCGCTGGAACTCCATCCCCAGGCCGAAGCACTGATCCGCGAGCGCATGCAGGACACCGCGCGCGAGCAGGGCGTGCCCTATGAGCCGGATCGCGCGGACAACGTTCATCGCCTGAACATGGGTGTGTTTCCCAGAGGCGCCCGCATCATCTCCAATCCGTACAACAAGATTCCCGGTTTCTCGGTAGGCCATGTCCATTTCGTGCCCGGATTTCCGGTGATGGCCTGGCCGATGATCGAATCGGTGCTCGACCAGCAGTATGGCGCGCTGTTCCGTCGCGCGGCGTGGCTGGAAAAGTCTGTCATCGTCTTCGGTTCGATGGAGGCGACGCTCACCCCGTTGATGGAGGAGATCGAGCGCGGCCACGAAGGAGTGAAGGTGTTCAGCCTGCCCAGCGTGGATCATCCTGAATACGGCCGCCACATCGAACTGGGAGTGAAAGGCGAACCAGGGCGCGCGGAATCCGCCTACATTGCCCTGCTGGAAGGTCTCCGGCGGTTTCCGGTCAAGCTCGGCCCCGAATTGGTGCGTCAATAAATTGCCCGTTGTTGGTGCAATCTTGTATGTTCCGATTTGGTGCGAACTGCTGCACTCGTGTTGACCTGCAGGGCATTTTCAGGGGCTGGTTTGCGGTGCCGGCTACGCCACCCGGCGTACTGGCTGCATGCACCACGTTTGGCACAATAACTGCATTCCCCCCGGCAACCATTTTCAACAACCATCCAACCAGGAGAACCAGATGGCAAAGTCCGTCGCTGACGTACTGAAACTCGTCAAGGAAAACGAAGTCAAGTTTGTAGACTTCCGCTTTACTGACACCCGCGGCAAGGAACAGCACGTCACGGTGCCCGTCTCGCATTTCGACGAAGGCAAGTTCACCGACGGTCACGCTTTCGACGGTTCTTCCATCGCCGGCTGGAAGGGCATCGAAGCGTCCGACATGCTGCTGATGCCCGATCCGGGCACCGCCGTCATCGACCCGTTCTTCGAGGAAACCACGCTCAACCTGACCTGCGACGTGCTCGAGCCCGCCGACGGCAAGCCGTACGACCGCGATCCGCGTTCCATCGCCAAGAAGGCTGAAGCCTACCTGAAGGCCTCGGGCCTGGGCGACACCGCCTACTTCGGTCCGGAACCCGAATTCTTCATCTTCGACGACGTGAAGTGGGGCTCGGACATGTCCGGCTCGTACGTCAAGGTCGACGCCGATGAAGCTTCCTGGAACACCGGCAAGTCCTTCGAGGGCGGCAACACCGGCCACCGTCCCACCGTCAAGGGCGGCTATTTCCCCGTTCCCCCGGTCGACAGCGCACAGGACATCCGCGCCGAGATTTCGCTGGTGCTCGAATCGCTGGGCATCCCGGTCGAAGTGTTCCACCACGAAGTGGCGGGCGCCGGCCAGAACGAAATCGGCACGAAGTTCAGCACGCTCGTCGAGCGCGCCGACTGGACGCTGAAGCTCAAGTACGTCATCTGGAACGTCTGCCACGCCTATGGCAAGACGGCCACCTTCATGCCCAAGCCCATCGTTGGCGACAACGGTTCCGGCATGCACGTGCACCAGTCCGTGTGGAAGGACGGCAAGAACCTGTTCGCCGGCGACGGCTATGCAGGCCTGTCTGATTTCGCCCTGTACTACATCGGCGGCATCATCAAGCACGCACGCGCCTTGAACGCCATCACGAACCCCGGCACCAACAGCTACAAGCGCCTGGTTCCCGGCTTCGAAGCCCCGGTGAAGCTGGCCTACTCGGCCAAGAACCGCTCGGCCTCGATCCGTATCCCGTTCGTGTCCAACCCGAAGGGCCGCCGCATCGAAGCGCGCTTCCCGGATCCCCTGGCGAACCCGTACCTGGCCTTCTCGGCCCTGCTGATGGCCGGTCTGGACGGCGTGGAAAACAAGATCCATCCCGGCGAAGCCGCCACGAAGGACCTGTACCACCTGCCGCCCGAAGAAGACGCGAAGGTGCCGACCGTCTGCCACAGCCTGGACCAGGCGCTCGAGTACCTGGACAAGGGCCGCAGCTTCCTGACCAAGGGTGGCGTGTTCACGGATTCGTTCATCGATGCCTACATCGAACTGAAGATGCAGGAAGTTACGCGTTTCCGCATGACGACGCATCCGATCGAGTTCGACATGTACTACTCGCTGTAAATTCGGCGGGAAGTGTGAAAAAAGGACGGCGCAAGCCGTCCTTTTTTGTTTCCGGTCCCAAGGAGCTTTGACCTTTGTGCCGATTCAGGGATACTGTCAGGCCCCGCATTCACGGCGGGGTGACAAAGACCATGACGCGTGTACTGAAATCATCCATTGCTGTCGCAGGCCTGCTGGCGCTGTGCGGCGGTGCCGTGGCGCAAGACCGCATCTACCGTTGCGGCAACGAGTACACCAACAACGTCAACGACGCGACGGCGCGTGGTTGCAAGTTGGTGGAAGGCGGCAACGTCACGGTCGTGCAGAGCCAGCCCGTGCCAGCCGGGGGCGTCACCAACACTTCGGCCCCGGTGCGCTCGCCGGCTGCTTCCGCGGCGCCTGCGGGCAGCCCGCGTGTCGACAGTGCCGACCAGCGTGCCCGAGACAGCGATGCACGCAACATCCTCGAGGCCGAGTTGCGCAAGGCTGAAACGCGCCACTCCCAGCTGCTCAAGGACTACAACAACGGCGAACCCGAAAAGACCGGCATCGAGTCGCGCAACTACGCCCGCTACCAGGAGCGGGTGGAAGAGATGAAGGTCGCCATACAGCGCAGCGAAGCAGATATCGGCGGCCTCAAGCGCGAACTTTCGCGCCTTCCCGCGTCAAAATAGGCGGCTTGGACAAGCTCGCCTCCCATTCCGCCCGTTACCAGTCGTTCGACCTGCTGGCCACGCTGATCGCAGTGGTCCGCCCGGACGGCGTTGTGCTTTTCGCCAACGCTGCGCTGGAAGACGCGCTCGGCATCTCGCGCCGCACGATCGAAGGCTCGCAGTTCCCCGAATGCTTCAGCGAACCGCACATCCTCCAGAGTGCACTGACCGGTGCCGGCAGCAACGAATTCGCCGCGCTGCGCTATGACGCCCACCTGAACCGGCCCAACCATGACCCGTTGCTCGTGCATGTGGTGGTGGCGCAGTCGGACCAACCGGGAGAGATCGTCGTCGAACTGCTGCCGCTGGAGCAGCAGGCCCGGCAGGACCGGGAGGAACGCCTGATCGACCAGGCGCAGGCCAACAAGGAACTCATCCGCAATCTCGCCCACGAGATCAAGAACCCGCTGGGAGGTATCCGTGGTGCTGCGCAGCTGCTCCAGATGGAAGTCGAGTCGAAGGACCTCATCGAATACACGCAGGTCATCATCCATGAAGCGGACCGTCTTCAATCGCTGGTGGACAGGCTGCTCGCGCCGCATCGCAGGCCGCACGTCGTGGGCGACGTCAACATCCACGAAGTCTGCGAGCGCGTGCGTTCGCTCATCCTCGCCGAGTTTCCGCGGGGGCTGCGCGTGGTCCGCGACTATGACACGTCGATCCCCGAATTCCGTGGTGACCGCGAGCAACTCATCCAGGCCGTACTGAACATCACCCACAATGCGGCGCAGGCGTTGGCGGACCGGATGACCGCCGGCGATGCGCAAATCGTGTTGCGCACGCGCATCGTCCGACAAGTAACTTTTGGCAAGCAGCGCTATCGACTGGCACTGGAATTGCATGTCATCGACAACGGGCCAGGCGTGCCCGACTCGATCAAAGATCGCATCTTTTATCCGCTGGTTTCCGGGCGGGATGGCGGTTCAGGGCTGGGGTTGACGTTGGCACAAACCTTTGTGCAGCAGCATCACGGGCTCATTGAGTGCGACAGCATGCCGGGCCGGACCGATTTCAAGATACTGATACCGCTGCCTTGACGCAGCCTTGACCTGGGGTGACCAAAAGAACATGAAGCCGATCTGGATCGTAGATGATGACCAATCCATCCGCTTCGTGCTGGAGAAGGCGCTGCTACGCGAGGACCTTCCCACCCGCAGCTTCACCAATCCACGCGAAGTGCTGCAGGCTCTCGAAGCCGCCAATGACGAAGAGGGCCCCCAAGTCCTGGTGAGCGACATCCGCATGCCGGGTGGCTCGGGCCTCGATCTGCTGGGCAAGGTGAAGGAGCGCCATCCCGGCCTGCCGGTCATCATCATGACGGCGTTCTCCGATCTGGACAGCGCTGTGTCTGCCTTCCAGGGTGGCGCTTTCGAATACCTGCCCAAGCCTTTCGATCTGCCCAAGGCGGTGGAACTCATCCGTCGCGCCGTCGAAGAAAGCCAGCGCGAGGAGGTGGCCGAAGAGCGCATGAGCGCTGCGCCGGAAATGCTCGGCCAGGCACCGGCGATGCAGGACGTGTTCCGCGCCATCGGCCGCCTCTCGCAAAGCAATGTGACGGTGATGATCACGGGCGAATCGGGCTCGGGCAAGGAACTCGTCGCCCGCGCGCTGCACAAGCATTCGCCGCGAGCCAACGGGCCGTTCGTCGCCATCAACACCGCAGCCATTCCGAAGGACCTGCTGGAGAGCGAACTCTTCGGCCACGAACGCGGCGCGTTCACCGGCGCGCAGACCATGCGCCGCGGTCGTTTCGAGCAGGCCGAAGGCGGCACGCTGTTCCTCGATGAAATCGGCGACATGCCGTTCGACTTGCAGACGCGTCTGCTGCGCGTGCTGAGCGATGGTCATTTCTATCGCGTGGGCGGCCACAACTCGGTAAAGGCCAACGTGCGTGTGATCGCTGCGACCCATCAGGATCTCGAGCAGCGTGTGAAGCAGGGCGCATTCCGCGAGGACTTGTTCCATCGGCTGAACGTCATCCGCCTGCGCCTGCCCGCATTGCGCGAGCGCCGCGAAGACGTGCCGATGCTGACGCGTCACTTCCTGCAGCAGAGCGCCAAGCAACTGGGCGTGGAGCCCAAACGCATTTCAGACTCGGCGCTGGCGCTCATGAGTGCCTTCACCTTCCCTGGCAACGTTCGCCAGCTGGAGAACATCTGTCACTGGTTGACCGTCATGGCTCCGGCACAGGTGATCGAAGCCAAGGACCTTCCTCCCGAAGTGCTGGGCGCGCCGGCGGATACGTCGAGCAAGCTCGGTTCCGTCATGCCCGATGCGCCGCGCATCGATGCTGCGGAGTTCAAGCCCGTCGTCCCGTCCATGCCTGCCGCGTCGGTGGAGCGTCCTGTGGCCGTCTCTGCAGAAGCGCCTGCGGCTTTCCCTGTCGCCATGCCTGCCGGTGGTGCGTGGGAGACCGGGCTCGAAGCTGAAGCGCAGGAATTGCTGGCCACGGGCCGTCACGATGTGTGGGACGAACTCTCGCGCCGGTTCGAATCGCGCCTGATCCTCACGGCACTGGCGAATACGCGTGGTCGTCGCATCGAGGCCGCGCAGAAGCTGGGCATCGGCCGCAACACCATCACGCGCAAGATCCAGGAACTCGGCCTGGAGTAAACAGACTCCCCCCGAAGCGGCCTCTGGCCGCCTTCCCCCAGGGGGCAATGCAGCGGCCCGGCAGAGCCGGTTCCGCGCATTCACACTTTGATGAGCTGCTTCAGGAAAATTCTGCGATCACCGGCGCGTGATCGCTGGGCTTTTCCCATTTGCGGGGCACGCGGTCGACGACGCATGAAGTCACCGCCGGCACCAGGGGCGTACTCACGAGGATGTGATCGATCCGCAGGCCGCGGTTCTTCTGGTAACCGAGCATCCGGTAGTCCCACCACGAATAGCTTTTCTCCGGCTGCTCGAACAGGCGGAAGGCATCCGTCAGCCCGAGCGCGAGCAAGGCCTTGAAATGGTCGCGTTCTTCGGTGGTGTGGTGGATGGTCTCGCGCAGGCCGACGGGGTCGAACGAATCGCGGTCTTCGGGCGTGATGTTGAAGTCGCCCAGCAGTACGAGGCGGGGCGACGCCGCCAATTCTTCGCGCAACCAGTCATGCAGGGCCTTCAGCCAGTTCATCTTGTAGGCGAACTTTTCGGAGCCCGGTTCCTGCCCGTTGACGAAATAGCCGTTGACGATACGCAGCGGGCCCACGGGGGTGTCCAGCGTGCCCGCGATCACGCGGGACTGTTCGTCGGTGAAGCCGGTGATGTTGCGGATCACCCCCGTCAGCGGTGTGCGGCTCAGGATGGCCACGCCGTTGTATGTCTTCTGCCCGAAGATCGCGCTGTGGTAGCCGGCCGCCTGTAGGACGTCGAGGGGAAACTTGTCATCGGTGAGCTTGAGCTCCTGAAGGCACAGCACGTCGACGGGGTTGGCCTCCAGCCACTTCATGACATGCCCGAGGCGGGCGGTCAGGGAGTTCACGTTCCACGTTGCGATTTTCATGTGACGGGCCCTCAGCTGGAGGGAAAGTAGACTGATGGTCGATTGTCCCTGATGTCATTGGACAATCACCGCACACCACATGGAGAAGATCGCGTGAAGAAAAACATCGGAATGATCGGCATCGGCATGATGGGGCTGGGCATCGCGGGCAACATCGTCAAGCACGGCCATGCCTTGTCGGTGCTGGAGCATGCCGGCAACCAGCCGCTGGATGCGCTCAAGGCGGCGGGCGCACGCAGTTTCGCCACGGCCGCAGAGGTGGCTGCGCAGGCGGACATCGTCATCCTCGTGCTCACCGGTTCGCCGCAGGTCGAGGCGGTGCTCACGGGCCCAGGCGGCGTCCTGTCCGGCCTGAAGCCCGGAGCGATCGTGATCGACTGCTCGACAGCGCTGCCTTCGTCCACGGTGCGCATGGCCGAAGCGGTGAAAGCCGCGGGCGGCCGTTTCCTCGACACACCCATGACGCGTACGCCGAAGGAGGCCGCCGAAGGCCGGTTGAATCTGCTCGTCGGCGGCGACGCAGCGTTGCTGGAGGAATGCCGCCCGGTGCTGTCGTGCTTCGCGGAAAACATCTTCCACGCCGGCCCGATCGGTGCGGGCCACAGCATGAAGCTGCTGCACAACTTCGTTTCGCTGGGCACGATCGCGCTGATCTCCGAAGCCGCCGCATGTGCGAGCCACCACGGCGTGGCGCCCGAGGCGTTCGTGGACATCCTGGCCAAGGGCGGTGGCGGTGGCGTGGCACTGGAGCGGCTGCGGCCCTACATCCTCGCGCACGACTCATCGAACCTGCGCTTCTCCGTGGCCAATGCGACCAAGGACCTGGGCTACTACAACACGATGGCGAGTGATGCCGATGTGGCGCGGAGCATTGCCGGATCGGTGCTGTCTACATTGCAGGGCGCGCAGCGCGCCGCGCCCGAAGCCATGGTGCCTGAACTGGTGACCCTGCTGGAGAAGAAGGGCTGACTGCCTTCTTCTCTCGGGCTGTCAGCCCTTGGTGTAAGTCACGAAGCTGTAAGCAAGGCCGGTTGTCGAGACGCTCGATGTGCGCGCCGCCTCGTGCCATTGCGCACCGAGTGTCGGCGCGTGGGCGTCGCCATCGAAAGCCTGATCGATCTCAGTGACTTCGACCCGCTGCGCCATCGGCAAGGTCTGCTCGTAAATTTGTGCACCACCGATCACCCAGATGTCGGGCGCCGTGCTCGCAAGCTTCACTGCTTCGTCGAGGCTGGACGCACGCAGCGCGCCGTCCGCCGACCAGCCAGCCTGGCGCGTGACCACGATGTTGGCGCGGCCCGGCAGCGGCCGGAACTTCGGCGGCAGCGAATCCCAGGTCTTGCGGCCCATGATGACGGGGCAACCCATGGTCGTCTGCCTGAAGTGGGCCATGTCCTCCGGCAAGCGCCAGGGGATGGTGTTGTCGCGGCCGATGACGCCGTTGGCAGCGCGCGCGAAGATCACGTTGATGCGCGGCGCAGCGGCCGCACTGCTGGCTCCCGTCATACGGCCACCGGTGCCTTGATCGCGCCGTGGCATTGATAGTCCAGCACCTCGAAGTCCTCGTACTCGTAGTCGAAGATCGACGCCGGGCGGCGATTGATCTTGAGCGTGGGGTAGGGGAAGGGCGCGCGGCTCAGTTGCAGCTCGACCTGCTCGAAGTGGTTGTTGTAGATGTGGCAATCGCCGCCCGTCCAGACGAAGTCGCCCACCTGCAGGTCGCACTGTTGCGCGACCATGTGCGTGAGCAGCGCGTAGCTCGCGATGTTGAACGGCACGCCCAGGAAGATGTCGGCGCTGCGCTGGTAGAGCTGGCAGGAAAGCTTTCCGTCGGCCACATAGAACTGGAAGAACGCGTGGCAGGGCATCAGCGCCATCTTCGAGAGATCGGCAACGTTCCACGCGCTCACGATGATGCGGCGCGAATCCGGGTTGCTCTTCAGCGTCTTGATGACATCGGCGATCTGGTCGATGTGACCGCCATCGGGCGTCGGCCAGCTGCGCCACTGCACGCCGTACACGGGCCCCAGGTCGCCGTCTTCACGCGCCCATTCGTCCCAGATGGTGACGCCACGTTCCTTGAGCCAGTTGTTGTCGCTCGATCCCTTGAGGAACCACAGCAGTTCGTAAATGATGGACTTGAGGTGCACCTTCTTCGTCGTCACCAGCGGAAAGCCTTCGGCCAGGTCGAAGCGCATCTGGTGGCCGAACACGCTTTTCGTGCCGGTGCCTGTGCGGTCGGTCTTGGGTGTGCCCGTGGTGTACACGTGGCGCATGAAGTCTTCGTACTGGGAGCGCACGGGGCGCGACTCGCGGACGGCCTGCAGCATGTCAGAAACCTCCAAATAGGCAATCGATGGCGGAGACGATTTCATCATGTCGTCCGCGCAGTGATTCGATGCTCGGACCCAGCTCCCGGGCAGGAAATGCCGCCATCGAGGCCGTGTCCAGCACGACGGATTTTCCCCGGATTTCGAAAACCGGATTGAGATCGCGCAACCGCGCCCGGTAGGACGACGCCGGACGCATCGGGATCACGATCCGCGAGTCGAGGCCGTTGATGAAATCGTTCTGCACATCGACCAGGTAAGGGACAGTCTTGCGCATGGCAGCGACCGGGTGGGCATGCACGTCAAAGCGGGCCATGAGGGGAATTCCAGGGTTGCGCTCAGAAGTTGCGGTATGCCGCTAGCGGCAGTCCTTCGCGCGCCATGCGGTCGTTGTATTCGGCGATGGCGTCCTTGTTGTCTTCATTCCACCGCTCCCAGTACCGGCGCTGGAGTTCAGCGGCCAGCAGCTGATCCACGGTCTGTGACACGTTGATGCCCATCTCGCGCGCGGCTTCGAGCACCTTCGCGTTGAGTGAAAGGTTGACGGGCTTCTTGGGCGCATTGTCGAAGTTGAGCACCATGGTTCTCCGCATCAGGGATGCGCATATTGTATGCGCATCCCTGATGCCTTGGGCTGGCCGAAGTTCAGGCCCGTACGACGCGACCGGGGTTGAGGCAGTTGGTGGGATCAAGGGCCTTCTTGATGGCACGCATCATCTCCAGCGCGACAGGCGACTTGTGCTCCTCCAGTGTCTCGACCTTGAGGCCGCCGACGCCGTGTTCCGCAGAGAACGAGCCCTTGAACTGCTTCACCGAATCGTAGACCAGTGAATTCACGCGGTCTTCCTCGTCGCGCAGGAAGGCTTTCGAATCACCCTCGGCCGGCGCCTGCACGTTGTAGTGCAGATTGCCGTCACCCAGATGACCGAAGTTGACCAGCCGTACGCCGGGGATTTCGCGCTGCAGCAATGCGTCCGTCTCGGCCACGAAAGCCGGAATGCTGGACACGGGAATCGAAATGTCGTGCTTGATGTTCAGGCCTTCTTCGGCCTGGGCCAGTGGAATGCTTTCGCGCACGTGCCAGAGCTGATGGGCCTGCGTCAGGTTCTCGGCCACCACGGCGTCGAGCACGCAACCGTCCTCGAACGCTGTTTCCAGAAGGCGCTCGAACTGCGAACGCGCATGCGCTTCCGATTCGCTGTCGGAATTTTCAAGCAGCACGCAATAGGGCGCCCCTTCCAGGCCGAGGAAGGGCACGCGCAGTTGCGGCATGTGCTTGCCGACGAGGCTCAACGCGAACTGGCCCATGACCTCGAAGCCCGTCAGCCCCGCACCCAGATGCCTGTGCGCAAGGCCCAGCAACGTGACGGCGTGATTCAGCGAAGGCACGGCGGCCCAGGCCGTCAATTGTGCAGCCGGCAACGGATACAGCTTCATCGTCGCGGCGGTGATGATGCCCAGCGTGCCTTCGCTTCCCACGAAGAGGTCGCGCAGGTCGTAGCCGGTGTTGTCCTTGCGCAGACCGGAGAGACCGTCCCAGATTTCGCCCTGCGCGGTCACCACTTCGAGGCCCAGGCACAGATCGCGCGAATTGCCATAGCGCACGACCTGCGTGCCGCCCGCATTGGTGGCCAGATTGCCGCCGATGGTGCAACTGCCTTCGGCCGCCAGGCTCAACGGGAACAGGAAGCCGGACTTCTCCGCTGCTTCCTGAAGTGTCTGCAGGATGCAGCCCGCCTCCACTGTCACCGTGAGGTTGGCTGCGTCGAAATTGCGCACCGCATTCATGCGCTGCAGGCTCAGCACGACTTGTGTGCCGCTGTCGTCCGGGGTGGAACCCACCGACAGACCCGTGTTGCCGCCCTGCGGCACGATGCTCGCGCCAGCTGAGACGCAGGCCTTCACCACAGCCGCGACCTCCTGCGTGCTCGCGGGGCGCACCACGGCGAGCGACTTGCCGCGCGCTCGGCGCCGCCAGTCCTGTTCGTAGGCCGTGAGGTCGCCATCGGTCAGCACATGGGCCGCGCCGGCAATGCCGCGCAGCGTCTCGATCAGGTCAGTCATTGAAGCAGTTCCGGTATTCAGGCCTGCGCAGCGCGGCGCGCATGGCCCAGGCGATAGCGCACGTGCAGCGCACATGCAACGAACAGCACGAGGCACAGCACGATCTCGATCATCGCGAGGTAGTTGCCGGGGGCGCGATCGCTCCATGCGCGCACCACGCCTTCGGTGAAATACAGCCACACCATCAGACTCATCCAGCGATAGGTGTACATGCGATGCTTGAGCAAGCCGGCCAGCGGGATGCACAGTGGCAACACCTTGAGTGCGATCCACGAGCCGCCAGGACGCACGGGCGCGAGCCACAGTTCCCAGGCAAGGCCGAGCAGGATCAGGCCCAGCAGACTGCCCACGGCCAGCCGCCGTGTCCACAGAACCGTTACGTCTTGAGAAGTCATCGCGATGGCATCATAGCGGCCATGAATTTCCCTGATTCCGTGAAGACGTTGGTTGCCGACCTGTCCACGTTCCCGTGGCGCAGCACGGCGCTGACCCTGCGGGAGCGGTATCGCGAAGACCACCTCGGCCTCACGGCAAGCAGCCTTACCTTCACCACAACGCTGGCACTGGTGCCGTTCTTCACCGTGGCGCTGGCGGTGCTGACGGCGTTCCCGGCGTTCGCCAAGATGCAGGACGTGCTGCAAAAATGGTTGGTGGCCAGCCTCGTGCCTGATGCCATCGCGCGGCAGGTGCTCGGTTACCTGACGCAGTTCGCCGGCAAGGCGAGCCGGCTGGGGTCGGTCGGCTTTGCGCTCACGGTGTTCACCGCGCTTGCGCTGATCCTCACGATCGACCGCACGCTCAACGGGATCTGGCGCGTGAAGCGTCCGCGTCCGCTCGGCCAGCGCGTGTTGATCTACTGGGCGGCCTTCACACTCGGTCCCATCCTGCTGGGCGGCAGCCTGCTGCTGACCACGCTCGCCGTGTCGTCATCGCGGACGGCTTTCGGGGCTGTCCCGGACGGCGTGCGGCTGGTTCTGGATGCCGTGGAGTTCCTGTTGCTCGCGGGCGGCACGACCTTGATGTACCGCTACGTCCCCAACACCTCGGTGAAATGGAGCCACGCGTGGGCGGGCGGTGTGTTCGTGGCTGTCGGCATCGAGGTGGGCAAGCGTCTGCTGGCCTACTACGTGGGCAAGATCCCGACGTATTCCATGGTCTACGGCGCGTTTGCGACAGTGCCGATCCTGCTGATCTGGATCTACGTTGCCTGGGTGATCGTGTTGCTGGGCGCGGTGATCGCCGCTTACCTGCCTAGCCTGATGATGGGCGTGGCGCGTCGTGCGAGCGAGCATGGCTGGCAGTTCCAGCTGGCGCTGGAAACGCTGGGCCACTTGCACCGCGCGCGGCAAGGCGCCGCGAAGGGATTGAGTGGCAGCGACCTCGCCGAGCTCACGAAAGTAGATGTGCTCCAGTTGGAGCCGGCGCTGGAGACCCTGATGGCGCTCGACTGGATCGGGCGTCTGGCGAGCGACGAAGAGGCGCAGGGTACGACTGAGCCCGAGGCGCGCTTCGTCATGCTGGCGCATCCCGAAGCCACGCTGCTCGAGCCACTGATGCAACGGTTGCTGCTGGACCGGACGGCCACCACCGAGCCGCTGTGGCAGAACGATCGCTGGGCGTCGCTGCGGCTGGCGGATGTGATGAACGCCTGATCGGGAGGGGACTGACGGACTTCAGCGTCCGCGCATGAACAGCGCGTCCAGCTCGCGCAGGCTCAGTTGACGCCAGGTCGGACGGCCATGGTTGCACTGGTCCGAGCGCTCGGTTTCTTCCATCTGTCTCAGCAGCGCATTCATTTCTTCCACGGTCAGCTTGCGGTTGGCGCGAACCGCGCCGTGGCAGGCCATCGTGGACAGCAACTCGTTGCGCGCGCGTTCGATCACCGTGCTGGCGTCGTGCTGGGACAGTTCGGCCAGCACGCTGCGCGCCAGCTCCACCGCGTCGCCATTCACCAGCGTTGTCGGTACGGCGCGCACGGCGAGCGTTTTCGGCGAGAAGGCGCTGATGTCCAGCCCGAGCGCCTGCAGCGTTCCGGTGTGCGACTCGGCGGCAGCCACCTCCTGCGGCGTCGCGGCAAACGTTGCAGGGATCAGCAAGGGCTGGCTGGCCAGGGCAGCGCCGGGTGCGGCGGTGTCCATCTGCCGCTTGAGGCGCTCATAGACGATGCGTTCGTGCGCTGCGTGCATGTCCACGATGACGAGGCCCTGGTTGTTCTCCGCCACGATGTAGATGCCTTGCAGCTGGAACATGGCGCGGCCGAGCGGCCATTCGCCGTCTGGCAAGGGTCGAATGGCCGTTTCGCTGGAGGACGGCCCGGTCAGGTAGCCGGAAGAGGTTTCCGGGTCCGCTGCGGAGATTTGAGAACGCGGCTGCCACAGCGCCGCCAGTTCCTCCACCCGATTGCCTTGCGCCGCGCCGGTCGCCAGATTCAGCCCCGGTTGCCCCCATGCCTGGAATGCCGGACGGTCCGCTGGCGCTTCGTGAACTTGCCCGTCCTGCAGCCCGGCAAGTCCCGGCAACGACACACCGCCCGTGGCCGCACGTGGCGCAGCCAGCGCGTTGTCCACCGCATGGCGCACGGCCTGGTGCACTTCGCGGCTGTCGCGGAAGCGCACCTCGATCTTCGTCGGGTGCACGTTCACGTCGACGCGAGCCGGGTCCAAGCGCACATACAGCGCATACACAGGCTGGCGATGGCCGTGCAACACATCCTCATAGGCGCTGCGCGCTGCGTGGGTGATGACCTTGTCGCGCACGAAGCGCCCGTTCACGTAGGAGAACTGTTGATCGGCCCGCGAACGCGACGCGTCCGGCGTGCCGGCGCGGCCCCACACATGCACGGCACCGCTGCGGTGATCCACCGCGACACTGCCTGCCATGAATTCGTCGCCCAGCACATCGCGCAACCGCTGGTCGACGGCCGCGTCGGCCGTGCCGGCACAAGCGCGCCACTGCTCGACGAGCTTGCCTTCATGCCAGATCGCAAAGCCCACATCGGGCCGGGCCAGCGCATGGCGGCGCACCGCTTCCACACAATGGGCGAGCTCGGTGGCATCGGTCTTCAGGAACTTGCGACGCGCAGGCGTGGCAAAGAAGAGCTCCTTCACTTCCACCGTGGTGCCAGTACCGCGTGCGGCGGGCTTGAGTTCGCCGCTGCGCGCGTCCAGCAGGATGGCGTTGGGCTGGCCGTCGGTGCGGGAGAGCACCGACATTTCGGACACCGAGGCGATGGCAGCGAGCGCCTCGCCGCGAAAGCCCATGGTGGCCACGGATTCGAGATCTTCGAGGCTGGCGATCTTGCTCGTGGCATGCCTGCGCAGCGCCAGCGGCAATTCCTCGCGGGCAATGCCGCAGCCGTTGTCTTCGACGGAAATCAGCCGCACGCCGCCAGCCAGCAGCCGCACGGTGACCTGGGTCGCGCCGGAATCCAGTGCGTTGTCCACCAGTTCGCGCACGACGGAAGCCGGGCGTTCCACCACCTCGCCGGCGGCGATCTGGCTGACCAGTTCGTCGGGCAATTCCCGGATGGGGCGTCGGGCGGAGTCGAGAAGTACGGCGTTCACGAGGGGCATTCTAGGGCGGCTGTGATAATGCGGCGGCCTCCAGAAGGAACCCATGGAAATCGCCAGCTTTCTGCTTGACTTCATCCTGCACGTCGACCGCTATCTCGAGGCCTTCGTGCGCGACTATGGCCCCTGGGTCTATGCCTTGCTGTTCATCATCGTCTTCGTGGAAACGGGCGTCGTGGTCATGCCGTTCCTGCCCGGCGATTCGCTGCTGTTCATCGTCGGTGCGCTGTGTGGCGCAGGGCTGATGAGCCTGCCGCTGGCGATGGCGCTGCTCGTGGTGGCGGCTGTGCTCGGCGACCAGTGCAACTACTCGATCGGGCGTTATTTCGGGCCCAAGGTTTTCCAGTGGGAACAGTCGCGCTTCTTCAACCGGCGCGCGTTCGACCAGGCCCATGCGTTCTACGAACGCTATGGTGGCATCACGATCATCCTGGCGCGCTTCATGCCGTTCATCCGCACCTTCGCGCCCTTTGTGGCCGGTGTGGCCGAGATGGACCGTCGCCGCTTCACCGCGTACAACGTCGTCGGTGCGTTGATCTGGGTGGTGGGCATCTGCGTGGCGGGTTATTTCTTCGGCAACCTGCCGGTCGTGCGCGAGCATCTGGACAAGATCATCTGGGCACTGATCTTCGTCCCCGGCTTGATCGCCATCTTCGGTGCATGGCGTGCGGGCCGGGCGGGCAAAGCCGCTGCGATCGAGGCAAAAAGCGCGGCGGATTGAGGGAAAGTGCCTAGTCTGCGGTGCACTGAAAATTAATAAGTAAGCGTATTATTTCGGGCAGGAGACAAGCCTGCCATGAACGCACCCCAAACGCTTTCGCGCTGGGAGGGCCGCGGTTCCAGCCGCGTGCCTTTCTGGGCCTATACCGACGCGCAGCTCTACCAGCGCGAACTCGGAAAAATCTTCTACGGCAAGCACTGGAGCTACGTCGGTCTGGTCATCGAAGTGCCCAACGCGGGCGACTTCAAGCTCAGCTGGATCGGTGAGCGGCAAGTCATCCTGGTGCGGGATCGCGTCGCTCCGCGCGACCGGGCGACCGACCACGGCATCCGCGTCGTCGAGAACCGCTGCGCGCACCGGGGCGTCCGCTTCTGCCAGCAGTCGCACGGCAATGCGCGCAGCTTCGTGTGCCCTTATCACCAGTGGACCTACAAACTCAACGGCGATCTGGCCGGCCTGCCGTTCAAGGACGGTGTGAAAGAAGGCGATTGCGTGAACGGTGGCATGCCGGAGGACTTCGACATCCGCAACCATGGCCTCACCAAACTGCGCGTCGCTGTGTTGCACGGACTGGTGTTTGCGACCTTCAGTGATGACGCCGAGCCGCTGGAGGACTATCTCGGCCCGGACGTCATGCCGTGGCTGGATCGCATCTTCAAGGGCCGCGAGCTCACGCTGCTGGGCTACAACCGCCAGCGTATTCCAGGCAACTGGAAACTGATGATGGAGAACATCAAGGACCCGTACCACCCCGGGTTGCTGCATACCTGGTTCGTCACCTTCGGCCTGTGGCGCGCCGACCAGAAGAGCCGCATGGTGATGGACCAGCACGGCCGCCATGCGGTGATGATTTCGCGCCGGAACGAGGGTGGCCAGAACGCGGTGGTGACCGAGGGCGTGACGAGTTTCAAGGCCAACATGGCGCTCAACGACACACGGTTGCTCGATGTGGTCCCGGAGCCGTGGTGGAAGGTGCCCGATCCATCCGTGCCGGGGCAGGACATCATGCCCACGGTGACCATGATCACGCTGTTCCCCAGTCTCATCGTGCAGCAGCAGGTGAACTCGTTGTCCACGCGCCATATCGTGCCGCGCGGCGAAGGCGAGTTCGATTTCATCTGGACGCATTTCGGCTTTGCCGACGACACGCCCGAGATGACGCAGCGCCGCCTGCGGCAGGCCAACCTGTTCGGCCCGGCCGGCTTCGTGAGCGCGGACGACGGTGAAGTGATCGAACTCAGCCAGGACGGATTCCGCCAGTGGGGCGAGGCTGGCGAGACACTGTGCGAACTCGGCGGCACCGGCACCGAAATGACCGAGCACATGGTGACTGAAACGCTCATCCGCAGCATGTACGCATACTGGAAGAAGGTGATGGAGGTATGAGCGCGCAGCGGATGGAAAAGGCGTTGATGGAAAAAGCCCTGCTGCAGCACGAAGTGGACAGCCTCAACGCCGACTACGCGGCTGCGCTCGACGAACGCCGGTTCGACGACTGGCCGCAATTCTTCGTGGAAGATGGCCGCTACACGGTGCAGGCGCGCGAGAATTTCGAGCGCGGACTGCCGCTGGCACTGATGGCGCTCGAGAGCCAGGGGATGATGAAGGACCGTGTCTATGGCATCACGCAGACGATCTACCACGCGCCTTACTACACGCGGCACGTCGTGAGTGCTGCGCGCGTCATCGAAAGCGGGGAGATCATCCGGGCCGAGGCAAGCTACGCGGTGTTCCGTACCAAGCCGGGCGGCGTCAGCGAGGTCTACAACGTGGGCCGTTATATCGACGGGTTCATTCGCGTGGAGGGCGTGTTGAAGCTCAAGTCCCGGCTGTGTGTGTATGACAGCGAGATGGTGCTCAATTCGTTGATCTATCCGGTCTGACCTCAGGCCCCGTTTCCGGACAACTGCGAAGCGGCTTCGAGCGCGCTGCGCACGGCCCCTTCGAGCGTGGCAGGGTAGGGGCCTTCGACATAGTCGCCGCAGGCCAGAAGACCGGGCGCGACGCGGATGGCCGGTCGGTCGAGTGCGGGGGTGCAGGCGAACGTTGCGCGTTTCTCCACGACGGTCTGCAGCGGCTGCACGAAGTGGATGCCGAGGCTGCCGAGCTGGTCGAGCGCCTGGCGGAGCACCTTCTCCTGAAGCTCTTCGCGATCGCCATCGCTCGCACTCACGACGAACGCCAGCAAGCCATGCGGTCCGCCCAGGTGTCCGCGGTCAAAGACGAATTGCGCTGGCGCATCGGCCGTGTTGCGAAGTGCCAGCATGGCGCGCGGCAGTCCCGCGTTGGCGATGCAGTAGACCGTGGCGATCGATTCGAAACGCAGCGCTTCAGCGGCCTGGGCCCAGCCTGCAGATTCGGGTGCGGCCTGCGCCACGAGTCGTGCCGCCTCCCACGGCGCACATGCCACGATGACACGATCGAATAGCTGGCTGTCCACCTGCCATTGCGTTCCGGCACGGGTGAGGTTCTGGACGCGATGGCCGGTCAGCACGGCCGCTTGCCTGGCCTGCAGCCATGCAGCCGCCGCATCCGGAAAGAGCGTGCCCAGGTCAAGCCGGGGCACAAGCAAGTGCGAGCCGCCCCGCACGCTGAACAGCGCATCGTTCAGCACGCGCAGGAAAACCTGTCCGCAGGCTGCGTTCGCGGGGGTGTTCAGCGCGGACACGCACAGAGGGTCGATCAGCTCTTCGATCACGCGTGCCGGCAGGCCCCTGCACACATCGGCCACTGTGGCTGCTGCATCGCACACGAAACCGTTGCGTCGCCATTCGCTGGCGACACGCAGCAGGGCTTTCTTCTCGCTCCAGCGCCAGCCGCGCGCACGCAGGATGCCCATCGCGACGTCCACCGGTGCGGGGAGGCGGGGCAGGCAGATACCGTCGCCCCCGGGAAACCGCAGGTCCAGCGGCTGACGCAGGAAGGCCGTGCGCAGGTTCACGCCGGCCTTGCGCATCAAGGCCAGCGTCTGTACGTAGGCGCCGATGAGGATGTGCTGGCCATTGTCCAGCAGGTAGGTTTCACCGGCGGCGTTGGTCAACGGCACGCTGCGTGCCCGGCCGCCGAGCGTGCGTGCGGCTTCGTACACGGTGACAGCATGTCCGGCTTCGACAGCGGCCATCGCTGCGGCCATGCCAGCCCAGCCACCGCCGATGACGGCCACGCGCAGGCCGGATGGCGGCGCGCTGCGCGGCTTCACGTCGTGAGCCCGAGCGCCTGGACTTTCCAGGCCAGCCAGAACTTGCGCAGCGGCGTGAGGCTCACGCGCTGGTGCAGCACCTGGAAACCGTCGCGCTCGATCTCGCGCAGCAGCGTGCGGTAGATGCTGGCCATCATCAGGCCGGGTTTCTGCGTGCGGCGGTCCGCATCGGGCAGCAGCGCGAAGGCTTCGTCGTAGATGCGGTGTGCGCGGTCCGCCTGGAATTTCATCAGCGCCGTGAAGCGTGGCGAATACTCCCGCTTGAGCAGTTCATTCGCTTTCACATCGAACTGCTGCAATTCGTTCACGGGCAGGTAAATGCGCCCGCGCATCGCGTCTTCACCCACGTCGCGGATGATGTTGGTGAGCTGGAAAGCGAGTCCCAGCTTGTGGGCGTAGGCGGTGGTCGCGTCCTCGGTCTGGCCAAAGATGCGCGCTGCCACTTCACCCACGATGCCGGCCACGAGATGGCAATAACGCTCGAGACCCGGAAAGTCGAGATACCGGTTCTGCGACAGGTCCATCTGGCAGCCTTCGATGACGGCCAGCAGATGGCGTTGCTCGATGCCGTGCACTGCGGCAAGCGGCATCAGCGCCTGCATCACCGGGTGCGAAGGCTGGCCTGCGAATGCGCGCGCCACTTCGTTCTGCCACCAGGCGAGCTTGGTCGCGGCGACGCCGGGGTCGCTCACTTCGTCCACCACGTCGTCCACTTCGCGGCAGAACGCATAGAACGCGGTGATGGCCGCGCGTCGCGTCTTCGGCAGGAACAAGAAGGCGTAGTAGAAGCTGCTGCCGGAGGCGGCGGCTTTCTGCTGGACGTACTGCTCGGGGATCATCCCCGCATTGTTACATCCGGAGCGCGCGCCAGAGCAGCAACGGCGCATCGCGTTTACCTACGGTGGGCCGTTTCGCGATGGTCGCGCAGTCCAGCGCCTCGATGCGGTCGAGGATCCGCAGTCCGCCTTGCACGACGACGCGCAGTTCCCAGCCGGCGCGACCGGGCACGGTATGAACGAGCGGTGAGCCCTGCAGCATCAGGGCACGCGCCCATTGCACTTCTTCTGAGACGAGTGCACGCAAGGCAGGGGTGTCGTGCAGGGCATCGAGTTGCTGCCGCGTGACGCCATGGCGTGCGCAATCGGCGTCCGGCAGGTAGTAGCGGCGGCGCGGCAGGTCGACGCTCAGGTCCTGCCAGAAGTTGATGAGCTGCAGCGCACTGCAGATGGCGTCGCTGCGCTCAAGCGACACGGCATCGGTCACACCGTACAGATGCAGCAGCAGTCGACCCACCGGATTGGCGGAGCGGCTGCAGTAATCAAGCAACTCCGCGCGATCGGCGTAGCCTTCGCCATCGCGTGTCTTGCGCACATCCTGGGCAAAGGCGTCGAGCAGGTCTGCCAGCAGTTGCTCGGGCAAGGCGTGCGAGGCCATCGCAACCTTCATGGCGCTGAACACCTGCGGCCAGCGTCCGCTGGCGGTCCGTCCTTGCACGGTGGCGGCCAGGTCGGCGCGGTAGGTCGCAAGATCTTCCAGACGCTGTTGCGGTGCAGCATCGCCTTCGTCGGCCAGATCGTCCGCCGTACGTGCGAACCAGTAGATCGCCGCAATCGGCGCGCGCAGGTGGGGCGGGCACAGCCACGACGCCACGGGAAAGTTCTCGTAGTGCGCGGAAGGGTCCGGCACGTTGCTGGTCTTGGGGGAGGCGGCGGTCACGCCCGGATTGTCGCTTGACAGCCCCCGGTGAATACCCTTAGATTACTAACCAGTCAGTCATTAATCTGTCTGGCGGGCGATCGAGGGCGCTTTCATCCCTTTGTTGAATCACAACTTTTGTTGACAGGGCTGCCATGCCAACACCGTCTCTTCGTCCGCTCTCCGGGCTTGTCGTCCTGTCTGCCGTGCTCGTCCTGGTGGGCTGTTCCAAACCTGCTCCGCCCGAAGAGCCTGTCCGCGCGGTGAAAGTGCTGACCGTCGGGGCGCAGGACTTCAGCGCGTCCTACGAATTCGCCGGGGAGGTTCGGGCGCGCGTCGAGTCGCGACTGGGTTTCCGCGTGGGTGGCAAGATCGTCCAGCGGCAAGCAGAAGTCGGCCAGCGCGTTCGCGCCGGGCAATTGCTGGCGCAACTGGACCCCCAGGACTATCGACTCGCGGCCGATGCGGCGCGTGCGCAAGTGCAGTCGGCGCAGACCAATCGGGATCTTGCGGCGGCTGACTTCAAACGGTTCGCGACCCTGAAGGACCAGGGCTTCATCAGCGGTGCGGAACTCGAACGCCGCGAATCCACCTTGAAGGCCGCACAGGCCTCGCTCGAACAGGCGCAGGCGCAACTCAATTCGCAAGGCAATCAGGCGGCGTACACCAATCTCACGGCGGATGCCGCCGGTGTGGTGACCGCTGTCGAGGCCGAGCCGGGACAGGTCGTGACCGCAGGCACGCCGGTGGTACGGGTCGCGCAGGATGGCGGACGCGACGCCGTGTTCTCGGTGCCCGAAGACAAGGTCGCGGCGATCAGGACCGGGTCCGATGTCAGCGTGCGTGCCTGGGCCCAGAACGCGGAGCTGAGCGGGAAGGTGCGCGAAGTCGCCGCCAGCGCCGATCCGGTTACCCGCACGTTCGCCGTCAAGGTCGCGCTCGACGCAGCGTCTGCGCCGCCGCTGGGCGCAACGGTTTACCTCACGCCTGCGGCCCTGGCGCACGCTGGCGTGCAGGTCCTGAAGCTTCCGACCAGCGCGTTGCGTCAGGAAGGCCAGGGCAGTGCTGTCTGGGTACTGGACGAAGCGAACATGACCGTGCGCTCGCAACCCGTGGTGGTGGCGACGGCCGACGGCAACGAAGCGGTCATCGCATCGGGTCTGCAACCGGGCATGAAGGTCGTGTCTGCCGGTGTGCATGTGCTGTCGCCCGGCCAGAAGGTGACGTTGTACAAGTCGCGCGATGTCGCTGCAGCGGCTTCTGCTTCCCCCACGGCGAAGTGAGGCGCGCATGAGCCAGGTTCAACCGAAAGAGGGATTCAATCTCTCGCGCTGGGCGCTCGAGCATGCGGCGCTCACACGCTACCTGATGGTGGTTCTGATGCTGCTGGGCTGTGCAGCCTATTTCCAGCTGGGGCAGGACGAAGACCCTCCGTTCACCTTCCGCGCGATGGTGGTTCGCACCTACTGGCCGGGCGCGACCGCGCAGCAGGTGGCCGAGCAGGTGACCGACAAGATCGAGCGCACGCTGCAGGAAGTGCCGTACGCCGACAAGATCCGCAGCTACTCGAAGCCGGGTGAGTCGCAGATCATCTTCCAGATCAAGGATTCGTCGCGCGCTTCCGAAGTGGCGAACGTCTGGTACCAGACGCGCAAGAAGATCGGCGACATGCGCTACACGCTGCCGGCCGGCATCCAGGGACCGTTCTTCAACGACGAGTTCGGCGATGTCTACGGCGTGATCTATGCACTGGAGTCGGACGGCTTCTCCGATGCCGAGCTCAAGCTGTTCGCCGACGATGTGCGCCAGCAACTGCTGCGCGTACCCGACGTGGCCAAGGTCGAGCAGTTCGGCGTGCAGGACGAGAAGATCTTCGTCGAGATTTCGCAGAAGCGCCTCGCACAACTGGGCCTGGACTTCAATGCGGTGCTTCAGCAACTGGCGCAACAGAACGCGGTGGAAAACGCCGGCGCCGTGCAATCGCCTCTGGATGTGGTGCAGGTGCGCGTGGCCGGCCAGTTCGTCGCCGTCGAGCAACTGGCAGCGATGCCGATCCGTGGCAACAATGGCAACCAGTTCCGTCTGGGCGACATTGCCGACATCAAGCGCGGCTATGTGGACCCGCCCACGGTGAAGGTGCGTTACCAGGGCCGCAACGTCGTGGCGCTGGGGGTCTCCATGGCCAAGGGGGGCGACATCATCGCGCTCGGCGAAGCGCTCAAGGTCGCAACCACGAAGATCCAGCAGTCGCTGCCCGCCGGGGTGACGCTCGCGCAGGTGCAGGACCAGCCCGTGGCCGTGTCCACGTCGGTCAATGAATTCGTGAAAGTGCTGATCGAAGCTGTGGTCATCGTGCTGGCAGTGAGCTTCATTGCGCTGGGCCTGCACAAGGGTGGGCGCTTCGGCTGGCACATCGACATCCGGCCGGGGCTGGTGGTGGGCATCACGATACCGCTCGTGCTGGCGGTGACCTTCCTGGCCATGTGGTACTGGGGCATCGGGCTGCACAAGATATCGCTGGGCTCGCTCATCATCGCGCTCGGCCTGCTGGTGGACGACGCGATCATTGCTGTCGAGATGATGGTGCGCAAGATGGAAGAGGGCTACGACAAGGTACGCGCCGCCACCTTCGCCTACGAAGTCACGGCAATGCCCATGCTTACCGGTACGCTCATCACGGCGGCAGGCTTCCTGCCGATCGGCATCGCGCGCTCGGTGACGGGTGAATACACCTTTGCGATCTTCGCGGTGACGGTGATCGCGCTCGTGCTCAGCTGGATCGTCTCGGTCTATTTCGTGCCGTATCTGGGCACGCTGATCCTCAAGGCCAAGCCGCACGCGCCTGATGACCAGCCGCACGAGATGTTCGACACGCCGTTCTACAACCGCTTCCGCCGCGCGGTGCACTGGTGCGTGCAGCACCGCTGGATCACCATCGGCGCGACGGTGCTGATCTTCGCTTTGGGCATCGTGGGCATGGGCAAGGTGCAGCAACAGTTCTTCCCGGATTCGAGCCGTCCGGAAATCCTGGTGGACATCTGGTTTCCCGAAGGCACCTCCTTCAAGGCGAACGAGGAAGTGACCGCGCGCGTGGAGAAGCGCTTCATGGAGATCGAAGGCGTTTCCAGCGTGGCGACCTGGGTGGGTTCGGGCGTGCCGCGTTTCTACCTGCCGCTGGATCAGGTGTTCCCGCAGTCCAACGTGTCGCAGTTCATCGTGCTGCCCAGGGACCTGAAGACGCGTGAGTCGTTGCGCGTGAAACTTCCTGCGCTGCTCGCCGAGGAGTTCCCCGAAGTGCGTGGCCGCGTGAAGCTGCTGCCCAACGGGCCGCCCGTGCCGTATCCGGTGCAGTTCCGCGTGATGGGCCCGGACCCGGCGCAACTGCGCGAGCGTGCCGACGAGGTCAAGGCCGTCATGCGCCAGAGCGCCAACACGCGCGGCGTGAACGACAACTGGAACGAATCGGTCAAGGTCATCCGCCTCGAGGTGGACCAGGCGAAGGCGAGGGCGCTGGGCGTCACCAGCCAGTCCATCGCGCAGTCGGCCAAGACCATTCTCCAAGGCACGACGGTCGGCCAGTTCCGTGAGGGCGACAAGTTGATCGACATCGTCATGCGCCAGCCACTGGACGAGCGCAGCGCGATCTCGGACATCGGCAACGCCTACCTGCCGACGGCATCCGGCCGCTCGATCCCGCTGACCCAGATCGCCAAGCCCGTGTTCACGTGGGAGCCCGGCGTGATGTGGCGCGAGAACCGCGACTACGCCATCACGGTGCAGAGCGACATCGTCGAAGGCCTGCAGGGCGCAACGGTGACGGCGGAACTGCAGCCGCAGCTGAAGGCGCTGGAGGCGAAATGGCCGGCAGGCTACCGCATCGAAGTGGCGGGTGCCGTGGAAGAAAGCTCCAAGGGCTCGGCGTCCATCGCGGCGGGCGTGCCCATCATGCTGTTCATCACTTTCACGCTGCTGATGCTGCAACTGCACAGCTTCAGCCGCGCCATGCTGGTGTTCCTGACCGGACCGCTGGGGATCGCTGGCGTGGCGGGGGCGCTGATCCTGCTGAACCGTCCATTCGGCTTCGTGGCTCTGCTGGGCGTCATCGCGCTCATGGGCATGATCCAGCGCAACTCGGTGATCCTGATCGACCAGATCGAGCAGGACCGTGCCCGCGGTGTGCCGGCCTGGGACGCGATCGTCGAGTCGGCCGTGCGACGCCTGCGCCCCATCGTGCTGACGGCGGCTGCGGCGGTATTGGCGATGATCCCGTTGTCCCGGAGCGTGTTCTGGGGCCCGATGGCCGTGGCCATCATGGGCGGCCTCATCGTGGCCACGGTGCTGACACTGCTGGCGCTGCCGGCCATGTACGCGGCGTGGTTCCGGGTGCGCCGGGAAGACCCTCCTCCTCCGCAGGTCGAACCAGCCCTGGTTCCGGGGTAAAATCTAGGGCTCACCGATTTGCCGCGGGCGGCTCGGGTCAGTATCTGGCCGGGCCGCCCGTATGGTTTGGAACCCGACCGCGCGGGTGGCGAAATTGGTAGACGCACCAGGTTTAGGTCCTGACGCCAGCAATGGTGTGGGGGTTCGAGTCCCCCCCCGCGCACCAGGAAAGTCCCCACTGATGGGCTCACTTTGTAAGAGAGAAACGATATGGCCGTGAATGTTGAAACGCTTGAGAAGCTGGAACGCAAGATCACTCTGACCCTGCCGGTCAACGTGATCCAGTCGGAAGTCGATGCGCGCCTGCGCAAGCTGGCCCGTCAGGTCAAGATGGACGGCTTCCGTCCCGGCAAGGTGCCGCTGAACGTGGTGGCCCAGCGCTACGGCTACTCCGTGCAGTACGAAGTCATGAACGACAAGGTGGGCGAAGCCTTCGCTTCCGCCGCCAATGAAGCCAAGCTGCGCGTCGCAGGCCAGCCGCGCATCACCGAGAAGGAAGGCGCGCCCGAAGGCGAACTGTCCTTCGACGCGATCTTCGAGGTGTACCCCGAAGTCAAGATCGCCGACCTCTCTGGCGCCGAAGTCGAGAAGATCAACGCCGAAGTTACCGACGACGCGATCGACCGCACCGTGGACATCCTGCGCAAGCAGCGCCGCACCTTCGCGCAGCGCGCGCAGGACGCTGCCGCACAAGACGGCGACCGCGTGACCGTCGACTTCGAAGGCAAGATCGATGGCGAAACCTTCCAGGGCGGCAAGGCCGACGACTTCCAGTTCCTCGTCGGCGAAGGCCAGATGCTCAAGGAATTCGAGGACGCCGTGCGCGGCATGAAGTCGGGCGAAAGCAAGACCTTCCCGCTGAGCTTCCCGGCCGACTATCACGGCAAGGACGTGGCCGGCAAACAGGCCGACTTCCTCGTGACCGTGAAGAAGATCGAAGCCGCACACCTGCCCGAAGTGAACGAAGCGCTGGCCAAGTCGCTGGGCATTCCCGACGGCACGGTGGACGCGCTGCGCGCCGACATCCGCAAGAACCTCGAGCGCGAAGTGAAGTTCCGCCTGCAGTCCCGCAACAAGCAGGCCGTGATGGACGCGCTGGTTGCCAAGGCAGAGCTCGACATCCCCAATTCCAGCGTGCAGGCCGAAATCGACCGCATGGTCGAGAGCGCCCGTGCCGACCTGAAACAGCGCGGCATCAAGGACGCGGACAAGGCACCGATTCCCGACGACGTGTTCCGTCCGCAAGCCGAGCGCCGCGTGCGCCTGGGCCTGGTGGTGGCCGAGCTGGTGCGTACCCATGAACTGCAAGCCAAGCCCGAGCAGATCAAGTCGCACATCGAAGACCTGGCGGCCAGCTACGAAAAGCCGGCGGACGTGGTGCGCTGGTACTACGGTGACAACCGCCGTCTGGCCGAAGTCGAAGCCATCGTCATCGAGAACAACGTGACCGAGTTCGTGCTGGGCAAGGCCAAGGTCACCGACAAGGCGATCTCGTTCGACGAACTGATGGGTCAGCAAGGCTGATCCACTGTCCCCTTAAACGGGGCCTGCGGCGGACTTGCAGTCCGGCCTGCAGGCCCCATTTCATTTGGGGCACCGGAATTTTCGGTACAGTATCCCAATCATTGGAGAAAACATGAGTTCACTGGACACCCAAGCCCTCGGCATGGTCCCGATGGTGATCGAGCAATCGGGCCGCGGCGAACGCTCTTACGACATCTATTCCCGCCTGCTGAAGGAGCGCGTGATCTTCCTGGTGGGCGAGGTCAACGACCAGACCGCCAACCTCGTGGTGGCGCAGTTGCTTTTCCTGGAAAGCGAAAACCCCGACAAGGACATCTCGTTCTACATCAACTCGCCCGGCGGCAGCGTGACGGCCGGCATGGCCATCTACGACACCATGCAGTTCATCAAGCCCGATGTGTCCACGCTGTGCGTCGGCTTCGCGGCGAGCATGGGCGCCTTCCTGCTGGCGGCGGGCGCGAAGGGCAAGCGTTTCTCGCTGCCCAATTCCAAGATCATGATCCATCAGGTGCTGGGCGGCGCACGCGGTCAGGCGACAGACATCGAGATCCACGCGCGTGACATTTTGCGCACCAAGGACCAGATGAACCGCATCATGGCCGAGCGCACGGGCCAGCCGCTGGACAAGGTCAAGCACGACACCGAGCGCGACTACTTCATGACGGCCGACGAAGCCAAGGACTATGGTCTCGTCGACCAGGTCATTGCCAAGCGCTGAACGCGTTTTGCGCGACAGCAACAGCCGGGCGGCGGTTACGTCTGCCCCCGGCTCGATTGGTTATCATTGAGCAACTTGCGTAACAGGCACACCCGGATACTCTGACCAATGGCCGACAAAAAGGGCTCTACCAGCGAAAAAACCCTCTACTGCTCCTTCTGCGGCAAGAGCCAGCACGAAGTGAAGAAGTTGATCGCCGGTCCGTCGGTTTTCATCTGCGACGAGTGCATCGACCTGTGCAATGAAATCATCCGCGACGAACTGCCGACCACGGCAGAGACGCGCGAGGGTTCGGGCAGCTTGCCCACCCCGGCCGAAATCAAGGCCAACCTCGACAATTACGTCATCGGGCAGGACGCTGCCAAGCGCATGCTGGCCGTCGCCGTGTACAACCACTACAAGCGGCTGCAGCACAAGGAAAAGGCGCGCACCGACGACGTCGAACTCACCAAGAGCAACATCCTGCTGATCGGCCCCACTGGCTCCGGCAAGACGCTGCTGGCGCAGACGCTGGCCCGCATGCTGGACGTGCCGTTCGTCATGGCCGACGCCACCACGCTGACCGAAGCGGGCTATGTGGGCGAAGATGTCGAGAACATCATCCAGAAGCTGCTGCAAAGCTGCAACTACGAAGTCGAACGCGCGCAGCGCGGCATCGTCTACATCGACGAAATCGACAAGATTTCGCGCAAGTCGGACAACCCGTCCATCACACGTGACGTATCGGGCGAAGGTGTCCAGCAGGCGCTGCTCAAGCTGATCGAAGGCACGATGGCGAGCGTTCCCCCGCAGGGCGGCCGCAAGCACCCGAACCAGGACTTCCTGCAGATCGACACGACCAACATCCTGTTCATCTGCGGCGGCGCGTTCGCCGGCCTTGAGAAGGTCATCGAGAACCGCACGGAAGCGTCGGGCATCGGCTTCGGCGCACAGGTCAAGAGCAAGGAACAACGCTCGCTCACCGAAGTGTTCCGCGACGTCGAGCCCGAAGACCTGATCAAGTTCGGTCTGATCCCGGAACTCGTCGGCCGCATGCCGGTGGTCGCCACGCTGGCCGAGCTGAGCGAAGAAGCGCTGGTGCAGATCCTCACGGAGCCGCGCAACGCGCTGATCAAGCAGTACGGCAAACTCCTGTCCATGGAGGGCGTGGACCTCGAAATCCGCCCCGCCGCGCTCCGCGCCATCGCCCGCAAGGCACTGGCCCGAAAGACCGGCGCACGCGGCCTGCGGTCGATCCTCGAGCAGTCGCTGATCGACACCATGTTCGACCTGCCGAACGCGAGCAATGTTGACAAAGTCGTGGTGGACGAATCCACCATCGAAGAGAACAAGCCCCCGCTGCTGGTGTACCGCGAGGCGGCCCGCAAGGCCTGAGGCGCGGTCGACGGATGGCACCATTGCTGAATCCGTACAACCCAGCAACCATGCCCGGCGCATTGACATGCGCATGGGTTGAAAATTCCCGATTGGTGACGATATTCACCAGGTAACCTCGAAGGATTGCCATGTCCGGCCATACGCCCCTGCCAGCCACCCCCATCGACCTGCCGCTGCTTCCGTTGCGCGACGTCGTGGTCTTTCCCCACATGGTGATTCCGCTTTTCGTCGGACGGCCCAAGAGCATCAAGGCTCTTGAGCTCGCAATGGAAGCCGAGCGCCGCATCATGCTGGTGGCGCAGAAAACTGCCGCGAAAGACGAGCCCTCCGTGACGGACATGTTCGACGTGGGCTGCGTCTCCACCATCCTGCAGATGCTCAAGCTGCCCGACGGCACGGTGAAAGTGCTGGTCGAAGGCCAGCAGCGCGCGCGCGTGAACCGCATTGCCGACGGCGAGACGCATTTCTCCGCGAACATCACGCCCGTCGAGCCCGCAGCTGCGGCGCCGGACAACAGCGAGGTGGAAGCGCTGCGCCGTGCGGTGATGCAGCAGTTCGACCAGTACGTCAAACTCAACAAGAAGATTCCGCCCGAAATCCTCACGTCGATTTCCAGCATCGACGACCCCGGTCGCCTGGCCGATACGATTGCCGCGCACCTGCCGCTCAAGCTCGACAGCAAGCAGGTCGTGCTCGACCTGGCCGACGTGCGTGCGCGCCTCGAAAACCTGTTCGAGCAGCTCGAGCGTGAAGTCGACATCCTGAATGTCGACAAGAAGATCCGTGGCCGCGTGAAGCGGCAGATGGAAAAGAACCAGCGCGACTTCTACCTCAACGAGCAGGTCAAGGCGATCCAGAAGGAGCTTGGTGAAGGCGAAGAGGGCGCGGACATCGAGGAGATCGAGAAGAAGATCAAGCTCGCCAAGATGCCCAAGGACGCCCGGAAGAAGGCCGAAGGCGAACTCAAGAAGCTCAAGCTCATGTCGCCCATGTCCGCCGAGGCGACCGTGGTGCGCAACTACATCGACGTGCTCACCGGCCTGCCCTGGAGCAAGAAGACGAAGATCAAGCACGACCTCTCCAATGCGGAAAACGTGCTGAACGAAGACCATCATGGTCTGGAGAAGGTCAAGGACCGCATCCTCGAATACCTCGCGGTGCAGCAACGCGTGGACAAGGTGAAGGCGCCCATCCTGTGCCTGGTCGGCCCTCCGGGCGTCGGCAAGACCTCGCTCGGCCAGTCCATCGCCAAGGCGACGGGGCGCAAATACGTGCGCATGGCGCTGGGCGGCATGCGTGACGAGGCGGAAATCCGCGGTCACCGCCGCACCTATATCGGTGCGCTGCCGGGCAAGGTGCTGCAGAGCCTGAACAAGGTGGGAACGCGCAATCCGCTGTTCCTGCTCGACGAGATCGACAAGCTCGGCACCGATTTCCGGGGCGACCCGTCCAGCGCGCTGCTCGAAGTGCTCGACCCCGAGCAGAACCACACGTTCGGCGATCACTATGTCGAAGTGGACTTCGATTTGTCTGACGTGATGTTCGTCGCCACGTCGAACTCGATGAACATTCCGCCGGCGCTGCTGGACCGCATGGAAGTCATCCGCCTTTCGGGCTACACCGAGGACGAGAAGACCAGCATCGCCATCAAGTACCTGCTGCCCAAGCAGTTGAAGAACAACGGCGTGAAGGAAGAGGAACTGCTCGTCACCGAAGAAGCGGTGCGCGACGTGGTGCGCTTCTACACGCGTGAAGCCGGTGTGCGTTCGCTCGAGCGCGAACTGTCCAAGATCTGCCGCAAGGTGGTGAAGGGTCTGCAACTCAAGAAGATGCAGCCGCAGGTGGTCGTCACATCGGAGAACCTCAACGAATTCCTGGGCGTGCCCAAGTTCACCTACGGTCGTGCCGAGAAGCAGAACCAGGTGGGGCAGGTGGTCGGTCTGGCGTGGACGGAAGTGGGCGGCGACCTTCTCACCATCGAAGCTGCGCTCATGCCCGGCAAGGGCAACATCACGCGCACCGGTTCGCTGGGCGATGTGATGAAGGAATCGGTCGAAGCCGCGCGCACCGTGGTCCGCAGCCGTGCGCGCCTGCTGGGCATCAAGGACGAGATGTTCGAGAAGAAGGACATCCACATCCACGTGCCCGACGGCGCAACACCCAAGGACGGCCCCAGCGCCGGTGCCGCGATGACCACCGCCTTCGTTTCCGCGCTCACGGGTATTCCCGTGCGCGCCGACGTGGCGATGACGGGCGAAATCACCTTGCGTGGCGAAGTAACGGCGATCGGTGGCCTGAAGGAAAAGCTGCTGGCTGCACTGCGCGGTGGCATCAAGACGGTGATCATTCCCGAAGAGAACGTGAAGGACCTGCAGGAAATTCCCGAGAACGTGAAGAGCGGCCTCGAGATCGTGCCGGTGAAGTGGGTGGACAAGGTGCTTGAGGTCGCGCTCGAACGACGGCCCGTCCCATTGCCCGACGAAGAGCCAGTGGTTGCCGCCGCGCCGGTGGCTGCCTCGCCCGCAGGAGAGGCCATCAAGCATTGATTGCGGCAGCCTTGCAAAACAGCGAAAAAATGCGCTACAATGCAAGGCTTACGCGGGAATAGCTCAGTTGGTAGAGCGCAACCTTGCCAAGGTTGAGGTCGCGAGTTCGAGTCTCGTTTCCCGCTCCAAATTATGATCTACAGACTTCCACTGGGGTCTGTAAGTCGCTGAAAAGAGGAGCTTCGGCTCCTTTTTTCATTCCAGCAAAAGCCACTGGAATCCACCGACAGCCAGCGTTTTTGAGGCCAAAAACAAGGCCAAAGAATGCGGGCGGTGCCGGTTCCGGTTTGTTGCTGGGGTTGGATCGGGATGACCAGCAGCATCGGGCCTAAGTCCAAGACTTAGGAGCTTCGATGATGGCACTCTCTGATCTGACTGTGCGGCAAGCCAAGGCCGCTGACAAAACCTACAGCCTCCCCGATACCGATGGCCTCGGCCTGGTGGTCGCCCCTACCGGCGGCAAATCGTGGCACCTGCGCTACTACTGGCTCGGCAAGCAAAAGCGCATCTCCCTGGGCAACTACCCCGAGATCGGCCTGCGTGAAGCGCGTACCTTGCGCGACGAAGCCCGCGCACTCTTGGCTAGGGGCATCAACCCTCACACCGACCGCAAGCAGAAACGCCATGCCGTGAAGCTGGCGGCCGACTACACGTTCAAGGCGGTCTTCGATGCCTGGGTCGAGCATCGGCGCAAGGAACTCAAGGAAGGCCGTCAAAGCACCCTCTCGCAGATCCTGCGGATTTTCGGCAAGGACGTGCTGCCCGCCCTCGGGAAGATGTCGATCTACGACATTCGCCGGCCCCAGCTTCTGGGCGTCCTGGCAAGAATCGAGGAACGCAAGGCTTTCACCACGGCAGAAAAGGTCCGCACCTGGTTGAGCCAGTTGTTCCGCTATGCCCTCGTGATCGTCGAGGGGCTGGAGGCCAATCCGGCTTCTGACCTGGATGTGGTGGCGGAGCCCAAGCCTCCGGTGAACCACAACCCGTACTTGCATTTGCCCGAGCTGCCGGAATTCCTTCAGAAGCTCCGGCTCTACAACCCGCGTGGCTGGCAGACCCAGCTCGGCATCCGGCTGCTGTTCCTGACCGGGGTGCGAACCGGCGAGCTGCGGCTGGCGACCCCGGATCAGTTCGACCTGGACCGCGGCCTCTGGATCATTCCGCCCCAGATCGTCAAGCAGCTTCAGGATGAGATGCGCAAGGCCGGCAAGCGCCCCCAGGATGTGCCGCCCTACATCGTACCGCTGTCCCTTCAAGCCATCGAGATCGTGAGCTACCTTCTGGGGGTGATACGGCCGGCCCAGCGCCACCTGCTGGCGCACCGCAGCGAACTCAAGAAGCGCATCAGCGAGAACACCCTCAATGCCGCCTTGAAGCGGATGGGCTACGAGGACCAACTGACCGGCCACGGCATCCGGGGAACGATTTCGACGGCGCTCAACGAGATCGGCTACCCCAAGATTTGGGTGGACGCGCAGCTCTCGCACTCCGACCCGAACAAGGTGAGTTCGGCTTACAACCATGCCAAGTACGTTGAGCCGCGCCGCCGGATGATGCAGGACTGGGCGGATCGCCTCGACCTGCTCGAACAGGGCCAGGTGGAGGCGGCCAGCGCGCACCTCACCATTCACATCGAGGGCGTGCCGGCCATGGCAGAGGAGGACAAGCCCGACGCCATCGTTGCAGCGTCCTCTGCGGCACCCGTTCCGTCGATGGTGACCGCTCCCATCGTCGTGACGCCGAACGACGGGAGCATCACGTTCCAGCGGCTGTCGCAGGTGCCGCCGCCTCCGACGCATGCGCCAGAACCGGAAGTATCTGCCATCCAGCGCGAGCGCGAGGAAATGCTGGCCATCTATGAATCGCCGAGCAGCCTGCCGGTCCCCCTGTTCGGCAAGTTGGCCGGGAAGTCCAAAGACCAGATCAACCGCGAGTTGAAGGCCGGCAAACTGCTATCCGTCAGCTTGGGCAACCGGGGCCAGCGAGTTCCCGATTGGCAACTGGTGCCGCTCAAGCACAAGCTGGCCCAGGTGCTCATGCGCCAGTGTCCGCAAGCGGATTCGTGGGAGCTTTACCGCATGCTGACCCGGCCACACCCGGACCTGGGCGATCGCGCGGCCATCGATTTGGTGACGCCAAGCAATCTGGGCATGGTGGTCCAGGTCATCGCAAGCGGCCAGTTCCATGCGAATGCGCCAGAGACAGTCCCACCGCGGCCTATCCCAGAGGAGGTGCGGCAGAGCGTTCGCCGAATGGTGGACAGCGCCGTGGTTCTGGACGGCGCATAGGGCTACCAGCCCTTGCGGGCGCCTTGCGGCCCCCGCGCTACGCTTGTACAGCCTGCACGAGTTCGCTCAGCGTGCGCGGGGCGGACGCAAAGAACACGGCACCAGTGTGCGCCGTCGAGAAATCGAGCAGGCGGTCGTTCATGCCCGGCGGATCGCCGAGGAACATGCGCTTCAGCATCTTCTGCGTGACGCACAGATGCCTGGAGTAGCCGATGAAGTAGGTGCCGTATTCGCCTTGGCCGGGGCGGCCAAAGGGCATGTTGTCGCGCAGGATGTCGTGCTCGGTACCGTCAGCACCCACGATCGTGGCGAGGGTCTTGTGCGACTTCTGGCCGCTCGTCGCATCGGGCAATTCGATATTGCTGACGATCTCCCGGCCGATGATCTGCTCTTGCTGGTCCTCGGGAAGCCGAGCCCACGGCTGCATTTGATGCAGATACATCTGCACCACCACGTAGCTCCCGCCGGCGAATTCCTGATCCTCACTGCCGACCAGCGTGGATGCGCCGATTTCGTGCCCGGTCGGATTGGCTGTGCCATCGACGAAGCCAAGGAGATCGCGGGAGTCGAAATAGCGAAAGCACGCCACCTCGTCGGCCACCGTCACGCTGCTGCCCAATTGGTCCAACAGCAGGCGCTCGAATTCAAAGCAGAGGTCCTCGCCCTCGGCCCGGATATGAGCCGGGCGTGGCCGGCGCGGTGTGCTTCGCGCCCTTGATGGGTGCGAAGGGACGCAGTTCTTTCGGGCGCCTTCCGGCCTGGAAACGGTCCCACAGCGCCGATCCCAGGGCGGTGATGCACGACAGCCGGCCGTTGAGATCGCGAAGAAAGCCGTCTTGATCAGGTCGTCCAGGCCGTCCAGGACGCCGGCGACCGCCTGCAGGGACTCTCGGCCCTCGGCGACCGTCAATGTGAGAAACACCGCCGCGCGCGACAGTGGCGCATCGATGCTTTGCGAGTCGATGGGTACTCGGTCCCAACTACTTCCAACCATTGGCATCTCCATAAGGCCGGTTTAATTCGTCATGTTGCCAGAGATGAAAACGCGATGCTGGCGCATTGACAGCGCGTGCCGTTGCAATTACCAGGAAGCAGTGAATTCCCGCGCCGATTACGGATGCCTGGCATCGGCATCTGAGTGGAGAGCACTCAGCGCGAGTGAGCTATCGGGTATTCGAGTAGGCCGCGCTATCTTTGGCAACCTGCATCGCCCTGCGCTCGAACAGCTCAGAAATGGCGCTGGCTCGCTCCCTGGGCCGCTGCAGATGTGTCACGACCTCGTAGGGAGCATCAGAAAGCGGCCGCATGGTGATGCCCCAGGCATGGGCGCGCTCAATACGCGATTGCGCAGAGATCCCGACGCCATAGCCAGCGGCGACCCATAGCGCCAAAATCTCAAACGAAGTGACATGCTGCATGCTCTGCTCGCTCAGCGGCGGGAAGGAGGACAACCGCTGATCCAGCAGCGGGCAGGTCTCTGCTTGCCAGCGAAACCCGGGGTAGTCCAGAACCTCGGCGGTCGTGAGCGTTGCCCGGCCAAGCAAGGAAGACCGCAATGGCATGGCGACAGCCATGTTATCGATCCACAAAGGCTGGCTTCTCAGGAACGGAGCACTCACGTGCCGAAGCGATATTCCTGCGTCATAGCGGCCTTCTTCAAGGCCGATCACCAGGTCGTCACCCGAGGCTTCAAAGAAGGCGATGGGGGTGTCCGGCTCTTCCGTGCGCTGCAGGGCGAGAAGCGTGGAGAGGCATGAGGACGGCACCCCGGGTGCTATAGCAAGCCTGAAATGAGAAAACTGGCTGGTGGCATGCATGAGGACCCCCAAGAAGCGATCTGGCCAGGAAGGCGAACCAACATCGTGGTTAAGAGTGAAGTTTAACGTCGTTAAAAATAACGTGGTTAATTTTGGAAGATTGTTTGACGCTTCTGCTAATGCAGAAATCAACAATCCAGCCAGGCCGCCCTACTGGCACATCAACGTATGAATCCGAGTCGGCGTTGGCCTTCGGACAGGCCGTGCGCGCTGCCCGCGTCGCTCAGGGAGTCGCGCAAGACGAGTTCGCGTCTCGGGCAGTCATCTCGCGCTCGCACATGGACAAGATCGAGCGCGGTAAGCACGTGCCCACACTGCCTCTCATACTGAGAATTTCTACGGCGCTCAGGATAAGCGCGGCTGAACTGATGACGGCGACCGAACGCAATCTGCGTGCCGAAACCGATCCTTGAGGATGTCCGCCGGCAGGACTCCGTCAACCGTCGGACGAGTCGCGTAACCGAGCGATAAACCGCTCCAGCGAAGCCGACAAACTGTTGCTTTCAGGCCGAAGCAAGTAGGTGGTGATCACCGCGGAATCCATCGCCAAGGGACGAATCACCACATCCGGCCATTGGCAGACCGGAATCTTGGTCGCCGTCATGAAGCCGACGCCATATCCTGCACCGACCAGCGTGAGCATCATGTCCAGCGAAGACACTTCCTCGACGATGTTCAGCTTGTGCTCCAGCACCTGCAAGAGCCGCCCCAATTCGCGGCAGTACCCCTCGCATGCGTGAGGGTCGCACAAGACAAGCGGATGCCCCCGGAGTTCATGAAGTGGGACCTTCTTGTGGACGAGCAGCGCGTGCCGAGCTGGCACGGCGATCACCAACGGATCCCGCCAGATGGGTTCGGCAACAATGTCGTCACCGACTTCGGCCGTGTGCGCGAATCCGATCGTGAAGTCGCCTGACCGCAAGCCGCGTAGCTGCTCGGCCAACGGCACCTCGGATAGGCGTATCTCTATCTCCGGTTCCTCTGCGCGGCAGCGGACCAGAAATGCTGACAGTCGAGGATCGATCGCACCATCGGACACTGCAATGCGCAAGCTGCCTCGCAAGCCTGAGGCGACAGCCTTGGCGTTTTCTCGTGCCTGCTCCAGGACGGTGAGCAGGCGTCGAATATCCTGCAAGAAGGCAGCACCTGCTGCGGTCAGAACGGTTCCACGGCGATTTCGGTCGAAAAGTACCACCCCCAGTTCGTCTTCAAGCTCTTTGATGGCGCGAGATAAAGGGGGTTGCTCGATATGCAGGCGCTCGGCGGCCCGTGTGAAATGAAGCTCTTCGGCCAAAACGATAAAGCAACGCAGGTGTCGCAGTTCCATGAGCAATGTTCCTATTCAGACGCTGACGACCTCCTTCTATTTGCTCCACGCTATGCAGGTTGAAAACTTCTAGGCGATGTTTTTTGCATATTCTCTTTGAGCACGAGATGTAGGCGTTCAACTTTTCCAAACGAGAGGCCGGGCTGTGTTTGACTGAGCATTCAAGAGCCCTGTTTATCTACGGCGCTAAGGTTCAATCTTTACGATGTCACCAATGTCATGCACGTATGCGAGTGCATAGGCCATCTCTCCAGAGGTTTGCGCATGCAAAAACATCAATGATTGTCCGCGTGTTACCTCGTCACCTAAGCGCACTTGCAATTGAATCCCTGCGGCTGGACTCTCAGGCGCTCCGGCTAATTTGGCTAAACGGGACAGCTTACGGTTGTCGATGTGTACTGCTCGGCCTGAAGTGGTTGCCAAAAGCGGTTCGACATAGAGAGCTTGGGGCGGCTCACGAAATCCCCCCTGAGCCGCGCAGATTCTCTGAAATTTTTCCCAGGCGCGGCCACTGCTGATCGTCTCGTGAGCCAACCGAAGTCCGTCCCCTTCTTTGGCGACACCGCCAAGCTCAAGCACCGCGCCCGCGACCAACGCCACGCGGTCACATAGGTCTTGCGGCGCATCCGCCTCGTTGCGCAATACGGCCAACACGTCGCGCGCCTCCAACGCCGGGCCGATACCTCTGCCGACAGGCTGATTCCCGTCTGTAAACAGGCAACGCAATACAAGGCCAAATGACGCGGCGACTTCCGAAAGGTGATGCGCAAGATGCTCGGCAGTTTCCCGGCTGCGGACTTTTGCGGTTGGCCCAACCGGAATATCGATCACGATGTGGGTCGCCCCTGCTGCAATCTTCTTGGATAACACCGAGGCAATCAGTTGTCCTTGCGTGTCGATATCCAGTTCACGCTCAATACGCACGAAGATGTCGTCCGCGGGGCTGAGGTGCATCGCGCCGCCCCACGCCACGCATCCACCCTCTTTCTCCACGACCTTTCTGAGCGTATCCAGGTCCAGGTCTACAGGAGCCAGCGTTTCCATGGTGTCCGCGGTGCCAGCGGGAGAGGTGATGGCGCGTGATGAGGTCTTGGGCATCACCAATCCATTGGCTGCGGCGATGGCAACCACCAACGGCGTGGTGCGATTTCCCGGTAATCCGCCCACGCAATGCTTGTCCACAACAATCGGAGCCTGCCATTGCAGGTGATCTCCGACATCGACCATCGCACGGGTGAGATGGATGGTCTCTTGCATATCCAGAGGCAGTACCGCCGTTGCGGTCAGGAAGGCCGAAAGTGCGACATCGGTATAGCGACCATCGACCACATCACGGACGATCGCCTGCAACTCCGTCGTTTGCAGTCGGTGGCCGTGAATTCGCGCACGCACGGCCGACAACGATTCGAGCAGCGGAGGATGCCGAACCTGCACAAGATCGCCCTCATGAATGTCCAGGGCATCCCAGGCGGCCTCGGACAGAGCGATCTGTCCGGTTTTGAGCAGATCGCTGTCGATTTGGTACAGTAGCGCTTGCACAGTGCGGTCGCCGGCAATGATCAGTACCTGTGACCGCGGTGCCAGCCCTTCGGCACGGCAGACATGGCAATCGGTACGCATCAAGACGACGGGTTGATGCTGGGCATGCAGTCGCATGCGCAATGCTTGCAAGGCGGGTGTCTGGGGGGTGATGCGGGCACTCACAGGGCGAATTCCTGGTTTTGCATGGACACCGATGCGTGCCAATTGAGTTCGCGCTGGATACGTTCGCGCAGCGCCTCGGAGGCATCGGATTCACCGTGAACAATGAACACTCTTTCCGGTGCCTTGGTAAAGCTGCGCAGCCATCGCATCAGCTCATCGCTGTCGGCATGAGCCGACAACATCGCAAGCTCGGCGACCTCCGCCTTGATCGGCATCCAGCGTCCATGAATCTTGACTTCGCGAGCGCCCTCAAGCAGTTTGCGTCCGCGCGTACCTGCGGCCTGAAATCCAGAGAACAGCAGCGTGTTCTGATGAATGCCGCCAAACGCTTCTATGTGATGCAACACGCGGCCACCTGTGGCCATGCCGCTGGCGGAAATAATCACCTTGGGGTAGCGATTCGCCGATAGTGCCTTGGACTCTTCAACGTCGCGCACGTATTTGACTTCCGAAAATGCGGCCTCGAAATCGTGTTGCGTGAGCTTGTGGTCGTCGGCATGGCGGTGCAGCAGCGCAGTTGCGCTGGTGGCCATCGGACTGTCCAGATAGACGGGCACGTTGCGGAGCCGACCGCGCTGTCGCAGCAGCCACAAGTCGTAGATCAACGACTGCGCTCGTCCCACGGCAAAAGCGGGAATTACCACCGTGCCTCCGCGGCGAGTCGTGCGCTCGATGATGTCGCCCAGCGCTTCGACGGCATCGGAACGGTCATGACGACGATTGCCATAGGTGGACTCGATGATGATGTAGTCCGCTGCCGTGACGGGTTCAGGATCAGGCATGACCATGTCGTCAAAGCGTCCCAAGTCGCCGGAGAACACCAAACGCTTGCCGCCAATGTCGATCTGAGCCGTCGCCGCCCCAAGAATGTGACCGGCGCTGCGCAGCAGTAGACGGGCATTGCCCGGCAATTCAGTCTCTTGATGCAGCGGCACCGGTTTGAACTGCAGGAGCGTACGTTCTGCATCCCGAACCCGATACAGCGGAAGGGCTGGCTTGTGTTTGGAAAATCCTTTTCGATTGGCGAACTCGGCGTCCTTCTCCTGCAACCAGGCGCTGTCGAGTAGGATGAGTTCGGCGACATCTCGCGTGGCTGAGGTCGAGAAAATCTTCCCGCGGAACCCGTCCAGCACCAATCGGGGCAGATACCCACAATGATCCAGGTGCGCATGCGTTAATACGACCGCATCGATGTCCTTGGGCTCAACTGCCAGGCGCTGCCAGTTAAGTTCGCGCAGGTTTTTCAATCCCTGGAACAGTCCGCAGTCGATCAGGATGCGGGTATTGCCATGGGTGATAAGGTGTTTGGAGCCGGTGACGGTGCCGGCACCGCCCAGGCTGGTCAATGAGAGCATGTATTTGTCTCCCCTCTTGTTTGTGGGTTGTGAAATCAGGAACCGGCGCGGTCGCCGCGGACCGCGTCAGAACCACTTGAAATTCGCTCGTCGGTCGCGGCCGCAGCAACCTGCGAACTGTTCCGGCCGGTCACTTGCGCAGCGGCATAGATGGCGTCCACCCAGGTGCAGCGGTTGGCGATCAGCATTCCAGCCACATCGAGTGTGCCGCCGCGGTTGATGTAGCCCAAAGCCCGCGTCTTCGAGGGGCCGCTGTCAATGCGGCGCAGCACGCCCAGCATCGGCTCTGGGCGGGTATGGCTCATCAACACGCGCGGCAGGTGAGGCGGGAAGAGCGCTTGCAGTGCTTCGTCACCGAGCACGAAGGTGGCCTCAAGGTCATCTCGCGGAATGCGCAGGCGGCCGGGTTCGATCACTACAGTGACGCACGACGCAAGTCCATGGCGCTCCAGGCGGGCGTGGGCTTTGAACGCTTCCTCCAACTGGTAGGCGCCAATCACCACGAACTGCAGTTGTGCTGTAGCCGGATCGCCGGCTACATGGGCTGCTCCGTGCTCAACCAGCGATTGAGCGGCGGCGGCGTTGAAGTGATTCGGCGTGTCGCGCTTGGAGACCACCACACAGGCCACTTGGCCCCGGCTGGCGTAGACCGCTCGCAGCGCGGCGGACGCCGTGTTGGCATCCACCGGGAACAACACGCGTGCGGTGTCCGACATCTCCCCCAGCAATGCTTCGCCAATGGTCGGGTCCTGGTGTGACTGCTCGTTCTTGCTGTTCTCCCAGGTGTGGGATGTGACGATCAGCGGGACGGAGATCCAGCCTGGCGGCTGGCCCAGCTCCTTCTGCCGACGCGCGAAGATGATCTCCTGGCGCATCAATCCAAGCATCTTGACCGCGAATGCCTCGTAGCTGACGATCAGGTTCAGCCCCCCTTTGTTGGCGAGGGCGGCGGCCGCAACGGCTTCTTCATTGAGTGCGGTGACCACCGAGCCATCCGTCGATTCCGGGGCGCCGGGTTCGGGCACGTTGACGCGGTGCTTGAGCAGCGCTAGCGTGGTCCCCATCTTGTTGCTGGCCAGTTCATCGGGATTGCCGATCCGGATGCGCAACTGTGGATTTGCCTGCACTAGCTCCACGAACCAACGGTCCAGTGCGGACATGGCGCTGCCCGATACCTCAGTTGGCGCCCAGGCCGGCATCGGCAGATGAGGGCTCGCTGGATGGCGTAGGGCCATGGGGTGCTCGCTTTCGCGCGAGCGCTGGCTCTGGCCGTGATTCGCAAGGACGGTGAGCGCGTTTTCCAGTTCGCTCTCGGGCACGAACAGCGCCGCAGCCCCTGCGTTGAAGGCCTCGCGTGCCTGCGCATCCTCGCGCGGATTGCCGTTCAGCGGCAGGTTGTGGGCGGCATTGGTCGCCGCGCCCGGGAAGCCAAAACCTTTCTCCGTCTCGGCGATCACGTAGGGCAGCTTGACCGGATAGCGCCGATCCGAGCGTGCGGCGAAGGCGCTCAGCGTGTCTTCGGCTTCAACAATGGCCCATGCGATCGCCATCGGATCACGTCCATCAACGATGACCGGATCGAAGCCGTTGTGGCGCAGGTCCTCGGCCAGCCAGGTAGCGCCACCTTCCTGCACGATCTGGGTGCGCTGCTCGATGCGCCGTCCGTTGAGAATCATGACCGGGATGGCGAAGCCGCAGTCCTCGGCGCGCCACCAGCGCGGCGCCCAGTCCGAGCCACGTTGTTCCTCGAAAGCGCCATCACTGAGGAATGCCACCAGGCTTTCTCCCGGCAACGGCGTGTGCACATACTGCAGCCCGGCGAACCCCAGATAGCCGCCTTCGGAGATCGCGCCGGCCGTGTTCGGCCCGGCATGGCTACCCAGCGGTACCGCGGGCCGACCCTGCTTATCGATGGCATAGGAGTAGAAGTCCCCGATCAAACGCGACAGGCCCGCCTCGCTGCGGTCGTAGCGTCCACGCTGGGCGGCGGATACATCGCCGGTCAGTGCGTTCACCGCCTCGATCGCGGCCACGCAGTGCCCCTGCCCCATGAGCCAGCCGCGTGTCGTCCCGGTCAGCGCGTTGGCCAACAGATAACCCACGAAGGCTGGCACCATGTTGAGCGAGCCGCCGGTGTGGCCTTCGGGCGTTTGTTTGAAATCATCGGAGCCCAGTGGGCAGCCGCTTCGGTCGATGCGCCGGGCATAGGTCATATGCGCCACTACGCTCATGGCCGTGCAGGCCACCCGGTCGGCTGCAGCCAGCAGCGCATGGGCCGAGGCTTCGTCTGCTATACGCCTTTGCGCGACCAGACGTTGCACTAGGGCCTGCATACGTTCGATGGTTTCAGACCTGTGCGCGATGGGCCCGTAACCAGCACGCCAATCGGTTGCGAGGTTAGCTTGAGAGGACATTTCAGGTCTCCTTGAAAATAGTTGGATCGATAAAAAGATCAGCCTCGCGGATCGGTTTTCCCGCTAGAGAGAGCGTCGGCAATCAGCGAAGCGAGACCAATCCGGTTGCTCGGATGCGGTACTGCGTCGGTGGACGTAATTCGGGCAAACAACGGTGTCAATTGGGCCCAGGCATCCTCGGCGAACAGGGCATGCACCACTACGCACTCCGGCTTGCGCATTCCTTGCTCGGCGAGCTTGCGCGCCGCGACGGCGAGCGTGCGGCCTGATGATGCGATGTCGTCCACAAGCACCGGCGTTCTGCCGCGCCAGATCGACAGGTCGGGAACATCGATGTCCACGCTGCGATCGCCATGGCGTGTCTTGCGAAGCACAGCGTGCGGTACGCCGATGCGGGACGCGATGGCGCCGGCCCACTGCTCGCTTTCCTCGTCGGGGCCCACGATCAAAGGTTCTTCGACATGATTCGCGATCCAGTCGGCCAGCAGTGGTGCGGCATGCAAGGTGATGGTGGGGATCGTGTAGACCGCTGATAGTGTCGGATAGCGGTGCAGATGCGGATCCACCGTGAGCAGCTTGTCGAAGGTCGATGAGACCAGACGTGCGAAGGACCGCGACGTCACGCTTTCTCCGTCATGGAATCGCTTGTCCTGGCGCATGTAGGCCAGATACGGTGCGATCAGGTTCACCTCTTGCGCGCCAAGTTCGCGCGCCGCGTCAGCGGCAAAAGCCAGAAGCAGGAACTGCGGATCAGGATGGGCCAGCGTGCAAATCACATCCACGATCCGATCGGCAGGTTCGCCATGCAACCGGACATAGCTCTCGCCATCGGGGAATCGGCGCGTTTCGATGCGGCCGGCTTCGCTGCCGCATGCCTGCGCGATGCCGCGGGCCAGATCTTCATTGCCGGGTAGGGCCAAGGTGAGTCGTTGCATCCATTTATCTCCTTATTTGTTGTCCTTGGTCTCTTATCGAGCGCGGGTGCCTTATCGTTCAGCTCGCTGTGTTCACCTTGCCAACTGGCTAATGACGACGGCATTGGCAGTACTGCGTCGACGTGGTAGCTCCACAAGCAACCAGGCTCTTGTCATGAACAGCAACAGAGTGGCTTGCATGGCGTTCAAGGAATCGATCTGCATCAGAATCGCCGTCCTACGGTGATCGTTCCGTAGACCGGGATTTCCTTTTGTCCACGAAATTCGCGGGTGCGGTGGTAGCGGGCTATCGCGATGCGCCAGTTGCCCTGAGTCATCGCGATGCCATAGCCCACATCAGCCACGAATGGCCGTTTATCAACACTATGACTGGACTTGAACGTATTGCCGTCCAACGTGATGTCGTGCAAAACCCAGCGACCGTCGAGTGCCACGAACAGGTGCCCGTTCCAGTTGCTGCCAGCGGTCTTACGCACGGGCGAGGTGTTTTCTCCAGCCGGGCGCAGCGGTGCGGTGCCTAAGTCGTCCGGCAGGCGTAGGCCATAGCGCAGTTCTCCGCCGACATTCGCGTAGGTGGCGAAATTGCCCAAGCTGCCGCCCCAGTGGCGGGTCAGATCCCAACCCCAACCGCTGACGTTTTCTTGCCTGATGACTCGTGTTCGGCGTTCGTGGAGCAACTGCAGCACGGGTTCGTCGCGCAGTTGATGTCTCCAGCCATTGAATCTGTCCACTCCGACGGTGTCATGCCACCAGTTCTGGACTTGCCTGGCCTGGGAGGAGGGCCCCACCACCCCCACGCGGAGTTGCGAAGTGCGCAGCGTATCGCCCCGCCTCGCGTTATAGCCAAGGCTCAACATCAAGGCGCCCGCGAAAGGACGATCATCCTTGATGAGATCGCTGCGCGTTTTGTCGTTCGGGGTGTACATCATCTGCCCGAAGCCGATGGTCATGTTCTGTTCGTCAAAACCCTCGGGTTGCAGCACCGTGAGAAAACGATTCAGCCCACGGACGAGACGGGGTAGGCAAGGGTCATCGCGATAGTCCACAAGGTTGGGGGAGACCCAGCTGACGAGAAACCCGTTGGAGTACCCTTGGTCTTGTCCAATGCCGCCGAACATGTCGTTGTCGATCCGCAGATTGAGCGTTCCCGTTGAGCGCAGCGGGTTGTCCTGGTGGCAGGACTGGGCCTGTGCGGAGGCGCTCAGCAATAGCAGCAGCAAGGGGGCTGCGACTTTCAGCCTCCATTCAGTTTGGTCGGTGGACTGAACCTTCGTCACGCTGGCGTGCCACCCTGCCCAGGGGTTGCAGTCGCAATGACCGATTGGGGCTGGCGCACCAGCATCACCGGAACTGGTGCGATGCGAGCGAGCTGCTCTGCATCGCTTCCCATCAGCAGCCTGTCCACGCCCCGGCGTCCGTGGGTACCCAACACCACCAACTCGCATTGAGTAGTCAGTGCCTGCTGAGCGATGAGCACCGAGACGCGCTCGCCGTTACTTTCCAGAAGGACGGTCTCAACCACCAGGCCTCCCTGCCTCAGCCGCAGCGCCGCCTCGTCCAGCAGCTTCTGCCCGGCCGCCAGGAAGCCCGGCCTCACTTCTTCAATATAGATCCTCGGCCTCTCGAAGCCGTTGCTGTGCTTCATCTCCTCGATGACGTGCAGCAAGACGATGGTTGCGCCATTCAGGCGTGCCAGCACCGCAGCGTGGTGGAGCGCCAAATCGGCAGTAGGACTTCCGTCGAGCGGAACCAGGATTCTTGAGTACATGAATGTCTCCAGTTATCAGAGTAAAACGGGGTGACGAACAGATATTGCGTATACCGTGTCGCAATAGCGGACGCGGTATGCGCTTATTCAGTTGCGTACATATTCCCCTGGGGCGTCGCAAACAGTGGGGTATCCACTGGATTCAGCACCTATGAGCGGAGGCGCAACAACATCACCGGAACGCTCTCGCAGCCACGCCGACCATGCGGGCCACCAGGAATCCGGATGCGTCTGCATCGTCGCTTGCCACTCATCCGGCGCCATGTATCCATCACCGGCCGCGCGGGTATGGATTTGATATTGGCGCTTACCTCGGCCGGGCTCGCTCACGATGCCGCCGTTGTGTCCTCCAGTGGTCAGCACGAAAGTCAGCTCGGCCGAAGACAGGAGATGCAGCTTGTAAACCGAGCGCCAAGGCGCAATATGATCCGAGGCAGTGCCGACGCAAAACACCGGCACAGCGATGTCTCCCACTGAAACGGGGCGACCCGTGACGGGATAACGCCCCGCGCTGAGATCGTTATTCAGGTAAAGGCGTCGGAGATACTGCGAATGCATCTTCGCGGGCAGGCGAGTCCCATCGGCATTCCAAGCCATCAGGTCGGTCATTGGCCGGCGATCGCCCAATAGGTATTCGTCAATCATGCGAGACCATATGAGATCGTAGGAGCGCAGTAGCTGAAAAGCTCCGCTCATCTGGTCGGAGGTCAAATAACCGGTTTGAGCCATGCTGGCTTCCAACAGCGCCACTTGACTCTCGTTGATGAAAAGACTCAGCTCGCCCGGTTCGCTGAAGTCCGTCTGTGCGGCAAGCAGGCTTACCGACACCAGCCGCGTATCGCCATCACGCGCCATGGCTGAAGCACCAATGGCCAGTAGCGTTCCGCCCAGGCAATAACCAGCCGCGTGGACTCCATGCCCGGGGACAACGGAAGTCACAGCGTCCAGCGCTGCATGCAGGCCGAACTCCAGGTACTCATCCATGCCCAAATCTCGATCCTCAGCATCCGGATTTCTCCAGGAGATGCAAAAAACCGTATGCCCTTGCGCAACCAGATACCGTATCAGCGAGTTATGCGGTGACAGATCCAGTACGTAGTACTTCATGATCCAGGCAGGAATGATCATGATCGGTTCGGGATGGACTTTCTCGGTAGTGGGCGTGTCCTGAATCAGTTCGATCAGTCGATTTCTCAGAACGACTTTTCCTTCCGTGACCGCTACGTCGCGCCCAACGACGAAGTTCTCCGTTCCCGCGGGAGGCTGGCCGGATAGTTGCCGACGCAAGTCGTCGAGAAAGTTGGACGTCCCCCGCGCTAGATTGGCGCCTTGCTCTGCGATGGTTCTTTTCAGGACAACGGGGTTGAAAACCGCAGCGTTGGCGGGCGAAAGCATTTCCAGCCACTGTTTGGCGCCAAACGCCAGCAGGCGTTGGTGTTTCGGATCCACTCCCCACACCCCCTGCGTGGCCTGCTCCCACCATTTGGTCTGATTGACGAATGAACTGCGGAAAAGGTCGTAGGGCCATTGATCCCATGCAGGATCGTTGAAGCGGCGGTCATTGACAGGTGACCGGTCAGGAGCGGTGGCTCCCCGGTTCGGGTTGGCCCGATTCTTCTTCAATACGGCCATCCATTGCTCGGACAGGGAGGCTGCAAACGCCAAAAGCTCGGCTTGCTTGCCAGGACTGTTTGCTAAATGGCTCGCCCAGTCCACCCACGCGAGCAACGATGTCTCCGGCGAAATAGACGACCAAGCCTGTGCCCAAGCGACATGGGCATCCCCATCCAACTTCGGATTGATGGCTGAGTCGATATTGCCGTTCTTTTTATTCGTCAAAGCGTATTACCTCTATTTCTGCACAAGTAGAAAGAGCCCCTTGCTTGAAAACGGGAGTCGATTGCGATTTCCTGGGCGACGACGCCTCGCCAGCGCGTCAGCGATGTATCCATCTGCCAGCTCGCTCCGCTGTTTCGCTTCGCCTAACCGGCCATCAGGCTGATTACCAGTGCGTTCGCAATATCGATGACGAACCCACATACCAGGGGCACCACAATGAACGCCTCGCGTGCCGCACCATGCTCCCGAGTCACCGCCGTCATGTTGGCGATGGCAGTGGCGGTAGATCCCAGCGCAATACCGCCGAAACCCGCGCACACCACGGCGGCTTGGTAATCCTTGCCCATTGCCCGAAAAACAATCAGCAAAACGAATGCGATGACCAGGGCAATCTGCACCAGCATCGCCGCCGTGATGAAGGCAAGCACGGGCTGCAGCTCCCAGAGCCTGAGTCCCATCAGCGCCATGGTCAGAAACAGGCCCAGTGAGATATCGGAGACCAGGGCAATGCCTGGCTGCATGCTCGGCCAGTTCCATAGACGTCCGCCCCCACTCGGCCTCATCCAGTCGGCCACCATGCGCAGGAGAATCCCGGCCAGCAGGCAGCCCACAAAGGCGGGCAGCGTGACGGGGGTACGCGCTACCAAGGCATTGATTCCGTATCCCAGCATCAAGGCCAAGTTGAGCCAGAGCAATGCCAGCAGCACGCCGTAGTAGTCCAGGCGGGCATGCTGCTCATTGCTGTGCAGCGTGCCAATTTCCAGGGCGCTGTCTCCGGCTTGAAGCCGATGCCTGTGCATGAGCAGGCTTGCGATCGGGCCGCCGATGGTGCAGGCCGCGATCAGGCCGATCATGTTCGCTGCCAATCCCAGTTCCTGCGCTTGCGCAATGCCGAGGTTTTGAACGAAGTGATCGGACCAGGCCAAGGTGGTGCCCACGCCTCCGGTCAGGGAAATCGATCCCACCATCAGCCCGGCGCGCGGATCCAGGCCGAAGGCGCGTGCCATCTCCATCCCGGCCAGGTTCTGCAGCACCATGAACCCGATGGCCAACCCCGACAGGATCAGCAAGGGCCGCCCACCATGGCGCAGCGTGCGGGCGTCGGTACCCAGGCCAATGGCCGCAAAGAAGTACAGCAGCAGCGCGTCACGCGCTTCGAGATCGAAACTGACGACGATCCCCGCACCGTAGTACAGGGCGAAGACAACCAGGGCGCAGGCCAGGCCGCCCACCAGGGATTCCGGGATGCTGTATCGACGCAAGATGCCCCAACGCGCAACCAGGCCCTTGCCCACGAACAACAGCACGATGGCGAGCGTGAATCCATGGAAGGCATCGATCGTCATCGCGCCTTCTCCCTGTCCAGGCAGGACAGTGCGTGGCTGGCGGCTATCCACTCTTCGTTGGTGGGCTCGACCGCCACGATGACCTGGCTGTGGTCGCTGGAAATCTTCGCCGCGTGGCGGGCGTTGGCGTCGGTATCCAGGGCAATGCCCAGAAAGCCCAGCGCCGCACAGATGCGCTCGCGAATGAACGCATTGTGTTCACCGACACCCGCCGTGAACACCAACATGTCCAGACCGCCCAGCACGGCGACCAGGGCCCCGATCTCGCGCACGATGCGTCGCACGTAAAGGGCCAGTGCCAAGCGCGCTCGCTCCCCCGTTTCGCCTGCATCGTTCTCGTGCCCGACAATGACGCGCGGCTCGGCCGAGATTCCCGAAACGCCGAGCAGGCCGGACTCGTGATAGAGGACGCGCCCCACTTGCTCTAGTGAGAGCTTCTCGACTTCCATCAGGTAGAGCACCGCACCCGGATCGAGCGCGCCGGTGCGGGTGCCCATCATCAGGCCGTCAAGCGCGGAGAAGCCCATGGTGGTGGCCACGCTTTTGAGTCCTTGCATGGCGCACAGACTGGCGCCACTGCCCAAGTGGGCAACGACGGTGCGCCCGCACGCGGCGTCGCCATGGCGTTCGGGCAAGGCCACTGCCATGTACTCATACGACAGGCCGTGAAACCCGTACCGACGCAGACCGCGCTCCCATGCGGCATAGGGCAACGGCAGGATCTTCTCGACCTGGGGCAAAGTGTGGTGGAAGGCCGTGTCGAAGCAAGCCATCTGTGGCAGATCTGGCTGCTCCCGCAGCAGGATCTCCACGGCTTCGAGCGCGAATGGCTGGTGCAGCGGGGCCAGAGGAATGTAGCCCTTGAGGTCGGCCAGGACATTTGCGTCCAGGCGCACGGGCATGGAGTATTTGCTGCCGCCGTGGACGATACGGTGGGCGACCGTACCTACGTGGCGGCCGTCGAGCCGCCGGCTGACACGATCGCGGATGAGGCGCAGTGCGGCGCGATACGGATGTGCCGTGTCCAGTTCGATCGAGAACGGCGCAACTCCGGTCTCTCCGAAATCCGGGTTGGCGCCGCCGATTCCCTGCACCTTGCCATTCCACAATGCCTGACGCGGCAGTGGCGCGGCCGAGGAATCGAACACCGCAAACTTGATGCTGGATGAACCGCAGTTCAGCACAAGGATCAGTCCGTGTTCGCGGCGCCCGGAGCGGGCCATGGTGACGTCCATCAGGTCGTCCTCTCTGCGCGCCGTCCGCGCGACTTCGCCGAGGTGTGCGGGGGTGTCTGCTGTCTCATCGTCTTCAGACTCAGCGCGCCGTGTAGCCGCCATCGGCGATGAGCTGGGTGCCCACAAGGAAGCTGCTTCCTTCCGACAGCAAAAACGCCACGGCATGGGCGATTTCGTCCGATGTACCCAGACGACCGATCGGATGCAGGTCAACGGCCTTCTGGAGGGCCGATTCATCCAGGAAATCCAGGATGGGCGTACGCACGTAACCGGGATGAATCGAATTGATCCGGATTCCCTTGGACGCATAGGCCAGTCCTGCCGAGCGGGTCAGCCCGGTCACGCCATGTTTGGCTGCGACGTACGCAGGGTTCGCTGCGTCGCCCACCACCCCCAGGATGGAGGAGACGTTGACGATGGCGCCGCCTCCCGAGCGCAGGATGGCGGGAATCTGATGGCGCAGGCCATAGAACACGCCGTTCAGGTTGACATCGATCACCCGGCGCCAGGCGGCAGGGTCCAGTTCTCCCGCCGGGCTCTGGTCGCCACCGATACCGGCGTTGTTGACGGCAAAATGAAGGTCGCCGAACGTATCGACCGCGCAGGCCACGGCAGCCTGGACCTCATCGATGCATGCCACGTCGGCCACGTTGGCCACGGCGTGGCCGCCCTCGGCGTTGATGAGGCTGGTGACGCGCTGCGCATTGTCGGCGCTGACATCGGAGACGACGACATTCAGGCCGTTGCTTGCAAGCAGCCGGGCAATGGCCTCGCCAATGCCAGACCCTGCACCGGTGACCAGGGCTACGCGGCCAGAGAATGAGTACTGCATGGTGTTTCCTCCAAAGGGGTGGATTAAAAAGAGGGGGTTAATAAGTTGCCGATAAGTCGGCTCAAGGGGGTGACAGCCGATAGTGGTGGGCCAGCATCAGTGCGATCGCGCATGAGGCGATGCGTGTATCACGCGAGTCGGCGCGGCTGGTCAGAATGACTGGCACCTTGGCTCCAAGAACGATCCCGGCGCTGGCTGCGCCGCCCATGAAGATCAACTGCTTGGCAAGCATGTTGCCGCTCTCCAGGTCAGGCACGACGAGGATGTCAGCTTGCCCGGCGACCTCGGAAACGATCCCCTTGATACGCGCAGCGGCGATGGAGACGGCGTTGTCGAAGGCCAGCGGCCCGTCGAGCAGGCCGCCAGTGATCTGGCCGCGATCGGCCATCTTGCACAGCGCCGCAGCGTCCAGCGTGGCCGCCATCGTCGGGCTGACCGTCTCGACCGCGGCCAGGATCGCGACCTTGGGTTCGCGCACGCCGATCACCTGTGCCAGCTCGATGGCGTTGCGGATGATGTCTGCCTTCTGTTCCAGATTCGGGGCGATATTGATCGCCGCATCGGTGACGATGAACGGGCGCGGATAGGCCGGTGTCTGCAACAGGAAGCAATGGCTGACCCGGCGCTTGGTGCGCAACCCCGCTGCTGCCGAAACCAGCGCGGACATCAGTTCGTCGGTGTGCAGGCTCCCTTTCATCAGGGCTTCGACTTCACCTGCGGCTGCCAAGGCGACGGCTTGCTGCGCAGCGGCGTGGCTGTGCGGGACGTCCACAATGGCGACGTCGGCCAGATCCAGCCCGGCCTCGGTGGCGACTGCTTCGAGCCGCCCTCGTGGCCCGACCAGCACCGGCTCGATCAACCCCGCGTGGCGCGCTTCGAGCGCAGCGGACAGGCTGGGGACATCGCACGGATGGGCGACGGCTACCCGAATCGGTTGCAAGTGCGCGACATGCGCCAGCAGGTGCTGCAGGCCTGTGCGGCCCTGCGCATCCGGATGGATTTCCGGCAACGCCGTGCGCGTTCTTTCAATGCGCTCAGTGGGCGCTACGACCTCTACCTGGCCTTGGAAAATCGCCACCCCCTCCTGGCTGGTGCAGGTGCAGTCCAGCGTGACGTGATGGGTGGCCGTGTCTTTGCTGCTCACCTGCATCTGCACGGTCAGCCTGTCGCCGGGCCGAACGGCTCCGAGCAAGCGCAGGTTCTGGCTGACATATTGGGTTCCAGGCCCCGGCAGGCGTGTTCCCAGCACAGCCGAGATCAGGACGTTTGCACAAATGGCCTCCGTGGTGTCCCGCGAGGGCGAAGACACCGAAGATTCCGGATCCACATCGCCCGATTGCAGCGCGAACATGTGGATGTCTTGCGGCGAAAACGCGCGTTCGAGGCTGGCGCTGTCGCCGATGGCGATCTCGTCGAAGGTGCGGTTGCGCAGAACCTGCAATGCGTCGGCGGCGCCATCGACCGGTGCGGAGGACGTCGTCATTTGCCTTTCCCTCGCCGTGTTTGACTTGTCCGCGGGGCGGCTGGCGTCTTGGACACAGTTTTCTGCGTAGCAGTTTTCTTCTGAGGCGCCTTAGGCTTTGGAGAGGATGTCTTGGAGGTCGTGTTTATGGCCGGAGCGGAGGTGTCACTGGCGGAGCTCGGCATGGCTGGCGCCGCATTCGCATCCTCGACCGCAGCGGATGTGCCACTGGCAGAGCGTGGCATGGCGGTTGTCGACTTCGCGTCCACGACCGTAGCGGAGGTATCAGTGGCGGGACTTATCACGGCGGGCGCCGAAGCCGCCTGCGCTTGGCGCTCGGCCTGCTCGAACAAGGTAGAAACCTGTTCCAGCCTGGTTTGTTCTTGTGCGGACAGCACACCGCCGCTGCCAATCACTTGCACGATCATTCCCGCCACCTGGCGGATGTCATCAGGCGCTATGCCGTTGAGCAATCCGGGGATGGCGGACACCGTGGCGTCCTCGTCGAGCCTCATGAGCAAAGCCTGCCGACGAACGAGGTGGCGAAAGACCTGCATGTCGAAGTCGTTTGCCAAATGGGGGCGCGCGAGTTCCTCTGCGTGCCGGAAGTGCCGCCCGTCGGCCTCGCCACGCGCGGCCAGCACAAAGAACAGCGCCCGTATGGAGGCTTCGGTGATCCCGCCGCTGTGAATATCCGCTTCGAGCCGTGTCAACTCTTGCGCCAGATACTGGCGATGCTCGGGCGTCTCGCTGGGATGGGGTCGCGGCGGTGCATCGTCGTGCAGGCTCTGTCCAGTCATGGCCTGCACCAGCGGCAGGCTGTACAGCGTGTCAAACGCCTGTGCGTAGATCTGGTCGCGGCAATCACGGAATTGATCCAGCATCTGTTCGACGGCGGTGGAAAACTGCGCCTGCAGTTGCAGGAAAGGGTTGGCCTCGGAGACGGGCTGACGATGGTCGCGCACGTGTTGCGCAGCCTCATGTACTGCGGCGGCGAGCGGATGCCTGTCAGACCACAATTCATAGCCCATGCGCAGCGGATGCAGCGGCTCCAGCCACTTCGCACCCTGGTCCGTGACCAGGGCACGCATCCATGGCTGCACGAAGCTGCGGTAGCAAGCCAGGTTGACCTCGGAGATCCGCGCAACGGCGGCGAACCGGCGATCGTTCTCAGGGTCGGGACGGACGATCTCACGGACTTCATCGATGTTGCTGCGCTGGATCCGAGTCAGGTAGGCGTTCCCGGTCGGCTCGCCTTCCTGCGACCCGTCTGGATTTTCATCGACCAGCATGCGGTGGATACCGGCCGGCAGCACGTCGATGACGTCGATGTTGGCGGCGAACTCCTGGTGCTCTTTACGCCCGACGCTGCCGGAGACGAAGATACCCAGATGCCCGATGCTGTCATGGGTGGCGTAGACGATGGTCTGGTCATGCCCCATCACGTCCAGATCGTTGCGGTACAGATCGGTGATCCAGCCCAGGGCCTGGGGCGGTGGCGTGATGTTGTCCCCATAGGAGCAGAACACCACGATCGGCGAGCGAATATTGCGCAGGTCGATGCGCACGCCATCAGACGTCACCAGCTGCGCCGTACTCAGTTTGTTGCCGATGAACAGGTTATCGACGATGTACTGCATTTCCACGTCATTCAGGAAGACGTGGCCGCCCCAATACTTCTCGAACTGCAGGTGGCGGGGGCCCTCCGTGTCGACCTTGGCGTACAGGTTGTACTGTTTGGTCCAAAGCGTATTGGCCGGGTCCAGGTTTTCGAAGTTCTGAACCAGCCAGGCACCATCGAACCGACCAGCTCCTAGGTCGCTGGTCAATGCCGTCAACCAGCTACCGCCGGTCAGACCGCCCGCGTAGCGCATCGGCATGTCGCCCGCCCAGTACGACAGCGGCGCACCGGCCACGATGATCGGTCCGAACAGTTCGGGCCAGACGGCGGCTGCCATCAGGATCTGCCAGCCTGCCTGGCAATTGCCGATGACCGCAGGCTTGCCGCGGCTGTCGGGGTGCAGCTCGCCGACCTTGCGCACGAAGGCCGCTTCGGCGCGCATGACGTCTTCGACGGTCTGGCCGGGAACGGGATCGGGCAGAAAGCCTACGAAGTAGCAGGGATGGCCAGCCTTGAGAGCCGCGCCGACCTCGCTATCGGGTTTGAAGCCGCCGATGCCTGGGCCGTGGCCCGCTCGTGGATCGACCACCACGAACGGTCGCTTGTGGGGATCGCTCGGCGTGTCGGCTGGCGGCAGGATACGTACGAGGCCATAGTTGACCGGCTGCGGAAGGTCCAGCCCGGACATGATGACCTCAGAGGCGAAGTCGAGTACGTTCGGCGTCTGCTCCTGCAAATGCTCCTGGTACTGGTTGCCGCGTTGGCGGCGAACGTCGGCATACAGAATGGACCGCTGCCAGGCATCCACTGCATACTCGTTTGCCATCGCCGATAGTCGCAACGGGTCCCACAGCAACTGCCCCCAAGCGGCCGTTGGTGATGTCGTGGTGTCTTGATTCATGGCGATGGGCACTCCGTCTATGATGAAACTGAAAAATTGAATGAAAAGGGGCCGCAGGCACATCGTCTTGCCGGCCCTTCCTCACTCAGTACATGTGCTGGCCACCATTCATCGACACGTTGCTGCCGGTCATGAACCCCGCAGACTCACTGGCGATGAATGCAACCAGTGCGGCGATTTCCTCAGGCCGTCCCAGACGACCCACGGGAATACCGGCAGTCACTTGCTTGACCACTTCCTCCGACATGCTCGTCACCATCTTCGTATCCAGATACCCCGGCGAGACGGTGTTGACTGTCACACCCTTGCGCGCCACCTCTTGCGCAAGGGCTTTAGTGAAGCCATGCATGCCGGCTTTTGCGGCGGAGTAGTTGGTCTGGCCGAACTGCCCCTTGGAGCCGTTGATCGAGGAGATGTTGACGATCCTGCCCCAGCCGCGTTCGAGCATGCCGTCGATGAATGGCCGGGTGACGTTGAAAACGGAGTCGAGATTGACCCGCAGGACCGCATCCCAATCGGCGTAGCTCAGCTTGCGGAACGTAGCATCACGCGTGATGCCCGCGTTGTTGACCAGAATGTCGATGTGGTGACCGTCTGCTTGAATGAGGCCGGCCAGCTCCTGGCAGGAGGCATGGTCGGCCACATCCGCGCCGTAGGCGGCGAAGTCGTAACCTTCGCCGGCTTGGGTTTTCAGCCACGCGCCAATGCTGGCATTGCCCGGCGAATGGACGATGAGCACGGTATGGCCCGCATCGTGCAAGGCCCGGGCGATGGCTTCGCCCAGGCCGCCGCTGCCGCCGGTGACCAGTGCAGTGCGTTGCTCAGCCGGCATTGCGACCACCTGTCTTGGCTGGTGCGTCCTTGTCCTGTGCCTTGGCCCACACCGCTCCCCATTGCTTGAAAATATCCTGGAACGGCAATATCGCATCTGCCTGGCCTACGGCCTGCGTGACCGATTTCTGCCAGTCCTGAATGGCTTGCTGCAGGCCTTGGGTGAAGGTGGTCTGATTCTTGATTGCGACTTGCGTTAGTGCCTGCGCGCCACCCATCTGGTGCTGAAACTGACGCCAGAAGGCCTGCGCGGGCAGCGTGGCCAACTCCTGCCAGTTCTGGGCCTTGAGCAGGCTTTCGATCTCAGTGCCGGACTCGGCAATGTTTTCGCTGCCCGCGCGCGTGGCGTTCTCCAGCCATTGCTGGCCGTTTTCCTGCATCAGGCGCTGCAGGCGCAGTTGCAGTTCCAGGTTCGCCTTGAAGAGGTTGAGGGGGATGGTTTCATTGCTCATGGTCAAACTCCTTGCTTGGGTTGAAATGCCCAATCGGGCGGTCAAACGATCAGGCCATCTGGCCGATCGTTTTGCGAAAGCGTGCCAGCGACAGGAAAAACAGCACCGCGCCGATCAAGGCCAGCGCCAGGAAGGGCTGCCACACCGTCTCCAGCCCCGCGCCCCGATAAAGGATGGCCTGGCTCAGTTCCACGAAATGGGTGGTGGGTGCGACCAGCATGATGTTCTGCACGATCTCGGGCATGCTTTCGCGTGGCGTAGTGCCACCCGACAGCATCTGCAGCGGCATGATGGTGAGCATCATCAACATGCCAAACTGCGGCATGTTGCGCGCCAGCGTGGCGATGAAGATGCCCATCGACGTAGTGGCGAACAGACTGAGCGCTGCACCGGCGAAGAACAGCGCGATGGAGCCCTCGATGGGCACGCCCAGGACGCCGCGCACCATGAGGGTGAGCGACAGGAAGGAGGCGATCAGCACGACCAGGGCCATCGAACAGACCTTGGAGAGCATGATCTGGGCGGGAGTCACGGGCATCACCAGCAGGTGTTCGATGGTGCCGTGCTCGCGCTCGCGGATCAGTGCTGCGCCGGTCAGGATGATGGACAGCAGCGTGATGTGGTTGATGATCTGCACCACCGAGCCGAACCAAGCCTTGTCGAGGGCGGGGTTGAAGCGTGCGCGCAAGGCCAGATCCACAGGTGGCACGGTGGCGCCGCGATAACGTTTGACGAACTCGTTGACTTCACCGGTGAATATCTGCTGGATGTAACCACTGCCGGTGAAGGCCTGGCTCATGCGGGTGGCATCGACATTGAGCTGCGCGGCGGGTGATCGCCCTGCCAGCACGTCGCGCTGGAAGTTGGGCGGAATGACCAGGGCAAAGGTGTACTGCCCGGCATCCATGCCCGGATCCACGCTTCCATAGTCGATCATGGCCGGTGGCGTGAACTGCGGCGGGTAGAACGCCGAGGCAATCCGTTGGGAAAGCGCCGAATTGTCTTCATCGACGATGGCGATGGGCGCGTTGTGCAGCGTCTCCGGCATGGACGTGGCCGAGGTATAGACCGACGCGGTGAACACGTAGACGATGAGCACGATCATCATCGGATCGCGCCAAAGACTCCATAGCTCCTTGACACCGAGCTGGTAGATGTTGGCCAGGTTTCGTCTGCGCATCTCAGCGTTCCTGCTTTTTGAGTAGCAAAACGGCCGCGCCGAGAATCACCGGAACCGACAGGAGCATCGACCACAGCGGCCATGTCAGGTCGGGCAAGCCGAGCGCTTTGCTGAAAACGCCACGGCTGATGGAGATCATGTGCGTGGCGGGGTAGATCTCGCCGATGAACTTGCTGGAGCCTTCGAGCGAGGACACTGGATCGATCAGGCCGGCGAACTGGGTGGCCGGAATCAGGGTGCCGATCATGGCGAAGAACATGGCCGCGATCTGGCTGCGCGTGACGGCCGAGGCGAGCAGCCCCATGCCTGTCGCGGCGAAGGAGAAGATCAGCGCGGCCAGCGCCAGGGTCAAGAAGCTGCCCTTGACCGGCACACCGAAGATGGTGACCGCGAGCAGGCTCATCAGCAGGAAGTTCATCATGGCCAGGCCGACATAGGGCAGTTGCTTGCCAAGCAGGAACTCGATGCGCGTCACCGGCGTCACGTACAGATTGGTGATCGAGCCTGTCTCTTTCTCGCGCACCACCGCCAGCGCGGTCAGCATGGCCGGCAGCATGAGCAGCAACAGGGGAATCACGGCGGGCACCATCGCCGGCAGGCTCTTGACATCGGGGTTGTAGCGAAAGCGCGTCTCGACGCTCGCATTGCCTGCTGCGCTGGCGCCGCCGCGCTCGCTGGCCTGTACCAGCAGCCAGTGCTGGTGCATGCCCTGAACGTAGCCCTGCACGGTTTCGGCGCGCTGCGGCATGGCGCCGTCGAGCCACGCACCGATCTGCACGTTCTGGCCCCGCAACACATCGCGGGCAAAGCCAGCGGGGATTTCGATGGCCAATGACAGTTCGCCGCTGCGCATGCGCCGGTCGAGATCCTCGTAATCGACGATAGGCGGGTGCTCTGTGAAGTAGCGCGAGCCGGCCAGGTTCAGCGTGTAGCTTTGGCTGAGCGTGGTTTGGTCGCGATCGAGCACCGCATAGCTCAGGTCTTCGACGTCCATGGTGATGCCGAAGCCGATCACGAACATCAGGAGCAGCGAACCGCCCAGCGCCAGGGTGGCGCGCACCGGATCGCGCTGCAGTTCCAGTGCTTCGCGCCACAGATAGCTGAGCATGCGGCGCAGGCTGAAGCCTTCAGCGTTGTGCCCGATGTGCTCAGTGTGTGTCGCTGGCGTCTGAATCGCCGTATTGGCGGCCTCGGTGGGGCCGGCGGGAGCGACCGTGCCGCCCTCCGCCTCGATGAGGTAGCCGATGAAGGCCTCTTCGAGGGTTTTAGCGCCGCGCTTCTCGACCAGCTTGGCGGGCACGTCGCTGTCGAGCACCTTGCCCGCATGCATCATTGACATGCGGTCGCAGCGTTCGGCCTCGTTCATGAAGTGGGTGGAAATGAAGACCGTCACCCGGTCGCGACGTGACAGCTCGATGAGCAGCCGCCAGAATGCATCGCGCGCTACTGGATCGACCCCGGAGGTCGGCTCGTCCAGAATCAACAGTTCGGGCTTGTGCACCATGGCGACTGCCAGCGACAGGCGCTGGCGTATGCCCAGAGGCAGGCTGGCCGGCAAGCTGTCGATGACTTCCACCAGGCCGAAGCGCTCCACCATCTCTTCGACGCGGCCCGGAATGTCCTTCGGGGGCACGCTGAACAGCTTGGCGTGCAACTCCAGGTTCTGGCGTACCGTGATTTCGCTGTAGAGCGAGAATGCCTGCGACATGTAGCCGACGCGGCGGCGGGTGTCCAAGTCATGCGGGTCCACCTCATGACCGAACAGCCAGGCTCGTCCCTCGCTCGCCGGCAGTAGCCCGGTGAGCATCTTCATCGTCGTAGACTTGCCGCAGCCGTTGGAGCCGAGGAAGCCGAAGATTTCACCGCGCCGGATGCGGAAGGACACGCTGTCGACGGCGACGAAGTCGCCAAAGCGCATGGTCAGCCCTTTGGCCTCGATGGCGATGTCGTCGGCGCCGTCTTCCGGCAAGGGAGGAATGACCACCGGTTTGTGCCCGCGCTTTTTCTCTTCTGGGAGCAGGCGGATGAACGCCTCTTCCAGGTTCGGGCTGCCTGTTCTTTCCAGCAATTCCTTCGGTGTGCCGGTGGCGAGAACCTTGCCGTCGTCGATGGCGGCGAGCCAGTCGAAGCGCTGCGCCTCGTCCATGTAGGCGGTGGCCACGATCACGCTCATGCCGGGGCGGTCGGCGCGGATGCGTTCGATCAGATCCCAGAACTGTGCGCGCGCCAGCGGATCCACGCCGGTCGTCGGTTCATCGAGAATCAGGAAATCCGGGTCGTGAATCAGCGCGCAGCACAAGCCCAGCTTCTGCTTCATGCCCCCGGAGAGCTTGCCTGCCGGGCGTGCCAGGAATTTGAACAGGCCCGTGGCCTGGGTCAGCTCATCGATGCGCTGGCGGCGCTCGGGCGCGTCATGGCCGAACAGCCGCGCGAAGAATTGCAGATTCTCCTCGACCGAGAGCGTCGGATACAGGTTTTTGCCCAGTCCCTGCGGCATGTAGGCGATGCGCGGGCACACTTTATTGCGATGGGCCTTGCTGGCCATGTCGCCACCGAGCACCTCGACCGTGCCCTCCTGGATGATGCGCACACCCGCCAGCAATGAGAGCAGACTGGATTTGCCCACGCCGTCGGGGCCGATCAGGCCGACCATCCGCCCGGCGGGAATGTCCAGGTCGATGCCATCCAGGGCAATGACGTCGCCGTAGCGCAGGCTTACCTGATGGGCACTGGCAACGGTCGCGAGCTGCGCACTGTAGCTCATACCTTACTCCGGCACGCGAAGGGACAGGTTTTGAGGCCACTCGGCACTGGCGTCGAGCTTGACCCAGGCCACGCCGGGCAGCCCGGTCTTGACCTGGTCCAGGTGTTCACGCAGCAGCTCCTGCGAAATCTGCGCGCGCACGCGAAACATCAGTTTCTGCCGCTCGCTGGCGGTTTCCACCGTCTTGGGAGTGAACTGCGCCGCGCTGGCGACGAAGGAAACGGTGGCTGGAATCACATACTCGGGCGCGGCATCCAGAATGATGCGAACCTCCGAGCCCAGCGCAACGCGGCCGGCCACGGTTTCGGGCAGGAAGAAGGTGATGTACACGTCCGACAGATCAAGGAGGTTCAAGACACGTCCGCCCGCTCCAAGCACCTCACCGGGTTGCGCGACACGCACCTGAACCCGTCCGTCGCGCGGAGACCGCAGTTCGCTGTCGCGGATGTCGGCTTCGATGCGGCTGATACTGGCCGTAGCGGCGGACACACTGGACTGCGCGCCGACAAGCTGCGCCCTGGCGGCTTCGACCGCGGCGCGGGCAGCGGCGGCCTGTGCCTTGCTGGCCGCGAGGGTCGCTTGGGCGCCCCGTACGCGCGCCCGGTCATCGTCCAGTTCCTGGATCGAGGCGGCTCCCTCACTCGACAGCGTGCTGGAGCGTGTCAGGCGCCGTTGCGCGGCGTCCAGTTCGGACTCGCGCTGACCAACCAGAGCCAAGGCGGCAGTCACGTCGGCTTCACGCAGCGCCACCTGTGCCTGCGCCGCGGTCACCGAATGCTCAGCCTGCTGACGCATGGCCAGGGCCTCGTCGCGCTGCGCTTCCAGCGTTTCCAGCCGCATCTTGGCCAGTGGCTGGCCGGCTGTGACGAAATCGCCTTCACGCACCAGGATGTCTTCGATGCGGCCGGGAAGTTTGGTGGCCACGTCGATCTCGGTGGCTTCGATGCGGCCATTGCCGTTGACGAATCCTTCGCCCGGGCCGCTGTCGGTAAACCTCGTCCAGCTCCACCAGGCCAGCGCGGCAACAACCGCTGCAGCGAAAGCGACCAGGAGTTTTTTCTTGAGAGAGGGGGAGACAGTCATGGGTTCGGCGTGCCTTAACGGGTTGATGGGGTGGAAGCGGGAGTCGAGGCCGCACCCTGTGCCTCGCCGGCTGCGGCGAGGGTGCCGCCGCCGAGCGCGGCATACAGCGCCACCTGGCTGGACAGCAGCGCGCGGCGCGCCTGTACCAGTTGTTGCTGGGCTCCCAGCAGATCGCGTTGGGCATCCAGCACTTCCAAGAAGGCGGCCGAGCCGTTGTCGTAGCGCAACTTGGCCAGGCGTGCGCGTTCGCTTTGCGCTTCCAGGTTGGCTCTCTGGATCGTCAACTGCTCAGCCAGCCAGTGCTTTGCGCTCAGCGCATCGGCCACCTCGCGGAAGGCCGTTTGAATGGTTTTTTCGTATCCGGCGACGGCGATGTCGCGGCGCACTTCGCTCAGCTCCAGATTGGCGCGGCGGCGCCCGCCATCGAAGATGGGCAGCGACAGGGTGGGCATGAAGGTCCAGGCACGACTGCCGGAATCGAACAAGCCATTCAAGTCGGAGCTGGCCGTGCCGAAGCTGCCGGTCAGCGCAATGCGCGGCAAAAACGCCGCGCGGGCCGCGCCGATGTGGGCATTGCTGGCACGCAATTGGTGTTCGGCGGAAATGATGTCCGGGCGACTGACCAGCAGCTCCGAAGGCAGACCGGCCCGCAGCTCAGCCAGAACCGTCGTTTCATCGAAGGGTGCCTTGGCGGGCAGCGGGCCGGGATCAGCGCCTACCAGCAGTGCCAGGGCGTGCAGTTGCGTGGTGCGAGCCTGCTCAAGCTGCGTCAGCAGCGCCTGAGCTTGGTTCAGCAGGGTCTGGACCTGTGTGAGATCCAGCTTCGAGGTCGAGCCGACTTCGACGCGGCGCCGGAAAATGCGATAGGACTCCTCGCGGGTGGTCACGGTTTGCCGTGCGATCGCCACGCGTTCGTCGATCTCGCGCAGGCCAAGATAGCCGTCTGCCACCTGGGCGATCAGCGCCAAATGGACGGCCTGGCGAGCCGCGTCGGAAGCCAGCCAAGCTTGCAGGGCGGCGTCTTCCAGGTTGCGGATCCGACCCCACAGATCCAGTTCCCAGGTGGTCAAACCCACCTCGGCCCGGTACTCGCCGCCCACCAGCGATCGGCCCGACATGTTCAGGTCGCCAGGGACCCGCGCGCGTCCACCTTGGGCGCCCACGCCCATGGCAGGAAAACGATCCGAGCGCTGAATGCGGAATGTGGCGCTGGCTTCCTCGACGCGCAGCGCGGCCACGCGCAGGTCGCGGTTGTTTTCCAGCGCAGTCTCGATGAGGCGTTGCAGCAGGGGGTCGGTGAAGTACGCCTGCCAGGCAAGCTCTCCCGCGTGGGCGCCGTCGGTGCCTGATCCAAGATGCGCGGGCCAGGCTTCGGGCACGGGCAATGGCGGGGTGTCTGGCGCCGGAGCGAGCGACATGCAGCCGGTCAAGACGACGGCGCTCAGGGCCAACGAGGCAGCGCGCAATCTGAACGCGGGAAACAACGGGGAAGTTGGGAGCATGGTCACGTTCCGTACAGGTATCGGGCTGAAGAGGGTCTGGTCGCAGAGGAGGGAATGGCTGCCACCCCCGCAATGCGGGGTTCGTGGCTGGTGTCCGCAGGCCCTACTTTCTTGCTTGCAAGTGCTGTCAAGCCCACTTCATCTCCTTGTTGATATGTGCATCCCCGTGTTCCCCGGCTGGTTGATAGGGCGCTCTTCCTGTGTCGTAACCCGATGTGCCGGGTTCACTCGCGCCCTGTGTTGATCTGCATTGTGAAATCTGAAAACAAACGACTGGACGGTTGCTTTCAATTATACGTTACAATCCAAGAACCGCAATCAGCGGGCTCGTCGGTCATTGACGCAGGTCAATTCGAGCTGCCGGCTTGGGTTCAAGGAAGGCCCTGATTCTTGGTAGAGCCGGTGACAGGCCCATGGGAACACCCCTCAGATCTTTGAACAGAGCCTTTGAATGCCACCCAAGAAAGATGACGCGCCAGACAACAAGCGCCGCTACCTGTCCTCTGCCGCCAGGAAAGAGGAAATACTCGACGCGGCCCTGGTCGAATTCGCGGATCGGACATACAACGCAGTGTCGATGGAGCGCCTGGCGGAATGCGCGGGCTTGTCCAAGGCTGGCATCTATGCCCACTTCAAAAGCAAGGAAGAAATTTTTCACGCCTTGCTCGAACGTACGACGAAGCAGATTTGTGATTTCCAGGGCTGGCTCCCGGATGAGGATCTGACGTTGCCAGAGCTGGTAGATGTCTACCTGGATCGCCTGTACGCGACCTTCAGCTCCCCTGCCACGATGTCGATCTACCGGCTGCTTCTGGCCGAAAGCGCCCGAACTCCAGAGCTGGTGCAGCGTTGGCACAACGAAGTTGCGCTCGGGCTGAAAGAGCGGGCGCAGACCATCATCCACCGCAACATACGCCGAGGCGTCATTCGCCCAGGCGTCTTGACCGAACACTTCTTCCCGTTGGCGCTCGCGCCCGCAGTGCTGTGGCTGAGTTCCTCGATGCTGTCCAAGGGCAGTCCTTCCATCTCGCTGGTGCAGTTACGGGATGCGCACCGGCAACTGTTGCTTGAGCTTTTGCAGCCTCAATGAGCGGAGTGATGCACATAGTCCTGCGCGCCCTTGCAGGCTTGGCGATCGGCTTTGTGGTACTGCTGCTGACTGTGTGGGGTGCGCTGGCTCTGTGGCATCAGATGCCGGGACCTTCGGTGGTGCGATGGTTCGTCATTGCCATGTGGTCTACGTTGGGTGTGACCGTTGTCTTGTCGCGGGCGGGCTTGCTTGGGCGGCGCAATCGCAACATCGCCGGATTCGCATTTGTGATCGCAGCCGCCTCCCTGCTCATGTGGTGGGGGACGCTGCAGCCGTCACACCAGCGTGTATGGGCTGACGATGTCGCCCAGTTGCTGGAGGCCAGGATCGACGGCAACCATGTTCACCTGAATAATGTGCGCAACTTCCAGTGGCGCAGCGAAACCGACTACACCCCGCAGTGGGAGAGCCGCACATACGACCTGGATCGTCTGCGCAGCGCCGACTTGGTGCTTTCCTACTGGATGGGGCCGCACATCGCCCACACCCTGGTGTCGTTCGGCTTCGATGGCGGTGAACGCGTGGTGTTCTCGCTGGAAATTCGCAAGGAACGCCATGAGTCCTTCTCGGCGGTAGGAGGATTCTTCCGTCAGTTCGAGCAGATCCTGGTAGCCGCCGATGAGCGAGACATTGTGCGTACGCGCAGCAACGCGCGAGGCGAAGATGTTTATCTCTATCGCTTGCAGATGAATCAGGCGAGTGCCCGCGCGTTGTTTCTGGAGTTTCTGAACGCGGCCAATGAACTGCGGCAGAAACCGCGCTTTTACAACACGTTAACCAGTAACTGCACGACCATCGTATTCGAGCTGGCCCGGGTCATTGCGCCCGCATTGCCAATGGACTATCGCCTGCTGCTGTCTGGATATTTTGCGCGGTACGTCTACGACATGCATGGATTGACGCCTGGCTATCGTTACGATGAATTGCAGGCACTGGGGCATATCAACGAACGTGCCCTTGCTTCCGATGTGTCAGAGGATGACTTCTCGATGTCGATTCGACAAGGCGTGCCAGGCATCCCTGCCAACGAGGTGAATCCATGAGGTTCCCGCAGGCCTGCCTTCTCATTACATGCGCCGCTCTTGCTCCGCTGCTGCTGGGGGGCTGCTCGATCCTGCGCGAGTTCGGCCCAGTGGTTGAAGTTCATACGCTACCTGCCAGGGAGGCCATCGAACTCAAGCGCGGCGACATCCTGACACGTGGCAAGCTCAGCGATGCGACTGTCCAGACCATCAGGGTGGCGGCATTGGATGAGCAGGCATGCGCAAAGCCGATCTCCTCGGAGTGCGCGGAGGCCTTGGCTACCGTGACGGGGGTTGCCACGGATAGACGCCTGGCTGCACTGTCCGAACTATGGCTGGCGCAGGCTCAGGCCATGAAGCCCGGTTCAGCGCAGCAAGCCGCCTGGCTTGAGACGATTCGCTATGCCTATGCTTATCTGTTCCTTGGTGACCATACTCCGGGAGAGCGGGCCTTCGAGGATCGCCAGACCCAAGTGCGGGATTGGTATAACTATGCCGTCGAGCATGCGGCCACCGGCATGTTCGAAGTTCGGCAACAAATGCCGACGCAGTTGCCCGACCAGACCAGTTGGAACATTGCAGGCTGGGAACTGAAGCTGGATATGCGCGGCGCGCGCTTACCGGGCACTACGGCGGTGCCAGCCGAACTCCTGCCAGCCTCGTCCCTGTCTTTCCGTGGATTGCGTAGCCTCTACCGGCGCGACGGCTTTGGCGCCGAGCTTGTGGCGGTCATTCCGGACGAGTCCCTGAGCGCCGTCCCAACTCGGGGTGGTCGCCCAGCGGCAAAACATGATCAGCAACCGCTGCCCTGGAGCGAGATGCCCGCGCCGTCCATGACGGTTCTGCTGCATCCCGACGGAGACAACTTGGACAGTGTGCTGCATGCTCGTACAGCCCGTCTGACGGTGCATGACCCCTATGTGGAATCGGCCATTATGCTGCGCGGCCAACGTGTGCCGCTGGCGGCCAATTTCACGGCCGGCTATGGCGTATGGCTGGCCCGTGCCAATTTCAACCGCCAGTCGCTGCGCAGCCTGCTCGGGCGCGAGGGTGGCATCGACCGCCCGCACGTCTACTTGATGCAGCCCTACGATCCGAACAGGCGGATCATCGTCATGCTGCACGGACTGGCCAGCAGCCCTGAAGCCTGGGTGGAACTCGCCAACGAAATCCTGGGCGATGAGGCCCTGCGCCAGCATTACCAGATCTGGCAGGTCTACTACCCGACCAACATGCCAGTCGCGTTGAACCACGCCATGATTCGCAGGGCGCTCGGGGAGACGCTGACGCATTTCGACCCATCCGGCCAAGCGCCGGCGTCGTCCGACCTCGTGCTGGTGGGGCATAGCATGGGCGGGGTCATCGCGCGGTTGATGGTGTCGTCAACCGATCAATCGCTGGTGCAATTGGCTGCGGATCACAGTCGGTTGACGCCGCAGCAGATCAGGCGCATTGATCCCATGTTGCGCTTCGAGCCCTTCCCGAATGTCAGCAGTGCCATCTTCATCGCGGCGCCTCATCGGGGCACATCGGTCGCGGGTGGACGCCTGGGGCGCTGGATGGCGGGATTTATCCGCTTTCCCATTACGGTGCTCGAAGAACTCGCCCACACGCTGGTGCCCGATGCGGCTGCCAGCAGCCATGAAAGCCTGGGGCATATCCCCAATAGCGTCGACAATCTCGACGAAAACGATCCATTCGTGCGCACGGCTGCGGACTTTCCCATCTCTACCCAGGTGCGCTATCACTCGATCGTGGCCCAGGCCAATGCCGAAGTGGCCCTCGCTGATTCCGATGATGGTCTCGTGCCTTACCGCAGCGCTCATCTTCCCGGGGCGCAATCCGAGAAAATCATCATTTCAGGACACAGCGTGCAACAGAGCGCGGCGGCAGTGCTGGAAATCCAGCGCATTCTGAGAGAGGACATTGCTCTGCGGGAAGCGCATTTCATGCAGCCATAGACAACTGCCATCTGCTGTACGCAGCCGAGCTGATTTGGGCAAGCTTCTATCTTTCAGATGGGCGTAGTGCACTCCTCTGTAATGCGTAGGTCGTAGGTTCGATTCCTATTTCCGGCACCAGATTTAAGCTAACAAGCTGTAAGAAAGTATCGAAAAATCAAGGGGTTGGCCGGGTTCCCGTCCAGCCCCTTTTTTCATGCCCTCCCGGTCCGTCCCGGTGTTAGTGCCGACCCAAAACTGACCATCGGGGATGCGGACGATTTCCTGATGATCCTATCGATGCTAGCCGCCGCCATGCGCCATGAGCCGGTCGATAAGCGGCGAGAGAGAGGCGAACGTGCCCTAACCATGCTCAGTTCCAGCATATTTATATCTCAGCGGCCGAGCTGCTGACCGACCAAAAGGAAACACGAAATGCAAATGGTTCAATTATTCCAGTGGGGCTCAATTTTTACTGTGGGCTCTCATCATTGTTTTGCTGCTTACGGTCTGGAAGGGAAATCGGCACTTCCTGTGGAGCAGCCGTACTCGCCGCGCAACTGCTTGTGGATTGCTCGGATGTGGGCCAACAAGGCCTCATCGCTGTGCAGCCCACGACCGCCTTCTTCACCGCTGCGTGTCGATGCATGCCAGTGAAAGAACCCGCTGGCGCTGACCTGCAGCACCTCGCACATCAGCGTGATCGGCCAGCGTCCCTTCATCGATTGAATCCAGGCGTACCTTGCAGCACGTCCTGCGCAAAGTACGACGGCTTTTTTTGCGATGTCGCGCTCCATCGTCAGTCGCGCCACCTGCGCCCTCAACCGCGCGATCTCCGCCTGATCGGGCGTGATTGCCGGCGTTGCTGCCTTGCCTTCGGGCCCTGCGGTCACCTGGCCCCTCGCATCGGCCCTGACCCAGTTAGTCAAGCTCGCCTTGGGCATGCCCAGCGTCGCGGCCACGGCCGACGCCGCGCGCCCTGCCTTGACTTGTCGCACGGCCTCCTGCTTGAACTCCTGCGTGTACTTCGCTCTCGTTTGCTTCTCGTTCAATTCATGCTCCCGTCCCGGCATTCTCCGGGCTGGGGCTATGCACTCCGGAACTCGGGGGCAAGGTCAGGTTGTGATTACCGCCGTGTCCTGCGCCAGAGGGCGAATCACCACGTCCGGCCTCTGGCTGATGGGAATCTTGGTCGCCGTCATGAAACCAATCCCATAGCCTGCGCCGACGAGCGTTAGCATCATGTCCAGCGACGACACTTCTTCGACAACGTTGAGTCTGTGTTCCAGAACCTGTAGCAGCCGATTTAGTTCTCGGCAGTAGCCTTCGCAGGCCAGTTTGTCGCACAGAACCAGTGGGTGACCCTGAAGTTCGTTCAGCGGAACTTGCTTGTGCGCAAGAAGCGAGTGCCGCGCTGGCACGGCGATCACAATCGGGTCTCGCCAGATCGGTTCAGCCACGATGCCTTCGCCAACATCCGCCGCGTGTGCAAATCCGATCGTGAAGTCGCCAGACCGTAGGCCCCGTATCTGCTCGGTCAGCGGTACCTCGGAGAGACGTATCTCGACCTCGGGCTCTTCCGCGCGGCAACGAGCTAGGAACGCCGATAGTCGTGGGTCCATCGCACCATCGGAAATTGCAATGCGCAGGCTGCCCCTCAGGCCCGCGGCAATGGCTCTGGCATTCTCACGCGCTTGCTCCAGGACAGTGAAGAGTCGGCGGGTGTCCTGCAAGAATGCCGCCCCCGCCACGGTCAGCCGTGTGCCCCTGCGGTCGCGGTCAAACAGCGTGACCCCAAGCTCATCTTCCAATTCCTTGATCGCGCGAGACAAGGGGGGTTGCTCTATATGCAGCCTCTCGGCCGCCCGCGTGAAATGCAACTCCTCTGCCAAGACGACAAAGCATCGTAGATGACGCAACTCCATAAATCGGGCTCCTCGCAAGTTCTCATTCGCGCCAGATGTCCCGTGGACGAATCACGGTGGACGGGGAGGCTGGATCCATTTCAGGGAAGTTGATGCGCTTGACATCGCAAAAACTGGCACCTTGAGCGCTCGTGGTTGCTCGTGACGCGTCCCAAGCGCGCGCGCCCAATCGGGGCGCGCGTCTCTGTCACACTGTGCAGAAGCTTTGATAAGCACCGCACATCCGCGGCGTCATCCGCCGTGCTCTTTTTGTAGCAGCGACCCGAGGCGAGCGACTTCATTGCTGGTGATCGCGATGTTGCGCCCATCCTTCGTCGACACCGAAGCTCCGACATTGAGATAGACGGCGCGCCCGAAGCGGCTTTCCTGTGCCATCTTTCCGTCCTTGAAGATGTACAGCGTTCCCCCGTCAGCCAAGGGAACCATTTCCTTGGCTGCTTGGGCTGCTGCATGACCGGCGAAGGCTGGCACGGAGAGAGCGCTCAACAGGGCGGCAATGACAATTTGCGATTTCATGATCGACTCCTTTGTAAAAACGACGACAACTTGCGCCGCGTCGTTAAATGTAGAAGCAGGCGGTCTACAGAGCGCTTACCCGTGCATTACATTCAGTTCATGTGCTGTCATCTGCCGCCCATGAAGGACTAGGTTCCAGTGGGAGACAAGATGCCAAGCCATGCAACGCTCGCCAGAACCAAAACGGCCAAGGTCGCCTCCGTGAACAGACTCTGCCTAAGCTTGATGACTGCCTGTGCGCGATTGCCTGCCTTCAAAGCTGCCTCCAGGCTCGGGCTCAACCGATACCGATTGGCAGCAGCCAACGCCAGCATGCCTGCGAAAAGCAAGAGCTTTACCATCAGCAGCCGGCCATACAGCGTCGAGATGAGCGGATCAAACGATGGTCCGGCGATCAACAGGTAATTGAGAATTCCACTCACGACGAGTGCAGCCACGATCGCTGTACCTATGCGAGCAAAGCCATTCGACGTCCGACTGAGGACCGCTACCGGGTCTTGCGCGACATCCTGCTTGTGGGATGCCAGCATCAAGAACGCCACCAATGCGCCCACCCAAGCGCCCGCTGCCCAGAGGTGCGTGATATCCGACGCAAGATGGATGTAGCCGCGAACGCCGTCGTCCATCGCGCCGTGGCCTGCCCACGCAAGGGTCGCCAGCGCCACGCCGGTGGAGAGCGCCATCACTGCAAATCGCAAGGTAGCGTTCAATTTCAACATTGCGACGAGCACACACACCAACAGCGCGAGGAGGCGAATGCACCAGGCGATGCCCATGTGCGTGCCCGTAATGAGCATGTCGAAGACGTGCGTTGACAGCTCCGCGTAGCTCTGGGCACCGGACATGGCCTTGGCCATGACCGTCATGCCCCACATCGACAGGGCAATGCCGATGGCAGCGGATGCGCCAATGAGGACGCGATAGCGGCGCGAGATCGTCGAGGATCGCTCGTCGTTGCCCAAAGCATAGAGACCGAACATGGCGACGCCAAACGCCGCCGCCAGGTCCAGATACAGCGCCAGGCGCAGGACGATGGTCAACCAATCCCCGGCCATGGGCTTACTTCACCTTGAAGGTGACGTTACCCGTGATCGGATGCGTGTCCGAGGAGACGGCACGCCATTCGACGCGATAGTCACCGGGCTGGAGCGCCTGTGCCGGCGTGATGACCATGGTCTTGCCGTCGCCGGCAGCCGCGACGCTGGCGTTGATCTTCATCGGGCCATGGCTCGCCATTCCCGGCATGCCAGTCATGACAAGGCTCGCGGCGGAGAACTGCGGCACCAGCGTCTCGGAGAACTTCAGTTCGATGGTGGCTGGCGCAGAAACCTGCGACTTGTCGGCCGGCGTTGAAGACACCAGCGAAGGATGCGCGAATGCGGCGGTGGCGAACAGACCAGCAGCGATCGGCGCGACGAGCTTGGCGATGAAATGTGAACGGGTCATAGAAGTTTCTACCTGGATGTGTGAGGTGGGGTTTAAGAACGAAATGCCGAGATAAGGCTTGCACCTTTGCAACGGCGTGGAACGAAAGAAACGGTTTGCTGGGCGATAGCAGGCTCCTGTAGTTTCAGAAAGAAAATCCGGTCACAGTCGGCTCGCTCTCAGGCGCAAGGCGTTGCCAACGACCGACGCCGAACTCAGGCTCATCGCCAATGCTGCGATCAGCGGCGACAGCAGCCAGCCCGTGAGGGGATAGAGAACCCCGGCGGCGATGGGGATGCCCAGCGCGTTGTAGAGGAAGGCGAACATGAGGTTCTGCTTCATGTTGCGCACGGTACTCACCGAGAGCGTGCGAGCGACAGCGATGCCACGCAGGTCACCCTTGACCAGCGTGACCTGGGCGCTGTTCATCGCCACGTCGGTTCCCGTTCCCATGGCGATGCCCACGTCTGCCTTCGCCAAGGCCGGCGCGTCGTTGATGCCGTCTCCGGCCATGGCGACGATGCGTCCTTCTTTCTGCAGTCGCTCGATCAACATGAGCTTGTCCGCCGGCTTGACCTCACCATGCACCTCGTCGATGCCTAGGCGTGCACCGACGGCTTTGGCGGTGGTCTGCCCGTCCCCGGTGGCCATGATGACCCGCAGGCCCGCAGCCTTCAACGCGGCCAGGGCCTCGGGGGTGCTGCCCTTGACCGGATCGGACACGGCGAGCAAGCCCGCGAGCTGCCCGTCCACAGCCAAGTACATGACGCTGGCCCCTTCGCCGCGCAGAGCTTCGGCCTGGGGTACGAGCGGTTCCACCGATACGCCAGACTGTTCCATCAGCACTGTGTTGCCCAACGCCAGTTGCCGGTGCTCAACCTTTCCGCGCACGCCGATGCCGGTTCCCGATTCAAAGCTCTGAGGCTTCACGAGTTGGAGGCCCTGGGCACGCGCGGCCTGCACGATGGCGTCGGCCAGGGGGTGTTCACTGCCCTGGTCCAGGCTGGCCGCAAGACGCAGCACCTCATCGTTCGTAAAGCCGGGTGCTGCGACGACCTGATCGAAAGCAGGTCGGCCTTCGGTCAGGGTTCCTGTCTTGTCGATGACGAGGGTATCGACCTTGCGAAGATTCTCGATCGCCGCGGCATCGCGGAACAGCACGCCCTGCGTGGCGCCACGGCCCGTTGCGACCATGATCGACATCGGCGTGGCCAGACCCAGCGCGCACGGGCAGGCGATGATCAGGACGGCCACCGCATTGATCAGTCCATAGACCCAGGTGGGCTGTGGCCCGAAGAATCCCCATACAAGGAGCGTCGTTACCGCAATGGCGACGACGGCCATCACGAAGTAGCCGGCAACGACATCGGCCATGCGTTGCATCGGCGCCTTGGAACGCTGCGCCTGGGCGACCATCTGGACGATCTGCGATAGAACGGTGTCCGAGCCGATCCGCTCCGAACGCATGACCAGCGCGCCGCTGGTGTTGAGTGTGGCCCCGATGACCTTGTCGCCCACGCGCTTGCTGACGGGCAGCGGTTCGCCGGTCAGCATGGATTCGTCAATCGAGCTGCTGCCCTCGTGCACGATGCCATCCACCGGCACCTTCTCGCCGGGTCGGATGCGCAGCAGATCGCCGACGTGCACATGGCTGAGCGGCACGTCTTCCTCGCTGCCGTCCGCATTGATGCGCCGCGCGGTCTTGGGCGCCAGCCCCAGCAGCGACTTGATGGCTGCCGAAGTCTGGGAGCGGGCCTTGAGTTCCAGCACCTGGCCGAGCAGTGTCAGCGAGATGATGACGGCGGCGGCCTCGAAATACACGCCGACCCGTCCCATGGACATGAAGGAAGCTGGAAACACTTCCGGCGCAACGGTTGCCACAACGCTGTAGATGAATGCCGCACCCGTTCCCAGGCCGATCAGTGTCCACATGTTCGGGCTGCGGTTGACCACGGACAGCCAGCCGCGGGAGAAGAAGGGCCAGCCGGCCCACAGCACGATCGGCAACGACAGCACCAACTCGACCCAGCTCTGTGTAGCCATGTCCATCAGGTGTAGCCGCTCGCCCAGCATCGCCAGCGCCAGGACCACGAGCGTCAACGGCAAGGTCCACCAGAAGCGACGCGAGAAGTCACGCAACTCCGGGTTGTCGTCATCGAGGTCGGGCAGCAGAGGCTCCAGCGTCATCCCGCACTTGGGGCAGGTTCCCGGATGATCCTGGCGGATCTCCGGGTGCATCGGGCAGGTGTAGATGGTTCCGGGTGCGGTTGGCGATGCCGCCGGGGCCGGTGAAATCGCGGTGCTGGCATGGTGATGCGGTGCATGGCCGCTGCCTGTGCCTATGCCCGCGTCACCGCTGGCATATCGCGCCGGATCGGCGTCGAATTTGGCCTTGCATCCGGTGCTGCAAAACAAGTACGTGTTCCCCAAGTGCGTGGAACGGTGCTCCGACGCCGCCGTGACCGCCATGCCACACACCGGATCTCGCGTCGCGGCATCGGGCTGCGTGTGGCTTGAGGACCCGCCCGCGTCGTCACTTCCAGCATGGCTGGCGTGATGGTGGTGCGTATGCGGGCCGGACGTTGTGGCACCCGCCGCCATGCCTGCGTGCTCATGTCCTGAAGACTTGCTGGGTGAATTCATAGTGACAAGTGCCCTCCGCCGTTAACCTTTGGTGTCTGGTGATCGCAGCAGGCCGCAGGCGCGCAAGGAGACAAGCGCGGCGTCGCGTGCTCGCACGGTGCGAGTGCCTCGACTCATTGCTTCTGCTCCTTGGAGGCTGCGGCACCTTCCTTACCCTGACGCGCGGCATGATCGTGTCCGCCGTGGCCGTGACCACGGTGCATGAACAGGTGCATCAGCGGACAAGCCGCCAGCAGCAGGAAGGGGAGATAGCCGGCAACATGTGCCGTATGCTCCTTGAGCAGGAAATACGCGGCGACAGCGGCGATGATGAGGAACGCCACGCCGTAGCGCGATCGCCAGAACCGGGGGCGATCGCTGGGGGTCTGTGTGTGCTGATGCTGCATGGCATATCTCCACGGAGAAGGGTTGATGGATGGTCAGCGATGCGACTGATAGACCGTGCTGCTACCGTTTTTCCCAATCAGCAGCACGTCGTAGGCGTCCTTGCGTCCACCATAGGCCGGACCATCCATGCCGGGCGAACCGACCGGCATGCCGGGCGCCGCGAGGCCGATGGCCTGCGGGGCTTCGCGCAGCAAGCGTTGAATGTCCGAGGCAGGCACATGACCCTCGATGGCATAGCCGCCGATCTGCGCCGTGTGGCAAGAACCGTACTTCTGCGGGATGCCCAGCCGCGTGCGCGCTGCGGTGTTCCCGGTGTCGAGAACCTGCACATCGAAGCCTGCGCCTTGCAGGTGTGAGACCCAGTCCTTGCAGCATCCGCAGCTCGGGTCCTTCCAGACCTTGGCAATCGGTCGGCTCTGCGCCAGGCTCGGTCCTGCGAGTGCCATCACCAACAAGCCAGCGATCAATGCCTGGCGTCTCGGCACTTTGCCCTGGCTTCTGTCGTAGTGCATGTTCATGGATCGCCTCTCATCAGATGATCAAACCCGCTAGGTTCTAGAACCAGAATCGCACGCCAGCCACCCAGCGCGTCTGCTGCGCACGGCCGCCTTCGGCACGCACATAGTCCGCGGTGCGTCCGAAGCTGCCCGCCCGTTCCACGCCGATATAGGGGGCGAACTGGCGACTGAATTCATAGCGCAGGCGCAAGCCAGCAGACGCTTCGGCCAGGCCCTTGCCGATACCGCGTTCCGGGTCGTCCTTGCCATAAAACTGCAACTCGGCGCGAGGCTCCAGAATCAGTCGCTGGGTCAGCAGCAGCTCGTAGCTGCCTTCGACACGCAGCGCCGTACGTCCACCACTTCCCACGTAGCCCGTCGCCTCCAGCTCGAACCAGTAGGGGGCGAGGCCCTGGATGCCGAAAGCCAACCATTGACGGCTCGGGCCTTCCCCGTTATCCACCCGAACGCCGAGCTGGGTGTCCCAGTACGGTGCGACGGCGTGCCCCCAGAGAAGCTCGGTACGCGATTCTTCGAGCTTTCCTTTGGCGATATCGCCTTCGGCCTTCACGACGGCCTTGTTGTAGGTCGTCCCATACCACGCCTGGAGGTCGTAGGCCGTGGAGTCGTCTCCTTTGCGCGTGAAGCGGCGTTCCAGAGTTTCGCCGCGCAACGAAAAGAACCTGTGTTCGTCGGCCAGCATCAGCCGCGGCACACCGGGTACGGCGTAGTCGCCCGATCCCAATGTCAGGCCATTGGAGTAGCCATGCGGATCGCGGGCGTCAGGAGGCGCCGACCCGCCCTGCATCTGCATGTTGCCGTGATCCATGGCCGGGGCCGCGGTCGAGCCGCTCGCCGACGTCGCGTGACCCGCGTGCGGGTCGGCGGCAGGAGCCACGGTCTGAGTGGATGGCGCGGCCGTTTGAGCGTCGGCCTGGCCGTGCGCTGCATGGTCGTTCTGTGCTTGTGCCTGGGCGGCGACGCTTACCAGGGCCAGAAGCGTCGTGGCCAGTGCGCGAGTGGGGAGTGCTTTGGACATTCTTGGTCTTCCTTGTGCGCTGGGTTCAAGACACCACGACTTCGCGGAACATGCCGGCATCCATGTGGAACATCAGGTGGCAGTGCCACGCCCAGCGGCCGAGCGCGTCGGCTGTCACCAGGAAGCTGATGCGTTGTGCCGGCTGCACCGGCAGGGTGTGGCGGCGCGCAAGGAAGCGACCGTCGGGGCTTTCCAGCTCGCTCCACATGCCGTGCAGGTGCATGGGATGGGTCATCATGGTGTCGTTGTGCAGAATGACCCGCAGCCGCTCGCCGTGTTTGAAGTGCACCGGCGTGGACTTTCCGAACTCCAGCCCGTCCAGGGACCATGCGTAGCGTTCCATGTTGCCCGTGAGGTGCAGTTCGACCTCCCGGCCGGGGCCTCTCTTGTCCAGCGGCCCCGACGGGGTATGCAGATCCGCGAGGGTCAACACGCGCCGACCGTTGTTGCGCAGTCCGATGCCGGGGTCATCGAGGTTGGTGCGCGCCATGTCAACGCGCATGTCCGTGCTGGCACCATACTCGGTGCGAGCGTGGCGAGCAGTAGTGCTGGGCACGGCCAGTCCCCCCGCCGCCGCGGCGTGTTGGCTGTGATCCATCGCCATGCCACCGTGGTTCATGGCGCCGTGATTCATGCCTGCCATCGCCCCATGATCCATCCCGGACATCGAACCCGAGCCCATCCCGGTCATCCCGGTCATGCCCGTCATGCCCGTCATCCCGGTCATCTCCATGGCCTGGCCGGACCCGCCATGGTCCATGCCCCCCATCATGCCGCCCATCATGTCGTTCATGGTCAGCCATTCGACCGGATCGAGGGCAGGCACGGGAGCTTGAAGACCTTCACGCACGGCCAGCGTGGCACGCGCGTAGCCTGTCCGGTCCATCGCCTGGGCGAAGATCGTGTAAGCGTCATCCCGTGGCTGGACGATCACGTCGACGGTTTCGCCAGGACCGAATCGGAACTCATCGACGGTCACCGGCTCCACGTCAACACCATCGACGTGCACCACCGTGAGTTTCAGTCCTGGAATGCGTACGTCGTAGAAGGTGTTGCCCGCACCGTTGACCATGCGCAGCCGCACGCGCTCACCCGGTCGGAACAGCGCCGTCCAATTGCCGGCGGGGGTGACGCCGTTGGCCAGATAGGTCAGCGTGGTGGCAGACAGATCTGCGAGATCCGTCGGATTCATCCGCATCTCGTTCCACATCTTGCGCTTGTCGATCGCAGCGGCCGTGCCTTCGCGCGAGGCGTCCCGGAAGAAGTCGAAGACGGTAGGTTGGTTGTAGTTGTAATAGTCGCTTTGGGACTTGAGCTTGGTGAACACCCGCATCGGGTCTTCGTCGGTCCAATCCGAGAACAGCAGCACGTGGTCACGGTCGGCGTGGATGGTCTCGGCGCCAGCGGGGTCGATGATGATCGCCCCGTACATGCCCGTGAGTTCCTGGAAGCCGGAGTGCGAGTGGTACCAGTAGGAGCCGCTCTGCTGAACCTTGAAGCGGTACGTGAAGGTCTCGCCGGGAGCGATGCCATTGAAGCTGATGCCCGGCACGCCATCCATCTGATACGGCAGGATGATCCCGTGCCAGTGAATGGATGTGGCTTCACGCAGCTTGTTGGTTACACGGATTGTGACGGTGTCACCCTCGCGCCAACGCAATGTCGGTGCCGGCAGCGAGCCGTTGATGGTCGTAGCCACGCCTGGCTTGCCCGTGAAGTTCACGGGCGATTCGGCGATCACCAAGTCGAACTCGGTGCCCTTCAGCACAGGGGCGGCACCGCGCGTCGCGGAGCCTTGCTGGGCAAATGCCTTGAACGCCGGCGTGGACAGCCCAGCGAGAACGCCGCCGGCGGCTAACCCTTGGACGAAACGCCGACGAGAAAGGCCCTGTGTGGGCACGATAAAAAAGGGTGAACGAGGCGGCATGGCCTGAAATCCTCCATAGATGACTCGGAAGTCGTTCTAAACGCCACCCCATCCTGAGCGGCACAGTTCGACGCAATGCAGGTCATGCTATGGGTTGGGCACTTTCCATCGAATGACCCCTGAATTACATTCATGTAATGTTCGTGTCATGTTCGTGGAAGCTGGCAACCAGTAAATTGCTGATTGAAAGTGGATGAATGCGTACATCGTGAGCGGCTATTTTTCCGCGCCGTAGCGATTTCATGGGACATGCGATGAAACTGCTGGTCGTTGAAGACGAGAACAAGACGGCGGATTACGTCCGCCAAGGTCTCATGGAGGCGGGATTCGTCGTGGATCTGGCGCGCAACGGATTGGACGGACACCACCTGGCCATGGGCGAGACATACGATCTGGTGGTCTTGGATGTCATGCTGCCGGATGTCGATGGCTGGCGCATCGTGCGTGCCCTTCGAGATGCCGGTAAACAGGTCCCTGTGCTCTTTCTGACGGCGCGTGGCGGTGTAGACGACCGTGTCAAGGGATTGGAACTGGGAGCGGACGACTACCTCGTCAAGCCATTCGCGTTCTCTGAGTTGCTGGCGCGGGTGCGGACGCTGCTGCGACGCGGAAGCGCTCCGAGCCAGCCTGATCGCATCCAGGTTGCCGATTTGGTGCTGGACTTGGCGCGCCGGCGCGCAACGCGCGCTGGCCAACGCATCAATCTCACCAGCAAGGAGTTCGCGTTGCTTGAGCTCCTGGCCCGTCGCCAGGGGGAGGTCCTTCCACGGTCTCTGATCGCGTCGCAGGTATGGGACATGAATTTCGACAGCGACAGCAACGTCATCGATGTAGCCATCCGCCGTCTACGCGCGAAGATAGACGATGCGTTCAATCCGAAGCTCATCCACACCGTGCGTGGAATGGGATACACGCTCGATGCGCCCGATGATGCCCCTGCGCCATAAGCCGCGGCAAAGCCGTCCAGCGTCGCTTGCATTGAGGGTCACGGCCCTCGTTGGTATCGCCACGACCTTGGTGTTTCTTGTGTTCAATTGGGTCATTCTCCGGTCGTTGGAGCACCACTTTGCTCAACAGGATGCCCACGAACTGGAGGCAGTGACAACCGCTTTGGCTCAGCCCTTGCACCAGCTTGCAAGTGACATCGCAAGCGACGAACTGAAGCAACACTTGGCCAACGCAGTCGCAGGACATCATGGGATGACGTACGGCGTCTACGATGGGGCTGGCAATAGCATCTATGCCACGCCCGGTCCTGACCTGTCTAAACTTGCCAGTAGCAAAAAGTTGGTCAACCGCATCACCGCTGACGATTTGATCGTGTGGCAGGAGGATCAGAGGTCATATCGAGGTGTGGTGCTGCAACTGCCTGCTGACGATTCAGCGGCGCCCGGCTACCGCATCGTCGCTGCCATGGACATCGGCTTTCATCTCGACTTCCTGGCGGAGTTCAAGCGCATGCTCTGGTGGGCAACCGGCTTGGTCATGTGTCTGGCGCTCGGTGTGGCTTGGCTGGCGGTGCAGTGGGGCCACCTGCCGATTCGCAAGGTCAATGAAGAGATTCGGGCGATTCGCTCTTCAAAGCTGGATGTGAGGCTGGATCCTCGGGATGTGCCGATCGAACTGGCGGAACTGGTATTCGCCTTCAACGATATGTTGGCGAGAATCGAGGAAGGCTTCACCCGGCTATCACACTTTTCCGCAGACATCGCGCACGAGTTGCGCACGCCCGTCACCAACCTGGTCACGCAGACTCACGTGGCGCTTGGCCAGCCGCGCAGCAACGAGGAATACAGAGAAATCCTCTATTCAAATTTGGAAGAGTTTGATCGGATGGGACGCATGATTGGTGACATGCTGTTTCTTGCCCAAACGGAAAATGATCCCCGCAACTTGCGTCTGTCTACCATTGATCTGTCCGAATTGGTGCGGAGTCTGTTCGACTATTTCGAGGCGCTGGCAGAAGATAGCGGCATTACGCTTGGTGTTAAAGGGGCGATCGGCAGCATAGCGGCGGATCGGGAAATGCTCACCCGGGCGCTGAACAATCTTCTCTCGAATGCAATTCGACACACGCCTCGCGGCAAGAGCATCACGGTCTTGCTTTCGCAGGACGAGCAGTGGACAACGATCAGTGTGGTCAATCCCGGTGAGAGAATTCCTGAGCGCGATCTACCAAAGCTCTTCAACCGCTTCTACCGAGTTGATCCGGCACGGCAACGAAATACGGCGGGCGCCGGTCTTGGCCTTGCCATCGTGAAATCGATTGCGGAGGCACATGGTGGCTCCGTTGCCGTGACCTCCAGTGAGCTTGTCACCAGGTTTGACTTGGTATTGCCCCATCTGCGGCAGTAGTCCGAGGGCGCTGCGGTCCGTCCAGCCAACTGGCGTATCTCTTTGCCTGATTCTGGGATCTACCCGGCCGGCCACGTTGCTACGCGAGCGGGACATTTTTTCTCCGTGACGTAAGCGTCCGGCAATCCCATCTTGAGATAGACCCAGTGTCGAGGCATCGTGTGCACGATGAACATCACGCACACTATGGCGAACGACACGATCGCCCAGCGCCCCAAGCGGCACTACTACTCCCCG